>CADAAR010000010.1 GCA_902785945.1 uncultured Prevotellaceae bacterium
TAGCTAGCGTTCATCCTGAGCCAGGATCAAACTCTTCATTGTAAAAAGTATCTTCATTCTATTGCTAGAATATAATCTCTGTCACAGAACGACTATCCAAATAATTCAAGAATTAAACGGTTCGTTTCTTATACCCAAGCACTCATACATTATATATATAATATACAAGCACTCGCTTCTTGTACTACTTCTGTCTATGTAAATCTTTCAAAGAACTCTTCTTCACTGCTATCGCTCATTTTTTCGCGAAAGCGGGTGCAAAGGTACTGCTTTTTTTTGAACCACCAAAACTTTTTCATAAAAAAATTCAGATTAAACACAGAAAAATTGCAAGACTTGATAAATATCAATCCAAAAATAAGCTATACATTATTATTATAATATAGAAAAAGAGACAAAATGCACATTTTTCCCATCGTGAGAGTCATCAAAATCTGGAAGTTGTTTTAGAGAAATAAAGAATAATTCTCTGAGTTTTATTTGTTTGTTTAGAAAAAAAGTCGTAACTTCGCAGCGGTTTCGAAAGTATTAAATCATCAACCAAAGAATATAGACAATGAAAAAAGCAAGAATTGGATTGTTGGCTATTGTATGTCTCATAGCCACGAGTTGTGGTAACATGGGCAATGTACTCAGTGCCATTCAAAACGGTAGTGTAATCAATGCCATAACAAGTGTAATCGGTCTTGACAAGGTATCTGCTCAGAACCTGATAGGTTCGTGGACATATAGTGGTCCTGGTTGTGCGTTTACCAGTGAGAATCTTTTGGCCAAGGCCGGTGGTGAAGTGGCTGCCGCACAAATCGAGCAGAAGCTACAGCCATACTATCAACAAGTAGGTATTTCTGCCAGCAACACTCAGATCACTTTCAATCAGGACGGAACCTTCTCATCTAGAATTGCCGGCACCAACTTCAGTGGCACCTACACCTTCAACGAAGCCTCTCAACAGATCAAACTAAAGGGTATGCTACTGTCCATTAACTGCTACACCAAGCGGGAAATCAATGGTATCTCTATTCTGTTTGAAGCCAAGAAACTGCTGACCGTACTGCAGACGATGTCAGCTCTCAGTGGCAATGCAAACCTTCAGACCCTCGGTGATCTAAGCAAACAATACGATGGTGTTCGTGTAGGTTTCGACATGAAGAGATAACAAAACAAAAATTATTCAAAGATTTCTGCAAAAATATGCAGAATTATTTGGTCGGATGCAAAAATAGTTGTACTTTTGCATCCGATTTTTGAATAAATATACCAAGATGAAGGAAAAGAACAACCGTTTGGAGGCCCTCAGACTCATCATTTCAAGTCAACAACTTGGCAGTCAGGATGAACTGCTCAACGCTCTCCAGAAAGAAGGTTTCAAACTCACGCAAGCCACACTAAGTCGTGATCTCAAACAACTAAAGGTGGCCAAGGCTGCCACGATGGGCGGCAGTTATATCTACGTTTTGCCCAACGACACGATGTACAAACGTATATCCACGCCAAGCAACATCAAAGAAATGATGCAGGTGCCTGGGTTTGTCAGCATCAATTTTTCTGGTAACATGGGCGTCATTAAGACACGCCCTGGCTATGCTAGTGCGATTGCTTGGAATATTGACAGCAGCGATATTCCCGAAATCATTGGTACCATTGCAGGCGATGACACCATCTTCATCGTCATTAAAGACGGCATCAAGCATCAGGAAGTAATTGAAGCCCTGAACGATGTCATCCCCAACATAAGATAATTCACTCATACGCAATAATCGACTTTTTACGATAAATTCCATGGAACAAGAAATTGAAGTATTAATAGCAGGGCCGGAGCACGAGAAGTACGTCGACACCATCTTAGAGACGATTGCTGACGCAGCAAAAGTGCGAGGCACCGGTATAGCGAAACGCACACACGAGTATCTGACCAAGAAGATGCTAGAGGCCAAGGCCGTCATCGCCTTGACGAAAGACGGTCAGTTTGCAGGATTCAGCTACATCGAGACTTGGGAGAACCAGCAATATGTGACAACCTCCGGACTGATCGTACATCCTGACTTCCGAGGTCACCATGTTGCCAAGCGTATCAAAGATATGACCTTCACATTGGCTCGTACGCGTTGGCCTCATGCCAAGATTTTCTCTTTGACAAGCGGTGCCGCCGTCATGGCCATGAACACCGCTTTAGGTTATCAGCCAGTCACCTTCGCCGACCTGACAGAAGACGAGGCTTTCTGGAAAGGTTGCGAGGGCTGTGTCAACGTCGACGTGCTGCATCGCACAGGCCGCAAATACTGCATTTGCACAGCCATGCTCTACGATCCGACGGAGCATCTGCCCGCCAAAATTCCAGAGGAAGCACTGGCTCGTATCCGTCATCTGCAAGAATTAGAAGAACAATAATTTTTCCACAACGAATTTAACGAATTACACAAATTGATATGGCAAACAAAAAAGTAGTAGTCGCATTTTCCGGAGGACTCGACACCTCCTACACAGTCATGAAGTTAGCCCAGGACGGCTGGGATGTCTATGCCGCCTGCGCCAATACCGGCGGATTCAGCGCCGAACAATTGAAGATCAACGAAGAGAACGCTTATAAACTGGGGGCCATACAGTATGTAACCCTCGATGTGACACAAGAGTATTATGCCAAGTCGCTGAAATACATGATCTTCGGCAACGTGCTGCGCAACAACTGTTACCCCATCTCCGTATCCAGCGAGCGCATCTTCCAGGCTATTGCCATCGCCCGCTATGCCAAGGAGATCGGTGCCGATGCCATCGCTCATGGAAGCACAGGCGCTGGCAACGACCAGATCCGCTTCGACATGACCTTCCTCGTGATGGCTCCTGGTGTAGAGATCATCACGCTGACACGTGATAAGAAACTGACCCGCAAGGAGGAGGTTGACTTCTTGAACGAGCACGGATTCTTTGCCGACTTTACCAAACTGAAATATTCTTATAATGTAGGCATCTGGGGCACCAGCATCTGTGGAGGCGAACTGCTTGATGCCGCACAGGGACTGCCAGAGGATGCTTATCTGAAGCATGTTACTGCCAAAGAGCAGGAGGCCATCTTGAAGATTACGTTTGAGAAAGGAGAGATCGTGGCTGTCAACGGCGAGCAGTTCGACGATAAAATCAAAGCCATCCAGAAGATTGAGGAGATTGGCGCTTCATACGCTATCGGCCGCGATGCTAATGTGGGCGACACCATTATCGGCATCAAAGGCCGCGTAGGCTTCGAAGCCGCTGCTCCTAAACTCATCATCGAGGCCCATCGTCTGCTGGAGAAGTCAACACTCTCAAAATGGCAGCAGTATTGGAAAGACCAAGTTGCCAACTGGTACGGAATGTTCCTCCACGAAAGCCAGTATCTGGAGCCTGTGATGCCAGACATCGAGGCCATGCTGACCTCCAGCCAGCGCAACGTAACGGGAACTTCCATTCTGAAACTGCGCCCCTATGGTTTCGAGACCGTAGGCGTTGATTCTGTCAACGACCTGACCAAGAGCAAGTTAGGTGAATATGGAGAAACACAGACTGGTTGGACTGCCGACGAGGCCAAGGGCTTCATCAAGGTGAGCTCCACCCCACTCCGCGTTTACTACGGCATCCATAAAGACGAAAAGAGATGATAAAAGTAGGAATATTAGGTGCAGCAGGGTACACTGGCGGAGAACTCATCCGCGTGTTGCTCAACCATCCCGAGGCAGAAATCGTGTTTGCCAACTCTGAAAGCAACGCAGGCAATCTGGTCAGCGATGTGCACGAAGGGCTCATTGGCGAGACGGATCTGAAGTTTACTGACGAAATGCCCTTTGACCAGGTCGACGTCATCTTTTTCTGTTTTGGACATGGTAAGAGCGAGGCTTTCCTGAAAGAGCACACCATCCCTGAGAATGTCAAGATCATCGATCTGGCACAGGATTTCCGCATCAAGGGTGACCACGACTACGTCTACGGTCTGCCTGAGATCAACAAGGCCGAGATTCAGAAAGCCCAGCATGTGGCCAACCCTGGTTGTTTCGCCACCTGCATTCAGTTGGGCTTGCTGCCTGCTGCCAAGCTGGGACTGTTGAAATACGACGTTGCTGTGAATGCCATCACAGGTTCCACGGGCGCTGGCCAGAAACCTGGTGCCACCACACACTTCTCCTGGCGCAACAACAACCTGAGCATCTACAAACCCTTCACCCACCAGCATCTGGCCGAAATCCGCCAGTCGCTCATTCAGACACAGGGCTCACTCGACGTCGATATCGACTTCATTCCCTATCGTGGCGACTTTGCCCGTGGCATCTTCTGTACAGAGGTCATCCGTACCAAGGCCAATGCCAACGAGGTCATCCAGGCCTATAAGGACTTCTACCGCGAGGCCGCCTTCACCCACTATAGTGACCAGTCGCTCGACTTGAAGCAAGTGGTGAACACCAATAAATGTCTCGTCCACATCGATGCTTTCGACAACAAGCTGCTTGTCACCTCCTGCATCGACAATCTGCTCAAAGGTGCTGTTGGCCAAGCCGTGCAGAACATGAACCTCATGTTTGGCATCGACGAGACGGCAGGTCTCCGTCTGAAAGCTTCAGCATTTTAAAACAACAACTTTATGCAAAAAGAAGGGCGAATGTGACGGTATATCAGATTTTTGCACTATCTTTGCATGCGATAATATAAGACTTGACGATATGAAACTATTCGACGTATATCCGCTCTTTGATGTAAACATCGTAAAGGGCAAGGGTTGTAAAGTATGGGACGACAAGGGGCAGGAGTATCTCGACCTCTATGGCGGCCATGCTGTGATCAGCATCGGGCACTCCCATCCGCACTATATTGAAAAGGTAACGGAACAACTCGGTAAGATCGCTTTCTACTCCAACTCGGTCATCAACAAGTTGCAGGTGGAACTGGCTGAGCGACTGGGCAAAATCAGTGGCTACGACGACTATCAGCTGTTTCTGATCAACAGTGGTGCCGAGGCTAATGAGAACGCCCTGAAACTGGCTTCCTTCAAGACAGGCAACACCCGTGTGCTGAGTTGCGAGAAAGCCTTCCACGGACGTACGAGTCTGGCCGTTGAGGTGACCAACAATCCCAAGATCGTCGCCCCCATCAACGACAACCACCATGTGCGTTTCCTGCCCTTGAACGACCTCGAGCCTTGGGTTCGCGAGTTATCGAAGGGAGGTGTCGCAGCCGTCATCCTGGAGTGTATCCAGGGTGTAGGTGGCATCCAGATGGCTACGCCGGAGTTCGCTCAGGGACTGGCCTATGCCTGCAAGCGCTATGGTGCTGTACTGATCTGCGACGAAATTCAGTGTGGCTACGGACGAAGCGGAAAGTTCTTTGCGCACCAGTGGTTGGGCATCAAGCCGGATATCATCACCGTGGCCAAGGGCATCGCCAACGGCTTCCCCATGGGCGCCGTGCTAATCTCACCAGAGTTTAAACCTGTCTACGGACAGTTGGGTACCACCTTTGGTGGCAATCACCTGGCCTGTGCTGCCGCCCTCGCCGTGCTCGACGTGTTCGAGGAGGAGGGCTTGGTGGAGAATGCCCGTGTCATAGGCGACTACCTGATGGAAGGTATCCGTAATATCAGTAGCTCGCACATCAAGGAGGTGCGTGGTCGCGGTCTGATGATTGGTATTGAGTTAGATATGCCGCACGCAATGGTTCGCAAACCCCTCATCAAGCATGAGCATTGCTTCACAGGCTGTGCCGGACAAAACATCCTGCGCCTGCTACCACCGCTCTGTCTCTCGAAAGCAGAGGCTGACGACTTTATAGAAAGACTGATCAGAGTAAAACCAGAAGAATTATGAAGATAGCTGTGATAGGTGCTGGTGCCATGGGTGGCGCCACCGTAGAAGGTCTCATCAAGGGCCAACAGTTCAGAAACGAAGACATCACCGTCAGCGACCCCTCGCAGGCCGTGTTGGAGAAGTTTGAAAAGACAGGTGTCAGCGTGACAACAGATAATAAGCTGGCGGCTGATACAGCCGACATTGTCTGTGTCGTCGTCAAGCCATGGCTCGTAGAGCGTGTGCTGAAAGACATCAAACCGGAACTGGATCCCAAGAAGCAGATTCTGATTGTGATTGCAGCAGGCGTCAAGTCTGAGAGCATCAAGGAATGGTTGGGCGAGAATTGCCCACCGCTGTTCCTAGTCATTCCAAACATCGCCATCGCCGAAATGGCATCGATGACCTTCATCGTTCCTTGTGGTGCTGTGGCACAACACCAGACAGAAAACGTGGTGAGCATCTTCGATGAGATGGGCAGCACCCTGATTACCGACGAGCAGCACCTGGCAGCAGGTACGACGCTCGCCTCCTGTGGCATCGCCTATGCTATGCGTTATATCCGTGCGGCCTCAGAGGGTGGCGTGGAACTGGGCTTCAAGGCCGACGATGCCAAGGCCATCGTGATGCAGACGATGAAGGGAGCTGTGGAACTGCTCGAGGCGAGCGGTCTACATCCTGAGGCTGCCATCGATCTGGTGACAACCCCAGGTGGTGTTACCATCAAGGGGCTCAACGAGATGGAGCATGCCGGCTTTACCTCGGCTGTCATCCGTGGACTCAAGGCAGGAGCGAAATAAGAGAATAGTGAAGAGTGAATAGTGAAAAATGAATAGTTATGGATGAACAATTAAAACAAATAGGTGAGCGTTTGCGCGGACTGCGTGATGTACTCGACATTCCTGTAAACGAGATGGCAGAGACCATCGGCATCGATGTAGAAAAATATGAGAAGATTGAGGCTGGCGAACTCGACATCACAATTTCCAATCTGATGAAGATTGCCCACAAGTACGGCGTCTCAACAGAAGAACTGATTTTCGCCGAGTCACCACATATGAAGTCATACTACGTAACACGCAAAGGACAGGGTATGTCTATCGAACGCACAAAAGCATACAAATACCAGTCGCTCGTGGGTGGTTTTGTGGGACATAAGGCCGATGTGTTCATTGTCACTGTCGAGCCGAAGTCAGGCGTACGTACCATTTACAAGAACTCACACCCTGGACAGGAGTTCAACCTCATTCTGGAAGGTAAGATGGAGCTGTATATCGGTGGTAAGACCATGATTCTTGAAGAAGGCGACAGCATCTATTTCGACTCCACGAAGCCCCATGGCATGCTGGCCGTTGGTGACAAACCCGTGAAGTTCCTTGCATTTACAGTAGAATAAACTAGACATATGATAGAAAGATTTTTAAAACAGACCAAGTTCACGTCTGTTGAGGACTACAACAAGAACCTGGAGTTCATCATCCCAGAGAACTTCAACTTTGCCTACGACGTGATGGACGCGTGGGCTGAGGAGGCACCTGAGAAGCTGGCCATCCTTTGGACAAACGATCAAGGCGAAGAGATCCGCACCACCTACGGAGAGCTGAAAGAACAGACCGATCAGGCTGCCAGCTATCTGCAGACACTGGGCATTGGCAAGAACGACCCTGTGATGCTTATTCTGAAACGTCGTTATGAGTGGTGGGTCGTGATGCTCGCCCTTTGTAAGATCGGTGCCATCGTGATTCCTGCCACCCACATGCTGACCAAACATGACATCGTATATCGTAATACACGTGCTTCTGTAAAGGCCATCATCTGCGTAGACGATCCATACGTGGTGAGCCAGATTCAAGCCGCCATGCCCGAGAGCCCCACAGTGAAGCAATATATCACCATTACCGATCATGGCAAGCCCATTCCTGAGGGATTCCACGACTGGCAAAGTGAGTGGAAGCAGGCGCCAAAATTTGTGCGTCCCGCTTTCGTGAATACCAACGACGACACCATGCTGATGTACTTCACATCTGGTACCAGCGGTGAACCCAAGATGGTAGCGCACGACTATCTCTATGCCATGGGCCATCTCTCAACTGGTGTGTTCTGGCATAACCTCCACGAGGGCTCGCTCCATCTCACCGTAGCCGATACTGGCTGGGGTAAAGCCGTTTGGGGAAAGTTCTATGGCCAGTGGTTTGCTGGTGCCACCGTGTTCGTCTTCGACCATGAGAAGTTCAATGCCGACACCCTCTTGCGTCAGATGGAGAAATACAAGGTAACGAGCTTCTGTGCTCCCCCTACCATCTATCGCTTTATGATACGTGAGGATTTGTCGAAGTACGACCTGTCGAGTCTCGAATACTGCACTACTGCTGGTGAGGCCTTGAACCCTGCCGTCTTCGATAAGTTCTATGAGAAGACTGGAATCAAGATGATGGAGGGCTTTGGTCAGACAGAGACCACGATGACCCTCGGCACATTCCCCTGGATGACACCCAAACCAGGCTCTATGGGTATCCCCAATGCCCAATACGATATCGACCTGATCCGTGCCGACGGTACGCCTTGTGAGGATGGTGAGAAGGGCGAAATCGTAGTACGCGTCGGCGATCGCAAGCCCATCGGTCTTTTCAAGGAATACTACCGTGACCCGGAACTGACCCGCGAGGCCTGGCACGACGGTCTCTACCATACAGGCGACATGGCCTGGCGTGATGAGGACGGCTATTACTGGTTTGAGGGTCGTATCGACGACGTGATCAAGTCATCAGGCTATCGTATTGGTCCGTTCGAGGTGGAGAGCGCCTTGATGACACACCCCGCCGTGGTAGAATGTGCCATCACCGGTGTGCCCGACGATATCCGTGGTATGGTGGTCAAGGCTACTGTTGTTCTCGGTAAGGAGTGGAAGGACAAGGCTGGCGAAGACCTCATTAAGGAGCTGCAACAGCACGTTAAGAAGGAAACGGCGCCCTATAAATACCCACGTATCGTGGAGTTCGTCGACGAACTACCCAAGACCATCTCCGGCAAGATCCGTCGCGTGGAAATCCGCAAGAAAGACGCGGAGAAGTAGTGAACAGTGAATCGTGAATAGTCTTGGCGGCACACAATGAGTTAGGGAAGTGGGGTGAGGACCTGGCAGTAGCCTACCTGCAGGAAAAAGGCTATCAGCTCATCGAGCGTGACTGGAAGTCAGGTCGTCGCGACATCGACATCATCGCCAAAGATGAAACCGGAACTATTGTGTTCGTAGAGGTGAAGACCCGTCGCAGTCGGGTGTTTGGCGAACCGGAAGAAGCCATCGACTATAGGAAGATGCAGAGTCTCCAACAAGCCATCAACCACTATATCAAGTTCCGCCATATCAACAACGACGTGCGTTTTGATATCATCAGTATCGTTGGCACCATAGGCTCAGAAGCAGAAATCAACCACATCAAAGATGTTGCACTGATATGAAAAGAAGGATTGTTATAAAGATAGGATCGAACGTACTGACACGTCAGGACGGTAAACTCGACGTTACCCGTATGTCGGCACTCGTCGACCAGATAGCTTGGTTGAGAAAGCATGATATCGAGGTGATTCTCGTTTCGTCAGGAGCAGTCGCCTGCGGGCGACGGGAGTTAACCGTCGATCACTCACTCGACTCCGTAGAACAACGTCAGCTCTTCTCCGCCGTGGGTCAGGTAAAACTTGTGGGACTTTATTATGACCTGTTCCGTGAGTTCGGCATCCACGTCGGTCAGGTACTGACCATGAAGGAGAACTTCGAGCCAGGTGAGCAGTACCGCAACCAGCGAGCTTGTATGACAGTGATGCTGGAGAATAACGTTCTGCCCATCGTCAATGAGAACGACACCGTCTCTGTCACCGAACTGATGTTTACGGATAACGATGAGCTCTCTGGCCTTATCGCACAGATGATGCAGGCCGATACACTCATCCTGCTGTCCAACATCGATGGCATCTATGACGGCCATCCTGACAACCCCTCATCGCGTATTATTCCGAAGGTAGAGCCAGGCCGCGACCTGTCGCAGTATATCAAGGAAGAAAAGAGTGCCTTCGGCCGTGGTGGCATGCATTCCAAATACACCACTGCCAGCAAGGTCTCACAGGCTGGCATCCGTGTCATCATCGCCAATGGCGAACGTGAAAACATCCTCATCAATTTACAAGAACATTCTGAAACAACCCCACATACCGAATTCCTACCATGCAACTGAAAGAGACTTTTGAAAGCGTGAAACGGGCTAGCAAGACGTTGGCCCTGTTAAGCGACGAACAGCGAAATGCGATTCTGCTGGCCGTGGCAGATGCCATCATCAATAATCAGGAAAGAATCCTTAAGGCCAATGGTGAAGACCTGGCCAAGATGGACCAATCAAGTCCTCTTTACGATCGTCTTCAGCTGACGGAGAGTCGTCTGGAAGGCATCGCCGCCGACATGCGCAACGTTGCCACCCTGCCCTCACCCTTAGGACATATCACCAAACAGAAAACACTCCCCAATGGTCTGCGTCTCTGTCGTGTCAGTGTACCTTTCGGTGTCATCGGTATGATCTACGAGGCCCGTCCCAACGTCACCTTCGACGTCTTCTCACTCTGTTTTAAGAGTGGCAATGCCTGTGTACTGAAAGGCGGTAAGGATGCCGACTGCTCCAACCGCGAAGAGGTGGCCCTGATTCATGAGGTCTTGGAGCGATATGGTGTTTCGAAAGATGTGGTAGCCCTGTTGCCTGCCACCCATGAGGCGACTGGCGAGATGCTCAATGCGGTGGGTTATGTAGACCTCTGCATCCCCCGCGGCGGCCGCAAACTCATCGACTTTGTCCGCGATACCGCCCGCATCCCCGTCATCGAGACCGGCGCCGGTGTGGTAAACACCTATTTCGATAAAGACGGTGACCTGGAGATGGGCCGCGCCATCATCAACAATGCCAAGACCCGTCGTGTCTCTGTCTGCAACGCCCTAGATTGCCTGCTAGTCCATAAAGATCGTCTAGATGATCTGGAGAGTCTAGTCGAGCCTATGGCTGAAAAGCATGTCCTTATCTATGCCGACGAGAAGGCATTTGCCGCCCTTGATGGGAAATACCCCTATCTGGAGCACGCCACTGCCGATAGCTTCGGTACGGAGTTCATGGACTATAAGCTCGCCATCAAGACCGTTGCTTCATTGGAAGAAGCCCTCGCCCATATCGACGAGAACGGCTCTGGCCATAGCGAGTCTATCATCACGATGAACGAAGCCGTAGCCCGGAAGTTCCAGATGCATATCGATGCCGCATGCGTCTATTGGAACGCCCCCACATCGTTTACCGACGGTGCCCAGTTCGGCCTTGGTGCTGAGATTGGTATCTCCACCCAGAAGCTCGGTCCCCGAGGTCCCATGGCGCTCGAGGAGATCTGCACCTACAAGTGGCTCATTGAGGGCGAAGGCCAAACCCGCCCATAATAGTGAATAACGAATAGTGAATAATTATATGAAATCATTTATCAACGTTCAGGATATCGGTCCGCTGGACAAGGCGATGGCCGAAGCATTTGAGATCAAGAACGACCGTTACAAGTATCAGCATCTGGGCAAGAACAAGACCCTGATGATGATCTTCTTCAACAATAGTCTGCGCACCCGTCTCTCCACCCAGAAGGCAGCCATGAACCTCGGCATGAATGTCATCGTGCTCGATGTGAACGCCGGTGCATGGAAACTCGAGACAGAACGTGGCGTCATCATGGACGGCGACAAGAGCGAGCACCTGCTCGAAGCTATCCCCGTGATGGGTTGCTACTGTGACCTGATTGGTGTGCGCAGTTTTGCCGGTCTAACCGACCGTGACTACGACTATGCCGAGACCGTGCTCCAGCAATTTATTAAATACTCCGGCCGTCCCGTGTTTGCCATGGAGACTGCCACCGTGCATCCTCTCCAGGCCTTCGCCGACCTCATTACCATAGAGGAACACAAAGTGGTAGAGCGTCCAAAGGTCGTCCTCACTTGGGCACCTCATTGCCGTGCCTTGCCACAGGCTGTACCTAACAGCTTCGCCCAATGGATGAATGCCGCTCCCGATGTGGATCTCGTCATTACCCACCCTGAGGGCTACGAGCTCGATCCGCAATTCGTTGGCAATGCCGTCGTTGAGTACGACCAGAAGAAGGCCTTCGAAGACGCCGACTTCATCTATGCCAAGAACTGGAGTAATCCTGGCGTGACCAATCCCGCCGACTACGGTAAGATTACCTCAAAGGATATGTCATGGACGGTTGACACCGAACATATGTCATGGACTAACAATGGTAAGTTCATGCATTGTCTGCCTGTGCGTCGTAACCTCATCGTCACCGATGATGTCATCGAGAGCCCTAACAGCCTTGTTATCCCTGAGGCCGCCAACCGTGAGATCAGTTGTTCGGTGGTTATCAAACGTATGCTAGAAAGTTTATAGTTTATAGATGATTTCGTTCGAATGTGACTATAACAATGGTGCTTGTCAGCAGGTGCTCGACAACATTGTTAAGTATAATGATGCGAAGCCGACGCCCTACGGTTTCGATGAATTTTCGGAACGGGCAAAAGACCGCATCCGTGAAGCTTGTGGACTGCCCGATGCCCAAATTTTCTTCCTTACCGGTGGCACCCAGACCAATGCCACTACCATCGACTCGATGCTCTATCAGTATGAGGGTGTCATCTGTGTGGGCAGCGGTCATATCAACGTGCATGAGGCCGGCGCTGTGGAGTTCACGGAACATAAGATCATCACTTTGCCCGACACCGATGGCAAACTGGAATCGAAGGTGCTCGACAAATACCTCGACGACTATATGCACGACGGCAACAAGGATCATGCCGTACATCCAGGATTGGTCTACATCACCTTCCCTACAGAGTTCGGCACACTCTACAGTGCGAAGGAACTCAATGCCATCTACCAAGTTTGCCAAAACTATGAGATACCCCTCTATATCGACGGTGCCCGACTTGGCTATGGTCTGATGGCCGATGACAACGATATCTCCCTACCTTATCTCGCCCGCCATTGCGACGTGTTCTATATCGGTGGTACGAAGATTGGCGCCCTCTGCGGAGAGGCTGTAGTATTCACCAACCGCAAGGCCCATAAGCATTTCTTCTCCATCCAGAAGCAGCACGGCGCCGTGATAGCAAAAGGGGCTCTCATAGGTCTGCAGTTCGAGGCGCTATTCACTGACAAACTTTATTTCCAACTTTCGGAGCATGCCATTAAGATGGCCATGCGAATGAAGGATATCTTCAAGAGAAAAGGTTTCCAGTTTCTGGTCGACTCCCCCACCAACCAGCAGTTTGTCATCATCGCCAATGAACAGGCAGACCTTCTCAGCCAGAAGGTTGCTTTCACCCATTTCGGTCAGACCGACCACCATCACACCATCTGTCGTTTCGTCACCAGTTGGGCCACGACGGAGGAAGAAATCGACGAGCTCGAGAAGATTCTGAACCTATAGGAAATTAGTTTTTGTTTACAGCTTACAGTTTACGGTTTACAGCTGATTACTTTTGCTGCAGTAACAATTTGCCTGGTAATCATCTGTAAACCGTAAACCGTAAACTGTAAACTCAAAATATTACTCGCTTTACGCCTGTGTACTTTTTACACTTATTCAACCTTTTAACACTATTTTGGCACTTTATAGACACAAAAAAGCAAAAAAAAAACAAAATAGTATCAGCAATAATCAAATAATGTTATGTCTTGTTCGGCTTTTTGCTGTAATTTTGCAGCGTGTATTCTAACTAAGAACTACATTCTAACATAATAATAACTTAAGTATGAACAAAACTTTTAGGAAAACAGCGCTAATGGTGGGTGCATTCTCCCTGTTGGGATTGTGTTACTCACCTAAGGCCTATGCCGCTGACGCTCCTCAAGAAGTGCAGCAGGCAAAGAAGATCACAGGAACTGTGGTCGATGCGACGGGCCCCGTCATCGGAGCCAGTGTTGTCGTGAAAGGAACGTCGAATGGTGTCGCCACCGACTTCGATGGTAACTTCTCACTGAACGCCAACCCGGGTCAGACCCTGGTTATCTCTTACATTGGTTACTTGACCAAGGAAATTAAAATCACCGCTGCCCAAAGCAAGTACAACGTCACCCTCGAGGAGGACAAGAAAATATTAGACGAGGTTGTGGTGGTCGGTTATGGTACGATGAAGAAGAGCGATATCTCTGGTGCTTCTGCAACCGTTGGTGAGAGTGCCATTAAAGGATCTCTCATCACTTCATTAGACCAAGCCTTGCAAGGCCACGCTGCCGGTGTCAGTGCAGTATCCACCTCTGGTGCTCCGGGTTCTGGCTCATCAATCCGCGTTCGTGGTACAGCCACCATCAATGCCAATGCAGAGCCGTTGTACGTTATTGATGGTGTGATTGTTCAGAGCCAAGGTCTGACTGGCTATGATTACGGACTTGGTGATGCCCTTGGTAACGGTTCGGTATCAACCATCTCCCCGTTATCTACCATTGACCCACAGGATATTGTCAGCATGGAGATCCTGAAGGATGCCTCTGCCACTGCCATCTACGGTGCTCAGGGCGCAAACGGCGTCGTGCTGATTACAACCAAGCATGGTAAAGCCGGCGAAGCCAAGTTCTCCTATAGTGGAACGATTGCCCTAAATCGCCAGACAAAACGACTCGACATCCTTGATTTACGTGAATATGCAGACTATTATAATGCCTATGTGGAAATCGGCGAAGCCACTGCCAACCCGATATTCCTCGACAAGAGTTTACTTGGCAAAGGTACGAACTGGCAGGATGCAGTATTCCAGACAGCCTTGATGCATCAGCATCAGGTGAGTGCACAAGGCGGTACAGACAAGGTTCGTTATTACGTCAGTGGTTCTTATATGAAGCAGGAGGGAACCATTATCGGATCTGAATTCAATCGTCTGTCGGCCCGCGCAAATGTTGACGCCGATCTGAAGTCCTGGCTGAAGATGGGTCTTAATGTGGCTTTCTCTGATTCTAATGATGACCTGAAACTGGCAGATGGTGAAGAAGGTATCATCAACTACTCTCTGACCACTACGCCAAACCTGCCTATCTACGATATGGACGGCAACTACGCCTCCAGTTCTTATGAAGGTTCTTCAAGCCCGAACCCCATTGCATTAGCATTATTGAACGAGAACAAGCTAAACCGTCAGAAATTGAATGGTAACATTTTCTTCGATGTCAAATTCTATAAAGATCTGACGTGGCACACAGAATTAGGCTTCGACCTTGGTTGGAGCAAGGCAGACCGCTATCGTCCTATTATCAGTTTGGCAACCTATCATCAGAACAACAACACTGCCTCAACCCAGAAGAACTCCAATAAGTTCTGGCAGATTAAAAACTATGTGACATGGACTCACAACTTTGCCGGCAAGCATAACGTGACGGGAATGGTGGGACAAGAAGCCTGGGAGTCGTCATGGGACTATTTAAGTGCCTCCAATACCGGACTCCCCAACGATAAGGTCCATAACGTCAAATTAGGCACGGGAAACCCCACTGTCGACTCTGGATTCGGAGAGGCTTCCATGGCTTCATTCTTCACACGATGGACTTATAGCTACAACGACCGATACAATGCTACCTATACCTACCGCTACGATGGTAGTTCAAACTTCGGTCCGAACAAACGTTGGGCAGGATTCCATTCCTTTGCAGCCAGTTGGCGTTTCAATAACGAATCCTTCATGAAAGACATGACCTGGCTCAGCAATGGTAAGCTGCGACTCGGATGGGGACAAACTGGTAACTCCAGTATCGGTGCTTATAAATGGGGTGTGGCCTTGAAGACACAGACCTCCGCGCTTGGTTCCGGTAACAGACCAGCAAACATTGCCAACACAGCCATTCAATGGGAAAGCCAGGAACAATTCAATGTAGGACTTGACCTTGGTGTCTTTAATAACCGCGTCAATCTGACCATCGACTGGTATCGCAAGGAGTCGAAAGACATGCTGATGGGGCTTCAGCTCCCGGCATATATGGGAACCAGCGGCAATGGCTCTTCCGCCCTCGAAGCCCCTTCAGGCAACTATGGTACCATCCGCAACACAGGTCTTGAAATAACGCTGAACACTCATCCTATAGTTGGTAAGTTTGAGTGGGACTCTGAGTTCCAGATCTCATTTAACAAGAACAAGCTGGTTGCTCTGAATGATGGAACCGGCAATGCGACCTTGAAAGGCTGGGGCCAATGGGGTGATCAAGAGCCACAAGTATCGCAGACAGAAGTAGGTGGTTCATTGTTCAGTTTCTATGGTTACGTTTGTGATGGTTACTACACTTCCAAAGAGGATATTGAGAATTCACCCACTCCTGTTCATCCTGGCGTAGACGGTGTCTATGCAAAGAACAGCACCGTATGGGTAGGCGATATCAAGTACAAGGATCTTAGCGGTCCTGACGGCGTGCCCGATGGAAAGATTGATGCATACGACCGTACAGATATCGGTTCTCCATTGCCTAAATTCACTTTCGGCTGGACTAACACCTTCCGTTGGAACAACTTCGACCTGAATATCTTCATTAACGGTTCTTATGGTAACAAGGTCGGTAATTACAACAAGTACAAGCTTACCCACATGAACAACACCTGGATAAACCAACTCGATGATGTACTTGATGCCACCCGTCTGGTACCCATCGATCCTAACAAGGACTACTCTGCAGGTGTAGACCGTGGTGACGGCCAGTTGATTTGGAATTGGTACGATGATATTAATAATGTACGCATAGCTAATCCCGGCGCTTCTCTACCCCGTATGTCAATGGGCGACCCCAATGACAACGACCGCTGGAGCGACCGTTATATCGAAGATGCAAGTTATATCCGTCTTAAGAACATTTCCTTGGGTTATACATTCCCCAAGAAGATGGTTCGCAAACTCTCGTTGGAGACACTCCGTGTAAATGTCAACATCCAGAACCTGGTAACTATTACAGGATATGACGGATACGATCCTGAGGTTGGTACCAGCACCCAGTCCAGCTTCGTTGCCGGACTCGACAATGGTCGTTATCCCTCCCCGACTACCTATTCATTTGGTATTAACGTAACATTCTAAACACTGTAGCATTATGAAATACATGAATATAAAGACCGTTGCACTTGTTGCGATCATTGGCTTTGGTCTCACTTCCTGTGAAGACTTCCTAAATAAGCCAACAATCGACAACTATAATGCCGACAATTATTATGGCTCTGATACAGAATGTCTTTCTGGAACATCCTACTTGTACAGTTCTCCATGGAGTGACTTCACACGAAACTTTATCAATGTTGGTGAGGTCTTATCCGGAAACTACTATCCTGGTACAAGCCCATACTTGGACTTCTCACTGAATGGTTCTGACTCCGAACTTGGTGCCATGTCGAACTCTTTGTGGTCGGTTGTAGCTCACTGTAACACCGTTTACAACTATATCAAGCAGGGGGGCGCTTCAGAAGCCGGCAAAAACCAGACAATGGGCGAATGCCTGGTATGGAAAGCTCTGGCATACTTCTTCCTTGAACGGACTTTTGGTGATATTCCCATCATCCACGACAACACCGCAGAACTTGAGTCTGGCAGCTATAACACGGCCGCAAAAGTGAAGAAGGCTGATGTCATGGAGTATATCATCATGACATTAGAAAAGGCAATTGAAATCCTACCTGAGACCCCCATGCAGGCAGGCCGCATTGACAAGGCTGCCGCAGAAGGCCTCTTGGCCAAGGTTTACCTGACCAAGGCTGGTATCAGCGGTTCTATTAACACTGACGACCTCAACAAAGCCGTCGAATATGCCCGTTTGTGTCTTGGACACGGTAATCACTCGCTGATGGCGAATTATGCAGATGTGTTCCGCCTGGCCAACAACATCAATCCTGAGTGTCTGATTTCCTGGCGTTGGAATGCCAACAACAACCAATGGACAGACCAAAGCTTTATGCAGAACGACTATGCGCCCAAGGGCATGGGTGATGATGACTGTTGGGGACAATGGAAAGGTATAAGTACAGACTTACAAGAAGCTTTTGGCATCAAGGTTCTGGAACAGACACCTGATGTATGGCTTAACCATCGCGATGCCCGTCTGAAGGCAACCATGATGCTTCCTGGTTATAAGTATGATTACTTCTGGACAGACAAGGGTGGTTTCGACTTCATACGTTTTGTTTATGATCAGGAATACAACCCCTCTGTAGAAATAGGAAATGACAAGCCACAACTCGTTTGTCCAACAGGTGCTTATCCTGTTAAGCACATCTACGGTAACAATGCTGACCATACAGCAGGTATTGGTTATCCTGCGGCCCGTATGGCCAACAGCCTTGCAACGCCGCTGTTGCGTGTCGCTGACGTCATGCTGATTCTTGCTGAGGCGAAAGTCATCCTCAGCAATCCAAGCAATCCTCAGACCGCCTCTACTACCGATTCAGAGGCACTCAATGCCATCAATGCCGTTCGTCAAAGAGCCGGTCTGACCGCATTGACCAGCGTATCCTTTGACAATGTTTGGAAAGAGCGTCGTTTGGAACTAGCCTTCGAGGGTGACAGATGGTACGACTTCGTACGTGTAAGCTATTACAATCCACAGTTCTGCATCAATGAACTGAAGGCTCAAAAACGTGATGTTATCGGGAACGGTACACTCAATGAAATCTATGAGAATTATTACAAGACTGGCAATTGGGTTGTTCCTTCAACCGCCAAGTATCCGGATAATACGACTGCACCTCTCGTAGAGCAGCTCATGCGCGACGATCCCGACTCCGGCAAGAAGTATTTTGCCATTCCGATGACGGAACGTGATGTGGTATTCAACCCCAACCTCGCAGCAAGTGCAGAAGCTCAGCATGTTGATGTTCGTGCTACTTACAATTACTAATAATAAAAGGTTTAAGATATGAATAGGATTAAACAATATAGTAAAGGATTGTTGCTGGCAGTCGCTGCCATCAGCACCATGGCGTTGACCTCTTGTAAGGACGAACCCGACAAGTTTGAGCCAACAGATGGAAAGCCCACTGTCAAGTATATTCGCTGTATGTCGTCTGAAATACATAATTGGGATGACGAACCAGACACGCAATATACTGATGGTCAATTGGTAACCAGCGCAAGCCCTGGTAGCACATTGGCTATCATCGGCGACAATTTGCGTAGTGTTTATGAAATATGGTTCAATGACCTTAGAGCATCGCTCAATCAAAGTACATTGACAGATAATACACTCTTTGTAACAATACCTGGTAAGGTGCCTGGAGAGGTGACTGACAAGATTTACTTCGTAACAACAAGTAAAGACACGGTCGCTTATGATTTCAAAGTCATTATTTCAGCACCTATTGTCAACTCCATAGCAAATGAGTATGCCGCAGCAGGTTCCAGACAAACACTGAAAGGCAATTATTTCATTGATGATCCTGGTACACCACTGAGTATTTCCTTCCCAGCAGCTGACGGATCATTAATTCCCGCAAAAGTGATTGATATTGCCAAAGATTTTACGTCTGTTGACATTATTATTCCAGATGGTGCCGTTTCTGGTCCTATCGTGGCCACCTCTGTCTATGGCACCTCGAAAAGTTCATTCTGGTATAAGGATAATCGCGGTCTGCTGTTCGACTTCGACACGCCTAACGGCATTTCGGATGTGGTGCTTGACATGCATGCATGGAACGGTCATACATTGACAGTGGATGACGGGACGGGTATTTCCGGTAATTACTGGCAGTTTGGTAGCGGAACCTCAAATTGTCCCGGTACTGCAGACAATGGATGGCCTGACGAGAGTTGGCACTCGTTTGCCTACTGGCCTGGCAACTGGGAAGATCCTGAGACTTTCAAGGTTTATCCGCGTCTCTACGACCTGGTAGACATGTCAGACTGGTCGAATATGACTATGAAGTTCGAGATGTTTATCCCTTCCACCAATCCTTGGACGGGTGGTGCCATGCAGATTGTATTTGCCGGTACTGACAAGACCACGTTCGGCGCTGGTGGCGTAGATGCTTACGGCAATGCCACTCATGTACAGGATAACGCCTATCTGAACGACAAGTCAGTGCCGCGCGCCTTGTATCGTCCTTGGACGGCCACCGGCAGTTATGACACAGGTGACGAATGGATTACCGTTTCTCTCCCTCTGGCAGCCTCGTTTGTCTACAGCTACGACGGTACGCTCTGTGGCAGTCAAATGAGCAAGGAATCTTTCGCCAGTCTCTGGATAGCCCTCTATGGTGGTGGTGTCGAAGGAACCGACTGTACGCCCATCATCAAGATCGACAACATCCGTATTGTTCCTAACAAATAATAAAGTACAAAAGATATGAAAAAGATATATAATGTATTCGCCCTGTTAGTGGTAGCCCTCGTCGGGCTATCCCTGACAGCCTGCAGCGAGGATGACTACGATACTAATCCATACAACAAGTCGGGTGTCAACCTACTTGCATTTGGACCGTCACCCACCACACGTGCTCAGGAAATCCGCATTACGGGTACCAGCCTGAACAGTGTCGACAAGGTGGTATTCCCTGGAGGCACCTTGGAAAGAGCTGGAAAAATCATAAATATTGCAGGTGCAGAAGTTGAGAAAGCCGCTTTCAAATCGGTTGACAACGAGAATATCTACGTCAATATTCCCGACGAGTCTGTTCCTGGAAAGATCCGCCTCGTAGCAGGTAGCGACACGATTGTCTCAGTAGGCACGCTCACTTTCCTGGAGCCTATTACAGTAACATCAATTTCACCTACTACCGGGCTGAACGCAGGTGATGAAATATCTATTAAAGGCGACTATGTCTATAATATTGCAGAAGTGATATTCCCCTCAGGTGTATCTGGCGCGCCAGTCCTGGCTGAGGACTTCACTTATGTGTCACGTCATGAAATACGTGTTATTGTTCCTCTGGCAGCCGAGTCAGGAACTCTGTCATTCAATGATGGCGCTGACTGGGAAGAAGAATTCAAAACACCATTGGAAGTGATCACGGCTTCTGTAAGTAGCATTACAGAGAAAACCGACTTTGGACAGCAAATTCAGATTGTTGGTGTCAACCTGCACACAGTTGAGAGCGTTATCTTCCCAGGCGGTGTGACAGCCGACTTTACCGTTTCTGACGATCACACCACGATAACGGCTACCGTTCCTGCAGAGACCAAGTCCGGGGCAGTTTCGCTGTTACTCTATTCTGGCGATGCCATCACGACAAATGAAATCAGCGTGCCTACGATTGCCATCACCGGTGTCTCAAAGGAGAAAGATGTCAAGGTCGGTGATGTGATTGTGATTACCGGCGAGAATTTCGACCGCATCGAAACAGTCACTCTTCCTGGCTATGGCATCTTGGCCGACGATGAATACACCATCTCTGGCAACACGCTGACATTCACCGTTCCTGAGGGCATGTCAGACGGTAACCTCGAACTCTACCAGAACAGTTTCATTACTGTCACCCAGAAGTTCATGATGTACAGTGAGGCTCCTGAAACCGTTATATGGGCTGGCAATTTCGAGATTGGAAGTTGGAATGCCGGTATGCAAGAACTTGCATGGGGTGGTTATGACTGGTCTACTGTTAAACCGGGTCAGGTGCTAACCGTCTATCTCAAACCAAACTGGGTAGAAGGTTGGTCGCAGATCCGCGTCGGTAACGGCTCATGGGCCGCACTACCTGGCACACTCGACGTGAACCCATTGGCAGAAGATGACACTAAATTCACAGTGACGCTCACACAGGCCATGATCGATGAGATGGTAGCCAATAGTGGTCTCGTCATCTGCGGTGCATGGTTTACCATCACCAAGATCACCCTCTCGGTTCTTGAGGATGTCATCTGGAGCGGCAATTTTGCCTTAGGAAGCTGGGCTGCCGGCATGCAGGAGCTTGCTTGGGGCGGCTACGACTGGAATCAGGTATCTGCGGGCACAACCCTGAAGCTCTATTACGAGGTTGACCCGTCGGTTGGTTATATCAACATCCGCTTTGGAAATGGCAGTTGGGCTGCTCTGCCCTCTACGCAGAGTTGGGGTCAGGACGGCAACGCTTCGCCCGATCCTTCTGAGACCAGCATTAAGACCGTTCTCACCGACGCCGACATAGAGCAGTTACGCAATGCTGGTGGTCTGGTAATTTGTGGCGCAGGCATATTTGTGAAGAAAATCGTTCTTCAATGAAAAAAGTATTCCTATTAATAATAGTCCTCTTCGGCATGGTGACCGTCCATGCCGAAGACTATTATTATCTGACCATCGTCGAGACGGACGGAACCAAGACCTCGCTGACGGCTGTGGGACTAAGCCTAGCCTTCAGTGGCGATAAGCTGACCGCCAGCAATGCCTATACTGATGAGTCGAAAACCATCGCGCTAAGCCATCTTGCCTCGATGAACTTTTCAAACAATGATGAGACAACCGGCATCCGCAGCATCGAGACCGACGGATCAATCAGTATCGATGATGCTGATGCTGTCTATACCCTCCAAGGTCAGAAAATGCCTGCGGGCGCAACGCCTCAGAAAGGTATATATCTCGTCAGGAAAGGCAATGTAACTCAGAAACTGCAAGTTAGATGAAAAGACTGTTTACCCTTCTTCCTGCGGTGCTTTTGGCTATCACCACAACGTCCCAGACCATCACGGTGACCAATGACGATGGTAGCACGAATCAGATCAGTGCCGCGACAGCCGGAACCATGATGTACAATCAGACAGACGGCACGCTCACCATCGGCGGAGAAGCCTATCAGGTAGTGAATATCGACATTGACATGGAGAATGCCGATATTGCCACCAACCCTGTGGCTGGGACGACAGAGGCTGCCAAACGACTCTATCGCTACTTCCGCAACAACTATGGCAAGAAGATGATATCGAGCGTGATGGCCAACGTGGCCTGGAACAACACGTGCGCGAATAACATCAAGAAGAACATCTCCGGTAAATGGCCTGCCATGAACTGCTATGACTTCATTCATATACAGGTTCCCGACGGCAACGGCTGGATTGACTACTCCAATATCACGCCAGTAACAGATTGGGTGGATGCTGGTGGCATTGTTCAACTGATGTGGCATTTCAATGTGCCTAAGAGCGAGGGGACCACTGTCGGCACGAACGGTAGCGGGGTGACCTGTTCTCCTGGCGAAACCACCTTTAAGGCCTCGAACGCACTGAAGGAGGGTACTTGGGAAAACAAGTATTTCTATGCCCAGATGGACCGTGTCATTACTGTCATCCTGAAACTCCAGGAAGCCGGTATTGCTGCTACTTGGCGTCCCTTCCACGAGGCTGCCGGGAACGCCACCGCCAAGCAACAGGCCAACTGGACCAAGGCGTGGTTCTGGTGGGGCTACGACGGCGCGGAGACGTTCAAACATCTTTGGATTGCCATGTATGACTATTTCAAACTGAAAGGTGTCAATAACCTCATTTGGATCTGGACGACCCAGAACTACAACGGCAATAGTGCCAACTATAATCAGGACACCGATTGGTATCCGGGCGACAACTATTGCGACATGATTGCCCGCGATCTCTACGGTTACACACCTGCACAAAATGCCCAGGAGTTCAAGGAAATCCAGGCTACCTACCCCAACAAGATGATTGTGCTTGGCGAATGTGGCTGGGATAGCAGTAATAAAACGGGCAAACCTCAGGGCGATATTGTAGAATGCTGGAATGCCGGTGCCAAGTGGGGACACTTCATGGTGTGGTATGACGGCAATGCCGGCAACAAATCGGGTACAATGGTCAGCGATACTTGGTGGTCATCGGCCATGAAGAAAGCCAATGCCGACATCGTCATCACACGTTCACAGGTAAAATACTGAATATGCAAAGGGAGCACGCTTGTGCTCCCTTTGCATATCACTACATCATAGTCACCCAATGGGGTGATTTCGCGCAATACTCATGTTTCCATATGCCGAAATAGGCACATCCTCGCTCTATTTCACGAATTTCTTTCCGTTTTTGATATAGATACCTCTTTGAGGATTCTGCACGCGTTTGCCACTGAGGTCGTAGATGTCACCTTCTGTCTGAACGGCTTTTATCGGACGAATGCCCGTCACTGTTTCTGAGCTCACTTCGCATCCCCAGGCAGACTTTACGGTCAAGGCCATCTCTGAACCGTCAGCCTTAATGAGGGTTGCCTTCTTCACCTTGGCCGTCTGTACGCCAGTAAAGGTCTGTAGTGTGATACCCCAGAACGTAGAGCCGAGAACAGATGTGTCAAAGGTTGCCTCTGTAGTCGCTGAACCAGAAGCCAACGGGATATACTGCTCTTTGAATGTAGTGCCATTGATTTTGTCACCATACACTTTTATCTGCAGTTTGTTTGCAAAGCTGTCATCCGTCATCTCCAAGCGGATGCCCTTATAGTTGCTCAGATTCACGGCCGTGCGGTTCCAGTCACCAAAGAGAAAGGCCTCCGACCACTCATCGTTGTATTTCACGGTGTAAATGATTTCAGCGGTTGAAGTCGAGGGAAACTTATAACCGTCAGTGCTACCGTAGTAGGCCTTGATAAGCGTCTCTGCCAGGTCAGCCTGGTTGAAAACCGGAAGAGAACGGGAAGACCCGTCTGAGAGACCCATCCAGTAGAACGTGCCGATACCTGCTATCTTCGTCTGTTTAACAAGATAGTCCATCGCATAGAGGGCAACCTTTCGATTAGTATTGTAATAGTCGATATTAGAAGGCCATGTGGTGAATGTAGCATATTCTCCAATGATCACAGGCGCTCTATTCAGCAGATTCGATTTGACATTGCTGATCAGATTATCGATTTCTCTTTTGGCATTAGTTTCATTCTGCCAATTAGGATAGCTGTGTATCTGGAAAATGATATGCCCCGTACTTTCTGGCAACTCAAGTGCTTTCATCGCATTAGGGGTACTACTGGCCGAGTAGGTGTTAACAATCAGGTTGCGCTGCTTGTTGTTGCCTCCCGTACCGCGTACGATAGTGACGAAGCTCTTGGCATATTTATTGATGGCATCATAGCCATCCTGAGCACCTGGCTCATTCCATCTGTTACCGTCGTCGAGCATCTCATTATAGGCTTCAAAGAGCAATTTCTGGTCATAGTCCCTGAATTCATTGCCAATCTGCCGCCACAAGGATTCGAACTTTGCCTTGTTACTATTGTAGGTCTTCGTGCTGGCGTGCAGCCATTGAGAGCCGTCTCCCGTGTCATGATGGACATTCACGATGCAGTACATACCCTGATTGATGACATAGTCCACGATATCATGCACACGCTTCATCCATACCTCATCCACCTTGCCATCGGCATCCATGTGGTTGTACCAAGTGACGGGGACACGGATAGCGCTGAAACCGGCGTCCTTCATCATCTTCATAAGTTCCGGCTTGGTTTGGGGCTGTCCCCAGTAAGTCTCAGATTCCAGCCCCTGTGAACTTCCACTGCAGGCATCGAGCGTGTTACCCAAGTTCCAACCCACACCCATATTTCCCACAGCCTCAGCTGCCTTCTCAAAATCATCAGCCTCAGCATGGAATGGAGCCATCAGAAGCAGACCAGTAATTACAGTAAATAGCTTATTCATATTCAACATTATTATATATATATAAAATTATTCTTCATCGAACTGAGCAACGGTCTGGAGGATGTCAGGGATGTCGATGCCCAGTTTGCGAAGCACGGTGGTAAGGGGAACATCCTCTCCGCCGGTAACAGAGGCTCGCATCATCACGGTAGGATAGCAGCGGCCGCTGGCTGAATCGCGAACAGTACCCATGAAGAGATCACCCAACGGAACGGTTGAGAGGTTGAGCGACAGTTTCAAGTTGTCGTTGAAATCAGCAACCATCTGCTGGCACTCCTCCTCGGTAGTACCTTCCTCCATGCACTTGGCAATTTTGATGCCATTGACCACAAGGTAGTTCACGCTGCTGGAATGGCCGTTGAACACGAAGAGGTCTTCGATGGCAGACACGGTGAAGTCGGCTTCGACAGTAACATCGTGCTTGATGAGTTTGAGAATGTCAGCATCGTCGGTAAGCGTGGTATTCATCACCAGAAGCGGTGATTCGTCCGACGTCTTGCCATAGGTGAGCACTACACTCCGCTCATGGGTATGCAGTTGTCGGTAGTCGAGGGTGACCACAAAGTCGTGATAAAGCAGCTCACCGGTGAAGTTGTTGCCACGAACCAGTAGCGGCAGCCAAACAGGACGGTTGCGCTCGGTATTGGAAATGAGACGCAGCACCAATTCGTCGTCCTTATAGATGAAGAACTGACTGACACCGGTGACATAGAAGTTCCAGCGATAAATGGATATATCTTTTTCCATCTCTGCCGATATGTGATACTGCTGACCATTACGGGCAGTATAAGTCACCTCTCCCCTGCCGTCTGCCTTAAGACCGAACCACGACGAGCTACTCTCGCCGTTGTCCTTGAGGATGACCGACAGATCGTAGGCTAGTTCGAGGGCTGTGTTAAAGGCATCATACGAGAATCTTCGACCCAGGGTGACACCGTTACCTTCTTCGCCCTTGAGTAGGGTGAGGAGCGCGGAGAGCTTCACGTCGAACTCAGAAGCTTCGCCCTCGGCCCTTGTGTTGCTGGCGATGGTCTCAGCCAACGGGTCGAGTTCCTTGAAGTCGAGGCCCTCCAGACGCTGATTCAGTTGACTGGCAGCGGCATCCAACGGACGGAGCGCCACTATGTTCTCACTTTCAATATTCGTACTGTCGTCGGAGCTGCACGCGCAGAGCATGAGCGAACCGAATGCGACCATCAAAGTCAGAAAATGTATCTGTTTCATCTTATAATCCCCATAAGTTATAGTTCACATCGTAGCCAGCCATCAGGAACCAGTTGGCCAGCGTCTGCTCATAATTGCGTAAGAGGTAAAGAGGTGCTTCGAGACGTTCCTCGAGCGTCTCTTCGACAGAGGCTGGAGCCGATGCCGCCGGAGCAGCAGTGACCTCCACCGGGTCGACGCCCAACTTCAGATAGCTATAAACCCTTGCGAGCATGATCAGGTCGATACCCGAATCCTCGCACATCTCATTGAGGTCGTCGCTGGTCAAACCAACCTTCCCCAACTTCTCATTGATATTGGGTATGAGGTCGAAGATATTCGCCCTTCTTCTGGCTAAACCGCCTTCATTAACAATCTTCTTCAAATCGATGCCCAAGCTCTCGAGGGTCTTGATTGCCTTCATCAGATCCATGTCACCCACGACATCGCGGAAATAGCGGTTCTGCTCGTCCTCATAATAGAGCACGGGCCAGAACTGGATGGCGGCCATCGTCTGGATAGCCCACACAATGCCCGACTGCTGATGCTTCAGTTTGAACACGATGGTACAGGTCTGTAACGAACTCTTGCCTGGCACTAAGCTGGGTTTGAAGCCCTTGCCTTTCATCCAAGGAATGATGCTTCGTACACTTTGGATGGGTACGTAGTTATCGTGGCGGCTATGCTCGATGTAGTAATGCTTGGTGGTGTCGGGTTCCCAGTCTGTGGTAAGACTGATTTCCTTCAGTTTAGCACAGAGTTTCTTGGCGGGCTCACTTTCCAGATTCATAAATTCGGGTGTCAGCACCTGATTAATGGAATCCATCGATAGCACGCCGATATCCCCAACCACACTTTTGTTCTTGGCCTTGAAATAGTCGAGAGCCTTCGAGGCAACGGGTTCCTTAAACATGTCCTTGTAATCAATGCCCAGATGATAGTTCTCGTTGACGGAGATGAGCATTAATATCACGTCGGCGACATCATCGCAGGCATCGCGCTTCACATAGATGGAATAAATCTGCTCGAAATCGAGCGGTCCTCCACCCGCAAAGGTCTTGTCGAAGCGGATATCCTTGTATTTCTTCTCCGTGTCGGTCAGTTTGGCGGCAAACATACTCTCCGTACCACCTTGTGAGAAGCCCATGTTAAAAAGGAACTTGCCTTGAGGTATATTCTTGTCCTTGAACAGCTGCTTGGCAGCCAGCAACCCGTCAAGCGCATTACGGCCATTGGTGTCACCGCAGATATAGGATACATTGTGGTCTATCGACGAGCCGTAGCCGATATAATCGCAGGCTACGACAATGTAATTAGGCCTCAACGGATTCGACAACAAGGCACTGAGATCATTCAGTCCTTTCCCACATTTCGAAGGAACATCGTCGGGGGAGCCGACCGTATAATGATTATACATGATGACGCCGTCACAAGGCACACTTCCGTCGAGAATGTCTGACGGAATCATGATGACACCGCTAACAGTAACGGCCTTGCCGTCTGCATCGGTAGAGGGATAGTCGTAGACAATCAGTTTCACCTGTCGGGAACCAAACGAGAAATCCCCACCCAGTTTTGCCTTCGCCGTGTAATCACTCTCGGAGAGGATGCGATAGCTGGCGTCCTGTGCTACACTGGTGAGCACCGAGGCCACAAGTACCAATATGATGATGGTTATCTTTTTCATTGCTGTATCTCCTTTCATCTTTTTACTTAATAACGCGTTTGTCGGCCTTTCCACCCTGCTGCTCGATATAGATACCGTGCTTAGGCTGACTAACCTTCTGACCCTTGAGGTCGTAGACACGTCTTACATCATCCCTCTTACTTCTTACATCATCCATGCCAGTGGCTCTCGAAACTACTTTGAACGTTGCTGCCACTGGATAGTGGTCTCCCAACGGCTTACCCTCATTCAGATAACCGTCTTTGTCGAGTGAGAAAGAAACAGGCTGTATCTTCGTACCCATCGTGGGGTTGACGTAGAGAATCTTGTCGAGGGTTTCCTCGCCTTGTTTGTTCAGCTCCAGGAAGACGTCGGCCACCGTGCCACGGCCAGAATCGTTGATAGCATCGATAAACACGGTCTTCACATCGTCGCGGCTATAGAGGCTGTTCATGTCGCCTACAATGATGATGGGACGTGAGTCCAGATGTTTCAGCACATCTTCCTTCAGCTGTACCCACTGCGCCTGACGTGCCTCTTTATCCTTCGTATCTTTCTGTTCGGCCTCATCTTTGTTATCTGAGGCATCCATGTGCATGTTATAGACCACGATACGGTCGCCGCTCCTGAGCGTCACCTCGTAACGGCGGAAGCCCTTGGTTACCATCTCGTCGAGGGCATGACTGAACTTACCGAAGTTCTGCTGCCAGGGTATACGGACAGCAGGCGCCACCGTGAGGTCGTTCTTCCAACAGGCCATCAGTCCGTCGCACTCGAAACGGTGGTTCTGCAGATGCAGATAGTCGATGGTGTGTCCCACCACATCCACGTCACCTGTCCACTGGTCCATCTTGTAGTCATCCTCAAGTATCACGGAGAGTACGTCGTGATAATTAAAGTCCTCCTGCAGCATCACCAGGTCGTAGCCTTTCTTCAGCAGGTACTTACCGATACGTGCCGTACCGCCATTGCCAGGACCCTCGGCATTCACTTTCATCATTAAAATTTTCTGGGGCAGACCGTCCACATTGAGCGTAGCGATAGAGAACTGATTACCAGTCTCCTGTCCTGTTGCCGTCAGACTACAACAAAAGGTAAGGATGGCAGCTAATGTCAATACTACTTTCTTCATCTTATAATAGATTATTTTATGAAATGCCTCATGCCATAGCGGCAAGGTGGTTGATAACAGGATTGGCATACATTGTGAGAATGCGCTCGCGGAGAAATGCCTCATCCTTGTTTTCGAGAGTAATCTTAGCCAGCTGGCCAGATAGGTATGATTCAAAGCGCTGCTTGTCGGCAGCGGTATAATGGGCATTGTTTGCCTCATTACCATTGAGTTCGTCGAGAGCGATGTAGTTACAGGGGAAAAGCTCGTAGCCCTTATGGATCTCCTTGTCCATCCGCTCGGCGAGAACCTTGAAGAAATCGGTCTTGGGCAAATCGGCGAGTTCGTCAATCCAGGTGTTCACCGGTACTGCCGTACGGTAGACCACCCGACCCTTATAGCCGAAGATGCCTGTCTTCATATTGTCGAGATCGTCCTGACGTGACTTCTTAAACTTCGGGTTGTCGCGTTTCTGCTGAAACTCCTGAGCCTTCAAGTAGTCACAGGGGTCATACTCGTAGCTGATGGTAAGGGGCACGATATTCAGTTCTTTCAGGTCACCGCCCATCGCCAGCATCTTCAGCACAGCATCCTGGGTACGGTCGTTGGAATCCTTTGCCCTTCCCTCTCGCTGGGCAATCCAGATATTCTCCTTCTTCTGGGTGACGGCGAAATGGATATAGCGGCTCATGAGTTGCGAGGCGGCAAGGGTTTCACGGAGCGAGAGCCCCCGACGCACGGTAAAGGCCTTGTTCATGCGGACAAGACGCTTGATCCAGGGATAGATGAGCAGGTTATCGCCAATACCGATCTCGACGGTCGTAGGATAGCCGGCCTCCACGAGTTTCACGTCGAGGAAGGCTGAATCAAGCACGATATCACGATGGTTACTAACAAACGTGTATCGTTGTTCGTCTTGCTCATTATGGTCATCGAACTTACAGCCGTCGGTATGTTTGCGGATGATGTAGTTGACGACGGGCTTCATGAAACGCTTCTGGAAATCAAGGGGCGTCTTGACACCCGTGAAGGCCAGACGCAGCAATCCGTTGCGCACCGACTTCGGCAGCCACGGGGCAAAGCCCTTCATGATGACATTAAACTGCCGATCGCTGAGCAAGTCGTCGAAGGCCTGCTTCATCTCCTCCGGCTCATACGGTCTTATCTCGTCAAATTCCTTCAACGCACTCTTCTCCATAGCGGTAGCAAACTCTCTATTCTCAATTAAACTGGTTCTCAACGATATCAGCGAGCACATCCGCCATCTTCAAACCAGCTGCTGCCACCTGCTGGGGAATAAAGCTGGTAGCGGTCATGCCAGGCGTAGTGTTCACCTCGAGCATCGAGATCTTTCCCTCAGGAGAGATGATATAGTCAATACGGATGATGCCATTACAATGCAGAATGTCGTAGATATGCGAGGTGATCTGTGACACACGCTCGGCTATCTCAGGGGCAATACGGGCAGGCGTGATTTCCTGTACCTGACCATTGTACTTGGCATCGTAATCGAAGAACTCGTTCGATGTCACCACCTCGGTGATGGGGAACACAACGGTCTTCTCACGGGTCTTATAGATACCCTGGGTAATCTCTGTGCCTTCCAACAGCGACTCCACCATCACCTCAGGACTCTCCATGATAGCCTTGCGGATGGCGGGGGCCAACTGATCCTTACACTTCACCTTCGACACACCGAAGCTACTGCCGTCGGCCGCCGGCTTCACAAAACAAGGCATACCGATGCGCTCTTCGATCTCGTCGTCGCTCACCAGTTCCTCGTAGCCCTTGCGAATGAGTAGCGAGTCGGCCACGCTCACACCAAAACCACGCAGGTAATTGTTCAATACGAACTTATCGAAAGTCAGGGCCTCTACCAACAGACTGCTGGTGGAGTAAGGCAGTCCTATCAGGTCGAAATAGCCCTGCAGCTTACCGTTCTCGCCCGGTGTACCGTGAATGGTGATATAGGCATAATCGAACTGGCGTTTCTGACCGTTCTCCACGAATGAGAAGTCGTTCAGGTCGATCCTCGCCGTCGTACCATCCAGCAGTTCCACGTGCCAGTCCGTGCTCTTGATGTCAACGATATAGACATTGTAACGTTCCTTGTCAAAGAAGGAATAAAGTCCCTGTGCTGAGCGCAGAGACACATCATGTTCTGATGAGTCGCCACCACAGACGATGGCAATTGTTCTCTTGTTCATTGTTCTATCTTGCTATTTGTATATTTTCTCCATTTATCTATCAAAGCAGCCATATCCTCGGGCCACTCCGAGGTAAAGTCCATCTGCTGACCTGTGGTGGGATGCACGAAACCCAATGTCCTGGCATGCAGTACCTGCCTTGGACAGAGCTTGAAGCAGTTCTGGATATAGGCCTTATAGCTGGCCGTACGCTCTCCGCGCCGGATCTCGCATCCGCCATAGCGTTCATCGCAGAACAACGGATGACCGATATGTTTCATGTGGGCTCGGATCTGATGGGTGCGACCCGTTTCGAGCACACATTCCACTAGCGTCACATAGCCATAGCGCTCCATCACCTTATAGTGAGTAACAGCGGGCTTACCGGTTTCCGAGTCGGGCGGGAAGACCTCCATCCGCAGACGGTCCTTCGGGTCGCGCCCGATGTTGCCCTCTATCCTACCCTCGTCCTCCACGAAGTTGCCCCACACCAAGGCATTGTAACTGCGATGGGTGGTCTTGTTAAAGAACTGCTTGCCCAATGAGGTCTTGGCATCGGGGGTCTTGGCGATGACCAGCAGACCGCTGGTATCCTTGTCGATACGATGCACCAGTCCCACCTCAGGATCATTGGGATCGTAGCTCTCCAGATCCTTCAGGTGCCAGGCGATGGCGTTGACGAGTGTGCCGTTGAAGTTGCCGCATCCCGGATGCACCACCATCCCTGCCGGCTTATTGATCACCATCAGCTGGTCGTCCTCATAGACCACCTCCAGAGGAATATCCTCGGGTTCGATGGTGGTATCATAATGCGGACGGTCGAGCATCAGGGTGATGACATCGCCCGCACGTACCTTATAATTACTTTTAACAGGATTTCCGTTGACATGGATAAATCCGGCATCAGCGGCTTTCTGGATTCGGTTACGACTAGAATGGGGCTGGTGTTCTGCCAGGAACTTGTCGATACGTACCGGCACCTGACCTTTATCCACCTCTATACGGAAGTGCTCATACAACGTCTCCCCGTCGCCCGATGGCTCACCGGCGTCGAGCAGCTCGTCGTCGTCAAGTTCGATGTCATCCATTACCTCACTCACTGTCCCGTTGCCTCCTTAATTTCCTCAAAATCGTCTCTTTCCTCATAGTGGCCGCCAGAGGTCACCTCTGATTCGTCGTCTTCACCCAGACGATATTCTGGCTCTATATAGTCAATCTCCAAATCGTCGGAATCATAGTCGCCACTACCAATCATCAGGGTCAGCGGCGTGTCAATCGAGATCATGTCGCCCACAGACACCCTGCGTCCACGACACAGGATACCATATACCCAGTCTTTCTCGCCAGCCACCAACTTGGGCGGCAACAGTTTGAATCCCATGGCAGCCAACTTGGCCTCCGCCTCACGGAAGCTGCTGTTATCCACCAGGTCGGGAATGGCGAAAGAAGGAGAAGACGGTGAATTGACAGTCACATAAATGGTATGTCCCGACTTCACCAAGGTGCCAGGGCCGGGATTCTGCGCCAAGATGCAATTGGCGGGCATTTTCTTGTTATAGCCCGAGTCGGCCACCATGATATTCAGACCGTCCTCCAATATCAGGGTTCTGGCATTGGTAAACGACATACCCTCAATCTTGGGTACCTTGATGCCTTCACCATGATGGGTATACCACTCCAGGCCGTACTTGACACCCAAGCACAGGGCCACAATCACAAGTACCATCGCCAGGAGATTACCCAGGAGATAGATGTTCACAAACTTCCCAAAGAAATCCTTTGTCTTCATGGCTGCAAAGTTACGAATAAACGAATGAAAAACCAAATAAATTTGAGTTTTTCTGAAAGAAAGTAACTTCGGCGAAGCCAAAGATAGAAAAAAAAAATAAAAAGAAGCAAAGAAAATCTCTACTTCTTTCTATTTTTACTTCATTTTCTGCGAAAAGGGGAAATTACTTTCCGTGGTTCTCGTCAGAAACAGTTAACTTCTTACGACCTTTGGCGCGACGTGCAGCCAAAACGCGGCGACCATTCTTGGTGGCCATTCTCTCGCGGAAGCCGTGCTTGTTTACGCGACGGCGATTGTGCGGCTGAAATGTTCTCTTCATTGCTTTTTTTACTATTTATTTGTTACTTTTTCAACGATTTGGGGTGCAAAAGTACTCATTTCTTTTGAATTACGCAAATTTTTCGGGAAAAAATCGTCATTCGTAATTCAGAATTCATAATTATTTCGTACCTTTGCACCCGAAAACAATATAAAAGTAACATTTTTAGGTATATGATTAATTCACAAGACATTAAAAAAGGCACCGCCATTCGCATGGATGGTGGTATTTGGGTTTGCATCGATTTCCAGCATCGCAAACCAGGTAAGGGTAACACAATTATGATCATCAAGGTCAAGAACGTTTCTGACGGTCGCGTGCTGGAGCGCCGTTTCAACATCGGTGAGAAGCTCGAGGATGTAGTCATCGAGCGTCGTCCCTATCAGTATCTCTATGAGGACCAGAGCGGTCGTATCTTTATGAACCAAGAGACCTTCGAGCAGATTCCCATCGACAACGAGCTCGTAATCGGTCATGAGTATATGAAGGAGAGTGATATCGTGGAGGTTGTTTCCGACACCACCGACGGTACGATCCTCTATGCTGAAATGCCTGTTAAGACCAACCTCCGTGTGGTTCACTCTGAGCCCGGCATCAAGGGCGATACTGCTACCAACACGCTGAAGCCCGCTACTTTGGAGACTGGCGTTGAGGTACGCGTGCCCCTCTTCATCAACGAGGGCGACCTCATTCAGGTTGACACCCGCGACGGCAGCTATCTGAACCGCGTGAAAGAGTAAATGAAATACTCGATCATCGTCCCCGTATACAATCGTCCGGATGAAGTGGACGAATTACTCGAAAGCCTATCTAATCAAACACAAAAGGATTTCGAGGTTATTATTGTGGAGGATGGTTCGGTAAAACCTTGCAAGGATGTTTGCGATAAATACGCAGGCATCCTTGCTTTGCATTATTATGCCAAGGAGAACAGCGGTCCTGGCCAGAGCCGTAACTATGGCGCCGAACGCGCCAACGGCGAATGGCTCATCGTGCTCGACTCCGACGTGGTCCTGCCCGAAGGCTATCTCGCCGCCGTCGACTCAGCCATCAGTCATCAGCCATCAGACTTCGCGGCTTTCGGCGGTCCCGACGCTGCCCACCCCTCGTTCACGCCGGTCCAGAAGGCCATCAGCTACTCGATGACCTCTTTCTTCACTACCGGTGGCATCCGTGGCGGCAAAGCCAAGCTCGACAAGTTCTACCCCCGTTCCTATAACATGGGCATCCGTCGTGATGTCTATCTGAAACTTGGTGGCTTCACGAAGATGCGCTTCGGCGAAGACATCGATTTCTCCTACCGTATCGTCGAGGCAGGCTATCAGCCACGTCTTTTCCCCGACGCCTGGGTATGGCACAAGCGCCGTACGGACTTCCGTAAGTTTTTCCGTCAGGTATATAACAGCGGCATCGCCCGCATCAACCTTGAGAAGCGCCACCCCGGCACCCTAAAGCTCGTCCACCTGCTGCCCACCGTCTTCACGCTTGGCGTCATCGCCTGCATCCTGCTCTTCGCACTCGGCGCAGCTATGTACGGCTATGGCGAGTGGCTCGATGCCAACAATCTCCGTCCCACCGACAACATGCACCAAGGCGTTGGCTTTGTGTTGTGCATCCTCGCCCTGTTGCCACTGCTCTTCTACTCCCTCGTCATCTTCATCGACTCCAGCCTCCGCAACCGCAGCCTCTGGGTGGGTCTGCTCTCCATCCCGGCGGCATTCGTCCAGCTGATGGGCTACGGCCTCGGCTTCATCGAATCCTGGTGGAAACGATGTATTCTGAAGAAAGACGAATTCCAAGCCTTTGAACGAACGTTCTACAAATAACATTCACTCATTTAAAAACTTAAATCAATATGGAAAAACTCAACATCAATCAATGGGCAAAAGAAGATCGCCCGCGTGAGAAAATGGCTGACCTCGGTACCGAGGCACTGAGCAATGCCGAGTTATTGGCCATCCTCATCGGCTCCGGCTCTACCGACGAGAGTGCCGTCGACCTGATGAAGAAGGTGCTCAACGACTGTAACAACAGTCTCAACACCCTCGGCAAGAAATCGATCCACGACCTCTGCGAGTACAAAGGCATCGGCGAGGCCAAGGCCATCACCATCCTGGCTGCCTGCGAACTCGGCAAACGACGTCAGGCAGAGACCCCTGAAGAGCGTCCTGACCTGGGCACAGCCACGAAGATCTACCGACACATGCACCACCTGATGCAAGACCTCGATGTGGAAGAGTTCTGGGTGTTACTGATGAACCAGCACTACCGCCTCATCAAAAAAGTACGCATCTCACATGGAGGCATCACCGAGACAGCCGTCGATATCCGTATCATCTTCCGCGAGGCCGTCCTCGCCAATGCCACCATCCTCGCCGTATGCCATAATCATCCTTCCGGGAACCTTACGCCCAGTCGTGCCGACGAAGAACTCACCAAGAGCATCCAACGTGCCTGCGAGCTCATGCGCATACACTTTATGGACCACGTCATCGTGACCGACGGACAGTATTACTCCTTCCACGAGTTAGGCAAATGCTAAAGCATCTTTCTGAGGGCTACTTTCTGGCCATGATGGATATAGATGCCCGACTTAGAAGGGCCGGAAAGCGTGCGTAGCCCGTCGATGGTGTACCAGTCATCGGGAAACTGTCGATTGATGGAGATACGACTGAGTCCTGATCCGCCCCCGACAAAATTCTTCAGCTCATAAAGGGCGGGCAGGGCCCGGCCTGTCTCATTATCGAAGAGGCCGGCATTATACCATCCTGTGGCAAAGGAGCCGGTGCATCCTTTGGCATTTGCCTCGGCATACCACCAGTTCAGCCCGTTCACCTGCTGATGCTTCTTCAGTACCGTAATCAGGTCGGCGGTATAATTCCGCTGTCCTTCGGACGAATAGGGATAGGTCTTCGTATAATCGAACGACGTGCCATGCACAGCCCATTTCGAAGGATAGCCTGTTTCGACTAATTGAATCTGCTTTTCAGGAAAATTGGTTTCTAATTGTGTCAGTCCTTTGTCAAGATTGGAGAGTTCACCCTTGAAATAGGGATAGTACGACACGCCAATGATGTCGTAATCAATTTCATACGATTTAACACGATTGAAGAAAGCAACATCCAAAGTAGGATTATTGGCGCACTGCTCTGTGTGGATGATGATTTTCGCCTGAGGACAGATCTCGCGGCAAGCTCTCGAAGCATTCTTCAAAGCTTTGGCAAAATTATCCCAGCCTTCATTACTATAGTCGCTCCAATCATTCTCTGACTTGGGACCTATCTTACAGCTATCCCACAGCATACCGAAACTGATTTCATTGCCCGTCTGTATCAAATCGGGCGTGGCACCTGCCGCCACCAATGCTTCCAGACTTTCTTTCGTATAGTCATAGATATATTCGAACACTGGGGTATTTACTGTCATAAACAATTGAGGCGTTATCTGTTGACCAGGATCGGCCCATGTGTCGCTATAATGGAAATCGAGCATGAAGTTAAGACCTGCATCCTTAATGCGCTTGCCCAATTTCTTCACATACGCCAAATCCTGGCAGACGGCCTTATCCGCTCCTGATGGATTGACAAAGAGCCTGACTCGAATGGTATTCCACCCTTGTTCTTTTAAGAATACAAGCACATCTTTAATGGATTTCCCATCCTTATCGAAATAAGTGGCACCCTGTTCTTCATACTTAGGCAGCAGCGAGATATCGCCACCAACATAAACCGGCTCCTGGGCAGAAGCCTGCAAAACCATTGCCAACAGAGCAGAAGTAATTAGTTTCTTGTAGTTCATATAGTCAACATATTATTAGGAATCATTTCCAGTGGGCAAAGTTACGAAATATTTCCCGTACCGCCAAGCGATACGGGGAAAAATAACTCCAGCTTAAAAGTACAAAAGCTTCAAGCCCTTATTCGTTTCTGTGAACAACCAGCAAGAAAAGCCTCCTCACGGAGGTTTATTTTGTGAACGGTGCATAAGAAAAATCTACTTACTGCGTCAGAAAATCTTACCTAATAAAAAAAATAAAGTCTTATTACGTTTTTAAAAAATCCTTAACGCTCGCAAAAAAAAATCTTAGCCGAAAAATTCCCGAAACTGCACTAAAAACAATTTTTGCGTTAAAAGTTTTTTGTTTTTGCGCTAAGAATTTTTGAATTTTCCGTTAAGAGATAATTTATTTTGCGTTAAGAGAATTTTTTACGAACGTTAAGCGTTTCTCTTTTCTTTGTTAAAAGTTTTTCATTTGCGCGTTAAGACATTCTTGTTTCTCTGTTAAGGCTTGCCGTTTGATATGTTAAGGTTAGTCGTTTGATGCGTTAAGATTCGCTGTTTGATGTGTTAAGATTCGCTGTTTGATGTGTTAAGATTCGCTGTTCCCTCTGTTAGCATGCATTTCCGTTGCTGTTAAGATGCGATTCAGAAACACAGAAAGAACCATCCCCGTTGTGTTCTGATAATTATCTCCATCGTGATGACGGTCCGCTTGTTTTTCATAGTATTATGATTTAAGGATAAACAATGATTGGCTCGCAGCGGCGGGCCTTTTTCATATCCCTTTGGACATCTTTTTGGTCTGTTTCTGCGATTAGGCGGCGAGAGCGACATTGCCTATAACAATGGTATGGACGACTTCAAGCGCATCGACCACGTGCCCGCTATCGCCGTGAACCAGCCCGTAGGTCATGGTGGTACTTACAACCAGCCCAACGGTGGTGAGTTTGCCATCGTTGCCCGTGCCTCGCTCGACTGGCAGCTGAAAGGCAATCAGGAGGCCTCGAAGATGTTCTGTGGCGACAGTCCTGCCATTCTGCAGCGCAAGGACTGGACGCTGGAAAAGAACGCCAAGGTGAAGTAAATCACACGATGGGTAGGGAGATGCCGCAGATTTTCTGATAGACGTCGAGGGCGTAGACATCGGTCATGCCGCTGATATAGTCGATGACGGCCATGAGACGCGTTTCCAGGTCGGGGGCGTCGATATCATACTGACTGCTGACACGGCTGATGAGCTGTTTGGAGTAGAAGCGGTCAGGATGATGGGCGGCCTCGACGAAATGCGTCATCAGCGTCTCCATGATCTTATAACCCGACAGTTCCACATCGAGCACAGGACGGCTCTTATAGATACGTTTGACGGAAAGCGTTGCACAGTGTTTATAAGCCTCGCAGGGCTGCGGGGCAATATGATCGATAAGCGAGCCTTCGAAGGTGCCGCTGAGAAGCGCCTCTTCGTGTTCGACAAACACCTTCACGCATTCATTCTCTAACAGACCAATGGCACAGGCGCGCATATAGACCACCTTCTCATTGTCGTCGGTCAGGCCTTCGTCGATGATACGTTGCTGGATTTTTTCTCGCGTAGCATCATCGAAGAAACTGAGCAGCAGCTCGGCTGTTTCTTCGTATGAAAGAATTTTAAGTTTGTGCGCATCTTCCAAGTCCATGATCTCATAGCAGATATCATCGGCAGCCTCAACGAGATAGACCAAGGGATGACGAGCATATTTCAAGGGCTCACCCGGCTCAGATAGACAAATAATACCCAATTCATCGGCAATTCTCCTAAAGATATCACGCTCGGAATTAAAGAATCCAAACTTTCCTTTCTTACTTGGAGCCGAAGAGGAATAAGGGTATTTTACAATGCTGGCCAACATGGAATAAGTCATGACAAAACCACCTAGGCGTCTGCCCTTGAACTGATGGGTGAGCAGACGGAAGGCATTGGCATTACCTTCGAAGTGGGTGATATCGTCCCAGAACTGGTGACTGACCTCACGCTGCAAGCCGCTACCCGGACCTTCCGTAAAGTAGGTCTGCATGGCTTTCTCGCCGCTGTGACCAAAGGGCGGGTTTCCCATGTCATGCGCCAAACAAGCCGTGGCTACGATCTGACCGATCTCAGAGAAGAGCGTGTTCTCCAGTTCAGGATGTCGTGCAATCAGCTGCCGGGCCACATCATTGCCCAGCGACATGCCGACACTCGCCACCTCCAAGGAGTGGGTCAGACGATTATGTACGAAGACGCTTCCCGGTAAAGGGAACACCTGTGTCTTGTTCTGCAGACGACGGAAAGGGGCCGAAAAAATCAGACGGTCATAGTCGCGTTTGAACTCTGTCCGGTCGTCGTGACGCTCGGGGTGTTTATGCTCCTGTCCGAGACGTTTGTTGGATATTAATTTCTGCCAATTCATCATAACTTGGCCACAAAGTTACGCTTTTTTTAGGCAAAAGAACAAAAGAAACATAAAAAAATTATGTTTTTATGTCATTTGTCACAAAAAAATTGTACCTTTGCACATTATTAAATGAGTTTTCGAAAACATGTTGACGATAAAAGTAGTAAATAAAGGGCATCAACCATTGCCACAATACGCCACGAGTCAGAGTGCGGGTATGGACCTCAGGGCTAATCTTGACGAACCCGTAACGCTGAAGCCACTGGAGCGTCGATTGATTCCGACAGGACTTCACATCTCCCTGCCCGTAGGCTACGAGGCGCAGGTTCGTCCACGTAGTGGACTGGCCCTGAAGAAAGGTATCACCGTGTTGAATTCACCAGGCACCATCGATGCCGATTATCGCGGAGAGATAGGCGTGGTGCTGATCAACCTCTCGCAAGAAGACTTCGTGGTGGAAGATGGCGAACGTATCGCCCAAATGGTGATTGCACGACACGAACAGGCTGACTTTGAGACCGTTGAAGTGCTCGACGAGACCGTTCGTGGTGAAGGAGGATATGGACATACCGGTGTGAAGTAAGATGGAAGAAGTAAGAAGGAAGATGTTTGGATGGACAGGGTTGGTCGTTGCAATTGCAACGATGTTCTGTGCTTGTGGCACGGCCCAGAAGCCTGTTGCCCAAGCTGTCCAGACGCCTGTCGTCAAACCACTATCCGCAGAAGACCAGCGGAAATACGACCAGTTCTTCCTCGATGCCATCATTGAGCGGGAGAGAGGACACTCCGATGCTGCCTTCGACCTGCTGCGCCACTGTCTGGACATCAACCCGAATGCCTCTGAGGCCCATTATTTTCTGGCACAATATTACAATGCCCTCGATGCCGACTCACTTTCGCTGGCCCATTTCCAGCGGGCGGCAGAACTGAATCCCGACAATGAGACCTACATGGAGACATTGGCGCAAGTCTATATCCAACAGAAGGACTACAAAACAGCCATCAGCGTGGTGGAACGTCTCTACGACCGAAACAAAGACAGGGAGGATCTGCTGGAGATGCTTTTCTCGCTCTATCAGCAGGTGAAGGATTATCCCAATGCCATTTCCGTTTTGGAACGTATCGAGAACATTGACGGAAAGAGCGAACGCCTGTCGATGGCCAAGAGTGAATGCTACACACAGATGGGCAACCAGAAAGCCGCCATCGAAGAGATAGCCGAACTGGCCAAGCAATATCCCAACGACCTGAACTATCAAGGTCTGTACGGAGATCTGCTCATGATGAACGGCGACGAGAAACAGGCATTGGAGGTGTTTCATCAGGTGCTGAAGGAAGAACCGGACAACAGCCGTGCCCTGATGGCCCTGCGCAACTATTATCAGTCCAAGGAAGATACCCTCTCGGCAGACTCGCTGTTGGAACGTTTGTTGCTGAGTCGTCATACCCAACAGGAAAACAAGGTCTATCTACTTCGTCAGGAGATCATGGCCAACGAAGCCAATGGCGGCGACAGTACCAAGGTGCTGGCGCTCTTCAGGAAAATGAACGACCTGCAGCCCGATGCGGACATGCTGATACTCCAAGCCTCTTACATGGACCTGAAGAAAATGCCGAAGGACAGTATCAACCCTGTGTTGGAACATGTGCTCGACATCGCTCCCGACAATGCTGCTGCACGACTCCAGTTGGTGGCCAATGCCTGGGAAGCAGAAGACATGAACAGAATCGTGGACCTCTGTCAGGCAGCCCGCCAGTACAACCCCGACGAGATGGCCTTCTATTATTACCAAGGCATCGCTTATTACAAGTTGGAGAAACTCGACGAGGCTCTGTCGGCTTTCCAGAATGGCATCGGGGTAATCAATGACAACAGCAATCCAAATATCGTTTCCGACTTCTACGCCGTGATGGGTGACATCCTCCACCAGAAAGGACTGGCAGAAGAAGCCTATGCAGCCTACGACTCCTGTCTGCAGTGGAAGGACGACAATATCGGCTGCCTGAACAACTACGCCTATTACCTGAGTGAGGAAGGTGTGCAGCTCGACAAGGCCGAGCAGATGAGCTACAAGACTATCAAGGCCGAACCAAAGAACTCGACTTATCTCGACACTTATGCATGGATATTGTTTATGCAGCAACGCTATAGTGAAGCCCGCATCTATATCGACCAGGCCCTGCAGAACAAGGACGACTCTCTTGACAACGCAGTGATCCTGGAACATGCAGGCGACATATACTCTTTCTGTCAGCAGCCCGACCAAGCGCTCGTCTACTGGCAGGACGCTCTGAAGACAGCTCCTGAGAATCAGGTCTTAATACGCAAAATCAAACTTAAAAAATACGTAAAGTAATGAAAGCAACTAGTATTTTGAAAATTGCAGCGCCGGTAATGCTGCTTATTTTGAGTTCATGTGCCTCTAAGAAGAAGGCCGTAGTAGAAAACAAGCCGTTGACCACAGAGCAGTTGGCCACAAAGGGCTTCATTGAGAAAGTGCAGGACAATGCCCTCACTCAGAAATTCATCACCTCAAAGGTAAAATTCTCCGTTGAAACAGGTGCACAGAAGCTGACACTCACTGGCAACCTGAAGATGAAGCGTGACGACTGTATCCGTCTGCAGCTCATGGCCTTTGGTTTCGTGGAGGCAGGACGTATCGAGCTCACACCCGAATATGTTCTGATTATGGACCGTATCAACAAGCAATACCTGAAGGCCCCCTATGTACAGGTGGACTTCATGCGTAACAACGGCTTGAACTTCAATACCATGCAGGCCCTCTTCTGGAACGAGTTGTCAAAACCTGCCAAGTATAGCATTAACAAAGAGGCTATGCCCGTTGACACCGCTCAGTACACGATGATTGAGAGCGGCGACGACATGGTCATCAACTTTGAAGCAGGCAAGATGCTGTACAGCTGGTTGGCAAACAGAGCCGACGGTCAGATTCGTATGGCCAACATGCTTTACAAGGACAAGCTCAACAACACCACTTCTCAGTTGAACTGGGACTATCAGGAGTTTGAGGAAGTCAATAACAAGCAATTCCCCAAGAAATCAGCAATCACCTTCACAGCTCCGACCAAGGAAGTGAAACTTGGCATGACGCTCAATTACATCAAGCACGAGAGTGATTGGGAGACCCGTACTGAGGTTTCGAACAAATACCGTGAGGTGACGATCGACGAGATCCTGAACCGCTTCATGTCGCTGTAGTCACAGATGAACCATCTGTTCACCCTGCTACTCTGTCTGTGCATGGTGATGGTTGTTCCTGCTCAGCAGAAGAAAAGCTCTTCTGTTAAGCGAAAGACAACCACCACTAAGACCGTTGCTGCCAAGAAAAAGGCTCAGAAAACTCAGAGTACTCGGAAAACTCAAAGTACTCAGAAGAAAACAACCAAGCAGCCCGCCGTCACGGTGCAGAGTCTGAAGAACGAGCGCCAGAAGATTCAAAAGACGATTCAGGAACAGAAGCGGAAGCTCGTGGAAAACGAGCGGAATGTCAAGCAACGTCTGCAGACGCTAATGGTTATCAATAACGAAATTAACGACAAACGTAAGACGATTGACACCATCCGGCACGACATCGGTAAGCTCGACACCAACATCGACGAGCTGAATAAGCACATCCGGGTGTTAGAGCAGGAACTCGATACACGTAAACAGCGCTTTATGAAATCGCTGCGCTACATGCATCGGAACCGGAATATCGAGAACCGACTGATGTTCATCTTCAGCGCCCATAACTTCTCGCAGATGTATCGTCGTCTGCGATTCGTGCGTGAATATGCCGTTTACCAACGAGCACAGGGCGAGGCTGTGGAGACGATGAAAAAAGAGGTTGGCAAGGCCGCTGAGGAACTGTCGGCTACCAAGCGTCAGAAAAACGACCTCCTTTACCGTGGCGAGCAGGAGAAAAAAGCCCTGGAGGGGAAACAGCAGGAGCAACAAAATGTGGTGACCTCCCTGCAGAAACAGCAGAAACAGATACAGGACATCATCAGTCAGCAACAGAAGAAAGATGCTGAACTGAATGCGCGCATCGATAAGATGATTGCCGAGGAGATTGCCCGTGCGAAAGCCCGTGCTGAGGCTGAACGGAAACGGAAGGCTGCAGAAGAAGCAGCCAAGAAACGTGCCGAAGAACTGGCCCGCAAGAAAGCGGCTGCAGAGGCGGCTGCCAGAGAGAACGCCCGACGTATTGCAGAAGCCAAGGCCCGCGAGGAAAAGGCAAAGGCTGAAGCCCGTGCTGCTGCCCGCAAGAGTGCCGAGGAGAAACGGAAGGCCGAAGAGGAGGCCCGTAAGGCTGAGCGTGCCCGTAGGGAAGAAGAGCGGAAAGCCGCAGCAGAGGCGAAAGCCCGTGAGAAAGACTTGGCCGAGGAGAAACGGAAAGTCAAGGAAGAAAGCGACTGGACCGTCTCCACAGAGGATCGCAAACTCGCAGGCAGCTTTGAAAGCAACCGCGGTCGTCTGCCCATGCCGCTAACGGGTGGTTATAAGATCGTGAACCGCTTCGGTCAGTATACCGTCGACGGTGTCAAGGGAAACATCTCCCTCGACAACAAGGGTATTAAGATCAAAGGACAACCCGGGGCTTATGCCCGCAGCGTATATGATGGTAAGGTAACAGCAGTCTTCGGTTATGATGGTGCCATGGTGGTGATCATTTCACACGGCACCTATCTTACTGTCTACACGAATCTGGCTGCTGTCAGTGTCATCAACGGACAGAAGGTGACAGCCCGTCAGACACTCGGCAGAATCGGAGGCGACGGTATCATGCAGTTCCAGCTCCGTCGCGGCAACACCCCGTTGAACCCGATGTCATGGCTGGGAAAATAAAAGAAGAGTGATTAGTGAATAGTGAGATATGGAGTTGAGAGATTACACAAACGATGCTGTTGAACTGCTGAAGGCGCTGATTGCCACACCTTCGGAGAGCAGGAATGAGACCCGTGCTGCCGACCTGTTGAGCCGGTATCTGAACCATTGGGGACTGCCTCATGGTAGGGAAGGCAACAATCTGTGGGTAGGCTGTCAGGATTGGGATAACAACCGTCCTACCGTCATGCTCAACGCACATATCGATACTGTCAAGCCCGTCGCATCATGGACACGCGATCCCTATATGCCGACCATCGAGGGTGACACGCTTTATGGTTTGGGCTCCAATGACTGTGGTGGCGGATTGGTAGCGCTGCTTCAGGCTTATCGTATCCTGCTCCACAAACCACGTCGTTACAATCTGCTTTGGGTGGCCTCGGCAGAGGAAGAGGTATCGGGTCAGAATGGTTTCAGCCGTGTGCTGCCCCACCTGCCCAATGTGGATGTCGCCATTGTCGGTGAACCCACCAGCATGCAGCCCGCCATCGCAGAGAAAGGTCTGATGGTGATTGATGGCTATGCCGACGGCGTCAGTGGACATGCTGCCCGTGAAGAAGGCGTGAATGCCATCTACGAGGCACTCGACGACCTTGTTTTCCTACGTGACTACCAGTTCCGCAAGGTCAGTCCGCTGTTGGGTCCGACCAAGATGACGGTTACCGTAGTGGAAGCCGGCACGCAGCACAACGTCATTCCCGATCATCTGCATTTTGTGATCGATGTGCGCACGAACGAGTACTATCAGAACGAGTTCCTGTTTGAGTTTCTGCGCAAGAAGATGCAGAAGTGTCGTCTCGAGGCCCGCTCGTTCCGTCTGCATTCGTCGAGCATCCCAGAGGACCATCCGCTGGTACAGCGCTGTATCGCCATGGGTATGAAACCCTTTGGTTCACCAACGCTCAGCGACCAGGCACTCATGCCCTTCCCCTCCTTTAAATTAGGACCTGGCGACTCCTCGCGCAGCCACTCTGCCGATGAGTTCATCCGCATCTCAGAAATAGAGCATGCCATCAACACATACGTACAATTGTTAGAAAACTATTAATATGCAAACAAACAGTCATTTATCACGGTTAATTCACGACCAAGCTCAGAAATATGGCGACCGCGAGGTGCTGATCTATAGAGACTTCGGCAGCAAGGAATGGAAGTCGTTCTCTTGGAATCAGTTCTCGGATATGGTCAAGAAGGTATCGAATGCGATGCTGAACCTTGGTGTGAAAGTGCAAGAAAATGTGGGTGTCTTCTCACAGAACTCTGTACAATACCTGTTTTGTGACTTCGGCGCCTGGGGCATTCGTGCGGTAACCATCCCCTTCTATGCCACCAGTAGCGAACAGCAAATCCAGTTCATGGTGAGCGACGCTAAGATACGCTTCCTCTTTGTCGGCGAACAGGAACAGTACGACAAGGCCCGCCGCGTGGTGTCGATGTGTCAGACACTGGAGCGCATTATCGTGTTTGACAAGAACGTCCACATCTCTTCCCACGACCCCAATGCGATGTATTTCGATGATTTCCTGAAATTGGGCGAGAATTATCCGCGACAGACAGAGGTGGAAACCCTACAGGCACAGGCATCGATGGACGATATTGCCAATATCCTATACACTTCAGGTACTACGGGCGACTCCAAGGGCGTCATTCTGACCTGCGGACAGTATTATGCCGCTATGGAAGCTAACAACAAGTGCGTGCCCGTCGATGAGAACGACCGTGTGCTGAACTTCCTGCCCTTCACTCATATCTTCGAGAAAGGCTGGAAGATACTCTGTCTGACCGAGGGTGCCCGTCTGATCGTGAATACCTACCCGCTGGAGGTCCAGCAGTCCATGAAGGAGACCCATCCGACATGTATGTCATCGGTACCCCGATTCTGGGAGAAGGTGTATATGGGCGTTCTAGAGCAGATCGATAAGGCCAGTGCCCCCAAACGTAAACTCTTCCAGCATGCGCTCAATGTGGGTAAGAAACATAATATCGACTACCTCTCAAAAGGCAAGCATCCCCCGTTGGCGCTGCACTTCGAATACGAGATGCTCAACAAGACGGTCTTCTCCCTCGTCCGCAAGGAGTTAGGACTGGAGAATGCCCACTTCTTCCCTACCGCAGGTGCAACCGTCAATCCGAAGGTGGAGGAATTTGTCCATTCCATCGGTATTAACATGGTGGTAGGCTACGGCCTCACGGAGAGCCTGGCCACTGTGAGCTGTAATCATCTCGGCGAACCCTTTACCGTGGGTGGTGTGGGCATACCCATCGAGGGCATTGACATCAAGATCAGCGACGAGGGTGAGGTACTGCTGAAAGGTCCGACGATCACCATCGGCTACTACAACCGCGATGACCTGACCAAGGCCGCCTTTACCGACGACGGGTATTTCAAGACTGGCGACTCAGGCTATCTGAAGGATGGCGAGCTGTTCCTGAAAGAGCGCATCAAGGATCTCTATAAGACCTCTAACGGCAAATATATCGCACCTCAGATGATTGAATCGAAGCTGTTGGTGGATAAATACATCGACCAGATAGCCATCATCGCCGACCAGCGTAAGTTCGTATCGGCATTGATCATACCAGTCTATTCACTGTTGGAAGAGTATGCCCGTGAGCATCATATCCCGTTTGAGAGCCGTGAGCAGTTGTGTGCCGACAAGCAGATCTACGACATGATGAAAGAGCGCATCGACACCCTGCAACAGCAGTTGGCCCATTACGAGCAAATCAAGCGCTTCACCCTGCTGCCTCACCACTTCTCAATGGAAAAAGGCGAGCTCACCAACACGCTGAAGATCAAGCGTCGTGTGTTGAATGAGAACTACAAGAAAGAGATCGACGCAATGTACGAGGATTAACCCGTAAGCATTTGGCGGTTTCAATTAATTGTTGTACCTTTGCACCCATGATTACGCAAGACCAACTGAAAGATATATTAGAGCGGGCAGATGCGTTGCACCGCTATCTCGAAATCGACAAGAAGAAGATGGAGTTCGAAGAGGAAGATCTTCGGACCCAGGCACCTGACTTCTGGGACGACCGTAAGCGTGCCGAGGAGCAGATGAAGAAAGTGAAAGGCATCAAGCGATGGCTCGATGACTATAAAGAAGTGCGTACGCTGGCCGACGAACTGCAGTTGGCCTTCGACTTCTACAAAGACGAGATGGTAACGGAGGAAGAGGTTGATGACACCTATGCCAAAGTTATTCAGGCGATAGAAGATCTGGAACTGAAAAACATGCTCCGTCAGAAGGAAGACCCCATGGATGCCGTGCTGAAGATTAACTCCGGTGCTGGTGGCACCGAGGCACAGGACTGGGCGTCGATGCTAATGCGTATGTATATGCGCTGGGCTGAGGCTCATGGTTATAAGGTCACCATCTCAAACCTGCTCGACGGCGACGAGGCCGGCATCAAGAGTGTAACGATGCAGATAGAGGGCGGTGACTATGCCTACGGTTTTCTGAAGAGCGAGAATGGTGTGCACCGTCTGGTGCGTGTATCACCTTTCAATGCCCAGGGTAAACGTATGACGAGCTTTGCCTCCGTATTTGTATCACCTTTGGTAGACGATACCATCGAGGTGTATGTCGACCCTGCCAAACTGTCGTGGGATACCTTCCGCAGTTCAGGCGCAGGCGGACAGAACGTGAACAAGGTGGAATCGGGCGTACGTCTACGCTATTGGTATACCGACCCTGATACGGGCGAGGAAGAGGAAATCCTGATTGAGAATACAGAGACCCGCGACCAGCCGAAGAACAAGGAGCGTGCGATGACCTTGCTGAAGTCACAACTCTACGACCGTGCGATGAAAAAGCGCTTAGAGGCCCAGGCCAAGATCGAGGCTGGCAAGAAAAAAATCGAATGGGGCAGTCAGATCCGTTCGTATGTCTTCGACGACAAGCGCGTCAAGGATCACCGTACCAATTTCGAGACCCGCGACGTCGACAGTGTCATGAACGGCAAAATCGATGGCTTCATCAAGGCCTACCTGATGGAGTTCCCTGTAAACGACGAAGAGAATTAAAGATTAAAACATATAAAATTAAAACATTACTAATTATGGCACAAATAGCAAAAGCATCTAAGTCAACTGAGAAGAAGGTGGCTTATCAGAAGAAACAGGAAGACAATGGTAAGAAGGTCGTTAATTGGATCTTTGGCGTACTGATTCTGCTCGCCATCGCATTCGTAATCTATTCTGTCTTCATCGTTTCTTAATGGGCTACGAAATCGAGCGGAAATTCCTGGTCAAAGACGAGCGCTACAAAGAGCAAGCCTTTGCCAGCAGCCGCATCTGTCAAGGCTATATCTGCAGCGGTCACGGACGCACCGTTCGTGTGCGCATCCGTGACGCGCGCGGGTACCTTACTATTAAAGGGCCCTCTACGAACGGCGGACTGAGCCGTTATGAGTTTGAAAAAGAGATTACGCTCGACGAAGCAGAGCACCTGATGCAACTCTGTGAGCCAGGTCTCATCGACAAGACACGCTATCTTGTAAAGAGTGGTCAGCACACCTTCGAGGTGGATGAGTTCTATGGCGAAAATGAAGGTCTCGTGATAGCCGAAGTAGAGCTGAACTCAGAAGATGAACCCTATGAAAAACCCGATTTCATCGGTAAGGAAGTAACAGGCGACAAACGATATTACAACGCTCATCTGCGATTGAATCCCTTTACCCGCTGGGAGCGAAAGTAAAGGAGTGTACCTATGAGTCCGACGATGCCGGCGATGGTAACACCTGTTGAGTTAGCGGCAAAGTCGAGCCAGTCACCATTACGCGTTGTGGTACAATAGGCCTGCATCAATTCCAACACGCCACCCATCATGACAGGTGTCAGCCAGGCCCAAAAGAAGAGTTTCTCGTAGTCTGGCGACTTGTGCTTCAACGTGTATTCCAGCCAGATTATCAGACAAGTGCCACCATACATGATAAAGTGTACCCACTTGTCGATAAACTCCACATTATCAAGAGGTGTTTCAGGGAAAAAGGGTAGCAGCGACAGTATCCAGACCAAACAGATACAAGTCACTGAAAAGGGATATTTCCTGATATATTGTAAGACAAAACGCATGTTTATCATTATTTTTGCTGCAAAATTAAGAAATAAATGCGAAAAATGAACTGTTAATTACAAATAATTTACTATTTTTGCAGCGAAATATGAGAAATGTGCATATGGCAAAACTGGAAAGAGCAAGTTTCGGAAGTAAACTTGGCGTCATTCTGGCTACTGCGGGTTCCGCTGTGGGATTGGGTAACGTGTGGCGTTTCCCCTATATGGCAGGTCAGAACGGAGGCGCCGTTTTCATTATCATATATGTGGGCTGTGTATTGCTGCTGGGTATTCCCTGTATGATCAGCGAGTTTATCATTGGTCGTCACGCCCAGTCGAACACAGCACGTGCCTATAGAAAAGTGGGAGGCAGGAATCCCTTGTCATATATCGGCTATATGAGTGTGTTAACAGGATTCCTCATCACAGGTTATTATGCGGTAGTGTCAGGCTGGTGTCTGCAGTATATCTGGGCTTCAGCAATAGGACATCTCGAAGGGGGCAATCCGGAATTCTTCAAGACCTACTTCGTAGAATTCTCACAAGACCCCGTGAAGCCCATCTTCTGGACTTTCCTCATGCTTCTGGCCACTTATCTGATTATTGAGCACGGTGTGCGTGACGGTATCGAACGGGCCTCGAAGATCTTTATGCCCGTCTTATTCATTCTTCTGTTAATCATCGTTGCCGCCTCGTGCATGCTCCCCAATGCTGCACAGGGTATCGAGTTTCTCTTCAAACCCGACAGATCGATGATCAATGGCGATGTGTTCCTTGGCGCCCTTGGACAGTCGTTTTATTCAATGAGCATTGCCATGGGCTGCATTTGTACCTACGCCAGTTACTTCTCAAAACAAACTAATCTTACAACATCAGCGGTTCAGATTGGAGTCATCGACTCCGTTGTCGCCATTCTGGCAGGACTGATGATTTTCCCTGCTGCCTTCTCAGTGGGTGTGAACCCCGATAGTGGTCCATCACTCATCTTTATCACCTTGCCGAATGTGTTTCAGCAGGCCTTTGGCGGTATGCCGATAGTGGGCTACATCATTTCCTTGCTGTTCTATCTGCTCCTTTCGCTGGCAGCCCTCACCTCCCTGATTTCACTTCATGAGGTGAGCACCTCCTTCTTCCAAGAGGAGTTTCGCATCACGCGAAAGGTTGCAGCCATCATTGTCACCGCCTCATGCTGTGTGATGGGTATCATCTGCTCCCTCTCGCTGGGACCCACTGGTACAACGCTGCATTTCTTCGAGAAAACATTGTTTGATATCTTCGACTTCGTGACGGGACAGATCTTCCTACCCATTGTAGGCTTCCTGACCTGTATTCTGATCGGTTGGTTTGTACCTCATAAGCTGGTACACGACGAATTCACCAATCGTGGTACACTACGTGTCAGCAGATACTTTCACATCTATCTTTTCCTGGTGAAGTATATCTGTCCTCTTTGTATCCTGTTTATCTTCCTGCATCAGCTCGGACTTCTTTAAACAAAGCGTATGGCGGATAGAGGGAACTTTGGAAGCAGACTAGGCATTATACTGGCGACGGCAGGTTCTGCCGTAGGCTTGGGAAATGTGTGGCGTTTTCCCTATATGACGGGGCAGAACGGTGGTGCTGCCTTTATCATCATCTATCTGGCCTGTATTCTATTACTCGGTATTCCAGGCATGGTGAGCGAGTTTATCGTGGGCCGTCACTCACAGACGAATGCCGCCCGCGCCTATGCCAGTTTCTCGCGTGGCAAGGCCTGGGGACTGGTAGGCGTCTTGGGCATCATCACCTCGACCATCATCTTAGGCTTCTACGCAGTGGTAGCTGGCTGGTGTCTGCACTATCTGGGCGCTTCGACGGTAGGAAAGTTGAAGGGCGATGCCAGTTTTGTGCAGCATTATTTCCAGACATTTTCCAGTGATCCGGTAAAACCAGCCATCTTAGGAATAGTATTTATCCTGATTACCCACTTCATCATTGTGCGAGGCGTGCGTAATGGCATCGAAAAGGCCTCGAAACTATTGATGCCGCTGCTTTTTATCTTATTGCTGATTATTGTCATAGCCTCCTGTTCGTTGCCTGGTGCATCAAGGGGAATAGAATTTCTGCTGAAACCCGACTTCACGAGAGTTACACCAAAAGTGCTCCTTGAGGCCCTAGGACAAGCCTTTTTCTCATTAAGTCTGGGTACAGCCTGTCTCTGCACATACGCCAGTTACTTCACAAAACACACCAAACTATTGCATTCTGCAACACAAATCGCACTTATTGATTTCCTGATAGCCTTGATGTCGGGTCTGATGATCTTCCCTGCAGCCTTCTCCGTAGGTGTTCAGCCAGACAGCGGACCATCGCTCATCTTCATCACCCTACCCAACGTTTTTCAGCAGGCCTTCAGCTTCATGCCAATATTAGGCTATGTCATCTCCATCATGTTCTATGCCCTGCTCGTATTCGCAGCCCTCACCTCTACCATCTCTATGCATGAGATAGGTACAGCCTTCTTCCATGAGGAACTGCATATCAACCGTTCGAAGGCAGCCTGGGTACTGACCATCGTCTGCAGTGTGATAGCCGTGTTCTGCTCAATGTCTGTCGGAAAGGCCGACATTCAGTTATTCGGCAAACCGCTGATGGAATTCTGTGACTATATCACGGCTCAAATCATGCTACCGGGAGGTGCCTTGCTGACGAGCATTCTTGTGGGATGGTTCGCCTCGAAGGCTATTGTCCGAGAGGAGTTTACTAATTGGGAAACCTCCAATAGCAAGTCGTATTTCAGCTTCTACCTTTTTTGCGTCCGTTATATTGTACCCATCTCCATCCTATTGATTCTCATGCATCAGTTTGGGGTTATTTAGAGGTGAGAGGTAAGAAGTTAGAGGTAAGAGAATACTATGGGGATCATCAAAGAGTTGTTTTATCTGAGGAAATCAGACCGGAAGGTAATTCTTACGCTGCTTTGTGTAATTGCAGTTGCTCTGGGTGTCATCTTCCTAACGGGTGGAAACAGTGAATCGAATGAACTCACACCAGCAGATACCCTGAGAAAAGAGACCACGCAACGCGACACCTTCCATCGCCGACCTTATCGTGAATATAACAAGACCGTCTATGTACGCACCAAAGTGGTCTATCGCGACACCACCTATCGTCGTGGTAAGGCTCTGAGTGAAGAGGAATATGATTCTATCAAAGCCCATTATCAAGTAAAAATCAAGCCTGGCGAACACGTGGTGCTGAATACTGCCGATACCACTATGCTGAAGACGGTGCCAGGCATCGGGCCTTATTACGCCAAAAAGATAGTGGACTACGGACAGCGGCTAGGAGGTTATGTCAGTGTAGACCAACTCGATGAAATCGAGGGTTTTCCACTTGATGCCAAAGAATATCTGACCATCGAGGGTGCCACGCCTCACAAACTCAATGTCAACAGTCTCTCACTCAATGAGCTCAAGCGCCATCCCTACATTAATTTCTATCGTGCTAAGGCTATAACAGACTACCGTCGTCTGCATGGTCCCCTCCGTTCCTTAAACGACCTGCGGCTCTCCAAAGACTTCCCTCCTGAGACGATCAAACGTCTGGAACCCTATGTCGAATTTTAAATTATATGTTAATAAATCATAGCGAATGATGAAGATACGGAGTTTTTTCGTATTTTTGCAAAATGGACTAGAAACTAAAGAGATATGAGTGAATCATTGTTACTGTTTGGACTTGGAATGCAAGAAATACTGATCATCGCATTTGTTGTTCTGCTGCTTTTCGGCGGCAAGAAGATCCCGGAACTGATGAAAGGCCTCGGCAAAGGCGTGAAGAGCTTCAAGGAGGGAATGAATGAGGTGACGGATATCACCAAGGACAATAAAGAAGTGAAGGAAGAAAAAAAGGATGAGTGATCCTGCGTCCATGACCTTCTGGGATCACCTCGACGAACTTCGTACGGTGATCATCAGAACACTGGTCGTGACGGTGGTGGCTGCTGCCGTAGCCTTCTGCCTGAAGGATCAGTTGTTTGACATCGTGTTGGCACCACGGACGAGTAAATTCATCACCTTTCAGCTTCTGGGCGTAGAGCCTTTCAGCATCCATCTGATGAACACAGGGCTCACGGAGCAGTTTATGATTCACCTGAAGACAGCAATGTATGCTGGTGTGCTCATAACCTCACCTTATATCATCTACATGCTGTTCCGCTTTATCTCGCCAGCGCTCTATGACAACGAACGGAAATATGCCACCCTACTCTGCACCAGCGGCTACCTGATGTTCATGCTGGGCACACTGCTCAACTATTTCCTGATCTTCCCGTTGACAGTGAAATTCCTGGGCACATATCAAGTTAGCGAGGATGTGGCAAACATGCTGACCCTGCAGTCGTATATGGATACGCTGCTGATGATGTGTCTCGTAATGGGTATTATCTTCGAACTGCCTGTGGTATGCTGGCTCTTGGGCAGAATGGGGCTTCTCAAAGCCTCTATGATGCGGACATGGCGTAAACATGCCATCGTGGCCATCCTGGTGATAGCCGCTATCATCACCCCCACGACCGATGCCTTTACACTCTTTATCGTGGCCCTGCCGATATGGCTGCTTTACGAAGTAAGCATCTTTTTAGTGAAGAATGAATAGTGAGAATATAGACTAAACAATACTTATATATGTTGCGGAAAATCAGAACCATTCTTGCAGGGGTATTTTTTGTACTGATCACCCTGTTGTTCCTCGATTTCACGGGAACGTTGCACCACTGGCTCTCATGGCTGGCACAAATTCAGTTTCTGCCAGCAGTGATGGCACTCAACGTGGTGGTCGTAGTGGCACTTCTGTTGCTGACCCTCATCTTCGGACGTATCTACTGTTCCGTTATCTGTCCTTTGGGAGTCTTCCAGGATATCCTTGCACGTTTCCGTCGGAAGAAGAACAAGTACAGTTATTCGAAGGAGGTACGTTGGTTGCGTTATCCTATGCTGGTGGTATTCATCATCGCTGCTGTAGCAGGCATCGGTTCTCTCTTCCAGCTGTTGGCCCCTTACAGCGCCTACGGACGTATTGCCACGATGATCTTCCAGCCTGTCTGGAAACTTGGCAACAATGTATTGGCAGAGATTGCTGCACGTGCTGACAGTTATGCTTTCTACACCGTCGATACATGGTTGCGCTCGCTGCCTGTGTTCATCATCGCAGCCGTTACCCTCGTGGTGCTCTTCGTGCTGGCATGGCGAGGCGGACGTACCTATTGCAACACCATCTGTCCTGTAGGAACCATCCTGTCGTTCTTCGCCCGTTTCTCATGGCTGAAGATCCATTTCGACGAGGATAAATGTAAGAACTGCTCCATGTGTTCTAAGAACTGCAAGGCCGCCTGTATCGATTATAAGAACCATAAGGTAGATTACAGCCGTTGCGTGGTCTGCGGAAACTGCATCGACAGCTGCAAATTCGGCGCACTCCGCTACGACAACGCCAGGATTCACGCCAAAGCCAAAACATCCGAAGAATCCGGTTCCTCCGTCGATACCAGCAAACGTTCGTTCCTGCTGGCTTCGGCGATGGTGGCAGGCGCTGCTATGGCCCAGAAGAAGGAGAAACTGATGGATGGCGGATTGGCAGAGCTCGAAGATAAAGTAGCCCCTGCACGCCAGACGCCCCTGACCCCTCCGGGCTCCCTCTCTTTCGACCACTTCGCCCAGCACTGCACAGGCTGTCAGCTCTGTGTCTCTGAGTGCCCCAACGAGGTGCTTCGTCCCAGCAGCGACCTGATGCACCTGATGCTGCCTGTGATGTCGTACGAGCATGGGCACTGCCGTCCGGAATGTACACGTTGCTCAGAGGTTTGTCCTGCAGGCGCTATCGTCAAGGTCGATAAAGACGAGAAATCGTCTATCCAGATAGGACATGCTGTATGGATCAAGAAAAACTGCGTTCCTATTACTGACGAGGTGGAGTGTGGCAACTGTGCCCGTCACTGTCCTACTGGTGCCATCGAGATGGTTCCCCTCGATGAGGAGAATGAGGAATCACCCATGGTTCCTGCTATCAACGAGGCTGCCTGCATTGGCTGTGGTGCCTGTGAATATGTCTGTCCGTCGCGTCCGTTCTCAGCTATCTATGTTGAGGGTCACGAAGTGCATAAGAAGATTTAAAGTTAGAAAAAGATGAAGAAGAATATATCAAGGCGTTCGTTTCTGAAGGTGTTTGGAGCCGGTAGTGTGGCTGCTGCTGCGACGCTGGCAGGCTGCAAGGGCGGTAACAAGGCCGGCGAGCAGGCCGCAGAGGAATATAAGAACCAGGTGGAGCCGCCTGTAGGTAAGATGACCTACCGCGAGAATCCCAAGACCAAAGAGAAAGTATCCCTCTTGGGCTATGGCATGATGCGCCTGCCGACGAAGGTAGACAACGACAACGAGTTCGATCAGGATATGATCAACAAACAAGTGGATTACGCCATCGAGCACGGTCTGAACTATTTCGATACCTCCCCCGTTTACTGTCAGGGACAGTCGGAACGCTGCACAGGTATCGCCCTGAAGCGTCATAAGCGCGAAGAGTTCTTCGTGGCCACGAAACTCTCTAACTTCAACCGCGACTACTGGAAACGGGAGAAGGCCATTGAGATGTATCAGAACTCGTTGAAGGAACTGCAGGTGGACTATATCGACTACTATCTGCTGCACGCCGTTGGTGGCGGTATGGATGAGTTTAATGGCCGTTATGTCGACAACGGCATCATGGACTATCTGATGAAGGAGCGCGAGGCAGGCCGCATTCGTAACCTCGGTTTCTCGTTCCACGGCCAGAAGAGCGTGTTCGATGAAGTGCTTGCCATGCAAGACAAGTACCACTGGGACTTCGTGCAGATTGAGCTCAACTACCTTGATTGGGACTACGCCAACGAGATCAGCAAGAACAATGTCGATGCCAGTTATCTCTATGGCGAGCTTCAGAAGAAGGGTATCCCTGCTGTCATCATGGAGCCGCTGTTGGGAGGTCGTCTGGCCAACCTGCCGCAATATCTGATGACCGAGTTAAAGAGTCATGCCCCGGAGAAATCGGTCGCCTCATGGGCCTTCCGCTATGCAGGTACACCCGAGGGCGTACTCACCGTGCTGAGCGGCATGACCTATATGGAGCATCTGAAAGATAATCTGCTCTCTTATTGTCCGTTGGAGCCGCTTTCTGAAAAGGAAATGCGCTACCTCGACCATGAGATAGCAGAGAAGATTGTAAGCCTGGAGAACATCCCCTGCAACGACTGCAAATACTGCATGCCGTGTCCTTATGGTATTGACATCCCTGCTATCTTCGTACATTATAATAAATGTAAGAACGAGGGTTCGTTACCTATGGGCATTGGCGACAGGGAGTATCGCAAGCACCGTCGTCAGTATCTCATTTCACTCGACCGTGTAGTGCCTCGCGACCGTCAGCCCGACCACTGCATCCAGTGTGGACAGTGCGAGCCCCATTGCCCGCAGAACATCCGCATTCCTCGTGAGTTGCGCAAGATCGACGAGATGATCGAGCGCCTGAAGCGTGACCCCGATGGCATCGGCGAAGAAATATGTTAACATATTTTAGCATTTATTTTTGAAAGGAATTCATAACTTTGGGTACTAATTGGGTAAATAAACTCTTGAACAGATGAAAGAATTAGAATTAGAATTTACCAAATTAGTAAAGGAGCACCGTAAGACCATATATACGGTATGCTACTTCTACTCGAACAACCCTCAAGACGTGGATGACCTTTTCCAGGAAGTGTTGGTCAACCTCTGGAAGAGTTTTCCGAAGTTCCGTGGCGACAGCAGTCCCAAGACTTGGATCTGGCGCGTCAGCCTGAACACCTGCTGCAACATGGAACGAGGCAAGAAGCGGAATGTACCAACCGTACCGCTGGTCATCGACAAGGGTGTGATGAGTGATTCCGATGAAGGTGGCAAACAAATCAAGATGCTGTACGACAGGATCAACCGCCTTGAGTTGTTCGACCGCGCTATCATTCTTCTGTGGTTAGAGAGTATGAGGTATGATGAAATTGCCGCCATCGTGGGTCTCACCCCCGCGGCAGTCACCAGCCGCCTGTTCCGCATCAAGGAACAACTCAAATCAATGTCTAACAATTAAAATCCCAAAGTTATGAATGAGAATATTTTAGAACTCCATGAGTTAGATGAATTAAAGGCTGCCTACAACCTGATGGACGAAAGGTTGGACGGTCAGGAAATCGTGTCGGATGAGCAACTCCGCGAGGCCATGATGCGTAGATTTACCAACCTGCGTCAGAATCTGAAACAAAACCTCATCTGGGGTGATCTGCTCTTTGTGCCCGTATTAGCATGGTGGGCTTGGGCATATAGTAGCCTGTCGCTGGTGGGCATCATCATACTGGGCGTGTATTTTGTGGCTTCGGTGATCTTCAGACTTGTCATGCTGCGACGCACGAAGAAAGAGGATTACGGCTCCTACGACCTGAAGACCCTCGTTGAGAAAGAGGCGAATTACACGAAGAACGTCAAGTGGTTCAGCATCGGAAGTGCGATCTTCATTATAGCATTCTTCTTGCTGATGTTCGTTGGAAGAGCAAGAATAGAGTTGTACATATTCCTCATCCTGAACCTGGTCATTTTGATACCGGTGCTGATCCGCTGGCTGGTGATCAAGTACAAGTATAACGGCAAGGCCATCGACCCCGCAACGGGCAATCCTCGCAAGCTTGGTGGCAAATGGACCTCCATCATAGGCTATACCTTATTTGGTCTTGCAGCCTGTCTCTTCCTGGTCGCAGGGGTTATGAGTGTGATAGACAGTGTGGCTCTTGGTTGGCTCGCTCTGCTGAAAGTCCTCATTTACGTGTCATTCTTTTTGGCAGTAGTCGTGCTTTTCTTAGGCATATTCCATGGAAAAGGAAAGATCAACGTTTCCTACAGGCTTCTGGTTGTCCTGACAGTCATTACCATCGCACTCGCTGCATCCATTGCTGGCATCGTCACACTGAATGGTATCACAGAGCTGACAAAGGTCAGTGTCCAGACCCTGCTGTCGACAGTCGCTTTCTCGGCCTTTGGCCAGGCTATGTATAAGATGCGGAAGTCATGATGCAAACTATTGCAAACAACGCGCAAATTATTGAGAACCCAAAAGTTTGGAGGCTTGGGAAAAAAGCCTTAACTTTGCAACCGAAATTAATAAATATCACAGATATGAAAAAATTAATGTTTATTGCAGCCCTGATGCTGGCTGTGCTGCCCACAGAGGCACAACAAGTAAAGTATACCATTAACGGTATCAGTAAGGAAAACGGTAAGACGGTGGTGCTTCGTGACCGTCAGACCAGCCAGATCGTCGACAGCGCAGTGGTCGCCAACGGCAAGTTCTCGATGACAGGCAATGCAGAGAAAAACGCCTACATGGGCATGGCAGTCAAGGATGCCGATTGGTTCGTCATGATGTTTAATGATGGTACGCCCGTGACCGTCAACCTCAACGACAGCACGCTGAAAGGCTCGCCCATGAACGAACGCCTTACACGCTACGATATAGAAATCAATGCCCCCTACGGCAACTATATGAAAAAGATACAGAGCATGTCGGAAGAGGAGCGCGAGAAAAAGAAGGTGGAACTGACCGGCGGACTGATGATCGCTGTGATGAAGATGATGGAAGGTGTGGAGAAGGTCTTCAAAGACGAGCGTGAGTCGCTCATTCCCGTAGCCTTCCTCAGTGAGTACCAGGAGATGCTCGGTCAGGACAAGCTCGACAGCGTCCTCGCCACCAAGCCCGTTTGGGCCAGTCATCCCATTGCGAAGAGTCTGGTGGATTATTTCAATCATCAGAAAGCCCAGGAGGCTAAGAAGAACGCCTTCATCGGCCAGCAGTTCACCGACCTCGAGGAGGCTGATACCGATGGCAAGATGCACAAGCTGAGCGAGTTCGTAGGCAAGGGCAAATGGGTGCTCGTAGATTTCTGGGCATCATGGTGCGGACCTTGTATGCAGGAGATGCCCAATGTGGTGGCTGCCTATGAGAAATACCATGCCAAGGGCTTCGACGTGGTAGGTCTCTCCTTCGACAACAAGAAAGAGCCCTGGCTCAAAGCCATTGCCGACCAGAAGATGCCTTGGACGCATCTCTCCGACCTGAAAGGCTGGCGTACCGTCGCCTCCTCCGTCTACGATGTGAACAGCATCCCCGACAACCTGCTCATCGATCCGCAGGGCAAGATCGTCGCCCGCGGCCTCCGCGCCCAAGGTCTGCAAAACAAGCTAAAAGAAATCTTCGGCGAATAAAATGTAAGGGATGAGAGTAAAAACATGAAAAGGAGTGCAATTACACTCCTTTTCTTTGACCTTTTGGTCGGGATGAGGCGCCAACATGTATTGAGACTGAAATTTATCATTTTTGTTATACTTTTACATAAATAATTGAATTACAAGAGAAACAGAAATTAATCAATATAAGCATAATGATAATTTGATATAAATCAATTTATAATATCACGCCAAAAACACGCCAAAAATTAAGTGTTAAAATCATAATTC
>CADAAR010000011.1 GCA_902785945.1 uncultured Prevotellaceae bacterium
GTTCCAGCCTGCAGAGCCTTAGCATCCTCAATCTTCTTAGGAACCCAGATACGACCGTCGTTACGCAGTGACTCAGACATCAGCGTCAGCTTAGACTGCTTGTCGCCGTGAACGGGGATACAGGTGGGGTGAATCTGAACGTATGATGGATTTGCAAAGTAAGCACCCTTGCGATAGCACTGAACGGCTGCTGTACAGTTACAACCCATAGCGTTTGTAGAGAGGAAGTAAGTGTTACCATAACCACCAGTAGCGATCACGACAGCGTTGGCGCTGAAACGCTCCAGCTTACCGGTTACAAGATTCTTGGCAATGATACCACGAGCGCGGCCATCAACGATCACCACATCTTCCATCTCATAACGGGTGTAGAGCTTTACCTTGCCGGCGTTTACCTGACAGCTCAAAGAGCTATAGGCACCCAGCAGAAGCTGCTGACCCGTCTGACCCTTAGCATAGAATGTACGGCTTACCTGAGCACCACCGAACGAACGGTTGGCCAGCATACCACCATACTCACGAGCAAAGGGAACACCCTGAGCCACACACTGGTCGATAATATTGTTAGAAACCTCAGCCAGACGATAAACGTTGGCCTCGCGAGCACGATAGTCACCACCCTTTACGGTATCGTAGAACAGACGATAGACAGAGTCACCATCGTTCTGATAGCACTTAGCGGCGTTGATACCACCCTGAGCAGCGATAGAGTGAGCGCGACGGGGAGAATCCTGAATACACAGGTTGATCACATTGAAGCCCATCTCACCGAGTGAAGCAGCTGCAGATGCACCAGCCAGACCAGTACCAACCACGATCACATCCAGCTTCAATTTGTTCTTGGGATTAACCAGACGCTGATGAGCCTTATATTCCTTCCATTTCTCAGGCACTGGACCTGCGGGAATCTTAGAATCAATTACTTTTGCCATAATTCTTTCAAATTTTAATGTTGATAATTAGCAGCAGAGGCTTGGAGCGCAACCGAATGCAAACGCCAGAACTACTACGAGGAAGCAGAGCATCAGCAGAGTCACATAGATAAGACCAATGATCTTCCAACGGCAGAACCAAGTCTTACCATTCCATCCGAGGGTCTGCAGAGCTGACCAGAAACCATGAGAGAGATGGAACCAAATGGCAACGAGCCAAATGACGTAAAGCACTACAAATACAGGATTCGAGAAAGTCTCTTTAATCCATCCGAATCCGTCAGTAGGACTCAGAGTCGCCTCCATACCTACGATTTCTGCAAACATCATGTTGTACCAGAAATTGTACAGGTGAAGCAACAGGCCCAGGCAGATAATGATACCCAGTACGAGCATGTTCTTCGAAGCCCACTCCACCTTGCCGGCATTAACCGTTGTCGCAACCTCATAGCGATTGTCGCCACGGGCTGTACGGTTCTGCGCTGTCAGGATGAAAGCGTAGACAATGTGAATCACTGCCAGAGCAGCCAAACCAAGTGTTGCCACAACGGCATACCAGTTGGCGCCCAGGAATTCGCAAATCATGTTGTAACCCTCTTCCGAGAAAAGCGCCACTACGTTCATGCAACCATGAAAGGTCAGGAACAGAATGAGCGCAATGCCCGTTACAGACATTACAACTTTTCTACCAATTGATGAATTGATTAACCACATAAGTTGTTGATTTTAAATGAATTATTGAAATATTATATACTTACTTTTAGGTACATGCGTGCGCATTGAGGGTACAAAGTTAACACAAATTTATGAGAAACGCAAACGTTTTCGTGAAAAAATTCGCTTATTATACAAAATAAATTATTATCTTTGCGCTCAGAAATTGATTGAAGGATATGCAATTTAACTATGATGTGCTCGTTATCGGAGGTGGTCACGCAGGTTGCGAGGCCGCTTGTGCCAGCGCCAATATGGGTGCCAAGACCTGTCTGATAACAATGGATATGAATAAGATTGCGCAGATGTCGTGCAATCCGGCTATCGGAGGTATCGCCAAAGGTCAGATAGTGCGTGAGATTGATGCGCTTGGAGGTCAGATGGGATTGGTGACAGATGCCACGTCTATACAATTCCGTATGCTCAACGTAGGTAAGGGGCCTGCTGTCTGGAGTCCGAGGGCTCAATGCGACAGAGGAAAATTCATTTGGGAGTGGCGCAAGCATCTCGATGAAACGGAGAATTTGGATATCTGGCAGGATCAGGCTGATGAGCTATTAGTAGAGCCTGTTTCTAACGAGGCCAAGGTTCGGGCAATCGGCGTAAGGACGATTTGGGGTGCAGAGATTTATGCGAACTGCGTGGTTGTGACGGCAGGCACCTTTCTGAATGGCCTGATGCATATCGGACGAAAGATGGTTGCTGGGGGTCGTATTGCAGAACCAGCAGTACCACATTTCACGGAAAGCATTACTCAGCATGGGGTCGTATCTGCTCGTATGAAGACAGGAACGCCCGTACGTATCGATAAGCGTTCTGTACATTTCGAGGATCTGGAGATACAACCAGGCGAGAACCGACCCTATCAGTTCAGCTATATGGACAAATGCGGTGCTTTGAAACAATTGCCTTGCTGGACGGTAAACACCAACGAAGAAGTACACAAGATGCTTCGCAGCGGCTTGGCAGACTCACCACTCTACAACGGACAGATTCAATCGATAGGTCCTCGCTATTGTCCTTCGATAGAAACGAAGCTCGTTACCTTCCCCGAAAGAGACAAGCATCCTTTGTTCTTAGAACCAGAAGGTGAAGATACAAATGAGATGTACCTTAACGGTTTCTCTTCTTCATTACCGATGGATGTACAGATTGAGGCACTGAAAAAAATGCCTGCTTTCAGAGACATCAAAGTGTATCGGCCAGGTTATGCCATAGAGTACGATTTCTTCGATCCCACACAATTGAGCCATTCGTTGGAATCGAAGATTATTGAAAATCTGTTTATGGCTGGTCAGGTGAATGGCACAACGGGCTATGAAGAAGCAGGTGGACAAGGTACGATTGCTGGAATCAATGCGGCACTGAAGGCTGGTGCAGCAGGTTGCTGCAGCACTGCAACAAACACAACGAGTTTTGTGCTGCATCGCGACGAGGCCTATATCGGCGTTTTAATCGACGACTTAGTAACGAAAGGAGTGGACGAACCTTATCGAATGTTTACCTCACGAGCCGAGTATCGTATCTTGTTAAGACAGGATGATGCCGATGCCCGTCTGACAGAAAAAGCCTACGAATTAGGATTAGCCAAAAGAGAGCGTTACGACTGGTGGATGGAGAAGAAACAAGCCATCGAAGAAATCGAGACTTTCTGTCAGGAGTTCGCGATAAAACCGAAGTTGATAAATTCTGCACTAGAAGCCCTCGGCACAACTCCGTTGCAGTTTGGTTGTAAATTAGTAGATCTAGTCAACCGTCCGCAACTCAATCTTGGTAACTTATCCGAGATCGTTCCTGCATTAAAAGAAATATTAAATCGTCCGAATAATCGAAAAGAAGAGATTGCAGAAGCCGCAGAGATTCGGATGAAATATAAAGGATACATCGAGCGCGAAAGAATCGTAGCCGAAAAAATGCACCGTTTGGAGAATATCAAAATCAAGGGGCATTTCAACTACGAAGAATTGCAAGGCCTCTCTACCGAGTGCCGTCAGAAACTGATGAAGATTCAACCCGAGACATTAGCACAAGCAAGTCGAATTCCGGGTGTCTCTCCAAGCGACATCAACGTGATGCTGGTGCTGATGGGGAGGTGAGCGAAACCAGATTTGTACAAATGTTCCACGTGAAACAAACAACATCGTTTAACAATTATAACTCACTGATTATGAACAACAAAGTACTGATTGACAATCTTCGTTGCATTCCCGACTTCCCCAAGAAGGGTATCAACTTCAGAGACGTGACAACCCTCTACAAGAATGCCGAGTGCATGAAAATTATGCTCGACGAGTTGGAAGCACTTTACAAAGACAAAGGCATTACCAAAATCGTTGGTATAGAAAGTCGTGGTTTTGTGATGGCTTCGGCACTTGCCGGAAGACTTGGCTGCGGTGTAGTGCTTGCGCGAAAGCCTGGTAAACTTCCCGCAACAGTCATCAAAGAATCATTCTCAAAGGAATATGGTGTCGATACCATCGAGATGCATATCGACTCCATCGAAGAAAATGACATTGTGCTGATTCATGACGACCTCTTAGCAACTGGCGGAACTGCAATGGCGGCATACAAACTCGTTCAACATTTCAACCCAAAGAAGGTCTACGTAAACTTCATCATTGAAATAACAGACGAAGGACTTCATGGTCGCGACGAATTTAAAGGCATCGACTTGACTACACTTATAACAATTTAAGTATGTTCCACGTGAAACACAAAATCGCGAAACAGTAGTAAACAAAGGGGATCTGCGTGTTTGACAAACATCATTCCAAAAATGACAAAGGAAGAGAACGAGAAGCGGTTGGAGTACTTGAAAGGCATCGTTAGACGACTTCCTGAGAAGCCAGGAAGCTATCAGTACTACGACGAAAACCATACTATTATCTATGTGGGTAAGGCGAAGAATCTCAAAGCGAGAGTCTCGTCTTACTTCCACACAGAGGTGGATCGATTTAAAACAAAGGTGCTCGTCAGCAAAATCCATGATATCAGTTATACGGTCGTGAATACTGAAGAGGATGCGCTGCTTCTGGAAAACTCGCTGATTAAGAAATACAATCCCCGTTACAATGTGCTGCTGAAAGATGGCAAAACATACCCTTCCATCTGCGTCACCAACGAATTCTTCCCACGTATTTTCAAAACGCGTACCATCAACAAGAAATGGGGCACTTATTTTGGGCCCTACTCTCATGTTGGAGCGATGTACGCCATATTAGATTTGATTAAGGAACTCTATCATCCACGCACCTGTCGCCAACCGATAACAAAGGAAGGCATCGAGGCTGGCAAATACAAAGTCTGCCTGGATTATCATATTAAGAAATGTATGGGTCCGTGCGTAGGAAAACAGAGCTATGAGGACTATCAAAAGAACATCAAACAGGCTCGCGAAATCCTAAAAGGCAACTCGCGTCAAGTGATCAGAGACTTGAAAGACGAGATGCTCAAACTGTCAGAAGAACTGCGTTTTGAGGAGGCCGAAGAGGTAAAGCGTAAGTATATCACATTGGATGGTTTTGTCAGCAAGAGCGAGGTGGTGAGTCATACGATTAACAACGTTGATGTGTTCTCAATAACATCGGACGATAAGATGGCTTTCATCAACTATATCCACGTTTCTAACGGCAGTATCAACCAAAGTTTTACCATCGAATACAAGAAGAAACTGAACGAGACTGACGAGGAATTATTGCAACTTGGCATCATCGAACTGAGACAGCGTTTTAAGAGCGATGCAAAGGAGATTATTGTGCCTGAAGAGATGGATATCGAGCTCGAAAATGTGACCTTTACCGTTCCTCAAAGAGGTGATAAAAAGACCCTGCTCGACCTGTCGATAATGAACGGCAAACAATACAAATTCGACCGTCTCAAGCAGGCCGAAAAACTCAACCCAGAACAGAAGCAGACACGCTTGATGAAGGAGCTGCAGGAGAAGCTTCATCTGCCTAAACTGCCCTATCATATCGAGTGTTTCGACAATTCAAATATCTCGGGTACAGATGCTGTCGCCTCATGTGTTGTTTTCAAGGCGATGAAACCCAGCAAAAAAGACTATAAACGCTTTAATATCAAGACGGTAGAGGGTCCTGATGACTATGCTTCAATGAAGGAAGTGGTAGGTCGAAGATACAGAAGAATGCTCGATGAAGAGCAACCCCTACCCGACCTCATCATTGCCGATGGTGGAAAGGGGCAAATGGAGGTGATTCGTGAGGTGATTCAAGACGAATTAGAGCTCGATATTCCCATTGCAGGCTTGGCAAAAGACGACCGTCATCGCACCAACGAACTACTTTATGGGTTCCCTCCCATTCACGTCGCCCTGAAGACAGATTCAGAACTCTTCCATGTGCTCACGAAGATTCAGGACGAGGTGCATCGCTTCGCTATCGAATTCCATCGAAACAAGCGTTCTAAGCGCGCTTTACACTCCGAGCTGGATGACATCAAGGGCATCGGCCCCAAAACGCGTGACGAGCTTCTAAATGGCCTTAAAACGGTCAAACAAATCAAAGCCGCATCGCTGGAAGATCTGGAAGCTATCATTGGACCCTCAAAAGCAAAGATTATCTACGACCATTTCCACCTTTCTGAGCAATAAAAAGAACGTAGCAAAACCTTAGAGAGAATACTGCAATCTCATTGCGAGAATAGTTCTCTCCTATTGCAGCAATAGACAATACGAGCCATTTACTACGGCTAAACGACCTGTTTAATACGGGTAAAAGGCATGTTTGCAGGAGTTAAACGGCACTAATTGGACTTTAAAAACAGATTGTTAATTTATGTAAATTGGCTGTTCTGAAGCAGGAACGTTACAAGAAAAAGGAAAGCGTCGTTAGCCATAATGCCCGCAAACACTACTATTAATGGTAACAATTGTTCCCTGCCTGGGAAAAATTTGTTCCTTAGGCAGGGCACAAAAATAGGGGCCATTCACAGATTCACAGTATCACAGTTTTATTTCGAGCCCCCACCCCACCAAACTTGTGCAGGGAGTGTTAATTTATATTTAAATATATATAAATATGTATATAAATATAGATAGAAATCTATCTTTACATGGGGCTACCCCCATAGAAAATAAACTGTGAAACTGTGAATTGTGAATGATGGCAAAATATCAATATGAGTGAATAGAATAAAAAAGATTTGGTAGAATAAAAAATAGTTCGTATCTTTGCACACATGAGAGCAGTGATACAACGAGTTACCCACGCCAGCGTCACCATCGAAGGCAGCGTGAAAAGCCAGATAGGACCAGGATACCTGATCCTGCTGGGCATCTGCGACGAGGACACAATGGAGGACGTAGACTGGCTGGTAAAGAAGATCGCCAACCTGCGTGTGTTTGGTGACGAAAACGATGTGATGAACCGCAGCATCTTAGATGTTAACGGCGAGGCCCTTGTGGTCAGTCAGTTCACGCTCTACGCCAGCTACAAGAAAGGCAATCGTCCGAGCTGGTTCAGAGCCGGCTCTCACGAGCACTCTATCCCACTCTACGAGGCCTTCTGCGCCCAGCTTTCCGAGGCCATAGGCAAGCAAGTAGGCACAGGTGAATTCGGCGCTGACATGAAAGTTGAATTGCTCAACGATGGTCCTGTAACCATCTGTATGGATACTAAAAACAAAGAATAACTATGGACAGAAGACAACTGACGAATTACGTGAACTTTGCAGCCCTGATTTGCTATATTCTGGGCCGCATTATGAGTATCAGCATCCTTGTTTGGATCGGCCTTGGTATCATGACCCTTTCGAGCATCTGGACCATCATCCACTGGAAGGAGAACGACAAGATATCGAATTACATCTCCGTCGCCTTCTTAGTACTCGTCGGACTCTCACTCTTCGGACTCTGATTCTGCAGCTATGAGCACCAAGGAATTCTTCAAAAATCCATATTACAAGTGGGGATGCATAGGCCTCATATTGTTTGCATTCAACTTGTTGCCAATTCCTATTAAGAGGTGGATTATCATTGTGTTTCTGATCCTTTCGCCAATAATACCTATCTGGGGATTGACGAAATGGAAAAAGAACAGCAAACTGTTGAATTACGAATGGATAGCTACATTGGTTATTATCATCATTATCTGGGCCTTACTTTTGATTTTTATGGGTCCCAAACTTCTTAGTTTAGAATGAAAAAGTATCTCAAGGAAATAGAAATATCAGGCGTTATCCTCATGTTTATCGGATGCATCATGCACCGATTTTTGAGTTTGACTACAGGTATTTGGGCCTGTAGCATTGGTATATTATTGTGGCTCTTGGTCGTGATTTACAAGGCTTTTCACTGGAAAGAGTATCAGCGTGACAACCGTATGAATATCGTCGTCATGCTTTGTTTGATTGCACTATTGTGGTTTTTAATCATTCGAATGAGATGACCATCAAAGAAACACAGGAATTGGTAGACCGCTGGATAAAGGAATACGGCGTGCGATACTTCTCAGAACTGACGAATATGACGGTTCTGACGGAGGAAGTGGGCGAACTGGCTAGAATCATGGCCCGCAGATACGGCGATCAGTCGTGGAAGGCAGAGGATCCTCGTGGCGAGGACAACGGCAAAGCGGCTTTAGGCGAAGAGATGGCCGATGTGCTCTGGGTGCTACTCTGTCTGGCTAATCAGACGGGCGTAGACCTCACTCAGGAGCTCGAAAAAAGCATCGAAAAGAAGACCCAGCGCGACTCTCTCCGCCACATCCACAACAAGAAATTAATGGCATAAAAACATTATTATTAACGCTAAAATAAAACGATTATGGCAGAACATCATCATCACCATGAGATGCCCCAAAAGAGCAAGATTGAAGAGGCTCTGGGCAAGTACAACCTCGAGATAACAGACGAGGAAGTGAAGGAAGCAGTGAAGAAAATCATTGCAGAGAAAGTACCTCAGAACGATACACCCGAAGTGAAGCGTTTCATGTTCGGCAGCATCGAGCTGACAACCCTTACCACGCAGGACTCCGCAGAGAGTGTGCTGCAGCTGGTTGAGAAGGTCAACAAGTTCGCCAACGAATATCCGCAAATGCCTCATGTGGCCACTGTTGTCACCTACCCTCGCTTTACCAAACTGGTAAGTGAATCACTGGAAGTGGAGGGCGTGATTCCCACTTGCGTGAGTGGCGCTTTCCCCTCTTCTCAAGCCCTGATTGAGGTGAAGACCGTAGAAACAGGCTTAGCCATCCGCGACGGCGCTGAGAACGTGGATATCGTGATGCACGTGGGCGAGTTCCTTAGCGGCGATTACGAGACCGTTTGCGACGAAATCCAGCAGCAGAAGGAGACGTGTGGCGAAGTGCCCATGAAGGTCATCCTCGAAACTGGCGACTTAGGCTCTTGCGCTAATATCAAGAAGGCTTCATTGCTGGCGATGTATTCTGGAGCTGATTATATCAAGACCTCTACAGGCAAGGAAAAGATCAGTGCAACGCCAGAAGCAGCCTACGTTATGTGTCAGGCCATCAAGGAATACTACGATGAAACGGGCATAATGGTTGGTTTTAAGCCCGCTGGCGGCATTAATTCCGTGATGGATGCATTGATCTACTACACCATCGTAAAAGAGCTCCTGGGCGAAAAATGGCTCACCAACGAGCTGTTCCGTTTGGGTACCAGTCGACTGGCAAACCTCTTGCTAAGCGAACTGACTGGCGTAGAAACGAAGTTCTTCTAAATAAAAAGCCCTCGCAGATTGCGAGGGCTTTCTTTATAATTTCCTTTGAATAACGTATTCAAGATAAGCGGAGAAGGCGTCTTTCAGCTCAGGTTTCACGCTTTCATCGATATATTTCTGAGCCTCTTTTGCAAACTCCTCCATCTTCCGCTCGGCATAATCGATACCACCGTATTGCTTCGTAAACTCCACTAACACAGCGATTTCGTCAGGATTGATCGTGCTCGCCTTTACCTTCTTGGCCAACGTCTGCATAGCAGGCATATTGGTGTTATTCAATGCGTAAATAACAGGCAAAGTCAACTTTCCTTCAGTCATATCATTACCTGTTGGTTTACCAATTTCCTTTGAATCATAATAATCGAAGATATCATCGCGAATCTGAAAAATCATACCGATATTATGTCCGAACTTTTTTGCTTTCTCAATCTCCTTTTCAGAAACGCCAACAGAAAGTGCTCCAAGCGCAGCGCACGACTCGAACAATACCGCCGTCTTCTTGTCAATCACCTGATAATAAACCTCTTCCGAGATTACTTGGTTCGAGATATTCGAAAGTTGAAGAATCTCACCTGCTGCGAGTGTTCGTCCAAGTTCTGCCAAATGTTGTACGATTCTATGATTATTCGAAAGAGCCACACGAAGCAATGCTGTGGAGAGGATATAATCGCCCACGAGTACGGCCACCTTATTATTATATGAAGCGTTCACCGAGGGTTGTCCTCTGCGCTCACTACTCTCATCGACCACATCGTCGTGAACAAGACTGGCCGTATGCAGCAATTCCAGTCCGAGAGCCGCATTCTGGGTCACATCTGAAACAGTTCCAAAGTTCTTTGCAGAGAGCAGAATCAGCATCGGACGCATGCGCTTTCCTCCTCTTTGACGGATATGAGAAAGTACCTGATCCAGCAGTCCTTCACCTTGCGACAAACTCTCGTTGAACAACCTCACAAAGTCGTTCATCTCACCCTCGATGGGCTTGCGTATGATTGACAAATAATCCATCTCACACATATTTTTCGATGCAAAAATAGTAAAAATACATTGGATTTCAAAGAAAAATATGTAATTTTACACCGAAAATTAAGAAAGTTATGCAGAAATTATTTCTTTTAGACGCGTATGCGCTCATTTATCGCAGTTATTATGCGTTCATCAAAAACCCTCGAATCAACTCGAAAGGTCTGAACACGAGTGCCATTATGGGCTTCCTGAATACCCTCAACGAGGTGCTTACTAAGGAAAAACCAACCCATATCGGTGTAGCCTTTGATCCTCATGGTCCAACCTTCCGCAGCGAGGCTTTTCCGGAGTATAAGGCCCAGCGTGAAGAAACGCCAGAGGATATCCGCAAGGCTGTGCCCATCATCAAGGATCTGTTAAAGGCTTACCGTATCCCTATCTTGCAAGTGGATGGTTTTGAGGCTGATGACGTTATCGGAACATTGGCAAAAAAAGCCGGTTCCAACGGTATTGAGACCTATATGCTGACCCCAGATAAGGACTATGGACAGTTGGTAAGCGACAACGTGAAGATCTTTCGACCGCGTCATGGAGGTGGTTATGAGACAATGGGACCTAAGGAGGTCTGTGAAAAATATGGCATTCCATCGACAGAATCGGTAATAGATCTGCTGGCGCTGATGGGTGATTCGGCTGATAACTTCCCTGGATGTCCTGGTGTGGGTGAGAAAACGGCTGTGAAACTCATCAATGACTTCGGTTCCATCGAAGGGTTACTGGCCCGTTCGTCAGAAATCAAAGGCAAACTTCGCGAAAAAGTTGAGGAGCATGTTGAGGATATTAAGATGAGTTACTTCCTGGCGACCATTAAAACGGATGTGCCCATCGAACTCGATATGGAAAATTTGAAACTCGTCGACCCTGATGAGAAAGAATTAGGTCGTCTGCTCTCTGAACTGGAGATGAAGTCGTTCGCAGACCGAGTTCTTAAAAAAAGCCAAAAACCGCAAATTCCCGTTAACGGACAACTCGATCTCTTTGCAGAATTTCCTGCCGACGGGGCGAATTTGAGCGAAAATTCGAGTTTTGAGAGCCTAAAAACAGTGACTCACGATTACAAACTCGTTGAAAATGAGGAAGATTTGCAGAAACTTCATGATTATTTCTTGACAAACGAAATTCTCAGTCTAGATACGGAAACCACTTCGACCTCACCGATTGATGCAGAATTGGTGGGTTTGAGCTTCGCGGTGAAGGAATTTGAGGCCTTCTACGTGCCGATTCCGGCAAATCGTGAAGAAGCATTGCGAATTGTTAATATCTTTAAAGACGTCTACGAGAACGAGCAGATTTTGAAAATCGGCCAGAATCTGAAGTACGACCTCGAGGTACTTCGCAACTATGACATCCATCTGGCAGGTCCGATGTGGGACACGATGATTGCTCACTACCTCATCCAACCCGAGTTGCATCACAACATGGACTACATGGCTGAGATCTATCTAAACTATCAGACCATCCATATCGATGAGCTTATAGGTCCCAAGGGTAAAAACCAGAAATCGATGCGCGATCTCCTACCCTCTCATGTCTACGAGTATGCAGCTGAAGATGCAGATATCACCCTGCGCCTGAAGAACAAGCTGGAACCCGAACTGAAGAAGTTCGAGTGCGAAGACCTCTTTTATAATATCGAGATGCCTTTGATGCCTGTGCTCGCAGAGATGGAAATGAATGGTGTTTGTCTGGATACGGCATCGTTGGCAGAAACGTCAAAACAATTTACAGCTCGTATGAACGAGATTGAGGCACGGATCTATGAACTCGCTGGGGGACAATTTAATATTGCATCGCCTAAGCAAGTAGGTGAGATACTCTTCGACAAACTCAAGATTGTTGAGAAAGCCAAGAAGACCAAAACTGGCCAATACGTCACTTCTGAGGAGGTGCTTCAGCAGCTACGAAATAAGCATGAGATTGTGGCAGACATTTTGGAACACAGAGGCTTAAAGAAACTCATCGGCACCTATATCGATGCTTTGCCTAAACTGATTAATCCTCGCACAGGTCATATCCATACCTCGTTTAATCAGACTATTACTGCCACAGGACGCCTTTCAAGCAGCGATCCGAACTTGCAAAATATCCCCATCCGAGGTGAGGACGGTAAGGAAATCAGAAAGGCCTTTATCCCTGAGCATGGTTGTCTGTTCTTTTCAGCAGACTATTCACAGATAGAATTGAGAGTTATGGCCCATCTCTCAAAGGATCCTCAGATGATAGAGGTCTTCAAGGAGGGCAAGGATCTCCACGCAGCCACAGCAGCGAATATCTATAAGAAACCTATCGAAGAAGTGACGCGCGATGAACGAACCAAATCGAAACGCGCCAACTTCGGTATCATCTATGGCATCACCGTCTTTGGTTTGGCAGAACGTCTGGATATCCCTCGCGATGAAGCCAAGATGCTGATTGATGGCTATTTCGCCACCTTCCCACAGGTGCACGACTATATGGAGAAATCGAAGGAAGTGGCCCGTCAAAAGGGCTATGTCACTACCCTATTCGGACGTCGTCGCTATCTGCCAGATATCAACTCACACAATGCCACAGTCCGTGGTTTTGCTGAGCGCAACGCCATCAATGCCCCCATTCAGGGCACTGCTGCTGATATCATTAAGGTGGCAATGATTCATATCCACGAGCGTTTCAAAAAAGAGGGCATCAAGAGTAAGATGATTCTCCAAGTACACGACGAACTCAACTTCAGCGTCTATCCTGAGGAAAAAGAAAAGGTGGAGGCCATCGTCATCGAAGAGATGCAGAAAGCCTTCCCCTTAAGTGTCCCTCTTGTGGCTGATTCTGGCTTTGGAGAGAACTGGCTCGAAGCCCATTAAATAAGAAAGGTCAGGCGATAAAACCTGACCTTTTATTTATATTTCATTGATGCCGCCTGTCATGTTGTGATGCAGGTCTTTCTTTTCTGGATGGCCTGCATAATTGAGGCTTCCAACACCTGTAACACGTCCGTTGATATAGTCTGAAGCGAAACAATCGATGCCCCCTACTCCACTCACTTTGGCTTTCACATCGCGGGCCTTCATTTCCTGAGCGTGGATGCCACCTACGCCAGAACAAGAGTATTCAGCCTCATCCGTCTGACCATCGATATTAATGCTGCCTACACCACTGCACGAAACATCGATCTTCTTAGCGTTGATTTGGTTCAACTCGAACGAGCCTACGCCAGAATTGATAACCTTGAATTCACCAGTATTCAGACTGTCAAGATGGATATCAGCAGCACCCGAATTCCTTATTTCACTGAGGTTGGGTGTGTAGATGATAATCATCACGTCGTTCGCACTCATATTCACGCTCTTCTTAGTGTAATTGATATTCAACTTACCGTCTTTGTTCTCAAACTCAAAGTACTCGATATAGTTCTCAGGAGCAGAGAGTGTCACACGACTCTGATTGCTCTGCACCAACTGAATCGTACCTACCACATGGTTGTCGACCTTGTCAAAAGCAGCCTGCGGATACTTCGCCTTGACAATTTTTTCACTGGGTTCGACAATATCACCACCCTCACCAATTTTCACATTACATCCATTTACTGAAAGTAACACTGCCAACAACGATAATAACAAATAAGTCTTCATATTCTTTCTCTTTTTTGGGTTTCACTTTGTCTGTTTGACGCACAAACGATGCAAAAAGTTGCAAAGATAGAAATAATTTCGTACCTTTGCACCCGAAATAAACGTTTATAGAAGAAAATGGCATTAAAATGTGGTATTGTAGGACTGCCGAATGTGGGCAAGTCCACCTTGTTTAACTGCCTCTCGAGTGCAAAGGCACAGGCAGCAAACTTTCCGTTTTGTACGATTGAGCCCAACGTGGGTGTGATCACCGTTCCCGATGAGCGTCTGACAAAACTCGCAGAACTCGTTCATCCAGGCCGTATCGTACCTGCAACTTGTGAAATCGTAGATATCGCTGGCCTCGTGAAGGGCGCTTCAAAGGGCGAAGGCTTGGGCAATAAGTTCTTGGGAAATATCCGCGAAACGGATGCAATTATTCATGTGTTGCGCTGTTTCGAGGACGAGAATATCACCCACGTAGACGGCACCATCGACCCCATCCGCGACAAGGAAATCATCGATACGGAGCTGCAATTGAAGGACCTCGAGACCATCGAGAGCCGTCTCGCCAAGACAGAGAAGGCAGCTGCTGCTGGTAATAAGGATGCGAAGATAGAAGTAACGGTGCTGAAAGCCTATAAAGAGGTGCTGGAACAGGGTAAGAACGCCCGTATCGTGGAGTTCGAATCGAAAGACGAGCAGGATTGTGCCCGTAATCTCTTCCTGCTGACATCGAAGCCTGTGCTCTATGTCTGCAACGTGGGCGAGGCCGATGCCAAAGACGGTAACGACTTCACCAAGAAAGTAGAGGCGCTGGCCAAGGAAGAAGGCGCTGAGACAATGATCATCGCTGCCAAGACAGAAGAGGATATCGCAGAACTTGAGAGCTACGAGGATAAGCAGATGTTCCTTGAGGAATTGGGCCTCGAAGAGAGTGGTGTGAATCGCCTGATTAAAAAGGCTTACGCTCTGCTGAATCTCGAAACGTTCATCACTGCTGGTGAAATGGAGGTGAAGGCCTGGACATATAAGAAAGGTTGGAAGGCGCCTCAGTGTGCTGGTGTCATCCACACCGACTTCGAAAAGGGCTTTATCCGTGCAGAGGTCATCAAGTACGACGACTATATCCAGTATGGCTCTGAAGCAGCTGTCCGCGAGGCCGGAAAACTCGCTGTCGAGGGCAAGGACTACATCGTCCAGGACGGTGATATCATGCACTTTAGATTCAACGTATAAGCTATGATAGACTTGCTGAATTTTATCGTCTGGAATCCGGACTTGGTGGCATTCCGCTTGTCGTTCATTGTGGTGCGCTGGTATGGGCTGATGTGGATCATCGGTTTGGCATTAGCTTATTTCGTAGTAAAGCGCCTTTACAAAGAACAGAAGATTAAAGACGAGCTCTTCGATCCCCTCTTCATCTACTGTTTTTTCGGCATCTTAATTGGTGCTCGTCTGGGCCATTGTCTCTTCTATCAGCCACAAGACTTTCTGACCTCGTGGCAAGGCATTGTGGAAATGTTGCTGCCTATCCACATCGGCAATAACGGAAGCTGGTGGGGCGAGACATTTGGCTTCTTCCCAACAGGTTATGCTGGCCTGGCCTCGCATGGTGGAACCTTAGGTCTGATGATTGCTCTCTGGCTCTATGTCCGCAAAACGAAACTCAGCATCTGGACGGTACTCGACAATATCGCCATCGCTACAGGAACAACGGCCTGCTTCATCCGCTTGGGCAACCTGATGAACTCAGAGATTATCGGTAAGATTACAGACGTTCCCTGGGCCTTTATCTTCGAGAAGGTCGATTCTATGCCTCGCCATCCTGGCCAGCTCTACGAAGCTATCGCCTACGCCCTACTCTTCTTTATCATGTGGGCGCTCCACAAGAAGATGCCTGAGAAGATCGGCACAGGCTGGTATTTCGGCTTCTGTCTGACCTATATCTTCACCTTCCGCTTCCTTATCGAGTACACCAAGGAAATCCAGGAAGCCTTCGAGGCCACTCTCCCACTCGACATGGGACAAATCCTCTCGATTCCCTTTATCATCATTGGTGTCTATTGTATGATAAGAGCCAAGAAAGTAGCTTAAAAGAATATGAAAAGAGCGTTTATTTCCATCCTGCTTGCAGCCCTGACGGTGGGTGCAGTAGCACAAAACGCAGACAGCATTCGCGTTGAAAACAACACGATAGGAACGAATATTTATTACGGTGAATATGAGAATTCTCCCCAATTCCCTGGCGGGAAGAAAGCGCTGATGCAATTTCTCGATAAGAATGTGCAGTATCCTGATGCAGCGCATGACTACGCAGTTGAGGGACAAGTGATCATGACTTTCTTTGTCAACGAAGACGGCTCATTATCAGACATTTCCGCCCGCGACTGCAAGATAAACCGCTTCAATACAACTAAGTTCTCGCAGGAGACGGAATCCAAGCAGAAAGAGTTGAAGGAGCAATTCGCCAAACTCTTCGCCAAGGAGGCCTATCGCGTCATTAAGAAGATGCCGAAATGGGTTCCTGGTAAGCAAAATGGAAAAATCTCACGGTTGAGATATAACATCCGCATCGACTTTATCAATCCCTACAAATAATAAGCGTCAAGTAACAAAAAAATAAGCGCCACTTCTCATTTGGGAAATGGCGCTTATTTTGTGATAAGATACACTTATTTGCCAGAGACGATTTTCTTGATGTCGTTAAGCTTATTGAGGGCTTCGAGGGGCGTGAGATTGTTCACATCGAGGCCCAGGATTTCATCGCGAACCTGGCAAAGCACGGGATCATCAAGCTGGAAGAACGAGAGCTGCATACCTTCGCGAGAAGCGGCGATTTCTGCTGTGGGCTTACCAACGCTGCCTACGGAAGCATTTTCGGCCTCCAGCTGCTTTAAAATCACGTTAGCACGCTTCACGATTGAGCGAGGCATACCCGCAATCTCTGCCACATGGATACCAAACGAGTGCTCACTCCCACCCCGCTCTAATTTACGCAGGAAAATCACCTTGCCATCAACCTCCTTTACTGAGACATTATAGTTCTTGATGCGAGAGAAATTTTTCTCCATCTCGTTCAGTTCGTGATAGTGCGTTGCAAAGAGCGTACGAGGATGACCTTTGGCATTCTCATGAAGATACTCCACAATCGCCCAAGCGATGGAAATACCATCATAGGTGCTAGTTCCTCGTCCTAATTCATCGAAGAGCACCAGCGAACGGGAAGACACATTATTAAGGATATTCGAAGCCTCCGTCATTTCCACCATAAAGGTAGATTCTCCCAAGGAAATATTGTCTGAGGCTCCCACACGGGTGAATATCTTATCCACGAGACCGATTCTCGCGGCCTCTGCGGGCACGAAACAACCTATTTGGGCGAGTAGTACTATCAGCGCCGTTTGACGCAACAGCGCCGATTTACCAGCCATATTCGGACCAGTAATAATGATAATCTGCTGGCGCTCATTGTCGAGCAGGATATCATTAGGCACATAACGCTCCCCAAGAGGCAGCTCTTTCTCAATCACAGGATGACGGCCTTGATTGATATCGATGACCTCCGTAGAATCAATTACAGGACGTACATATTTATTCTCCTCAGCAGCCTTCGCAAAGCTCAGCAGGCAATCGAGATGGGCGATGATGTTCGCATTGATCTGAATCTGCGGGATATACTCCTGCATGCCCAGAATCAGGTCATTGAAGAGTTTGGCCTCCAACGACAGAATCTTATCCTCAGCGCCCAAAATCTTCTCTTCGTATTCTTTCAGTTCCTGCGTGATATAGCGCTCCGCCTGAGCCAGCGTTTGCTTGCGCACCCACTCTGCTGGCACCTGATCCTTATAGGTATTGCGCACTTCGAGGTAATAACCAAACACATTGTTATAGCCTATCTTCAGCGAGGAAATACCTGTTTCTGCAGCCTCGCGCTCCTGAATTTTCAGCAGATAATCCTTTCCGCTATAAGCAATACTTCGCAATTCGTCGAGTTCTGCATTCACCCCGTCGCGAATCACGCCTCCCTTGGCTACTAATTGTGGTGGATCATTCTGGATTTCCTTTTCAATTCTGTCGCGCAGGGTCTCACAAAGATTCAACTGCTCCCCTACCCGTTTTAAGGCCTCATTGTCTGCATATTGACAGGCGGTCTTGATGGGCTGGATGGCTTGCAGAGCCGTCTTTAATTGCACCACTTCACGAGGCGATACGCGACCTACTGCCACTTTCGAGATGATACGTTCCAAATCGCCAATGCGATGAATCTGCTCATCGATACACTGACGGAAATCGGGCTCGCGATAGTAATACTCCACGATGTCCAAGCGCTCGTTGATGGGCTTTTCATCTTTCAGAGGAAACACCAACCAGCGACGCAGCAGTCGGCCTCCCATAGGGCTCACCGTCTTGTCGATGACATCCAACAGAGACTTGCCATCATCCTGCATCGGATGAAGCAATTCCAGACTGCGGATCGTGAACTTATCCAGTCGTACATATCTATCTTCTTCGATACGCGAGATAGATGTGATATGTCCTATCTGTGTATGCTGTGTCTGTTCGAGATATTGCAAGATGGCGCCAGAGGCAATAACACCGTTTTGAAGATGATCGACACCAAAGCCCTTGAGGTTCTTCACGTGGAAATGTTTCAGCAGCTTTTGTCTGGCTGTCTGGTCTGTAAACACCCAGTCATCGAGTTCGAAAGTAAAAAACTTATTGCCAAACCTCTGCTCAAACTGTTGCTTCTTGCCTCGCTCAAAGAGCACTTCCTTAGGCGAGAAATTCGCCAGCAGTTTCTCTACATAATCGACAGTACCCTCACCCGTCAGAAACTCTCCAGTGGAGATATCCAAGAAAGCGACACCACAAGCCACTTTTCCGAAATGCACAGCAGCCAGGAAGTTGTTCTCCTTATAGTTCAGCACATTGTCAGAAAGCGCCACACCAGGCGTCACCAGTTCCGTGATGCCTCGCTTGACGAGCTTCTTCGTGAGTTTGGGGTCTTCGAGCTGGTCGCAGATGGCCACACGTTTACCAGCTCTGACGAGTTTTGGCAGATAGGTATCAAGAGCGTGATGGGGGAAACCAGCCATCTCGTCGCCCTTGTTGTAACCGTTATTCCTGTGTGTCAGTGTGATACCAAGAATCTTCGCAGCCGTTACAGCATCCTCGCAATAGGTCTCGTAGAAGTCGCCACAACGGAACAGCAGCACCGCATCTGGGTGCTTCGCCTTCAGGTCGAAGAACTGCTTCATCATCGGGGTAAGTTCCCCGTCTTTCTTTGCCATCTTTTCTCTTTCTTTATTTGAGCGACAAAGTTACGAAGATTTTCCGAAATGGCAAAATGATTGCATCGTTTTTGCATGAAAAATAAAACTCCCTGCAGAACGAATCCACAGGGAGAGTTTGTTTTATGATTTCCCCAAAAAGGGTAGGGGAGAATGATTACTTCTGAATCATCTTCTGGCCGTTCTTAATTACAACACCCTTATAGTTAGCGTCGACGCGCTGACCAGCGAGGTTGTAGATAAAGCCATTACCAGACTTAACGGTCTTCACAGCCTGAATGCCATCAGCACCTGATGTCACCTCAATCTTATAGATGTGGCAGCCACTGGTGTTCCAAACCACTACGTCGCAATCCTCGGTGATATCCCAAGTGTTCGTTGCCTTTGCTGTGGGCTTGAACTGCTCACCAATCAGGTTTGCTTCCTCATAGCTGTTCTTATAAAGACCAATACCACGGGCATCTGAAGGCTTGTGAGACTCCATTTCGAAGGTAATCTTTGAACCAGCCTTTACATCAGGGATAGTGAAGCATGGGCACGACTGCTTGCTACCACCACCACCAAGCCAGAGGTAAGCAGGACCAGCATAGTCACCCAGCGAAGTAGAAGGATAATTGACAGCGATAGCCAAAGAACGCTTAGCAGCATATTCTGCATCAAACTTCAGACCCTTCAGCTCCTCAATCACAACTCCGTTTGCTGTTAGAGCACCGTCAGCAGGTGCTGCTTCCAACTGGAGCCAGAAGCAGTTGTCCTTAGAGGCCTCTGTAGGATCGGCACCAGCCTCAGCGTCGGCCTTCTTCTCTACGTCGCTCCATCCAGAGGTCTTGCTGGCAGCAGCATCAGCCTTCAGATTAGCAACAGTAGCATCGCTCCACTTTGTGAAATCCCAAACCTGAGCGCCTTCAGCAGCACCTTTCTTGATTTCAATAACCTTCACATTCTTCAACTCTACCGTTTCCTTATAGGTCGTACGCTCACCTTCTACAGTCAGCTCATCGCCAACCTCGATACCCCAAACATCGATGGAGTTGTTCTTACCTGCATTACCATCCTTGTCAAGCGTACCATAAATGTAGAGCTTACCTGTTGCATCCTCGAGGTACCAGTTGCCGTATACGGTATTTGCAATTTCCACGCACTTACCTGTCACACGATAAACCGTTCCATCAGTACCTGCCAGAATCTCTGCACAAGTAGCGGTCGTTACCTGAGGCTGAGGATCAGGATCGGGTGTATCACTGCCAGACTCTACACTGACAAAGTAGGCATTCAACACTTCAATCTTGTCATTATAAGAACCGCGATTACCAATAATGGTCAACTTGTCACCATTCTTAATGCCTTTGGCTTCGACAAGCTCCTGGAACTTCTTCTTCTCACCACCCTTTTCTGACAGGACGCCATAGACATAAACAGAACCTGTCTCATCCTCAAGGTCGAAGTTACCATATTGGTCACCATCATTCAGGTTTTTAACAATACCAGTCAACTGATACCATACGTCGTTGCTCTCAGCAGCAGCATTAAACTCAGCAATTGTCACCTTCTTTGCTTCGTCTGAAGTCTGAGAACCAGGATTGTCATTGCCACCATCACCATTGATGACAATCTTGTTAATCTGGGTATTCTTGCTGCACTTAAAGACAACCTCGTCAGCCTCACCAGTCCAAATGTTTTCCTCAAGTTTACCTGTCTCTGTAGTGAAGTTGAAATTGCCTGCTTTATGAGTAAATTCAATCTTCTTAATACCCTTACCAGTAATAGTGAGGGAACCGGAATACAAGCGCAGACGGGGAGCACTACTCCAAATACGATTGGCATTTTTCACACCCTCGTCAGCAGCAGATACTGTTACTGTAAAACCATTAATCGCTGTAGATGTTGTAGCTTCCTTAAAGTCACCATCTCCAACATAAGTTTCATTAGAACCAGACGAAGTACCAGCAAGAGTAGGGAACAACGTAGCATAATCATTGTCAAAGTCAAATGTAGTACCCTGACCAAAGGCGTTTCCCATCAACATTGCCATCAAGGCCACGAAAGAATTGCGTAAAATTTTATTCATAAGCAATATTTATTAAAGTTACTAATGTTAGGATAATCAACTGAAAAACAGCCCGCCTCGTCAAAATGTAGGCGGGCTGTCTGTCCAGGTTCGTATGATTTATGCGAACGGATTCTCTGTTGGATAGTAGTCACCCTTCGGGAAGTTGTAGTCGATTTCCTCAACGGGGATACCCATATACTTCAGCACCTCCCAGAGATACTTACCAGCGTGCTCGAACATCACAGCTGCGTGGTGCGGATAGTGCTTCTCGATGAGGACGTGACGATAGAAGCGGCTCATGTTCTTGATACCGAAGATACCGATAGAACCGAACGAACGAGTAGCCACAGGAATAATCTCACCCTGAGCGATGTAAGCGCGCAGCTTAGTGTCAGCTGTAGACTGCAGACGATAGACGGTTGCCAAGCCTGGCTTCAGGTCACCCTCGAGAGTACCGTTTGTTACCTCTACAGGCAGAGCGCGGGCCATAATGCGCTGGAAGCACATCTGGCAGTTGCAAACCTTAGAAGAAGCAGTATTACCACAGTGGAAGCCCATGAAGATCTCCTTCTCTGTGTAGCTGTCGCAAGCGAACTTCTTGCCCTTGATGCTCTCTTCGAACATATCGGTAGGAACAGAGTTGTTGATATCGAGCAGTGTCACAGCATCCTGAGTGATGCAGGTTCCGATGTACTCAGACAGAGCGCCATAGATATCCACCTCGCAAGCTACGGGAATACCACGACCCGTCAGACGGCTGTTCACATAGCAGGGAACAAAGCCGAACATGGTCTGGAATGCAGGCCAGCACTTGTTGGCCATTGCCACGAACTGACGTGAGCCCTTATGACCTTCGATCCAATCTGTCAATGTCAGCTCATACTGAGCGAGCTTAGGCAGAACAGAAGGAATCTTGTTACCAGTGCCGAGCTCAGCAGCCATATCCTTCACCACATCGTCGATACGTGGGTCGCCCTGATGCTTCTGGAAAGCCTCGAGCAGGTCAAGCTCTGAGTTCTCCTCAATCTCCACGTCGAGGTCATAGAGGGCACGGATAGGAGCGTTACAAGCCAGGAAGTTGTTAGGACGAGGACCGAAGCTGATGATCTTCAGGTTCTGCAGACCTACGATAGCACGAGCGATGGGCAGGAACTCATGGATCATTTCAGCGCACTGGGCAGCGTCACCTACAGGCTCCTCAGGGATATAAGCGCGAGTCTTGCGCAGGCTCAGAGCCTGGCTGGCATTCAGCATGCCGCAGTAAGCATCGCCACGACCGTCAATCAGGTCCTTCTGAGTCTCCTCAGCAGCAGCGATAAACATCGATGGGCCCTTGAACCAGTCAGCAATCATGGTCTCAGAGATTTCAGGACCGAAGTTGCCCAGGTAAACGCAGAGAGCGTTACAGCCGGCCTTCTGAACGTCCTCGAGAGCCTGCTGAGCGTGAATCTCACTCTCAACGATGCAGATAGGACACTCGTAAATGCCTTCCTTACCAAACTTCTTTTCATACTCAGCAATCACAGCCTTACGACGGTTAACTGCCAGTGACTCAGGGAAACAGTCGCGGCTAACAGCCACGATACCGATCTTAATTACAGGTACATTCTTCATTTTGTAATTGAATTATTTGTTAGTAATGAATAAATTTCAAGCCACAAAGATACGACTTTCTTTGCAAACCACCAAATTCTTTAGGAAAAATAACATTTATTATCCATAAACCTTGTTTATTTCAGAAATAATCCTTATCTTTGCCCACAGATTGCAAATTACATTTATGTTAGATAAAGCACAGACGATAGAAAAATTAAGGTCCACCCGTGAGTACTTAAGTGAGCACTACGGAGTGAGTTCTATGCTTCTTTTTGGTTCCGTTGCCAGAAACGAACAAAAGGAAGGTAGCGATGTTGACGTGTGTGTGGAAATGAAACCCAACCTATTTAAACAGGCTGGTGTAAAAGTCTATCTCCAAGAGTTATTAGGTTGTTCCGTAGATGTAGTGCGCATGAGGGACAACATGAACCAATTGTTTAAACAGCAAATACAAAAGTATGGAGTTCGAGTCTACTGATAATATAGCAATGGTCTATGAGACCCTCAAGAATATTGATATTGCTATTACAAGATTGCAAGAACGATCAATTGAAATTCATTCTGTAAACGACTATCTGATGTCACCTACGGGAATGGAGAAACTCGATAGGAAATACGGGCGCTTCTTTTCTCGTATGATCCAACTGAGAATGAAAGCAGACTACAATAGCGTAGCCGAAGTCACAGAAGCCGAAGTTTTAGAAATGGCACCACTCTCTACAAACTTCATTACAAGCGTTGAGGCTTTGCTCCCTACTGAAACCTAAACTGAGATTATGTATAAGACGGAAGGATATTGGAAGGTTTTCATATTATTGTTATCAACACATCTTATCGAATCTTGTTGTACTCCTCCGCGTTTCGTGGATAAAAATTGCATTAGCTACGAATGCAATTCCCCTGCCATAACTGATACAGACTTTGAATTGGCATCCCTCGAACCTACTAAGAGAATGGATTTTTTCCAGTTGTTCTTTACAGACACCACTGCCCATATCGATGTTAGTAAATGGAAAGTCCTTAATGGAGATAAACCTTGCAAGATACGTCGTCTGGAAATGGTCGAACGCAATGACTTTAGGAAAATAAAGGATCGGAAAGTCTATGGAAAAAAGCTTTTGCTGTTATCTTTTAAAAGCAAGGTAGAAGCAGGAGATACCATTAGAATCATCGAAGGGGATTTCCCTGGGGAAGGTAACAATCTGGTCGTTTCAATTAAAATACCTGAAAGGATGAATCCTGGTGGATTTTTTAGAGAAGGCTCCCCAATCGGCCAGATGCTACCAAAAATACGGAAGAAAGGAAATAAGAATTAATAATGAATATCCATAAAATTATCATCTTGATTTTCGTCATTGCCATTTTGCCTTGCTGTACAAATAGGGAACAGCAAAGCAAGTCGCAGGAAGATGACAAGGAGGTGATTGGCGATTTCTCCTCAGACCAGCTCGTTGGAACCTGTTGGCTACGGGAAAGGAATGCCAAGAATACAAAGACATGGATGAGGTTTTATCGGTCAACGATCTTTTATGATGACATTATAGATAGCGAGATCATTGAAGAAAAGTCTGGCAATCGTATCTCAAAATCCTGCTACAAGATGGATTATTATCTTTCTGTTAATATGGCAGTAAGATTTGATAAATCCAAGGTTGGCAAAAGGACTTCCGGCCGGTATCTCGTAGAAAAAAGACCGACTGGCGAAACCCGATGCGTGGAAATATATATGCTTACTCCAACCAGACTTTACCTTGTGGACAATCGTGACACAACAGTTCTTCGTCGGGTTGATCCTTATCCAGCTCTCATCACTTCTGATGATTTGAAAGGAGACGCGTGGCAGGAACAAGATCTGCCTTCAGGGATAAGAAGAACTTATACTTTTCTTGACAGCATAATGATAGATTCTGCTTTCAACGACAATAGCAGCAAAGTCAGTGTGTCGACTGTCAGATATTATCTTGAGGACACTATACCTCCGTTTTTCGACTCATCTTATGTCGGGAAGAAAGTCCAAGGCAGATATATCGTCATGAACAGAAATGGAAAGTTGGATGTTTCTATGATTAACGATGTTGACAGGGCGAATCTTTTACTCAAGGATAGTACCATACGTAAATATATCCGACGAAAACCAGACGGTCGTTTACCTATGAAGAAAAGAGCAATTATGATTTATAAGTAAGTTGCAACGCAACAACTGCATGGAAAGAAACAAAGGCAAGTGTACGTTATTTTCAAAGAGCATTTTTAAGAATCTCTTCTGAGGCCATACTAGGCAGTTTTTGCGGCTTAGGCAGACAACAAAAATTTCATAGGCAGGAAACGAGTGTTTCATAGGGAGGCACGAAAACATGTATTATTCAGGCGTCATTTCAAGAGACGCGATTTTGTAATAAAAAACGAGAATACTGCAATCCCATAGTAAGAATACTGCTATCTCATAGCGAGGATAGTTCAATCCATAAAAGAGCATTATTCTCAGTTAAAATAAGGGAGAAACGGGGAAACGGGGAATTATAACGTTAATAAGCGACCTTGAAGTACTTGAGCAAGTCCTTATATTGATCTTGGGCTGTAAGGCAAGTATCAGTCAGATAGCCGTTAATATGCCCCCATTCTCTGAGGCCACGATAATAGAACATTTTCAGCTCGTCTGTAATGATGAAGGGAACAATATCATTTGCAAGACATTCTTTAAACATCAGCAAGCGTCCAACCCTTCCATTACCATCTTGGAAAGGATGAATCTGCTCAAAGCGGACATGAAAGTCGAGAATATCTTCGAGTGATTTCTGGCGATTGTGGTTATAATTCACCAGCAAAGTCTTCATTCGCTTATGCACCTCCTCTGGAGGACAAGTTTCTTGACCTCCCACTTCATTTGGCAAACACTTATAGTTACCTACTACAAACCAATCCTTGCGACTATCCGATGTACCTGTCTTCAGCAGCAAATGGATATGTTTGATAAAAGTCTCCGTCAGTCGCTCTTCAGTGTGGTCGATGATAAAGTCAATACAGCGAAAGTGATTAATGGTCTCTACGATATCATCCACATTGATAGCACTATCCGTTATACCAATCGTATTCGTCTCAAAAATGTATCGCGTCTGATCGTGAGTCAATTTACTGCCCTCGATATGGTTAGAGTTATAGGTCAGATCGATTTGAGTACGATGATAAATGCTGCCCTTCAACTTTGATGCCTTCTGTTCTCTCAAGGCTGTCAGTAGAGGAGAAATCTTTTCCTTTGATGTCACTCTTTTGGGCAAAACGGCATCAGCAGGAATGTTCCAAGTCTTTCCTGTCAGGAATGCTCCCTCTATCTTTCCCTGAGCACAATAGTTACGAGCCGTGCGCTCAGAAATGCCATATTTCTCTGCAAACTGAATAACTGATATATACGCCATATTTCTATCTATCGGCAAGTTTTAGTGCCGATTTCTGCTGCAAAGATACAAAATTTTGCCGATACCGGCAAGAAAAAGAAAAACTATTTACTATTTTTCTAGTAGGTAAGTAACTATAACTTCGGCAAAGAAAAGACGAATCTTGAGCCTGAATGATAGGTAGTATCAAGCACGATATCTCCACCTAGACGACGGGCGATGCTGCGAGCTACAGTTAGACCAATGCCTGTGCCTTCGTAGAACTCATCAAGCTGAACGAACTCTTCGAAAATATGTTCTGACTCCTCTGACGGAACACCAATACCATTATCCTCCACAGCATATTCCACCTTATCATCGACAACCGACAAACGAAGCACGATCTTCAGAGGTCTCTCTTTTGAAGCGAACTTACGCGCATTGTCCAGTATCAGCGTCAGAGCCCGCACAGCAGAACGCAAATTTGTCTGCAAGTTAACTGCCTCTGCATCAGGCGAAAGCTGAAAGTCGAAATCGAAGCCTTGTGGATTAGAGAAACCAATTGTGTCGATTGCCTCAGCAGCAACCTGAAGTGCTGGTACAACATTGTTTCGCTCTATGACAGCACAACTGCTGGCATCGCTGAGTTCCAGCATCTTGTTGACAAGACGAGTAATACGTTCGGTATTCTCCACGATATCTTTATTTATCTTATCCAACTCCTCTTTATCCAACTCGATATCAGGCGATGTGATAAGCTGCGTAAAACCACTGAGGATATTCAACGGAGTACGTATCTCGTGGGATATCTGCTGGATAAAGTTTGTCTTCATTTTCGACGACTCCTCAGCACGAGCATTCGCCTTTATCAGTTCCTGGTTTGCCTCCAACAATTCATTATTGCTCATCTCCAGAACATTATAACTCGTTTCAAGCATCGCATTGGTTCTTTTCAATCGTCTGCGGGAAAGAAACAAGAATACTGCTAATATCAAGACGAGCGCCAATAGGAATAACAGATAGTAAAAATGTAACATCTTCTCGTAGATTTATTTTGTGATTGTTGGCAAAATAATGGGCTTGAACCAATCTCTCATGACGCCTTTATACTGGTTCTGTGAGTCGCAGATGAGGAGAAGGATTTGGCGGCCATCAGCCAATTTAGGCCCTACACAGATGCCTTCATAGTTAGCAAAATTATGGCGCGTGATATTGAATTTCGTACGGAACGTTGTCAGTAAAGTTTTATTCAACAATTCACCAGGCTGTTGCTGAGAGGGATTAACGACGTAAAGTTTGACAAGACAATACGAGCCAATCTGCTTTTTGGGGAAATACAACTCTCGTTCGAGCACCACAATCCTACCATCATCGAGTGCTGCCAAACCTCCAACTCCCATAATACTGGTACCTTTGCGCTTTTTGACAATGGCTGAATCAGTCTCATACCAATATTGCTCTTTGGGCTGCAAGTCATCACCAAAAGACTGAAAGCGCAGACGGTTCTTGATTTTCTTGTCGATCGTTGGCTTGTCTCCATCAGCCTGCAACGTACTTTCAGAAGTGGTCCAGAAACGATGCGTCTTTTGCTGATAAGTGAGGGCCTCGAAACCTCGATTCGAATAAGCCGTCTTGAACACTTCAGGGATATTCAGCTTTCTGCCCGTCAACTGACCTTGGAGGTTAAATTCCAGAATTTCCTGGTCTCTCTCCCCACTCACGAAAACTGTCTGGTTCTGAGGCATATAGCAGACACCTTCCTCATCGCGAGTTGGTTGGCCACAAGTCAGAAATGTATCCAAACGCACAGACAATAATTCGCCCGTAATACTGTCTGTCAGGATATCCATCAGATAAAAGCCCGTTGTTGGCGATTTATCGTTCGCCACAGCATATTTCAAGCCTCCCAACCAGGCGATACCACTATAGTTTCCTGCAGGCACCGTCTTGGGAAATTTACGCTGTTTAAGTATCGTTGTCTCCTGCGCCATCAGCATCAGAGGCGCAAGAAGTAGAGCAATCCAAATCTGTCTTATTTGCATTTTCATGGCGGCAAAGGTAAGCAGAAAAAGCAAATGTACCAAATTTTTGGGCGATTATTTGGCAGTCTGCTTACTTATTCGTACCTTTGCAGCCCAAAAGATAATGTACGGAAACGATTTAAATAAAATACAACAATGGATTACAATTTCAGAGAAATCGAACAGAAATGGCAGAAGCGATGGGTGGAAAATGGCACTTATCGCGTGATAGAGGACCAGAACAAGAAGAAATTCTATGTGCTCAATATGTTCCCTTATCCATCAGGAGCAGGCTTGCATGTGGGTCATCCGCTTGGCTATATCGCCAGTGATATCTACGCCCGCTACAAGCGTCAGCAGGGCTTCAACGTACTGAACCCGATGGGCTATGATGCCTACGGACTGCCTGCTGAGCAATACGCTATCCAGACAGGCCAGCACCCTGAGAAGACCACTTTTGAGAATATCGACCGTTATCGCTCGCAGTTGGATAAGATCGGCTTCTGTTTCGATTGGGACAGAGAGGTCCGCACTTGCGATCCCATCTATTATAAGTGGACGCAGTGGGCCTTCCAACGTATGTTCAAGAGCTATTTCAGTACATCATCACACAAGGCTCAGCCAACCATCAAGCTGATTGAGCACTTCGAGCTGATGGGTACTGAGAACTGCAACGCTCTTGGTACTGAGGAGCTGCACTTCACAGCCTCTGACTGGGCCAGCTTCTCAGAGAAGAAGAAGCAGGAGGTGCTGATGAACTATCGTATTGCCTATCTGGCAGATACGATGGTGAACTGGTGTCCGAAATTGGGTACTGTGCTCGCCAATGACGAAGTGGTGGATGGTGTCTCTGTTCGTGGCGGCTATCCTGTGGTTCAGAAGAAGATGCGCCAGTGGTGTCTGCGCGTATCTGCTTATGCTCAGAGACTGCTCGATGGCTTAGAGGAAATTGATTGGACAGACTCGCTTAAAGAGACCCAGCGTAACTGGATTGGTCGTTCTGAGGGTACTGAGGTAGAATTCAACGTCGCTGATTCAGATAAGCACTTTACCATCTTTACGACTCGTGCTGATACGATGTTTGGTGTGACATTTATGGTGCTTGCTCCTGAGTCAGATCTCGTGGCTGAGTTGACGACTCCTGAGCAGAAGGCTGAGGTAGATAAATATCTCGACTATGTGAAGAAGCGTACAGAGCGTGATCGTCAGATGGATCATAAGGTTACTGGTGTGTTCTCTGGTTCTTACGCCATTAATCCTTTCACTGATGAGAAGATTCCCATCTGGATTGCAGAATATGTATTGGCTGGTTATGGAACTGGTGCCATTATGGCTGTGCCTGCTCACGATTCTCGTGACTATGCCTTCGCCAAGCACTTCAATCTCCCCATCATTCCTCTGATTGAGGGTGCTGATGTCAGCGAGGAGAGCTATGACGTCAAAGAGGGTATCATGTGTAACTCTGCAAGCAGCAAGTTCTCACTCAATGGCCTCACTGTAAAAGAGGCTATCGCTGCAACGAAGAAATTCGTCACAGAGCAAGGCTTGGGTCGTGTGAAGGTGAACTACCGTCTGCGCGACGCTATCTTCTCTCGCCAGCGCTATTGGGGCGAGCCATTCCCTGTTTACTACAAGGACGATATGCCCTATATGATTCCGAAGGAGTGTCTGCCTCTGGAGTTGCCTGAGATTGACGAATACAAGCCTACAGAAACAGGCGAGCCCCCATTGGGACGTGCTAAGATCTGGGCTTGGGATACGAAGACAGACAAGGTGGTATCGAAAGACCTCATTGACAATAAGAGTGTCTTCCCCTTGGAACTGAACACGATGCCAGGCTTTGCTGGTTCTTCAGCCTACTACCTCCGCTATATGGATCCCAAGAACGAAAAGGCTCTCGTAAGTCGTGAGGCTGATGAGTACTGGCGCAATGTCGACCTCTATGTAGGTGGTACAGAGCATGCAACAGGTCACCTGATCTATTCTCGTTTCTGGAATAAGTTCCTCTATGACTCTGGCTACTCTTGCGAGGACGAGCCTTTCAAGAAACTCGTCAATCAGGGTATGATTCAGGGCCGTTCCAACTTCGTTTATCGTATCGAAGACGAGGGAGCTGATAAGGGTAAGTTCGTCAGCTTTGGTCTGAAGGATCAATACACCACGACACCTATCCACGTAGATGTGAACATTGTTTCTGCTGATATTCTCGACATCGAGGCTTTCAAGGCTTGGCGTCCTGAATATAACAATGCTGAGTTCATTCTCGAGAATGGCCAGTACAAGTGCGGATGGGCCATAGAAAAGATGTCGAAGTCGATGTTCAATGTGGTCAATCCGGATATGATTGTCGAGAAGTATGGTGCTGACACCTTGCGTCTCTATGAGATGTTCCTGGGTCCTGTGGAGCAGAGCAAGCCTTGGGATACAAATGGTATCGATGGCTGTCACCGTTTCCTCCGCAAGTTCTGGAACCTCTATCAGAACGGCTTCGAAGGCGAGGCAACACCAGAGAATCTCAAGAGCGTGCATAAGCTCATTAAGAAGGTATCTCAGGATATCGAGACCTTCAGTTATAACACCTCTATCTCTGCTTTCATGATCTGCGTGAATGAGCTCTCGCAGCAGAAGTGCAAGAACAAAGAGCTGCTGAAGACCCTCGTGATCCTCATCGCTCCATTTGCACCTCATATCGCTGAGGAACTCTGGGAGATGATAGGTGAGAAGGGTAGCGTCTGCGACTCTCAGTGGCCTAAGTGGGATGAGCAGTATCTCGTGGAGAGCCAGGTGAAACTGGGTATCGCCTTCAACGGTAAGGCCCGCTTTGAGATGCAATTTGCTGCTGATGCTGACAACAAGACCATCGAGGAGGTTGTCCTTGCAGACGAGCGCTCAGCAAAGTATCTCGAAGGCTTCCAGGTAGCAAAGGTTATCATCGTCCCTAAGCGTATGGTGAACATTGTTTTGAAGAAATAAATGACCATCGATCACAAAATCATACTGAACGAAGCCAAAGACTATTTCTTTATAGCCTTTGGCCTCTTCCTTTACACCATCGCCTTTACGGTATTTCTGATGCCTTATCAGATTGTGGCTGGTGGTGTGACTGGTCTTTCGGCTATTATCTACTATGCCACAGGTTTCCATCTGGAGAACACCTATATCATCATCAATGGCATCCTGCTTGTTGTGGCCTTGAAGATTCTGGGATGGAGATTCCTGATGAAAACCATCTTTGCCATCTTCACCCTCTATTTCATGCTGAAGTTTGCGCAGGATATCATCCCCAAACAGGAAAACGGTCTGCCCTTTAAACTAATGGGCGAGGGACAGGACTTCATGTCGATGATTATCGGTTGTGTCTTGACGGGTATTGCTTTGGCAACGGTATTCATGAACAACGGTTCTACGGGTGGTACGGATATCATCGCTGCCTCAGTGAATAAGTTCCATCCTAATGTGTCGTTGGGTAATGTGCTGATTGCTGCCGACTTCTGTATCATCGGCTCCTGTATGTTCTTCCCACAGTTTGGTACCTATCTCGAACGTGCCCACAAGGTGATGTTCGGTTTCTGTGTGATGGCGATGGAGAACTATACCCTCGACTATATCATGAATGCCCGTCGACAGTCTGTACAGTTCCTGATCTTCACCCGTAAATGGCAGGAGATAGCTAATGCTATCGGCACTGAGACGCATCATGGTGTGACGATTCTCGATGGACACGGTTGGTATACAGGTAAGGAAGTCAAAGTGCTCTGTATTCTGGCCAGAAAGAACGAGAGCATCAATATGTTCCGTTTAATTAAGATGATCGACCCTCAGGCTTTTGTTTCTCAGAGTGCTGTTATTGGTGTCTATGGCGAAGGCTTCGAGGAGATGAGAGTAAAGATAAAACAACAAAAGATTGCTGATGAAAATAGTATTCGCGACGAACAACCAGCATAAACTCTCAGAGATTCGCAGTATTCTTGGCGATAGCATCGAGGTGTTGTCGCTGAAGGATATTGGCTGCGATGTAGATATCCCTGAGACAGGCACAACGCTCGAAGAAAACGCCCTCCAGAAGGCGCAGTATGTCTATGATCACTATCATATCGACTGTTTCGCTGATGATACTGGCCTTGAGGTCGATGCCCTCAATGGAGCACCTGGCGTCTATTCAGCCAGATATGCGGCTCTTCCGGATAATCCGGTAAAATCTGGAAATGCTGGACTTGTCTCACACGATTCTGAGGCAAATATGACACGTTTGCTATACGAATTAGGAAATAATAACAACCGTAAGGCAAGATTTCGCACCGTTATTGCGTTAATACAGAAGAAAGATGTCTGCCCTTGTGGTTGTACGAGCATCAAGGAGATCCACAAATTCGAGGGTATCGTTGAAGGCGAGATTATCCGAGAACGTAGGGGAGGGGAGGGCTTCGGCTATGATCCTATCTTCCAGCCTGATGGCTACGACCAGACGTTCGCTGAGCTAGGTATGGATATCAAGAACCGTATCAGCCACCGCGCACGAGCCACACAGAAATTGGCAGACTACCTCTTGAAGAAGTGAATAGTGAATAATGAATAGTGTAAAATGTCTGAATAGAAAAAGAATCATAAGGTGGCAAAGACTTTTGCTGCTACTATTCACTATTCACTGTTCACTATTCACTTTTTCTCAGGTTGGTACTTGGCAGAATCATCTCGCTTATCACGATGTGCAGAATATCTGCGAGGCTAGTCATCAGTTATTCGTGCTGGCTTCAAATGATATCTACCTCTACAACAAAAACGACCAGAGTATTACTACCTACGATAAGGTCAACGGACTCTCTGATACTTACATCACCCATATCGCCTGGTGTCCTCAAGCCAAACGACTCATCGCCGTCTATCAGAACTCGAATATAGACCTCATAGATATTAATGGTGACATCACCAATATCTCTGCCCTTTATAGCAAGACGATGACAGAGGACAAGACCGTTTCGAAGATAACCATCGATGGTGTCTATGCTTGGCTGCACTGTCCTTTTGGCCTTGTGAAGGTGAATGTCCAAAGGGCAGAAATCGCTGAGACCTATTACAATGGCCATCCTGAATATCCCACCAGCCTGCCTGACAATGATGAATACAAAGATTTACAGGCTAACCTCACACTGGTATCAAGCCTTCAGCCTGGCGGACCCAAGTATAACTACTTCTATGAGTCAGAATTCCTGAACGGGAAGCTGTATACCACTGGTGGCTATTTTCTTTCTGCTTTTCCTGATTTGGAGCATCCTGGAACCATACAGGTTTTTGATGAGAATAACTGGACCATCTTTGAAGACGAACTTGAAAAAAAGACTGGTTATGACTATTTAGATATCAATTGTATTGATGTTGACCCCACAGATGAGAATCATGTTTTTGCTGGAGGCAGATGTGGTCTCTATGAATTCGAGAATGGAAAACTCATCAACTATTATAATAAGGATAATAGTCCACTTGGTGGTGCTTATAGCGGAGGCCAGGAACTTGGAAATAACTATGTGTTAGTACATAGCATTAAATTTGATCAGGAAGGTAATCTCTGGGTTTTTAATAGTCGCGCAAAAGGTGTCAATCTGTTGAAGCTGAACAAAAACAAAGAGTGGGAGAATCATTATCAAAAACAGTTAGTCGACAATAGTGGACTTGGATTGCCTGGTTTAAGAAATACGTTTTACAACAGTAAAGGACTACTCTGTTTTGTCAATACTTCCTATATCAATCCCTTTGTAGCTCTTTATGACACCTCTACCGACCAACTCATTACCCATCATAATTTTGTAAACCAAGACGGCACACCTTATAATGTGAATTATATCAACTGTGCTTGCGAAGACAAGGATGGAAATATCTGGGTTGGCACAAATCTAGGACTCTTTTACATTGATAAGAATGAAGTGGGGCAGGAGAATGCCACTTTCAATCAAGTAAAAGTACCACGTAATGATGGAAGCAATTACGCCGACTATTTGCTGACAAGCATTAATATTACTCATATTTCTGTTGATGGTGGTAATAGAAAATGGATTTCAACGACTGCATCTGGTGCTTTCCTGATCAGTGCTGATAACATGACCCAAATTTACAACTTTAAAGACGATAATTCAAATATCCTTTCCAATAATATTTATTCTACAGCCATTAATCCTCAGACAGGCAGAGTATATTTCCTTACAGACAAAGGACTCTGTTCTTATCTCAGTAATGCTACTGAACCTACACAGGAAATGACTAAGGACAACGTCTATGCCTATCCGAATCCTGTTACATCAGACTATACTGGTTTGATTACCATTGTAGGTCTCAGCTATAATGCTGATGTGAAAATCACAACTTCTAGCGGCATATTGGTAGCCGAGGGACGAAGCAATGGAGGCTCTTTTACCTGGGATGGATGTGATAAAAAGGGTAGGAGAGTGGCTTCTGGAATATATATGGTAATTACAGCGACAAAAGATGGTGAAAAGGGAACAGTTTGCAAAATAGCGGTCATCAACTAACTGATCTATGAGAAAGCTGTTATCATACCTTTTTCTGTCTTTACTTTTTGTTTCTCAAATTAAAGCACAGGACAATAACTTCGATATTGACAGTCTGATGAATATAGGACTGCCTGTAATCATCGTCAATACAGTCAACCAAGAATTTCCCACATGTGATTACGTAACAAGTCCTGAAGGCTCTTTTGGACAAAGTATCACCAACAACAATAAAGTTGCATGTCAGATCATCATTATCCAAGAACAGGATACACTCTATAATAGTGGTGAGTACAAAAAAGGGTCAAGTGGTGCTACTATTAAAATAAATGGTAATACGTCTGCCTATTGGTTTGATAATAAACCCTATAAAATTAAATTAGAGAAAAAAACTGACCTCTTACTACGTCATGATGATAAATATGAAGATAAAGAATGGAGACTCATAAGAGATGGTTATACGCTCAATACAATTATTGGATTTAAACTCAGCGAACTAATTGGTATGCCTTGGACACCACAATATCAGCCTTGTAATGTTGTCATAAACGATGATTATCAAGGTTGTTATCTATTAATTGAATCTGTTAAACGGAATCCTGATTGTCGACTGAATGTAGATAAAGACAATGGTTTTATTATAGAACGTGATGCCTATTGGTGGAATGAAGAAAAATATTTCTGTACCAATTTCTTCAGCCAAAATAATTACTACCGTTGGACATGGAAACATCCAGATGAAGAGGATTTTACCATTGAACAAGAAAACTATATCAGAGAATATATCAACCAAGCAGAACAAAGCATTTTTGATGGTACTTATGATCATTATATCGATGTAAATACTTTTGCTTGGTGGGTATTAGCACACGATATTCTTGGTTCCCATGATGCTGGAGGATGTAATATGTATGTAACTAAATATGATCAGACTGATCAGACTCTATTACAAATGGGTAACCTCTGGGACTTTGACTCCAGTTATGGAATGGAAAAAGGACAGTTCTCTAGAATACACACGAGCGATTATGACTTCTATTATGACAACCTATTTAATAATGAGAATAAACTGTTTGTCAAGGCTTATAAAAAGAAATGGAATGAAATAAAGCATACACTTAATGATCAATTGTATGATTTTATCAGTTCATTTAAGAGTAGTGAATTAGGAGAAAAGCTTCAAAAATCATGGGATTGTCAAAGTAAACGATGGGATACTGATATAGTATCTATCAGTAATCGTGCAGATGCTTCTATTGATTGGTTTAACAGTCACTTGCCACTACTTGGACAAAACATTGAACTCATTGATGACACTGATACTGGTATCAAATCATATCATACCCATCAACAGAATAATACTCCTATTTATACGATATACGGTCAACGAGTTCATCATACTAAAAAAGGTATTTATATCCAGAATGGAAAGAAAATAATCATAAAAAAATGATTTATTTATCGTCTGCCATTAAGAATACTTGTTATTCCAGGAATGATTTTAAGAGATACTTGATAAACCACCAGACTGGCTGATAATGTCAGTATTACCATTAATATATAATAAAGGTATAGGATAAAATCATTGCCTATTGACGGAATGAAATAGGTGGAAACTGTCATCAGGGAGGCAGAGAAAAGTCGATGGACAGCAAAGACAAAGAACACACTCGATACAAGATATTTTCTTTCTTTCCAACGTTGTGTTTCTATCATATAAGCTGTGATAGCAAAGACAGCTGCCTGAACGAATAAGTCAGTGATATTATAGACGGTATCATTATCATTCAACCAATAAGCAACCAATACAGCAGCTATCATCATCGCGATATGCGCCTGAACAGGTATTCGCTTAAAGATACGAATAAAGTCGATATGCATCACAGAAAAATAAGCTCCTAACATGTAATAGACGATAGCGTTACACTGAATACCAGGCATCTCAGGAATGAAATCAGTGAAATAAAGTACACCTATTATTAATAATATAAAGTGACGCAGATATTTAACGAGGCAATAGATGATAGGACTCAACAGGAAAAGCACAAACAAACATTGTAAGAACCAGAAAGCACCCACCAAACAAGCCCGCTGATCATCGGCCAAACCTGTAATCTGACTTATATCCCAGAATATCCACAAAAAATCCTGCCATCTGAAATCAGCGATATGCTTATGCAGAATTACCAAGGTATCCGGTTTGATCAGTTGCATCACAGCTAAGATAGCAAAATAGATGATATTCCATAATAAATATGGAATAAAGATGGTACGGATACGACGCTTCAGTTTCTTCTGATAAAGGCTTAAATCTAAAAAGCCTTCCTTGAAAAATAGAAAGCCCGAGATAAAAAAGAATAAAGGTACAGCGATACATACCAACTTCATCGTGATGTAAACTAAGAAATAGAAGACAGACCTTGTCTCCAATTCTGGATTCTTCACTAATAAGTTACAGTGAATGAATATCACTGCAATAATCAGTGGAAATCGTAAGAATGATACAACACGAGAAGTAAGCGCATCCATACTGCCTTAACTCAATTCCAGCATCCTATTGATGGGTTTTACAGCTTTCTTAGCTATCTTCGGATCTACTTCTACAGAAGGCCACCCATACTTTAAGGCATTATAAATCTTTAGCAGCGAGTTCATCTTCATATACTGGCACTCGTTACATGAGCATTCCAAGCCGCTCTCACTTATTTCAGGAGGTACAGGAATAAATTCCTTGTCAGGACAAGTTCGTTGCATCTCGTGCAGAATACCAGCCTCTGTAGCCACAATAAACTTTTTTTGATCGCTCTGTTGTGCATAGTTCAACATCGTAGCTGTAGATCCTTTTACATCAGCCAAAGCCAGAACAGGACCTTTACACTCCAAATGTGCCATCACAATTGCATCTGGATACTTTTTCTTCAGTTCAACTATCTTTGAAACAGAAAAGCGCTCATGCACATGACAACCACCATTCCAAAGCAACATCTGCCTACCTGTTACCTCATTGATATAATTACCTAAGTTATAATCAGGACCAAATATCAGTTTAGCATCCTTTGGCAACTGATCTACCACCTTCTTGGCATTTCCACTAGTCACGACTACATCTGTCAGAGCCTTTACTGCAGCAGTTGTATTTACATAAGAGACGACTTGATAACCAGGATGCTCTTTCTTGAATTGCTTCAAGTCTTCTGCCTTACAAGAATCAGCCAAAGAACAGCCAGCATTCAAGTCAGGACAAAGAACAGTCTTTTCTGGTGATAGCAGCTTACATGTTTCAGCCATAAAGTGAACACCACACATCACCATTATCTTGGCATCCGTCTCGGCAGCCTTACGGGCTAAAGCCAAAGAGTCGCCTACAAAGTCTGCTATCTCTTGTATATCACCTATTGTATAATAGTGAGCCAGAATAATAGCACCTTTCTCCTCACACATCTTTCTGATTTCAGCCTTCAGGTCTGTACCTTCTGCTACAGGTTCATCAATAAAACCTTGTTTAATCCACTCCTTTTTCAACATCGATATATTATCTTTTTATTTTTTCTTTTCTTTTTAAAATAGAATGAATAAGATGATGTAGCGTTTATAAGTTGGAAACTTTTTAGCGATTTACTTGCCAGTTTGTTTATTCACGTCAAAAAAGTAATTATCCACTACGATTGTGTATTGTTTCTTTCTGATAATGAATACTTAAGCTTACTTATCCACATTTTTCTATTCTGGTGCAAAATTAATAAGTTTATATCTTTTTTCAGCAAAAATAAGTGGAAAATGTGAGAATGACACGAGAATAAATGCAAAAATATACCCGCTGCCGAGACAGCGGGTAGAAAAATCCAGTTTTTTACACAAATTATTCACATAGTTATCCACACTTTATTTGATGCCAGACACTACTTGAATATCCTTCGTATCGGTTTCTTTACCTAAAAGGAACTTGTCAATGAAAGCTTGCACTTCTGGGAATTGTCTTTCAGGCAGCTGACAATGGCCGTGTCCTTCAACAATCGAATAGCCAAAGCGATCACCAATACCAAAGAAATTCCAGACTTCCTTGGCAGCCTTAGCTGAAACCACCATCGAGCCGTCAGCCAACCACTCGTAGTCAGGATTACCCAAAAGCAAAAGGGCGCGAGGACATACCATCGTACAAAGCTCATGCTGATCGTAAGGCAAACGATACACAGAATCTCCATGGAAATTCTCTTTCTGACTCTCCATAAACCAATGATAGTCCGTCTTATCGAGGTCCTCTAAGTTCTTTCCCTTCAAGGTAGACTCATGTGAGGTACGCCAGGCTGCTGCACCACCACCACCAGGTTCCTGAGCAATGGTCAGAGCGATACGCTCATCGAAAGCACCACAATAGAGAGCCATCTTTCCAGCATAAGAACAACCAGATACACCAATATGTTTGATATCAATCTTAGTGACCTCAGGACCCAGCTGCTGCAGACCATCGATGAGACGGCTTAAACCCCAGGCCCACTCGCTGTAAGCACCATTATTCTTCAGTTCTGGGTAAAGGCGATCAAAATTATGTTCTCCTCTTTCATGATGCCTTCCCATCTGTCCGTAGTCATTGACTTGCTTCTCGCGATAGTTCATAATAGCGATTGGACGATCATTAAAGAGCTGTCTTGGCAATGCCAGCATACTGGTACCAATCATCAGCGCATAAGGTGGCTTTCCTACTTTTGGATAACTGATGGTGGAACTGAGTGTCAGCGTCTGGCCATTAACAGTAACGTCTACAATCAACGTATCGCCAGACATCTTGGCTTTTACACTTCCATCAGGAACGGTTGGCTTGGTACCAATACCGTAGTGCTGAATCATATTGGAAATCTCACTACGACGCTTGGACCAATCTTTGAAACTCTTCACTTTACCTTTGCCATTGCTCCATTTCAGGGGATCGGGCAATTCACGGATTTCAGGCAGGGCATCGATGGTGGGCATCTTTGGCGCAGCAAACGCACTGCCTGTGTTCTCAACGGCATAAACAAGAGGTACATTACCTTTCTGCTTTTGGGCATATCCAATACTAGTGCCACAAAGCATCATAAACGACATAAATAGTAGCTTTTTCATCTTTCTTAATTATTAATAATGTATAGTTGATGGAATTTGGGGTCAAAGATACAAAAAATATCGATTCGAACAAAGTGAAAACGACAAAATGCGTTCTTAATTTTGTGGTTTATACATTTTTATATAATTTTGCAACCACAATGAAAAAGTTAAGGACGATAGAAATGCAGCGTTTGTCTGTTGATGAATTCAAACAGGCAGAGAAACTACCTTTGATTGTGGTGCTCGATGATGTGCGTTCGATGCATAATGTGGGTAGTGTGTTTCGAACGGGCGATGCCTTCCGTATCGAGGCCGTCTATCTCTGTGGCATCACCTCAACCCCTCCGAATGCTGAAATTCATAAGACGGCATTAGGCGCAGAGGATAGTGTGGAATGGAAGGCTTTTACTACTGCACAAGAGGCACTTGTTGAATTAAAAGAGGCAGGTTTTGAGATTTACTCCGTTGAACAGGCACATGGCTCTACGATGCTGCAGGACTTTAAGCCTGAAAAGGGAAAGCGTTATGCTGTAGTCTTGGGCAACGAAGTGAAAGGTGTGCATCAGGAAGTGATCGATGCCTCAGACGGATGCCTGGAGATTCCGCAGTTTGGCACCAAGCATTCAATGAACGTCTCTGTCACAGCAGGCATCATCATCTGGCATTTCGCCCAAACCATATTATAAACAGAAATCCCCGCAAACAACTGCGGGGATTTTGTTTTCCTTACTCCTCAACGGGTGAAAAATCACTCTTTCCTACACCACAGACAGGGCATACCCAATCCTCAGGGATGTCTTCGAATGCTGTGCCTGGAGCAATGCCGCCATCAGCGTCACCCTCTGCTGGGTCATACACATAACCACATACGTCGCAAACATACTTTTTCATAATCGTACTTGTTTTAGTTATTAATAATAGATTCTATTCTTTCAACAATCCGCTCTGGCGGAATGTTCTTCATACAAGCATAGTCGCCTCGCTGACAAGGCTTCTGACCATAGATGCTGCAGGGTCTGCAGTCAAGATCGAGTTGAATGATATTATCCTTGGGCTGTCCGAAGCCTAAGAATCCGGCATAGGGATGTGTAGCGCCCCAGATGCTCACCACAGGCACAGCTGTCAATGATGCCAGATGCATATTGGCAGAGTCCATCGATATCATCACGTCCAAGTGACTCATGATGATGAGCTCCTGATACATGTTCTCGCAATAGTAAGTGGCATTGATACACTGACGATATTGGGCGCACCACATACTCAGGTATTTGTCTTCATCATGACCTTTGCCAAAGAAGAAGATACGACACTTGGGGTATTTTTCCAACAGTTGGTGAATCACCTGTTCCATCAGGCGTGGGGGATAAATCTTACCCTGATGGGCAGCAAAAGGCGCAATACCTATCCATTGTTCAAAGTTCTTCTTGGGTCCGATCTCCTTGGGCAGCAGATTCAGGTTGCCTCCCTCTTCAGGGAAGATGGAATGGAATTGCTGTATGTCGACAGGATAGCCTAACTGTTCGAACACCTTCAGATAATTCTCAAACGAGGTGGGCAACTGCTTTTTAATCTTATGCTTAAACGACACCAGATGGCGGCGATCCTTGCGATGCTTGTTGATATGCTCCACGCGATAGCGTCCCAAGTTGAAACGCATACGCAGATACTCGGAGCGAAGCACATTATGCAAATCGGCCACCTTGGTAAACTGCTTGGCTACCAGACGACGATAGAGCGCATTCAAACCTTTGATGCCATGATACTCTACCTTCAGGTCTGCTTCCATGAAGTTCACATTGGGTGCCAGATCAGCAAACAAAGTACGGGCGTACCCACGACTTAATACTGTAATGCGTATGTCAGGATACTGATTGGCGAGTGACCATACCACAGGAACAGTCATTGCGATGTCGCCCAACGACGAGAAGCGGATAACAAGGATATGCTCTTTCTTCACTTCTTATAAAGGATAGGATTTGTAGCAGGATCGTTATACATCTTCATCTGACGGTATACCTTCATATACTTCCGTCCTGCCTCGATATCTTCCAGCAACTGGTCGATGGCCAGCGACAGGTCTTTCTGCTGTTCCAACAATACCTGCAGTTTAGCCTGACACTTGGCAATATGCTCTGCTGAGGCATCCTGACGCTCCACCTGCTCCTGCATATGATAGATCTTCAGGGCCAGGATACTCAAACGGTCGACAGCCCAAGCTGGACTCTCCGTATTCAGTCTGGCATCCAGTCCAGGTTTCACTTGACTGTAGGTCTGACGGAAGTAAGAATCGATTTCCTCTACGAGGTCTGTACGATCCTGGTTGCTTCTGTCGATTCTCCGTTTCAGCGCCAATGCCTCGACGGGATCAATATGTGGGTCGCGGATGATATCCTCATAATGCCACTGAACGGTGTCGATCCAGCATTTCAGATATAGGGCATGGTCGATACTTTCCCTCTCATAAGGATTATGAATGGGGGTGTCAACATTATCTGTCAGATGATAGTCTTTAATCACCTGATTGAAGATTTGATTGGCGTGCTCTGTAAATGACATTGTCAAAAAATGATTTGTTTGATTTGCAAAGCTACAGAAAGTTTTTGAATTGACCAACGAATTAGTGATATTTTCATCCAATTTTTGCATTTTTAGTGTTGGTAACGCACACAAAAGGGTGAAAATATGCACAAATATACCCCTTTTGTGCAAAAGAGAGTGAGTTTTCCTTAAAAAAATTTGCGTAACTCAAAGAAAATGTGTTACTTTGCACCCCGAAAGCGAAAAAATCGCAAAATTTTCAAGATAGCAAATACATTATTAACATTTTAAAGAAAGAAAATTATGTCAGAAATTGAAAGCAAAGTAAAGGCTATTATCGTAGACAAACTGGGTGTTGATGAGGCTGAGGTTAAGCCCGAGGCAAGTTTCACAAATGATCTTGGTGCTGACTCTCTCGATACCGTTGAGCTCATCATGGAGTTTGAGAAGGAGTTCGGTATCTCTATCCCCGACGATAAGGCTGAGAAAATCGGTACTGTAGGTGATGCTATCGCTTATATCGAGGAGAACGCAAAATAAATTTTGATGAATAACATAATGGTTGCTTCCTATCCGAAGCAACCATTATGCTTTAAAAGTAGCTTATGGAATTAAAAAGAGTAGTTGTAACAGGTCTGGGCGCAGTGACGCCAGTTGGCAATACTCCTGACGAGATGTGGAACAACCTCATCAACGGAGTAAGCGGTGCAGCACCTATTACACTTTTTGATGCAAGTAAATTCAAAACACAGTTCGCTTGTGAGGTAAAGAACCTCAATATCAATGATTATATCGACCGCAAGGAGGCTCGTAAGATGGACCGCTATACCCAGCTGGCCATGATTGCCGCTAAGCAGGCTGTCGAAGATAGCAAGATGGATCTCGATACTGAAGACAAGAACCGCATCGGTGTGGTCTTTGGCGTTGGTATCGGTGGAATTAAGACCTTCGAGGAAGAAGTGAAGTACTATGGTGTACATGAGGCCGATGGTCCTAAGTTCAATCCGTTCTTCATTCCGAAGATGATTGCTGACATCGCAGCTGGTCAGATTTCGATTCAGTATGGCTTTCACGGCCCCAACTATATCACTGCCTCAGCTTGTGCTTCTTCTTCTAACGCACTTGCTGACGCCTTCAACCTCATCCGTCTGGGTAAGGCCAACGCCATCGTAGCTGGTGGTGCTGAGGCTGCTATCTGCGCTACGGGCGTAGGTGGTTTCAATGCAATGCATGCTCTCTCTACCCGTAACGATGAGCCTGAAAAGGCCAGCCGTCCGTTCAGCGCCAGCCGCGATGGATTCATTATGGCTGAGGGTTCTGGTTGTTTGATTCTCGAGGAACTCGAGCACGCAAAGGCTCGTGGTGCGAAGATCTATGCAGAGATGGTGGGTGCTGGTATGAGTGCTGATGCGCATCATATCACTGCTTCTCATCCTGAAGGACTGGGTGCCAAGCTCGTGATGCAGAACGCCCTTGAGGATGCTGGCATGAAGCCTGAAGATATCGACTATATCAACGTTCACGGTACTTCTACTCACGTGGGTGATATCTCTGAGGCAAAGGCCATCAAGGAGGTATTTGGCGATGCTGCCTTTAAACTCAACATCTCTTCTACCAAATCAATGACTGGTCACTTGCTGGGTGCTGCAGGTGCCGTTGAGGCAATGGCTACAGTACTCGCTGTGAAGAACGACATCATTCCTCCCACCATCAACCACGAGGAGGGCGATGAGGATCCTGAGATTGACTACAATCTGAACTTCACATTCAACAAGGCTCAGAAGCGTGAGGTGCGTGCTGGTCTCAGCAACACCTTCGGCTTTGGTGGTCACAATGCTTGTGTGGTCTTCAAGAAGTATGTGGATTAATAACATTATTGATCATATCAAGCTCCCTTTCCGCAAGGAGAAGGAGCTTTTTTCTTCTCTTTACGAGATACTCGGCTTCTATCCGCACCACATCGAGTATTACCGTCAGGCACTGATGCATAAGAGCATTGGCCGTCGTAACGATAAGGGCAAGCCGCTGAACAACGAGCGCTTGGAATTCTTAGGCGACGCCATCCTCGATGCCATTGTGGGACATATTGTTTATTCGCAGTATGAGGGCAAGCGTGAGGGCTTTCTGACCAATACCCGCAGCAAGCTCGTCAGTCGTGAGACGTTGGGCAAGCTCGCCAACGAGATGGGTCTCTCGCAGCTCCTCCTCTCAGCAGGCCGCAGCAACTCCCACAACAGCTACGTCAATGGTAATGCTTTCGAGGCTTTGGTGGGCGCTATCTATCTGGATCGTGGTTATGATGCCTGCATGTGGTTCTGGAAGAATCGCGTGCTGGGCAGATACATCAACCTTGACAAGGTGGCCTTCAAGGAGGTCAACTTCAAGTCGAAGCTCTTGGAGTGGAGCCAGAAGAACAAGGTGCGCATGGAGTATCGTATGCTGAAGCAGAAACTCGACGATAACGGCAGTCCGATTTTCAGTTTCCAGGTGGTCATCGAGGGTGTTGAAGGTGAGCGTGGCTCAGGCTATTCCAAGAAGGAAGCCCAGCAGAATGCCTCGAAGGAGACCCTTCAGAAGCTGAAGCGCGAACCTCAGTTTGTGGATGCCATCTTCAAGGCGAAGTCTGATCGCACGAAGATGGAAGAAACACCGACAATGCTTGTGCCTGATCCTGAGAAGGAGCAACAGGATTTTATCATCGAGCAGCCTGCAGCTGAACAGCCGGAAAACCCGGATACTCCGGAAACTCCAGAAATTCCGGAAAGTTCGGAAAAACCGGAACCTTCCGACGAATTCGACCTTTCCGATATCTCTCACAAAGAGAAGTCGCGCGAAGATATCATTGCTGAAGCAGAGGCGGCCGCCTTTGCAGAGGAATAAAGAAATCGGGGTTGCAAATTCTGCAGCCCCGATTTCTTTAGAAGTTCACACCGATGGTAGCAAAGAGGCTACCTGTATGGGCATCGTCAAAGTAGTCGCGACTAATATTTGACAGGCCGAAGTCGTAGCCCACTTCCGCATAGAGGTAGTTGAACTGGAAGCCACATCCCACCTTTATTCCCCCATCGAATCGATTGAAAGCATCATCATCGTAAGAGCTGTAGGCCTGACGATGACCAAAATCCTTGATTTTACCGCCTATGCCCGCTGCCACATATCCGCCTAAGAATGGCTGGATGCTCACATCGCGATCCACCTTGTAGTCGTATTTCAGCAACAACGGCACTTCCAGATAGTCGAGGTTATAGGTAAACTTACGACCTTCGAAGTTGCCCTTACCACCTTTTTCTATAAACGAGAGACCAGTCTCGAAATAGATGGGAGCATGAGGCGCTACCTGTAAACCTGCCACAACGCCTACGTTCAGACCTGTACGCATGGTGCCTCCGTCGAGATACTTGTCGTCGGAGCTGACGGTTGAGAAAGCTCCACCTACACGGAAGCCCACGTAGCTGTTCACGGGGTTGTGACGATAACTCGTGCGGGTATACGTGCTATATCCATAACGACCAGTAGAGTAGCGTGGTCGCCCGTATTGTGCCATCATTGGCAGCGTGAGCATCAGGCTCAACATCGCAATCATAATCCTTTTCATAAGCCAAACATTTTAAATGTTTCACACTGCAAAATTAGTCCTAAACCATCAACGCCTGAAAGGATTTCCCCTAAAAGAAAATGGATTTTCCCTAAAAAAGTTTAGGAATTCGTGTAAGATTTTGTAATTTTGCAGTTATATTGAATAGAATAACAAATATAAAAGCAATCAAATGAAACAGAAATTGATCCTATTATTGGTGCTGATAGCCAGCCTCGCCGCCTGTACGAAGGATGATGACGATAATGATGATATCTATAAAAATTCAGCAGATATTGCTTCCCTTAAGGAAAATGATGGTGAGAAATTAGGCGAGTTTGAAGGAGAGTGGATCGTTGGTCTTATCGATAAAGAAGTGGTAGATACGGCCATATTGACTGTGACAAATAGTTCTTTTCAAATCAGGTTACCAGAAAAATATCTTGTAAATGAAGAATTTTACATGTATTTTAGTACGCCCCATCCCTATACTGTAAATAACGGAGTTCCTGTTACTTATCCTAGATCGAGTCATTATCGTTATGAATATAAACAATCTGAGAAGCGCTATATTTATCCATACAAAGTTCAAGGGTATTCAAATAATAAATACTATTATGATTTCAATATCAGTCCAGTGGAATTAAATAATGTTCAACTCTTTGATACGGAAGAATACGAGAAGAAATTAGGTCAACATACTTCACTTCATGGACAAACGTTTTATATGGGCTATCAAAGTAGTGTGCAAGGAGTTGGCATCTTTGATACAACAAGTCTATTGTGGACACTTAAGGTTACTTTTGATCAACATTATATAATATTTCCAACCATTGATCCGGAAAAAAATAATAATAATCCAATAGAATTAGTGTTTATCGCTAAGAAAAAGCTCTAAATAAAATCTGTGGAGACAGAACGCGAACTGTTAGACGCCATACGGGGAGGGGAGCGGGCAGCGATGCGCCGACTCTACGAGCGCTATTCGAGATATGCAATGGCCATTGGCCTGAGGTATGTCCCCAATCGCGACGAGATGCGCGATGTGCTGCAAGACAGTTTCGTGAAGATCATAACAGGCATCAGCCGCTTTGACTATCGGGGAGAAGGTTCCCTGAAGTCGTGGGTGTCGAGAATCGTTGCCAACCGCGCCATCGACTATGTGAAGGAACATGAGCGACTGCAATTTACAGGAGAGATACCTGTCGATGTGATAGAGCCAGAGCCGGATGTGGGTGAAGTGCCCGACGATGCGCTTGACGAGATGATAGGACGTTTGCCAGCCAACTATCGCGTGGTACTCAACCTGTTTGTCTTTGAACAGCTCTCCCATAGGGAAATCTCCCAACGACTCGGCATCAGCGAACAGAACTCGGCCATACACTTCTATCGAGCGAAGAAGGCCCTACAGAAGATGATAAAAGACTATTTAAACAAACGACAAAGGATATGAATCAGGACAAATGGACTCAACAACTGCACGATAAGCTGGCAGAGCGCGAAGTAGCTCCACCAGACGATTTGTGGGCAGACATTGAGGCAGCCTTGCCCACAAGCCCAGAGGCCAACCAGAAGTCTCGCGCTAGGTTCGTAGCCTTACGTCGTTGGGCTATAGCAGCATCCCTCGCCCTTCTCGTGGCTGGCGGAGGCTATCTCTATTGGCCGTCTTCATCAACCCCAGAAGCAACCCCAGCAACTCCCACATCAACACCACACCAAGAACTCTCTCAGGCCAATCCCCAAGTGCCTGCAGAGTCGCAGGAGAATCAGGATGCCAGGCTTAATGGTAGTAGCGCAGCGAAGAAAAGGGTGCCTGTCCCCGTGATTCGGCCTACAATCAATCTGGTAGCCCAGACTTCTGTTGAAGATTCTGTCGTTGAAACCATTAACCCCGTTGATGACACTCCTTCTCAGGAAGCCCTTGCTGACAACACCCAGTCTGTCAGCCCTTCTGCGGAAACTATTGATCGCGACGCCGATGAGGCTATCCGCCAGATAGACGAAGAAATAGCTCAGCTATCGTCAAAATCTGATAAGCACATCAGCCTTAACCTCTATGCCTCCAACGGCTTTACCGATATGCAGCATTCCAATGGTGTGCGGATGGACGATGCCTTAGCTGCCCGTTACAACTTTGAGCAGTATCTTCCCAGCATGGCTCGCACCAGAGACGGAGCGCCTATCATCTATCTGGTGGGTTACGAAGAGCGTCAGAAGCACTATCAGCCCATCGCTTTCGGCCTGTCTGTAAGCTATCCGTTGTCGTCGAAGGTGTCGCTGTCTACAGGCGTCACCTATACCCGTCTGCGTTCCGATTTTGCTTCCATCATCAATGGCACTTCCATCTCGCAGGAACAAACGCTTCACTATCTGGGCGTTCCCTTGAATGCGCAGTATCGCCTGCTTCATTATGGCAACCTGAACATCTATCTGTCTGCTGGTGCTGAGGCCGATTACAACATCAAGGCCCATTTGGCTTCCGAGGGTGTGACGCAGCACATCGATCGCGATCGATGGCAGTTCTCCATTCAGGGTGGGGTAGGCCTGCAATATAATGTGTTGCCTCAGCTGGGCCTCTATGCCGAGCCTGGTGTGAAGCATTATTTTGATAATGGCAGTCGTCTGCGCAACTTCTTCAAAGACAAGCCCACCAGCTTTAACTTGCAGGTGGGCCTCCGATTGCATCTGAATAAATAATAACTAAGTTTCCTGTAGTCGATGCAGATGGCAGAACAGTAGTTTGCCATCGCCATCGCGCAGATGCATGCCGTTGCCTTGACAGTAGCGGAAATACTTGCAGTCGGCACACTCGCCCGTACGCATCCATTCGCGCTGACGATAGGCCGCATAACGGTTCTCCCAAACCTCCATGAAGTCGTCTTTGTAGATATTGCCTTGATGGTAGTCGGCTCGGATGCTGGCACAGGCAGCAATAGAACCATCGGCCATCACAGAACCCACCGTTACACCTGCCTGACAAGCGAACAACCGACTACGCACATCGCCTTCGTAGTTGCCAAGGAAGCCCTCGCAGCCGTAGTCTACACGAATACGACCCTCCTTGCGTACCTTCTTTATATAGTCGAACACCCCACGGAACTCTTCGTTCGTGAGTCGCATATCAGGATCGAGGGCAGCACGGCCTACAGGGAAAACGGTAAAGAGTCGCCAACGCTTCACACCTTTCGAAATCAGTAACTCCTTGATATCGTCGAGCTTTGAAAGGTTACGACGATTCACGCAGGTGACAATGTCGAAGAGGAAGCCCTCAGTAGCCACCAACATATCTATCGCCTGACTTACCATCTGGAAACTCTGGTCGTTGCCTCGCATCCAGTTGTGGTCTTCCTCCAGACCGTCGAGACTGATGGTCATCGAGTGGATACCTGCCTGCAGAAGGCCTTGCCAGCGTTGATGCGTAAGATGCAGCGCATTGGTCACCATTCCCCAAGGAAAACCCTTTTCGTAGATGGCGCGTCCACAGGCCTCGATATCGCGACGCATCAGCGGCTCACCTCCTGAGATGATGACGAACACCTTATGGGGATCGGTCTTGGCAGCAATACTGTCGAGCACACGCAGAAAGTCTTCCTTGGGCATATCGTTGCTCTCTGCCTTCATCTTACAGTCGCTGCCACAATGCCTACATTTCAGGTCGCAGCGCAAGGTACACTCCCAGAACAACTGTTTCAACGGGTGTTCCTCGCAGACGAGCTTTTCTTTTTGTCGCCAGAGTTCAAGGGCGAGCTTCTTCCTCAGGCTCAAAGGTGTGGGCTTCATGGCTTCTTCTTCAGTTTGACATCAGTGGTTATTTCAAACTTACCAGTATACCAGTGATGGTCGCCTTCTCCCGCTTTCACGGCCTTGTCGTAGTCAATATCGAGCGTGTCGCTGAGGAATTCACCGCCATTGGCCTCGCCGTCTATATCCTCGACAATCAATTTGATATGTTCACTACCAAGAGGCTTTCCATAAAAATCGGAACCTAATCGATATGTAAACTGATAATTTCCAGATGGATTGGTCAGTATCGAATCCATACCATAGATATGCCCCTCATCCTTATAGACTTCTTTCAGCGAGGTCTTGATACCTTGAACGGGTGTACCTGCCTCATCTGTCACCGTACCCTTCAGAATATAATCAGCATGAGGCGCACCATACTCTACAGGTGTACCATATTCCTCTGGCTCATCAAGTGAGCAACTAAATCCCAACATCGACAGCAAAGCTGTCAGAACAGCGTTGTACCAACGGTTAAATCTTACTTTCATTTTTATTGCAATTTTTTCTTGAAATAATATCCTGGGCCATCGTATGCCATACCGTAATCGAGCACCATCATGCCGTCCTTAAACCAATAAGTGCATTGTTGGCCTCCAAGGTTGATAGTGGTGAATACCGTTCCATCGTACTTATTTGTTTGAGTATCAATGACTTTGTAGGAATAAGTACCTGTAGCCATAAAGACTTTCACCTCTTTAGTCTCTACCTGTACGGTTTGGTTAGGATAGAAACAGACTGTCACATCGCCTGCTTCATAGTCACGAATACCCCCCCAGCCAAAGTTGGCTTTCACCAAATACCACGTACCATCGAGTGTTGTGGGATTATCATCATAGATCGCAACGTCCTCATCATCACTACTGCAACTGCTTATACCGACAGCTAGCATCAGCATCGCGAACATCCATAATATACGATTCTTTTTCATATTCATTCGTTTCTCTTTGTCGTTATTCAGTAATCATAATTAGTTCACCTGTATGGGCATCAATCTGCGCATGATATCGAGGTGCTGTAAAGTACATAACATTTGGATCCCCTGGAGCATAAGGTCCTTCAATACAATAGACAAGCCGCTGATCTCGAACAACCAGTCCGTTCTTTCTAGAAGAGTATTCGTTAATATAAAGTTTACAAGGCCATGTGTCGTCTCTGTCAACATTCAGATAGTTTGCCAAAATCTGTTTGGCCTTTTGTTCTGTGATTTCGGGAATGGGATCGAGATCTTTGATGTCAATGAATGATTCTGTAAAGGCGTATGACATCCATTTGCCTTGTGGGGTTATGAAATAATAGAATCGTGACATCCCGTTTGCCACGAGAACTCCTTTATAGTAATGTTCATAGACTTCGTAAAACTGTTGAAAATCAGGATATTCATCAACGGCTGACAATTCACCTTGACGTATTAACCGGATTTCATTGCCATCGCTTAGTGGGAATAAGTACATAATTTCATCTAATGATGATGGACAGCTATACAATTTCTCAAAAGAATCGTTTCCTAACAAGAAGAATGTCAATCCTGTTACTCTATTGGATTCATCTCGTGTAATAGTCCATCCGTTGATGGATTCTGTATAATACTTCTCTGTAAAAGAGTTATCATATATTCCTTTTGCAATGCTAGTGGTTTCGTCATCACTACTGCAACTGCTCATGCCGACAGCCATCATCAGCAAAGCAAACATCCATAATAAGATACTCTTTTTCATATGCCTATTTATTGCCTTTTATATCATACAACTCGATTCTTCGAAAATCTTGCACGAGAGGGCTAAACTATTAACTTTTTTTAAATGAAAAATCTCCAGATGCAAAGGTAAAGCTTATTTCTTAAAAAACAAAAATATTACTCGATTATTCTCTCAGAACTTTTGAAAACTCAAAAATAGTCCTGATATTTGCAGCAATAATTAAATGTTAAACTCTTAAATTATTTGGTTAACAAAAATAATGGCTTAATCATTATGGTTTTTCGCATACCCTAGGGAACAATCGTTTTCTGCCTAGGGAAAATTTGCTGCCTGCCTAGGGCGCAAAAACGGCATAACTAGGCAAAAAATGAGGGCGCGAGAAAAGTGTATTGAAAATTCCGTACAAGCAGGCGGTGGCTCTTTAGCGAGAACAAGAGTCTTCTATCTGTAGAGAAGAGGCTTCTGTTGAATGATAAGGGACAAGTATTGGGAAATGACGAAGTTGGCTACGACTGGCGATCAGGTTGGCTATGGTTGGCGACCTGCTACGGGTAAGCGAGTAGTATTCCCGTTAGGAGTGAGAACTATTCTCTTTGATAGCGAGAATACTGCTCGCAAAAAAACCTCATCCCTCACATAATTGGGATAAGTGTTATACTGTTTGTAATTCTTTTGCGAAACTATGAAAAGCCTCTCTAATTTGAGCCACTCTCTGTTCACTAGGTTTAGAGATGCCATAGATATATCTGGCCAACAAACTCTTGTTGATATTAAGCGCACGCGCAACTTCCGATACGTTCAGCCAAGGACAACGTTTGAACATCGCAGCAACTTCATTATTGTCATCTGGCTCTGACTTCTCGTAGAAACTCGATATGTGCATATCCGCATCGATACTTTCCCATCTAATGGCTCTACCGTCATCTACAATGATATAATCATTGCGCTGTTCTGTCGTAGCTTCCTCCAATTCTGGATATGCTTCGAGCGGACGGCTCATAACGTTATTCTCCGTTGAACGCATGTAAATCCGATTCCCTTCAAACCATAAATTCTTAATCTTTTCCATAATCTATCGAATAGGCTGATGTTCATCCAGATAGAAGAAAAATCTGAGTCCAAATATTCTAAGTAGTGTGGGAATTACTTCCTCTTTTTTGCTGCAAAGATAGGTATAAATTTTTATACTTCCAAATTTTTACGTCTTTTTCTTGCTTGTTTCTAAATTAATTATTATTTTTGCCAATCCAATAAGACAGAATTTTGTGACAAAGAATGTTAAAAGTGTCATACCTCTGTGTAAGATTTCGACGCTCGGGTGTTATATAAGAAAGAACTAATAAAAACAAGGCGTATGAAAAAGAATCGTATAATATGGACGTTTGCGATGCTGATGCTGGTAGTCGGCATGAGCAGTTGCAGTAAGAGTGACAGTGAGGAGATCGCGAATGAAGAGCCTGTGAACGAAGAGGTGACGAATGATGAGCCGCTGTCGAACGAAGGGAACGACTATAAACCCATCGAACTCACGCGAGCCGAGCAGGAACTGGTGACGGCCAACAATGACTTTGCCTTCAACCTGTTCCGTAAAGCTGGGCCCCGTATGACAAATGGTGCTTCTGGTCCTTGCTTTACCGAGCCCAACAAGAGCACTATCCTCTCACCCATCAGCATTACCTACGCCCTCGGTATGCTGAACAATGGTGCCGCTGGTGAGACGCAGGCACAGATCATTAAGGTATTAGGTTTTGGAGAGACGGGTGCTGATGGCATCAACACCTTCTGCCAGAAGATGCTCACCGAGGCACCCAACCTCGACAAGTTGACGAAGGTAATGATAGCCAACACCATCTATATGAACAAGGATTATCAGTTGAATCCCGACTTCGTGACGAAAGCTAAGAGCTATTACAACGCAGAGCCCGAGACGCGTGACTTCCATGATGGCAAGACGATGGACGTGATCAATCAGTGGGGCAGCGACCATACGGAGAAGATGATTGAGAAGGTGCTCGACAAGGACGAGTTCGACCCCTCAGCTGTGAGCTATCTGCTGAACGCCATCTATTTCAAGGGTGCTTGGGCGGAGAAGTTCGATAAGGTCAATACGAAAGATGAGGCTTTCACGAAAGAGGACAATCAAGAGGTGCAGGTGCCGATGATGCATCAGGAGCATGAGTTCAACTATACGGAGGATGAGGATTGTCAGGCACTCTGTCTGCCCTATGGCAACAATGCCTATCGCATGACCATCCTGTTGCCGAAGGCAGGCAGAACCGTATATAGTCTGGCCCAGAAACTTTCGGCTAAGACTTGGCAACGATTCCAGTGGATGGGAAGCACAGCCATCGTGGATGTGAAATTGCCACGTTTCGAGTCGAAGACAGATGTGGACTTAAAGCCAGTTATGTCGGCACTCGGCATGCCCAACGCCTTTGACGACCTTTTGGCAGAGTTCCCTTACTTCTGCAATGCGCCGACCTATATCGGTCTGATGAAGCAGGTGGCCTGTATCAAACTCAACGAGGAGGGCACAGAGGCAGCGGCGGTCACGGTGATAGGAATGAAGGAGAATGCAATGCCTCAAGAACCAAAGCACGTGAACTTCCACACCACGCGTCCGTTCATATACGTCATCAGCGAACAGTCGACAGACGCCATCTTCTTCATCGGACAATATTTGGGCGATTAAAAAAGCTGGATTAGTGCGCCTGAGTCTTGCTCAGGCGTGCGTATTCCTCGCGGGCATTTTCCATATCGTCCAGGAATTCCTTGCTGGTGTGCAGACGGGCAAAACAGGCTGAGGCCAACGCGATGGAGGCATTGACGTCGCTCTGCCAGTGATAGCCTAGGATCACACGGCTCTGTCCCCATTCATAACCCAGCTTCATCAGGGCATCCTGAGCAGCGGGATTCACCTCGCTTAGCAACAGGGCCATACTCCAGCCTCGAATGGTATGTCCTGAGGGGTATGAGCCTGTGTTGCGCAACTCCTCTTCCTCCTGAGGATAGGCTGTCGACTCGTTCATTCTGACAAAGGGCCGTTTGCGCATATAGGTTTCTTTGGGGAGGTTGGCACTCAGACGGATGGTGGGAATCGCCTTGAGAAGCATCTTGTAGATGGCAGGTGTTGCCTCCCTCGAAATGGTCATACCGAAGGGCTTGCTGAAACAGACAGCCATCTTGGGAACACTTGTGACGACATGATCGATGGCCTCTTGTCCGCGTTCTGTGTTGCGTAAGGTCTTGCCCCACATATATTGGGTGAGGTCGTAAACGAACTGTGTCGATGCGGTGTCAGGCGGTGCTGGCAGGAAGGCAACGGCATTAGGCATTTCCTCAGCAGTGAAATAGGTGCTCTTAAACTGAGCACAGATGTTCGCAGTAGTCAGGACGACTGCAAAGATGGTGATAAAGAATCTTTTCATATTGTCTTTTTTTGATGATTGCTATCAGATGTTGATACCGTAGTTCTGTTTCAGTTCGCTCATTACGAAGGTGCTTTCGATAGAGGCCAGGCTTTCTATCTCACCCAGTTTGTTGAGTACAAACTCCTGGTATTGCTTCATGTCGCGTGCCCGTACCTTTAATAAGTAGTCGTAGGCGCCCGAGGTGTTATAGCACTCGGTAACTTCAGGTATGCGCTGGATGCGACGATTGAAAGCATCGGCTATCTCGTGGTTGATCTGCTTCAGCTTGACTTTGCAGAACACTTGCAGACCCTGACCTAATTTCTCTGGATCGAGGATAGCCACATACTTCTTGATATAGCCTTTCTTCTCCAACCGTTTTTGGCGCTCAAACACGGGTGTTGGGGTCAGATGAACGGCATCGGCCAGCTCTTTGGTGGTCAATTTTGCGTTTTTTTGCAGCGTTTTCAGAATCTGCAGGTCGGTTTCGTCGAGTATTTCCGCCATAATTTAGAGTTTTATTCTGTTTGGCAGCCTTTAGAAGGCCCGTTTTGGAAAGATTATCTTTTGCAGCTGCAAATATAGGGATATTTTCTGAATTGTGCAAGAAATTTGGAAGATATTTCTAAACTTCGTACCTTTGCACCGTCGAAAAGACAAAAGAACAAGTTTTTAGACATAAGAACAAAAGAACATAATAATAACATTAAAATATAAGAAAGGATAAGGTTATGAGTAAGAAAAATTATCGTTTTGAGACTTTACAACTTCATGTAGGCCAGGAACAGGCAGACCCCGCAACTGACGCTCGCGCCGTGCCCATCTATCAGACCACGAGTTATGTGTTCCACAATTCTCAGCACGCTGCCGACCGTTTCGGCCTTCGCGATGCGGGTAATATCTATGGTCGCCTGACCAATTCCACTCAGGGCGTGTTCGAAGATCGCGTCGCTGCCCTCGAGGGTGGTGTAGCTGGACTCGCTGTCGCTTCTGGTGCTGCTGCTATCACCTATGCTCTGCAGAATATTGCTCAGGCTGGCGATCATATCGTGGCTGCCGATAACCTCTATGGCGGAAGTTACAACCTGATTACTCACACGCTCGCAACACAGGGTATCACTAACACTATTCTTAATGTGAACGACCTCGAGGCCCTCGAAGCCGCTATCCAACCCAACACAAAAGTCATATATGCAGAGACTTTCGGCAACCCCAACTCAGATGTGCTCGACCTCGAAGGTGTAGCTGCTGTGGCTCATAAGCACGGTATTCCGTTTATCGTCGACAACACCTTTGGCACACCTTATCTCATTCGTCCGCTGGAGCATGGCGCTGACATCGTGGTGCATTCGGCTACGAAGTTCTTAGGTGGTCACGGTTCAAGTCTCGGTGGCGTCATCGTCGATGGTGGTCAGTTCGATTGGAAACAGAACGACAAGTTCCCCACATTGGCTAAGCCCGATCCCTCGTATCATGGCATCGTCTTTGCTGATGCAGTAGGTGCTGCAGCTTACGTCACCCGCATCCGTGCCGTCATCCTGCGCGATACTGGTGCTGCCATCTCGCCCTTCAATGCCTTCATCCTCTTGCAGGGTGTGGAGACCTTGAGCCTGCGTGTGGAGCGTCATGTAGAGAATGCGCTGAAGGTGGTTGATTTCCTGAAGAACCATCCGAAGGTGGCTGCTGTCCATCATCCGGCACTCGAGAGTCATCCCGACCACAAGCTCTATCAGAAGTACTTCCCCAATGGTGGCGGTTCTATCTTCACTTTCGAGATTAAGGGCGGACAGGAAGAGGCCTGGAAGTTTATCGATGCCCTGCAGATCTTCTCACTGCTGGCCAACGTGGCCGATGTGAAGAGCCTGGTGATTCATCCTTATACCACTACGCACTCACAGCTCTCGCCTGAGGAACTGGCCGAGCAGCACATCACGCCCTCTACCATCCGTCTGAGCATTGGAACTGAGCATATCGACGACATTATCGACGACCTCTCACAGGCTTTCGACAAGATTTAAATAGATACAACGAATTAAGACGAATTACACAAATTAGTTTTGAATAAATACAATATCAAATAATTATAATTCGTGAAATTCGTCTTAATTCGTTGTTAAAAGAAAAAAACTTTGTACCTTTGCACGCGATGGGAAAGTATATTTTAGCAGACAATCAGGAACTGACGCGGTTTGCGCTGGAGAGTCTCATTCACCAGAAAGGCGAGAATGAGATTTTCAAGGCTAGCGACAAAGCCGGACTCGTGCAACTGTTGAAGGAGCACGAGAATGCGGTCGTATTGCTCGACTACACGCTGTTCGACTTTGCCGACGAAGACCAGTTGCTGATTGTGGCTGAGCGTTTCGCGCTGTCGGAGTGGATCCTTATCAGCGACGAGCTCACGCCTCAGTTCCTGCGTCGTGTGGTGTATTCGTCCCACCAGTTCAGCATCGTATTCAAGGACGGTCCGTTGAAGGATATCCGCGATGCCCTTGATGCTGTTGGTCGTCATAACCGCCATATCAGCCAGCGGGCTTTGGAGGTCATCATCAACCAACAACAGGAAGACGAAGAGCATCCCAGCATCCTGACGGAGACGGAAACGGAGATTGTGCGCGCCATCGCTCAGGGCAAAACCACCAAGGAGATAGCCAACGAGCGCTTTTCGAGCGTCCACACCATCACCACGCATCGCAAAAATATTTTCCGCAAGCTGGGTGTCAATACGGCCCACGAGGTCATTAAATACGCCTTACGAGCGGGACTCGTTGATTCCTCTGAATTCTATATATAATAAAAGTGTGAGATTGAGTTCTCACACTTTTATTATTTCAGGCTCTGCATAATATCCTCCAACAGGTCCTCACCGGCTTCGAGGCCAATACTGAGGCGGATGGTCGTGTCGGGGACGGACATCTCTGCACACTGTTCAGGGCTGAAGAGGCCGAAGATGGTCGAAGCAGGATGAATGGCGAGCGACTTACGGTCGAAGAGGTTCGTGGCTCGACGGATGATCTGGAGCTTGTCGATGAAGGCCCATGCGGCTTCTTTCGATTCGAGGTCGATGGTGAAGACGGCACCAGGCAAAGGGCCGAATTGCTCACGAGAGAGTTCGTAGAAGGGGTTGTCCTCCAAGCCGGTGTAATTCACGCGTTTGATTTCAGGCAGTTGCTGACATTGTTTGGCGAGCCAAAGCGTGGTCTCTGCCTGACGACGGAAACGGATGTCGAGCGTGTCGAGGCCGAGAGTTTCCATATAGGCCGCCTGAGGCGTCATCAGCGCACCGAGGTTCGTTACCAATTCTGTTTTTACACGCGCTGTAAAGGCCAGTTTCTTGCCGACCTTCTTGGTACGTGCTTGTAATGCTGGCGAGGGTGACTGTGACCAATAGAATTTTCCGTAGTCGATGAGCAGACCGCCGAGACCTGTGCCACCACCAGAGATATATTTCGTGCTCGACACCACCTCGATATCCACACCGAAATCAACGGCGCGGAAGGCAGAGAAAGGCACGATGGTAGTATCGGCAATCAGGGGTACACCTGCCTTGTGGGCGATGTCGGCCAGTTTGCGGATATCAGCCACAAACAACTGCGGATTAGTGATGATCTCGAAGAAAAGGGCACAGGTATTGTTGTCGATCTGTGCCTCAACCTCCTCGGGTTTCGTGAAATCGACAAAGCGCGGTTCTACGCCGAAGTTGCCGAGGGTGTCACGAATCAGCGAGACACTATTGCCAAACAGATGTTTCGAGGCCACGATGTTGAGTCCTGCCGCGCTGATAGCTGTGAGGGCATAGTGGATGGCTGCCATACCCGTGTTGAGTGCCGTCACGCTCGTTGCCCCAGTCAATTGCCGCACGCGTTCCTCTAGGTAGGTCACCGTGGGATTGGCGATGCGGGCATACGACGGCGCCATGGAACGACCGCAAAATGCGTCGCCCATGGCCTTGGCAGACTCAAACTCAAACGCCGCCGTATAGTAGACGGGCATCGACAATGCCCCGTATGCATCAGGTTTCTCGTTTCGTACTGCATTATCGTCCAATGATTTTCTTAACTGCTATCACGAGCTTGTCCACGTCCTCGCGGGTGTTGTAGAGGGCGAAAGTGGGACGTACGCTCATTTCGTAGCCGAGTGCTCGAAGGGCGGGCTGGGCGCAGTGGTGACCAGCACGCACTGCGATGCCCTCCTTATCTAATAATGTACCTGTTTCTGGAACGGGGATGCCGTCGAGGACGAATGACACAACAGAGACGCGATTTTTGGGATTGCCAATGAGCGTCAAGCCAGGAATCTGGGCGAGTTGCTCACGGGCATACTCCGTCAACTGATGCTCGTGGTGCTCAATGTTGCGCAGGCCGATGTGCGACACGTAGTCGAGGGCTGCACCCAGTCCGATGGCATCAGCCACGTTGGGTGTACCGGCTTCGAAACGGGCAGGCGGCACGTTGTACTCCGTGCGCTCGATGGTGACATCCTTGATCATGTTACCACCACCCTGCCAAGGCTGCATCTTATCCAGGAGTTCCTTGCGACCATAGACCACACCAATGCCGTTGGGACCGTAGATCTTATGACCACTGAACACGAAGAAGTCGGCACCCAGTGCTTGCACGTCGACAGGTGTATGAGCAATACTCTGAGCACCGTCGATCAGCACAGGAATCTGGTGGGCGTGGGCAATCTCGATGATGCGCTTTACGTCGTTGATAGTGCCAAACGTGTTGTTCACGTGGCCGACGCTGACGAATCTTGTGCGAGGCGTGATGAGTCGCTCGAACTCTGAGAGGATGAGGTCGCCGTTCTGATCCGTGGGAATGGCGCGTAGTGTGGCGCCTTTCTCTTGAGCAACGCGCTGCCAAGGTACGATGTTGGCGTGATGATCCAATTCAGATACAATCACCTCATCGCCCGGTGTCAGGAATTGCCGACCGTAGGTCTGCGCCACGAGGTTGATGCCCTCGGTGGTACCGCGTACGAAGATGATCTCCTCGCTGGTGGCGGCATTAATGAATCGCTGCACTTTTTCGCGGGCCTCCTCGTAGGCATCCGTCGCACGAGCAGCAAGGGTATGCGCCCCACGATGGATGTTACTATTATAAGTACGGTAATACTCCGAAATCTTGTCGATGACCTGGTTCGGCTTCTGAGTTGTGGCGCCGTTGTCTAACCACACGAGGTCGTGGCCGTTCACCTTCTGATTGAGCACAGGGAAATCGCGCTTGATCTGCTCGGAGTTCAGTGTGTCGGCCTCCTCATAGTGCAGGTCGCGCAGCTTCTGCGTCTCAGGGATGCCAATGCCGAAGCCGTCATCTTTGGGCAGCGAAGAGGTATGGGCATCCGCATCGCCAATGTAGGGCAACTCGCCATAACCGCTACCACCCGCCAGCAGCTGATTGAAACCAGCTTCCAGCTCGGTCAGATTGAGGCTTTCATCCGGCAGTATCGCCTTCCTTTCCGCCTGCAATTCTTCGGGGCAGTACTTCTGTGCCACCTCTCGCAGTAGTGCGAAGCCAGGGTCTTCGATACCGTATCCGTTAATATTCTGAATATCTATCATTATTTCTCTACTTTGTTACGATGCTGATAATCGTGATAATAGCCCACCTCCACGTTTTCGAGCACAGCGATGGCATCGTCGGTGAGGGCGGCTAATGAGAAGTATTTCGTAAGCAGATAAGAAGCCACGCCGAACTTGTCGAGACCCATCAAACGGGCACTCAGTGACGGGGCGATCTCGCCAGGAATGCCGCTCTGGTGCAGACCAATGACGCCTTGGTTCTTCTCACCAACACGTACGAGGATAATCTTCGTCGTACCAACACCACGGCCTGTCAGATATTGACCCTCTACTTCTACCTTATCTGAAGGAATAAGGGGTACACCGCGCCACAGAATCACGCGAGTACCAAACAAATCAGTCGTCACAGGCGGTACACCGCGCCACGTACATTCGCGCTCAAAGGCAGCAATCGCACGAGGATGGGCAATGAAGAAGGCGGGTTCCTTCCAAACTAACGACAGCAACTCGTCGAGATCGTCGGGTGTGGGTGAACCATAGCGTGTGGTGATGCGGTAGGCGGGATTGGCAGCAGCCAACAGACCGAACTGTTTGTTGTTGATGAGTTCCCACTCCTGACGCTCCTTGATGCTCTCAATCGAGAGGCGCAGCTGTTCCTCCAACTGGTTGTAGGGATTATTATAGAGATCGCTCACGCGGGTATGCACACGAACCACCGTCTGCAGCGTGTTCAGCGAGTACTCTGTGGGATTCTCCTCGTAGTCGATGTAGGTCTCAGGGATGATGTTGTCTTCCTCGTGACCGCTGACGAGGTCGATGTGCTTCTCGCCGTTGTCGTTGACAGATGCCTTCAGACGCAGCTGCTTGTCAACGGCCTTTGTGAACGTCTCGCGGAAGTCGGGCACCTCCTTGATGAACTTGATGAGTTCCTTGAGTTTCAGGCCGAGGAACACGGTGGGTGTGATGGCGCGGACGGATACTGTTGACTCCTGCTCGTCGAGCAGATCTGCCTCGCCGAAGTACTCGCCATCGCCTAAAAGAGCAATCCGTAAGTCCTCGCCGTGAGGACCCTTGCTGATGACTTCAGCCTGTCCGCTGGCTACGATGAAGAAACGCTGCTTGTCCTTGCCCTCTTCTACGAAGAGTTTATCGACGTCGACCTCCTTGGCCTCGAATGAGCTAACCAGACGGTTCAGTATCTCGTCGTCGAACTCAGAGAAGAGGGGAATTGCCTTGAGGTTCTTAGCCGTAAACGACGGTACGCCGTTCACATACTGGATAGGCAGTCGGTCGTTCTTACGAAGTTCAACCTTCGTGCGGTTCACGCGGAACGTACCGCCGCTGACTTGTACCCAGGGCAACAACTTCAGAAGTAATCTCGGAGTGATTGAGCCCATCTGTGGGGCGGTCTTGGTGGTGGTTGCCAGTCTTCTGGCGGTAGCAGTAGTCACACTGCGCTGTAAATTAGAATCTGCCATAATCGTTTGAGTTTTTGATGTTATACTTATTATTTATTTCTTAATTGTTACTTTATATGTAGTACCCTCCACCTGCTCGACAGAGAGAACGTTGTAGCCCTGTTCCTTGGCATTGCGAGGTACGTTGTCGAGAGGTTCGCCCTCGGCAAGCAGCACTTCTAAGATGTCGCCCGGCTGGAGCTTCGAGAGCTCGATCTTTGTCTTGACGAAGGTCATCGGGCAGTGCTCCTTCGTGATGTCTAATACCTTTGTTGCCATAACTATTCACTATTCATTATTCACTAAATAAACAACGTCTGTCCACCTTCGCTGAGGTTGAGGAACGATGCCACGCCGAGCACGTCTTTCACCTCAGGGATAAAGTCCTCTTTCTTCAGGCCGAGCACGTGCATGGCCATCTCGCAGGCATAGAGGTTGATGCCAAGCGCCTTGGCCGCCTCAACGAGTTCTTCGAGGGTCGCCACGTTGTTCTTGCGCATCAGGTAGCGGAAGATTTTCGGGCCTGCGCCCAAGAAGTTGAATCGGCTCGTGGGAGTGACCTTCAAACCACCCATCATAAAGCCGAAGATTTTTGTGAGCCAGTTACCACCTGTAAACGAGCGACCCTGCTTCTGCTTGATGGCATCGAGGCCCCAGAAGGTGAAGAAGATGTTCACCTCATAACCTACTGCTGCCGCGCCCGTACCTAATGTAAATACTGCCGTCAGTTTGTCGAAATCGCCACTGAAAGCGATGATGCTTAATTTCTTGTTTTCTGCCATAAAAAAATACGTTTGAGTTCTGGGTGCAAAGGTACGGCGAAATTGGCACCTCCACAATCGCCCATTCGTGGCATTTTGCATACCTATGATGTGGTATGCGATTTACCATCCCTGTGGGATTGTGGCAACCAAGAAATCGCCGTACCTTTGCAGACGAATTCAAACTCAAACGATTATGGCAAAAATTTATGTAAATGGAGACGCGCAGGAAGTGAGCCTGCCGCTCAATGTAAGTGAACTGATTCAGCAGCAGAACGTGCAGCAGCCCGAGATGGTCAGCGTGCAGGTGAACGAGGAGTTTGCCGAGCGCGAGGATTGGGAGAGTATTCAACTGAAGGAAGGCGACAAGGTCGATTTCCTGTATTTCATGGGAGGCGGAACACTATGATAGATTTTACAGAAGAACAGATACAACGATATTCCCGTCATATCCTGTTACAGGATGTTGGTGTGGAAGGACAAGAGAAGATAATGAACGCACGTGTGCTCGTGGTGGGTGCTGGCGGACTTGGTGCCCCAGTGTCGCTCTACCTCGCTGCGGCAGGTATCGGCACCATCGGTATCGTGGATGCTGATGTGGTGGATCTCTCGAACCTGCAGCGCCAGGTGATTCACTTTACGAAGGACGTAGGTGTGCCGAAGGTGAAGAGTGCCGAGGAGAAGATCAAGGCCATCAACCCTGATGTGAAGGTGGATACCTATTACGAGTTCCTTGACTCATCAAATGCGCTCGACATCATCAAGGAATACGACTTCATCGTCGACGGTACGGACAACTTCCCTGTGAAGTTCCTCATCAACGATGCGTGTGTGATGGCGGGTAAGCCTTTCTCACATGGTGGTATCCTGCGTTTCAATGGTCAGACGTTTACCCATCTGCCTGGCACAGCTTGTTACCGTTGTATGTTCAAGGAACCGCCTCCTGCAGGAGCTGTTCCCACCTGTTCGCAGGCTGGTGTATTGGGTGCCATCGCAGGTATGTTGGGCACTATCCAGGCCGCAGAAACCTTGAAGTATTTCACAGGCATTGGTGAGCTATTAACAAATCGTCTGCTTACCTTCGATGCCAAGACCATGCAGTTCCGCACGGTTCCCGTGAAGCATCGCGACTCGTGTGCTATCTGCGGCAGTAATCCCACCATCGATCATCTGATAGATTACGAACTGGCCGCCTGCGACCTTAAAAACCACTAAGTGATGAAGATTCCACAGACAGTTATTGATAAATTAGTCAGCCAAGCCCAACAGGACGCACCGAATGAGACGTGCGGCTACCTGCTGGGCATTAGTGGTGAGGAGGGCGACGTAGTGACAGAGAACTACTGGATGGAGAACATCGATCACTCGCCAGAGCACTTCTCTTTCGCGCCGAAGGATCAGTTTGCTGCGTTGAAGTATGCCCGTCAGAATGGTTTAAAGATTCTCGCCAACTGGCACAGTCATCCCGCCTCGCCCTCGCGCCCTTCGCAAGAAGACCTCCGCTTGGCCAATGACCCCACTATCCGCTATGCCATTCTCTCTCTTCACGAAGGCATTCATCTGAATTCCTTCAAGATTCTGAATGGCGAGGTGGTGGATAAAGAGGTACACTTATAAAATATAGAGTGAATATTTGTTTATTCGCTCAAATATTTGTACCTTTGCACCGATAAATAGGATAGATTATGAAGAAAGTGATCAATACAACAAAGGCACCTGCTGCCATCGGTCCGTATAGTCAGGCCATCCAAGTGGGGAATCTCGTTTACACCTCAGGTCAGATTCCCATCAATCCCGTTACTGGAGTGTTTGTAGAGGGTGGCATAAAGGAACAGACGCGCCAGTCGCTACAAAACGTGAAGGCCATTCTTGAAGAAGCCGGTCTGACAATGAGTAATGTGGTGAAGACGACAGTATTCATGGCCGACATGAACGACTTCGCTGATATGAATGCCGTCTATGCAGAGTTTTTCGCGGAACCATATCCCGCCCGTTCTGCTGTCGCCGTCAAGACTTTACCGAAAGGGGCATTGGTGGAAATAGAGGTGGTTGCTGAAGTGGCATAAAGAATAAATCAAAAACTAACAAGACATAAAAATGGGAAAAAAGATTGTTTTAGTGACTGGTGCTAATAAAGGCATCGGCTTCGGAATTGCGAAGCATCTCGGTCTCAGCGGCTGGGAAGTGATTATTGGCGCTCGCGATGAGCAGCGCGCAGAGAAAGCCATCAACGACTTGAAGGTTGAGGGCATCAGCGTACTCGGATGGGTGAATATTGAACTGAAAGACCTCGCCAATGTTGAGCAGGCTGCCAAGGAAATCAACGAGAAATATCCAGAGTTGACACTCCTCGTGAACAATGCCGGTATTCCTGGCGATATGAGTGTGGACAGCGAGCATACAGAGATCAGTGTCATCCGCGAGACGCTCGATGTGAACTTCATCGGCACTTTCGCCCTCACCAAGGCGCTGATACCTCTGATTGCCAAGAATAATGGCCGAATCGCCAATGTCACCGTTCCCTCAGAGATCAGTCCTTATTGGCATCCGTTGGCTTATGTTGCCAGCAAGGCTGCACAGAACGCAATGATGGGTGTGATGGCCATTGAATTCCAACAGAGCAATACGCCTGTAGAAATCTTCTCCGTTCATCCAGGTCCCACAACGACAGACTTGAATGGTAATATGGCGCTTCCCGGTTTCCACGATATTGAAACCGTTGGCCAGAAATTTGCTGAACTTATCAATGACGGCAAAAACCATCAGGGCGAGTTCATCGAGCTCTATCCTATTGTGAAAGAGGATTAGGCTGTTGTGGCATCCTGAATCACCAATCCTGCGAGCATGAAACCAAAGATGGCAGTGATGTGAGCAAGGGTGCCGTTGATCTGGGCTTTCGAAGAACACCATTCATGGTTCAGGAGACTTTGGTCGCCTGGACCATTTTTTGCTTTAGGACACATGCATTGTTCTGTGCCGCAAGTAGCGTTGTGACCGCGGTTCTCAAGCAGTTCGTCGCTATAGACGCATTGGAACTTACGCTTTGGGAACAGCTTCTGCGACTTAAATTTCTTTCTCAGCGCACGTGCCAATGGGTCGCCTTGCACTTTCCAGAACTCCGTTACCTTGATACGTGTGGGGTCGAGTTTCAGCGCAGCACCCATCGAGGAAAAGAGCTTGGCTTGCGTACGGCAGGCCAGGAGGATAAGGGCAGCCTTGTCTTTCAGTGAGTCGATGGCATCGATGATATAGTCATAGGTATCAAGCTCAAAACTCTCGGCCGTCTCTTCAGAAAAGATCTGCTGCAATGCCGTAATCTCTGCTGAGGGGTTGATGGTGAGCAGACGCTCTTTCAATGCTTCCACCTTTACCTGTCCCACGGTCTTCGTTGTCGCCATCAGCTGGCGGTTGATGTTGGTGATGCACACACGGTCGGAGTCCACAATCGTCAACTGCCTGATACCGCTGCGCACCAGACTCTCGGCGCACCACGAGCCGACGCCGCCCACACCGAAAATAATCACGCGTTTCTGAGCGATGCGTTCCATCATCTCATTGCCCAGCAGCAGCTCACTCCTACGAAAAATTGCGTCTTGTATAGCCATTTCGGCTGCAAAGGTACTGCTTTTCTTCTAAAAACCCATCTAAAAAGTTCCAAAAACGTTTAAAACGACTCATAGACACTTCAGTTCCTGTCTCTTCTTCTATAATGCATATCTGATTCCTACGGCAAAAACATCCTGACATCCGTAACCCACTTCCATATACAAATTGACAGGTTCTGTGCCAAAATCAAAGCCAACGAATGTCACATGATATGTGGGCTTCCATTTCACTTTATCATAAGATAATTCTGGTAAATAGTAATCTCGATGCTCCCATTGAGTAGTCTTTCCCAAATCAACGATAGCTTCACCGTAATTGAAAATCATATGCTGCCTCATAGCTCCAAATGCTATCCGTGAATATAGACTAATTTTATCCAAATGACACCATGAACAACGGAAAGATGGAGCAACATAGAAGATCCGGCTCTCCTCGTCACCACAACTCCACTGGATCAGATTGTTACCCAATTCATTATCGTCACCAGCATAAGATTCACTCGAAGTTCCCCAACCGAATATAAAGCCCAAGGCAAAGGTCTGATTAAATCGATAATGATATTCAAAGTTTATCATCGCAAAGCTTTCTCCCAGTATATCAAAGCACTCTCCTTGATTCGTCAGATGATATCTGTCGCAATACTGTGCTCTGATATCACGAACAGTATTGTCTGCAGGATTGCTGCCTACAGATAAACTTCCACCGAACTCGTGGTGATGATATTTCTTATTAATCTCTTGAGCTGACAATCCTGTAGAGAAAAGGATTGTCAGCAGCAATGTGAGACTCTTTATCATACAAACCTATTCTTTATTCTTGGGACCTTCTTCCTGAATGTAGTAATGCTTCTGAGATGGCTTGCTTACACAATTTGTTCCCAGATCAATACCCCAGCCAATGATGCCACCTATCAGGATGTTAGCCAATGTCCATTCATTCATAGATTTCTCGAGGACAATATCGCGATAAATATAGTTCTCAGACTGAACCTGAATGCGCTGACCATCAAGGTGATGACGTTTTACTTGAACTACACAAGGTAATTGCACATTTGTATAGGTCTGCTTCTCTGTAACAATGGTTACAGGTTCCTTTATCGTACCGTCAATGGTAATCGAAGGATCGCCACCAGCGAAAAGTGTTGCACATGAACTAAACAATGTGGTCATTGCAGCAATACTGATAAACATAAATACTTTTTTCATACGTCATAACAATCTTCTATATACTTATATAACACTCAAGCATAACAAATTTTGCACGAGTGATAGTTACTTTTAACATAAATTGCACTTTTCTGTCCCATAATTGTTATGCGAAATTTTTCGCAACGAAATTATTCGCAATGTATTCATGCTCATGAAGCGTAGTAACGTTGTGAGAGAAAATAGTTTACATATTTAATGAAATAAAAAACGGGTTTACTCATTATGATTTTGCGTATACCCTATGAAACAATAGTTTTCTGCCTAGGGAAAATTTGCTGCCTGCCTAGGGCGCAAAAACAGCATCACTAGAGGAAAAATGGAAGAATGATAAGGAGAGGATGAAAATTCCGTACAATCCAGTGAAGGCTCTTTTGCGAGAACAAAAGCATTCTGTCTTTTGAGAAGAGGCTTTTGTTGAATGATAAGGGCTGAGTATTGGAAAGCGACGAGGTCGGCTACGATGGATGGTCAGGTTGGCTACGATGGGCAACCAGCTACGGGTAAGCGAGCAGTATTCTCACTGTAAGCGGGAATACTGCTCACTACCAACGTGAATACAGCTCGCAAAAATCCCTCATCCCTCACATAATAGCCGGGAATGCCTTTGTACAAAGGGGTTGAGGCATGTGAGGGATGATTTTGATCCCTCACAAATCCCTCACATAACCCTCACATCATCCCTCACTTTTTAAGCAGCCCTCAACGGAATCACCTCATAATAAAGTATATGCGAGTGATCCTTGAAATTGAAGCCAAGAGCCGAGACAATCTTACCCAGACGGACCTTGTTGCCAATAGTGTTCTGTAACGAAGGATAATCCTTCTGGATGATCTCGATGAGTTGGTTGCAGTTCATCGTCTTGGGCACCTCACCCTCGTTCGGCTTGCGGAAGCAGGCTGCAAACATCTCTCCGATGTCCTTCTGCTCCATAAAATCCTGATTCAACTGCTGGATGCGGGCCACTTCATCATTGCTGTACCAATAATGCGCCTTTAGCTCTTGCAGTTCATAGACCACTTGTGCATACAATTGTCCGTAGTCGATGTCGCCAGCATTGTCAACCATCTGACCATCAGGAATCCTGATGCAGATGTATCGACGTGAGCCCGTTGCATCCTTCAGCGGATGGCGATTGTTGGTGGTAGCCACAAACGAGGCGAATCGAGGGCGATCTTCCTGAGTGCGTCCGAAGATAGGACGGCCGTTCACCTTGCTGACAGACAGCGTCTGCTTCAGCGATGATTGCTGAGAGGGACGGATGGCGTCCAACTCATCGAGGTTGACGATTAGATTGTTCGTCAGCGCCATCTCCTTGTCGAATTTATTAGCCAAGTTCAGATGGTCGAGATAGTACTGGCGCAGGTTCTTTGGCAGCAGTCGACGCACGAAAGTTGTCTTTCCGCAACCCTGACTTCCAATCAGCGTGGGTACGCACTCGTTTCCATGCAGCATGTCCATCTGCAGCCAATGGGCAACGGCAGAGCGCAGCCAGATGGTGAGATAGTTCAATTGCTCAGAACTGATGCCTGGGATTCGGCTGAAAACCTTTGCAATATGGTTCTGACCATCCCAAGTTGGAAGATTCTTGAGGAACATCTGCACAGGATTGTGTTCAGGCACCTCTTCCGATTGCACATACTCCGTTATCTCCGTCTTAGGACTGCCCTTCTCCAGCACGTTCTCACGCTTGGCACGAATCACGATGCTGTTCAAGGCCGCCTGCGTCAGAGGACGGTAATCCAATTCAGCCTCAGCAACTGAGGCGCTTGAGAGACTGTCGAAGATCTCGACAGTGTTGCCTTGGGCTTTGTTGTCAGCCTTTGGCAGTTCAGCAAATTCTACCTTGCCGTTGAGGATGTTCCTACGGAATCGGTAGTTCTCCATGAGGAATCGCTCGATTGCGAGCGTTGCCTCCTGTGAAGCAGCAAATGCCTCACTGTTCATACTCATGTTCTCCGTCATATTATGATTGATTAATACAATTGTTCCTGCTCCTTAAAGCCTTCTCCTTAGGTAGTAATATAGCGCGCTTTCCACAGCGTGCGTTTCATGGTGCAAAGATACAAAATAAAAATGGCATTTGCAAGTTTTATCCCATTTTTAGCCTTACAAGTTCTAAATTTGCGTGCTTTTTTCGATTTTCTGACAAATGTATGTCCAAAACCGTGTTCTTATGAATAGAATGAGTATAAGTTGATGTGATAGATGATGTGAGGGTTATGTGAGGGATTTGTGAGGGATTTCAAACATCCCTCACATCCCTTAACCCCTTTGTATAAAGGCATTCCCAGCAATTATGTGAGGGATGGAGTTATTCTATTACAAAACGCAAATACCATGCTTATGGTATATAGAATGACATAACGAGGGGATTGTGGTAGTGTGGAAATCGCCGTACCTTTGCACCGTCAAACAAATAAAACGTAAAAAGATGAAAAGGATAGCATTTACAATAGCATTGTTCTTGAGCCTCGGACTGAGCAGTGTCTGGGCAGAGGAGAATAGTACTAATAATAATGTACGCACGATAAAGGCTCCACGCTTTGCACGTCCGTTGGTAGAAAAATGGATTGAGGAATACGCTAAGACTGAGCCTGGTGTGGAATTCCAGATAGCCAAGGGTTCGGGAAATCAGGAAAACATCGATCTGAATGTCGAATTTGACAATCAGGATAAAAAAGACACAAAAGCCTTTAGCCATATAGTTTATTTCGGAGAGACAGCCGTGCTGCCTATCACTGCCCGCAGTTCTGAGGCAGCACGGCTACTGGAGGGTAAGCACCTGAATGCGAAAAAACTGAAGCAGCTCTTCTTCCTGAACGACGACTTTGATGAGGATGTGAAGAAGATCAAGGCTTTCGAGAATATTATTATTTATAGTGGCAGCAACGCTTCATCAGTGGCATCATCATTTGCCCACAACTTCGGCGAAGAAAGCAGCAGTTTCAGAGGCAAGCGCATTGCTGGCGATGACCTCTTCTTGAACACTGCCATTGCGAAAGATCCCCTCGGTGTGACGTTCAACACGCTTTCCAATATTTTCGATCTCCAGAGTCGTCACCTGAAGAGTGACCTCTCACTGGTAGGTCTCGACCTGAAGAAAGAGCTCGAAAGCAGTTTCAGTGATAACGGGACTCTCGATGACGTACTCACGATTTTAGAGAATGGTAAGCCTGCAGAAATCACGATAGAGAAAGTCGCCATTATGTTCAACAGCACAGATGAAGCCGTCAACCGCTTCCTCTGTTGGGTACTCGAACATGGCACGCAGTACAATCACCAGTTTGGTCTGCTGAACCTTGATCAGAAGGTGGCGAAAGCACAAATCAGCCAAGTTACAAACACACTGACAGCATTGAAGTAGGATTATTTTTAGGTAAAAAGGTAAGGAAAGGATAATTCTTATGGTAAAGAGATTGTTTATTGCAACACTCGTTGCAATCAGCCCCCTCTATGCGCTGGCGCAGGGGTTGATAACGGGTCACATCAAAGACGCTCGCAGCGGTGAGTCGCTGATAGGAGCATCGGTGATTGTGAAATCAGATAAGGGCCAGGGTGTCGTGACAGATATTGAAGGCAACTTCTCCTTGCAGACGAAGAAGGAAGCCCCATTGACCCTGAGAGTAGAGTTCGTAGGCTATCGTCCGTTGGACGTGGATGTCTACGACTTCGAGGAGCCTGTGGAGATTGCACTCATCGACAACTCCAACAAACTGGACGAGGTTGTCGTGATAGGTTACGGTACTCAGAAGCGCAACCAGCTGACGGGTAGCGTGACCACCATTAAGGCCGACGTCTTCGAGAAAGCCGTTGCACCCACACTTGATGGCGCATTAGGTGGACAAGTAGCAGGACTGGCCGTGACTGCGAGCAGCGGACAGCCAGGAGCTGACAGCCATATTCGTATTCGTGGTGGCAACTCTGTCAATGCCTCGAACGAGCCTCTTTACGTAGTAGATGGTTTTATCTATTTCAAGGATGCTGCCAACAGCACCACAGGTATCGGAGCCATTGAGGGCAGCCTGAATCCCTTGGCCACCATCAATCCTAACGACATCGAAAGCATTGAGGTGTTAAAGGACGTCTCTGCTACTGCCATTTATGGCTCGCGTGGTGCCAATGGTGTGATTCTTATTACCACAAAGAAAGGAAAGTTAGGCGAGGGCAAGGCTCACGTAAATTATAACTACACTTTCGGCGTAAGCAGCATTGCCAAGAAACTCGACCTGCTGAATGCCAGCGAATGGGCACAATACCAGAAAGATTACTTTAGCAACAAGGGCGGCTATACGGATGCCGAGATTGCTGCATTGGGCAAAGGCACTGATTGGCAGGATGCCGTGTTGCGTACTGCCATTCAGCAGACCCACGAACTGAGCATCAACGGTGGTACGGAAAAGAACCGTTATGCCTTCTCAGCCAACTATACCGATCAGGATGGTATCATCTTGAACTCTGGTTTCCAACGCTATAACTTCCATACCAACGTAGAGTGGGAGTTGCAAAAGAACCTGCACTTCGGCGTTAACGCCACATACGGTCGTTCGAAGCAGAGTGGACTGACTACCACCGAGGAGAAGGTCTTTAACTCATCACCCTTCTCAGCAGGCATCACCAATAGTTTTGTTTATGCACTCATGATGCCGCCTGTGGTGAGCGTCTACAACGCTGATGGAAACTACAATTTCAGCAACCCCTATGAGTATGCCTACTTTGCTATTGGTGACCACTCTGCCAACCCTGTTTACGACCTGAAAGAGAGCGTGGCTGAAAACATCAACAACTACCTGTTGAGCAACGTATGGGCTACCTATAAGATTGGGCACCTGACACTGAAGGCCACCGTTGGTTTGAACAGTGAAAAACTCACTCAGAACTATTTCTCTGGAGCCTACACCTCTTTGGGTCTCGCCACACAGGGTATCGGTGGTACGGGTAACCGTCAGTCCGATGTGTGGCAGCAGGAGTACACCGCCACCTACGAGCATGACTTCGGCCACCATCATATCGAGGCTTTAGGTGGCTATACCCGCCAGACGCAGACTTCGACCTATAGCGCCATTCGTACCAACCACTTCACCAACGAGAGTCTGAAGCAGTACAATCTGGGTGATGGTTCTGAGATCTATACGCCACAGACGGGTATTAGTGAGGCTTCACTCAACTCAATCATCGCCCGCGTCAATTATACGTTGAACGACCGTTACAACGCCACTGCTACTTTCCGTGCTGATAATAGCAGCCGCTTCTCAGCAGGTCACCGCTGGGGCTATTTTCCTTCATTAGGTCTGTCGTGGAACGTTGACAAGGAGCGTTTCCTGCGCCGGATCCACAGCATTGACTACCTGAAGCTGCGCCTCTCGGGCGGATTGGTAGGCAACCAGGAGATTAGCGACTATGCCTTCTCCACTTCCTACGCCACTGGTTCCTACGGCGGTAGCAGCAGTTACTCTAAGCAGAATGCTGCCAATGACGATCTGAAGTGGGAGACCACCGCCTCATATAACCTCGGTATCGACCTCGGCCTCTGGAAAGACCGGGTGAATATTGTCTTCGATGCCTACTACAAAAAAACCAGCGACCTGTTGCTCGTGGTGCCGATGGGTTTTTCAGCAGGTGTCACCACCCAGTTGCAGAATGTGGGTAACGTGGAAAACAAGGGCATGGAGTTAGCCGTCAGCACGACACTCATCCAGAGGAAGCATCTGAATTGGACAGTCTCGGCCAATGTTGCTTACAATCACAACGAGATCACCGACATGGGTACCACGAATAATGTCATCCAGGGCTCTGACAATCAGCAGATTCTCCGTAAGGGCGAGGCCCTTGGCTCGTTCTATGGACTGAACTTCATCGGCATCGTGCAACAGGGCGAGGACGTAAGCAAGTTGCCTACCGTCAACGGACTGACACCTAAGCCTGGCGATCTGAAATACGAGGATACCGACCAGAACGGTCGCATCGACGGCAATGACCGTGTGATTCTCGGCAGCATCCAGCCCGATCTTGTTTACGGTTTCTCCACACAGCTCACCTGGCACAACCTTGATTTCTCGGCATCTTTTGCCGGTAGCTATGGCAATGAGGTTTATAACGCCTTGGGCCGTCGTTTGGAACTGACCAATGATTCCTACAATGTGCTCAGCACCGTCAAGGACTCGTGGACACCCGAGCGTGGTGGCATCACCCTGCCTCTGGCCAGCAATGCCCGTCCCTTTGGTTATATCGACAGTCGCTATGTGCAGAGCGCCAGCTATCTGAAATTACGTAACCTCACCATCGGCTACCGTCTGCCTCAGATTAAGAGCGTGCCTGTTGGCATCCGCGTCTACGCCACAGCTGCCAACCTCTTCACCATCACTCCCTACAAGGGCTACGATCCCGAGGTGGCCAGCGGCACTGATGCAGGCGCCTACCCATCATCGCGCAGTTTTGTTTTCGGAATTAACATAACATTATAACAAATTAGAGTATTAACTAAAAGTAAAAAGGAGATTTAAGTATGAAGAAGACAAACATTTTACTCAGTGCCGCTTTGGCAATAACCCTTTCGTTTGGTTTCGCATCATGCTCAAGCAACAATGATGACATCGACAACAGTAGTAATAACAACCAAGTAACCGACGAGAACGTTGTGGCCGACGATGCCAGCGCCCTCTCGCTCGTCAACGGTGTCTATAGCCATTGGCAGCCCCTCTCGTCATCGTTCTCGTTCATCATCGAATTGAATAGTAACAAACTCATTTCCTTCGAGGGTGAAGAGAGTGAGGCAGGTCCCGTGAACAGCCGTTTCGAGCAGGAGCCCACCACATGGTATCAGGTTAAGATATTCAACCACCTGCTGTTGGGTATCGCTCAGGACAATGAGGCCATTACCACCATCGACAACTCACTGAAAGCTGGCAAGGTGTCTCAGGCTGGCTACAATGCTGCCGTTGGTAAGGCTAAGTTCCTGCGTGCCTTGGCTTATCTGAAGTTGGCTCAGCTGTGGGGTGAGGTACCCGTATTTACAGAGAAGGGCGGCTCTACCACTGAGCGTCAGGATCTGAACACAGTGTTCAACCAGATCGTCACCGACTTGACCGATGCCGAGTCGCTGCTGAAGAACTACGACGGCGATCCCCGTGTGCCCTCTCGTCAGGCTGCCCAGGCCCTGCTTGCCCGTACCTATCTCGTATGGGGTGACAACCCCCTCTCTGCTGCCGAGGTGCAAGCCATTGCTAACGGACAGGCCGATCCTCAGTTTTCTAAGACCGACAGTCGTCTGCAGAAGGCCATCGAGTATGCCGATAAGGTTATCCGCAGCGGTCTGTTGAAGCTCGACCCCGAATATAACAAGCTCTATGGTCGTGACTACGAGAGCAACAAGCGCGGCACCAACGAGCACCTCTTCACCATTGCTCACGATGGTGACAAGATCGATGCCCAGGGTAACCACCAGACACACTGCTCGTGGACCTTCCCCTTCCAGAACGGTGAGAATGGCAATGGCTATACCCAGAACCATACCGAGGTGGCCGACGATAACCTCTACGATGACTGGAAGGCAGAACAGCCCAACGACAAGCGTCTGGCTGAGACCTACTTCGTGGAGATCAAGAACCCCGCTGATGGCAAGACCTACCACTACTACTCTCCCGTCTACACACCTATCAACGGTAAGGGCGTAGACCAGAGTTACGAAAACGCAGAGAACCTCGAAATTACCAAGAACAGTGTTGACCGCATTGAGATTCGCTACGCCGAGGTGCTGCTCATCAAGGCTGAGGCCCTCGTGCAGCTGGGTCGCAATGCTGAGGCTGCTGAGCCATTCAACCAGCTTCGCACTCGTGCCGGCATTGAAACCGTCAGCGCTCCAACCTTCGAGCAGATCAAGCGTGAGTGGGATTACGAGTTTACTTACGAGCAGTTCTCAGTGCTGAACAGCTATCGTTGGAAGGATCTTATCAGCAGCGTGAAGAAAGTTTCTGGTTACAAGCACTTCGCTGACGATTGGAAGACCGCTCTTGGCAATACCTACAATGCTGATCAGGAAGCCTACTTCACCAAGGTACACAACCACCTCGTGGCCAAATATAACAATGTTCGCGGTAAGCATTACCGCCAGCCAATCCCTACAGGCCTGCATGGCGAGGATCTCGGAATCGCCCAGAATCCTGGTTACTAATCGCCAATAGGGTATCATATAAGGAGCATCCGTCAGGGTGCTCTTTTTTATTGCCGATACATACCCCAAGTATGGTATGCAGAATGCCGTGTTTGTGCGATTGTGGGGGTGGGAAAAACGCCGTACCTTTGCACTGTCAAATTAGAAGTAATAAACATATAAGGATTAAGGTTATGAAGAAGAATGTAAAAGGATTGTTTTTTGCTATTTTCGCTATTGCGCTGACTGCTTGTAACAGTAACGACGACGGCGTTTTGGCAGGTATTGAGATTCCAGGAATTACCATCACCGACGATATAGACTGCTGCTCGGCAGAAGAGGCTCTGCAAGTGTACAGGTTCCTCCAGACGGTGAAGATCGTACCGGAACTGACAACGGAGATTGATGGCAAGTACAACGTTTATGCCTATACCAAGACGGGCACGTTCCATACGGGTTACAACGAGATTTATTTCGTGGCCACAAAGAAGTCGACGGGTAACTATATCAAGAACTTCGAGCTGACGAATCTTACACCGCTGATGCACATGGTGAAGATGGATATGTATCACAGCACACCCGTAGGTTCTGCGGCAGCAAGTTTTAACGATGGTTATCTGGCCGTGAAGCGCAGTTGGGTGTCGTTCTTGATGAACACCAGCGAGGCAGGCTCGTGGACACTGTCGTATGATGCGCAGGTGCTGGGCAGCAAGGGCGGTATCGAGAAGAAAGACATTATAGTGAATGCGCTGCCTGAAGGTCAGGTGTGGTTGAAGTCGTTCAAGATTGGCTCTGACGCGTACTTTCTCTCACTGGTGAATCCCATCGACTTTAAGACGGGCACAAACGAGATTCGGGCTTACGTATCGAAGAAGAGTGAGAAAGCAACGAACCCCTATCAGATTGCCACAGAGATCTTCACGGTAGATATAGACCCGCGTATGCCGGATATGGGCAACCACACGTCGCCTGACAACACGTCGCTTACAAAGCAAAGCGATGGCAGTTATGCAGGCATCATCAATTTAACAATGACAGGACTTTGGCGCATTCACCTAACTGTGCGCAATGCTGAGGGCACAGTAGTGGCTGGCGGTGACGACCAAAGCGACGGGTATAGTTCATTATTCTGGGATGTAACAATATGATTACAGGAATCACTTTGCTATCAACCATATTGATGTTAGATACGACCGCCACTGAGCCACAACGACTGGACGAGGTGGTGGTCGTATCTCGTGCACAAGGACAACGACGTTCGGTAAAAGGGCAGGTAGCCTCGATAGACGAGCACCTGAAAGAATTGAAGAATGTCAGTCTGGTACGACGCGGCTCGTATGCTTGGGAGCCTGTTGTGAACAGTATGGCAACAGAGCGCGTTTCGACCACCATCGATGGCATGAAAATATTCTATGCCTGCACGGATAAGATGGATCCCGTGACTAGCTATGTGGAGAGCGGCAATTTGCAGAGTATCCTGTTGAACTCAGGCCTGAATGGTAATCCGCAGGCTACGGGTAACATCGGTGGTTCACTGGACTTGAAGCTACGGAAGGCAGGATTTAATGGTGATGCCTTCCATGCTGGTGCTGATGTTGGTTATGAGGCTAACGGCCATTTGCAGGTGTATGGTGCTGATGCTTCGGTATCTACCAAGTCGTTTTACACCAACGGTGGCGTCTTTTATCGTCACGCAGACAACTACAAGGAGGGTGGTGGTCGTGAAGTCAATTTCTCGCAATTCCAGAAAGTTAATGCCTTCGATAATTTCGGTTTCCGACTCTCCCAACAAGATGCCATAGAGGGAACTTTTATCTTCGACCGTGCTACCAACGTAGGTTATCCCGCGTTGAACATGGATGTGGCAAAAGCTGAGGCTTTCATCACGTCGTTGTCGTACAGGCGACAGTGGGAGGAAAGGTTGGTGCAGTCGTGGGAGACGAAGGCTTATTACAACCACATTACCCATATAATGGACGATACGAAACGTCCAGACGTGCAGATACACATGGATATGCCGGGTAAGAGTTGGACAGCGGGCCTTTATAGTCTGGTGCGTGCTGCAAAGGGTATTCACGAACTGACAGCCAATTACGACCTGTATTACAATCGTTTGTTTGCTGATATGACGATGTATCCAGGTGGTGCAGCACCGATGTATATGGTAACTTGGCCTGATGTTGGGACGTTGAATACTGGTGCTGCGCTGACAGACCACATCCGCCTCAATAGTGTATCGTCATTCCACCTTTCTGGAAAACTCTCGTGGCAGCACCAACGACTGAACAACGACGAGGGTTATAAGGCGCTGAGCGTCTTCTTCCCAGGTATGAAGCAGCAGTATCATCAGACGACCGGCCGCATTGCCATTAGTTATCAATGGACAATGGATAATGGACAATGGATAATTGGTAGCGGTTGGGGTAGCAGAGCACCCACGGTGACAGAGGCATACGGTTACTATCTGAACAACACGTTCGACCAATACGACTATATCGGCAACCCGCGTCTGAGAAACGAGAGCGCCATTGAACTCAACACGAGTTATCAATTATCCATTATCAATTCTCAATTATCCATTGGTTTCGACGCCAACGCCTTCTTCTTTACGAACTACATCATTGGACAGTTTGAGCCTCGTCTCAGTGCGATGACTGTCGATGCTGAAGGTGTGAAAGTGTATGGTAACATCTCGCATGCTACCATCGCCAACTTTTCGCTGACTTCACAATGGCAGATACAGCCTTGGCTGACGTGGAATGCACGGCTGGGCTATAGCTTAGGACGTGATGATGAGGGTGTGGCGTTGCCCCTAATCTCTCCCTTTGTCTACAACACTGGTCTTAGCATCCGTTTGGGGTACTTTCAAGGGAAGGCAGAACTACAGGGTAATGCGCGACAGAATAAATATGGTAAAAAGTATGGCGAAACGCCAACAGCCGCTTGGACAGTGTGCAACCTGTCAGCCACTTATGCATGGCCTCATATTACCCTGCGTGCAGGTGTTGAGAACCTGTTGGATAAGCGCTATACCACCTATGCCGACTGGTGCGATATTCCGCAGAAGGGACGCAATATATATATGAATCTTTCGTTTGAATTATAGTATGAAGAAAACTCTATTATGGATAGGCGCACTCGTAGTAGGTGCGATATTGGGATTGTTGGGCATCAACTGGCTCAATGAGGTAATGAACTTTGTGGCGACGGTCTATACACGACTGTTCCAGTTGCTGGCGGTGCCGACCATCGTGCTGGCGGTGATTTCTACCTTTGCGACCTTTGGCTCGAAGGGCTCAGGTAAGATCTTTGGCCGCACACTCATCTATACCCTGCTCACCACCTTCGCCGCTGCTGCCGTAGGGGCAATTCTCTATGTGTTGATAGTCCCGGGAAATCTGCCCGTCGAATCTGTTGCTGGGGTGGATTTAAAAAACATATCTCAAGAAGCAGAGATTTCAAAACAATTCCAACAGTCTGTCACCTATTCAGAGCATATTCTAAGCGTCATTCCCAATAACATCGTGAAACCTTTCCTCGAAGGCAATGTGTTGTCCTTGCTTCTGCTGGCCTTTGCCATCGGCATTGGACTATCAAAACTGCCCGAATCTGAGAATAAAGCTGTGGTAATAAAGGGACTCCTTGGATTGCAGGAACTGCTTTTCCTGCTTATCCGTTGGCTGATCTGGACTTTGCCATTAGGCATTGTGGCCTTCTCTGCCCAGTTGTCAGCACAGGTGTCGGCAGGTGTTGTAGCCGATAGTATTGGCAAATATGTGCTGGTGGTCTTGGGCGGCAATGTCATTCAGTTCTTCATTGTGTTACCTTTGTTCCTCTTGGCGCGAGGTCTGAATCCCGTTCACGTGCTAGGTAGGATGATGCCTGCCGTTTTGATGGCACTCTTCACCAAGAGTAGTGCTGCCACCTTGCCTGTTACGATGGATACGGCAGAGAATCGTTTGGGCATCCGTAAGAATGTAGCCCGTTTTGTGCTCCCTATCTGTACTACAATTAATATGAACGGTTGTGCTGCCTTTATCCTCGTTACCTCGCTTTTTGTCATGCAACAAGGCGGCACACCACTCACATGGACCACAATTCTCTTGTGGATTCTCATTTCCGTCATATCCGCCGTTGGCAACGCTGGCGTGCCGATGGGTTGTTATTTCCTTACCCTATCGCTGATGTCGGGCGTTGGTGCCCCCATTGCCATTTTGGGAATCATCCTGCCTATCTACACCATCATCGATATGGTGGAAACAGCCGAGAATGTATGGTCTGATTCTTGTGTTGCAGCGATAGTAGATAAGGAACTCATTTGAATTTAACCTCTTTCTTCAAAGGCAGATTATCTGATGATCCGCCTACGAGGAAGGTCATCTTGCCAGATTCGAACTTCCAGTCTTGTGCGGCCTCGTCCCAGTGACAGAGGTCGCTATGACGTATAGGAATGATGATACGCTGACGTTCGCCACCCTTGAGCGCCACGCGATGGAAGCCCTTGAGCTCCTTAACGGGACGACTGATGGCGGACTTGGGACGAGCGACATAAACCTGTACCACCTCCTCGGCATCGATAGCAGAACGGTTAGTAAGTAAGAAACTTACTTCAAAGTCCTTGCCAACGGTTTTCACCTGCAGATCGCTGTACTGGAATTTAGCATAGGAGAGGCCGAAACCGAAAGGATAGGCCACAGCAACTTTTTTCTGATCGTACCAACGATAACCCACAAGGTCTTCTTCTGCATAGTTGGCGATGAGTTGCTGACGACGATCATTACTGCGATTGCGTGTGAGATCGACAAAGATGTCGCCTTGATTATTGTTCTCCAAGTTCTGTGGATAGGTGCCGGTAGCATAAGCGGGTACATCCTCTAGTTTCTTGGGCCAGGTCATAGGCAATTTGCCTGAAGGGGAAATCCTGCCCGTCAGAACTTCTGCGAGTGCTTGCCCAGCCATAGAGCCGTTGAACCATGAGGCAACCAGCGCACCAGACACCTGGCTGACTGTGCTTACATCAACAGGACCTCCGGAAACAATCACGGTAATCATTTTTGGGTTGGCTTTGGCTAGGGCCTCTGCGAGTTCGTCCTGTCCAGAGGGTAGGGTGATGGACTTGCGGTCGGAACCCTCGGTCTCTACCTCGCGGTTATCGCCAGCAAAGAAGATGACGAGATCGGCAGCTTGAGCCACTTTAATGGCTTCGTCCATCAGGGTGGCGTCAGCAGGCTGCTGCGGACTCTGGCGCTTGTTGCGGCTGTCGCTATTGAAACTTTTGTAGCCCTTGGCATAAGTGAGCTTCACACTATTGCCTAGTATCTGTTTCAGACCCTCGAGCGGGGTAATCTCACAACGGGTTTTCACACCAGCGCCTACGCCTCCTAAAGCCATTTTCGTAACGGCATTCTCACCAATTATGGCGATGTTACGCATATGTCTGGTATCGATGGGTAGCAGTTCTTTCTTCAGCGCTTTTATTTTTTCATTTTTCAACAGCACGATGCTTCTGCGTGCTACTTCCAAAGCGGTTGCCATCTCCTCAGCGTTGCCAACGGGTTTGGTGTTCGCAATGGCCTTATCAATAGGTCTCACCGTCATGCGGACACGAAGGATTTCACGCACACGCTGGTTGATAACTGCCTCACTCACCTTTCCTGCTTTCACAGAGTCGAGTAGCGCATTGCCAAAGAAGCGGTTACCGGGCATTTCCACATTCATGCCTGATGTCACAGCATCAACGGTAGAGTGGACACCGCCCCAGTCGCTGATCACCATACCGGGGAATCCCCATTGTTTTCGCAGAATAGTGGTCTGCAGATGCTCGTTCTCCGAACACCACCGTCCATTGACCTTGTTATAAGCAGCCATCACACCCCAGGCGTCGCCTTCACGGACGGCCATCTCAAAAGGTCGGAGGTAGATTTCGTGCATTGCGCGGTCGGAGATGCGCACATCGACGAAACCTCTATAGTCTTCTTGGTTGTTAAGGGCATAGTGTTTCAGACAGACGGCCGTACCATCATCTTGTGAGCCCTTAGTGTATGCCACAGCCAACATGCCGCTCAGAATGGGGTCTTCGCTTAGGTATTCGTAAGTACGTCCACCAGTAGGGATACGTTGAATATTGATAGCTGGTCCGAGAATCATATCTTTACCGCGCAGTCGGGCTTCACGGCTCATACCTCGTCCGTATGCATAGGCCCACTCTGTGCTCCAAGTGGCTGCCAGTGCAGAGCCTGTAGGAAAGAAGGTGGCGGAGTCGGTAGTCAGGTGGGCAGAATTCCAGGAGTGAGGCTCCATCTCCTCACGGATGCCAAAAGGACCATCGGCATATTCCATATCGGCAATGCCCAGACGAGGAATGCCTGCTGAGGAGAACATATTCTTGCCATGAAGCATGTCAATCTTCTCTTCAAGAGTCATACCCTTGATGATATTTTCAATATCCATCTCGTGGTCGAGCAATTTGGTTGGATACTTCTGTGCTTGAACAGAGACGGACGAAACAGCCAAAGCCGTGATAGCGAGTAATTTAAAATAAGTCTTTACCATATTCATAGGAATTTCGTGCAAAGATACACATTATTTTATTTACTCGCAATTTTTTCTCTAAAAAACTACAGCTTTACACTCGATATGTCGACGAGGCCGTTGACAATGGCGTAGATGGTAAGGCCAGCAGGAGAGTGAATCTGCAGTTTGCGGGCGATGTTGCGACGATGTGTGATGACTGTATTGACTGAAATGCAGAGGTGGTCGGCAATCTCCTTGTTCGACATACCTTGTACCAATGAAATAATCACATCTTTTTCACGATCACTCAGCGCCTCATCGCTATTCATGCCGTTTTTGAATACCATATCCGAGATATTCCGCGTCACATCGTTTTGTTTGGCCAGTTGCTCCAAACGACGGATGGCTGGCACAAAGATATGATCCTCAACCATTGCATGCTGGCGCAGCCACACCTCGTTCTCATAGATATCGTGCAGGGTGGCAGTTAGTTGGTTGTTGTGCAATCCGTCTTGCGGCAGATACTTGATAATGAGGAGTTTCAACTCGCGCAGTTTCTTATCGGTTGCCCCATGATGCTTCGAGAAGGTATCTACATTATAGTCGTTGGTAGACTGTCCGTCAATGAGCGATTGCACATAAGGAAAAAGCGTTTTCTGTTCATACTTCATGTGTCGGCGAATCTCATGGGCATATTCATCATAGAAGCGAAGAATGAGTTTTGCCAGAGAGTCGTGTTCATTAAGCGATTCCTGCAGCTCCCGACGGATATAGGGCAACTGAAAATCCAGGAAATAGGCATGGCTGGCCTCCAGATAGTGAAGTAGCGTGGGGACAGAGATTCTTTCATCTTCTTCGAATTCTCCATAATCATTGGCCGTATAATTCACCACTGCGAGGAAGGTATAGGTGTCCACATCATTGTCTTCACATGTCTCTTTGACGGTCTTGTCGCCAAAGCCGAGATTGATGCCGAAACTACCCAGCATCTGCAACAAGTCGTAATTATCGCGAATCAGCGAAATCATCTTGTCGTCGGCCTCATACATCTTCTGATTCTTCATAACTATTCACTACCAACAAATGATTACCGGGTGCAAAGGTAATCATATTTTCCGATATGCACAATAATCACAATTAGGTATTTTTATAGTGAATAGTGAACAGTGAATAGTGAAAAGTAAGGAATTCATAATTTTTAGGTATTGGCGGAGCGAACAAATGACAGTACCTTTGCAGCCGATTTCAGAAAAAGGTTAGTATGAAAAGGTTATTTAGTGTGATGGTTGTAGCAACTATGTTGCCCCTTTGTTTACAAGCCCAAGAAACAAATATAAAAGTGGATGCAACCACAGGGGCCACACAGCAAGCAACAAAAACAGAGAAACAGACAGATGTCTTATCACGCCTGCATATCGGTGGTTATGGCGAAGCCGTGATGACCCGCAATTTCTACAGTCAGAGTTTCAATCGTTATAAGAAGCCTGAGAATTACGCGGATGACAAGAGTCACGGACGCTTCGACCTACCTCATGTGGTTCTGAATTTGGGTTACGATTTCGGCAAAGGCTGGACTTTGGGTTCGGAGATTGAGTTTGAACATGGTGGCAATGGTACTGCTGTAGAGATAGAAGCTGAGGAAGCTGGCGAATACGAGGCCGAGGTGGAAAAAGGCGGTGAAGTGAACATTGAGCAGTTCTGGATTAACAAGGCGTTCATGGATGGCAAAATGAACATCAAAGCCGGTGAGATCATTGTCCCCGTGGGTTACAGCAACGCCCACCACGAGCCGAATCAGTTCTTTACCGTCTATCGTCCTGAGGGTGAGGCTACCATCATGCCTAATACCTGGCATCAGTTAGGCGTTTCGCTGTGGGGACAACTGAAGGACTGGCGCTATGAGGCTCAGTTCCTTTCAGGTCTGAACTCTGAAAGTTTTACAGCAGAGAATTTTGTACACTACGGCGCCACGAGCCCCTATGAATTCAAGGTCGCCAATAACTATGCTGGTGCTGTTCGTATCGACAACTATTCTGTGAAAGGTCTGCGCATCGGTCTGAGCGGCTATTACGGCTATACCTTCCGTAACACACTGCGTACGCCAGGCACGAAATACGACGATGTGACAGGTGCGTTAGGCATTGTGGCCCTCGACTTCTCGCTGAACCGTTGGAATTGGATAGTACGAGGTAACATCGATTATGCTTATTTCAGCGATGCCGATGAGATTTCTGCCTACAACCAGGCTAACTGGACACACCATAAATATCAGGATGGCAATCCGCACCACTACTCAAATATAGGTAGCAATGCGGTGGCGTATGCCATAGAGGCCGGCTATAATGTCTTCTCGCAGATACCCAAGCTGAAAGATGAGAAATGCTTTGTCTTCGGACGTTTTGAGCATTATAACACAATGGCATCAGGCACCTATGAGTCGATGTATAAATATACCAAGAAATATCGTTGTGCCTTTGGTGTGAACTACTCACCCGTGAAGCAGATTACCATCAAAGGAGAGTACTCTTATCGTTTCTTTGAGAAGCCGAACAATAACGGTCTGGCTTCTGATAGTCCCTTGTATAAGCAGCCCTATAACAATGAGCCGAGTGTAAGTGTGGGCGTGACCTATACTGGGTGGTTCCTTTAATGAATAATTAATAATTAATAATTAAAATGAAAAGTAAGAATCTTTTGAAAATGGCAGCCTTAGCTGCTGTACTTTCCACAGGTTTCGCATCGTGTTCAAGCGATGACGATGCGGACAACAGCGTAGTAATGGGTACTCAGTCAGCCCTTGACCAGGCTTGTGCTGATTGGAAATTGGCACGTGCCAATTGGGAGAACACCGAGGCCTTCCTCTTTGGTGCCGCCGATGTCTATTCCATCGACCCTCATACCGACACATGGCCTGTAGCCGCCAGCGACTTGGCCAACGTGCTGCGTGACGAGAAAGTTATGTCGAACCTCGACAATTTCATCAAGACCGCCAACTCAGGCATCTTGGGCTATCACGGTCTGGAGTACGTATTGTTCCGTGAAGGTCAGCCGCGAAAGATTGACCAGATTACCAATTTGGAGTATAACTATATTTGCGCTGTGGCCAAGGATCTCTACAATGCCACAGCCACATTGGAGGCTTGCTGGGACTCGAAGGAGAGTAACGCTGAGCGCCAGAAGATAGCAAAAGAATATGTAGCCACTCACCTGGCTATCGACGATGATGGTAACCAAGAAGGAGCACTTGACGGCTTCCAGAATTTCGGCAAGGCCTTCAAGAATCCTGGTACTGGCGACTGGGATACAGCTCTTGAGGCTACCCTTGAGATTATCTCCGGCTGTCAGGACATCATCGGTGAGGTAGGCGACTCGAAGATCGGTCTGCCCTATACCGGCGAGGATGCCACATATATTGAGTCACCCTATGCCTACAACTCCATCACCGACTTCTACGACAATATCGTGAGCTGTAAGAATGCCCTCTATGGCAAGATGGATGCCACCACACCTACAGAGCAGTCGCTGATTTACTTCTGTCTGAACGCCGGCAATGCCACACTGGCTGCACAGGCTAAGGCAGTACAGACGAAACTCGATGCGGCATTAAACAAGATTAAGGCCATGAAGGCTCCGTTTGCCCTCTACTATTCTGATGCCTCCTGCAAGACGGCTATGGATGCACTGGAAGAGTTGGACGATGCATTAGACGAAATGGCACTGACACTGGTTGGCTATGATGGCAATGCTACCGTTGAGGCACAGTGTCAGGTTATCAACGAGAACTATGTCGACAACGTGGTGGTCGCCACTTATCGCACACTGGCAAACAATGCCCAGAAACTCTATCAGTCGATTGTAAACATCAAGAAATAACAAATAACAGTTGCAAAACAAATACCAATTATGAACAGACTATCTTTTATTGGTAGTATGCTGTTTGGTACCCTCATCACTGTCGGATGTTCCGGCAGTGATGACACCGTTAATCCCACCACGTGGGAAATAGGTGACCCAACAGCCACAGACTACCCTGAGGACTACTATGCCGGTGGACTGCTCGGCACCACCGCCGTCAACACCGCTACAGCCTTCGAGCAACCCTCGAAAGCTGTGGAGAATGCGAACATGATGATGGCCTTCAATGAAGGTGAGTATCTCTTTGAGAAAGACTACAACACCAATACCGAGGGCGCTTTCCACGGTCTTGGTCCTGTCTATGTGCGTCGCGGTTGTCTCTATTGTCACCCAGGCTACGGTCATGGTGCCCGTCAGACGGAATACAAAGCCGACAACCACCGCAATGGCTATTTGCTCGTTATCTACGACAAGACCACCAATGCCTATATTCGTAGCGTAGCCGGAATGCCGCAGACGGGTGCAGTCAAGCCCTTCAAGGCGCCTGTCGATGAGAATCAAATCAAGATTGCATGGAACAACTACACCGATGAATGGGGCAATCAGTTCCCCGATGGCGAAACCTACTCGCTCATCTATCCTGAGGTGACCATTCCTTACAGTGCTTATTATGCCCCTGTGGTAGTGGCTCGTGGCGGCAGCGACGTGACTTTGGATGAGGCTCAGTATAATAATGAAATAGGCGTGTTGTTGGAATCAACCATCGGTATCTACGGTACAGGCATGACCGACGCCATTCCCGACGAGGATATTACGGCACAGTGGGAGTCGGAGAGCAAATACTTCAACAGCATTGGTCGTACAGACGCCCTGAACCCAGCGATGTGGGATCAGGCCACCAACACGTGGAAGAGTTATTATAGCAACTCCTTGCAGGGCGATGGCACGAAATATGTGCGTCGTTACACCTATGCGCTCTCACGTGGTCCTATCCTCGACGCTGCCGGAGCAAACGCCATCTGGAATATCACCAATGTAACCCGTCCGGATCGCCGTTATCACTACCTCGACCTCGCAGGCATCTATTATGCCACGAAGTCATCGAAAGACCCCGAGGTACAGGCAGGGTTTACAGAGTATATCAACCGCATGGATCCTACGAAGGCGCATCCCGAATGGCATACAGGTAATCTGGAGAAAGACATCTACACCTACCTGACCAGCAAGCAGCTCGATCCTGAGATGACTCAGGACCAATATAAGAACCTCATGATCTGGCATCGCGGTCTGGCTGTTCCTGCCGCCCGTAACACCACAACAGACGACTTTAAGAAAGGCAAAGAGCTCTTTTCGCAGATTGGTTGTGCGGCCTGCCACCGTCCATCATGGCAGACCGGCAGCGACAATATCCAAGACCCCAACAAGCTGTTTACCAATGCCGACATGCCTCGCTACCCGAATCAGAAAATCTGGCCCTACACCGACTTCGTGCAGCATCGTTTGTGGATGAAGAACGATATCCGTACAGGATGGTGTCGTACCACCCCGCTGTGGGGACGTGGACTGGCTGGCAAGACAGGCAGTGGCGTGGAGCGTCTGCACGACTGTCGTGCCCGTAATGTGCTGGAAGCTATCATGTGGCACGGATGTAAGAACGAGGGGGGCACAAGCGATGCCTATAACACCGTTGTGAAGTTCCGTAACCTGACGAAGAAAGAGCGCGAGCAATTGATTTATTTTATTGAATCAATTTGATGTACACTCCGTTTTTTTTCGTACCTTTGCAACCGAAATGAAATGGACTAAGATCATAATCATCACCCTATACACACTTATCGTGGTGTGTATAGGGTTTGCTACTATCATAGAGAAATATTATGGCACCACGTTTGTCAGTAATCATCTCTATGGTGCCTGGTGGTTTTCTGCACTGTGGGCCCTACTCACGGTAGTTGCCTTGGCCTACATCATAAAGCAACGACTTTATAAGCGTATTGCTGTGATGTTGCTGCACCTTTCGTTCGTGGTGATACTGGCTGGTGCGCTGACCACGCACCTCTTTGCCCGCAGCGGCATCGTCAGGCTTAGGACAAATGTTCCCGAAATGATCTTTATCGATAAAGAAAACAAGGTAGAACATTTGCCTTTCTCTTTGACATTGAAGGAATTCCGGATTATTAATTATCCGGGTACCGACGCACCACTCGACTATCAGAGTGTCATTCAACGTGGTAATGAAGAGGTGCTCGTTTCCATGAATAACATTGGTAACATCGATGGCTATCGCCTTTTCCAGCAGAGCTATGACATAGATGGAGAGGGCGTAACACTGGGTGTCAGTTATGACCCCTATGGCATTGCCATCACCTATTTGGGCTATCTCCTGCTTCTCGTTGGCATCATCGCCACCCTGCTTTCGCGTCACACACAGATGCGTGCGCTCTATCGCAAAGCCATGCGTCCGATGGTGTTACTCTTCACTCTTCACTCTTCACTCTTCACTGCTACGGCACAGCCGTTGCCTGTGGTCGATGCCGATATCGCTCATCGTATGGGCACCATCAACGTACTCTATAACAACCGTATCTGTCCGCTCAACACCGTTGCCACCGACTTCACTATGAAGCTCACGGGCAGTGCTTCGTGGCATGGCTATTCCGCCGACGAAGTGTTCTTCAGTTGGATGATTTATTACATGCCGTGGGAAAAAGAACTGCTCCTCAATAATTCTAAGACAAAAGGCGCTGATGAAAGGAAAGTCATCGTCGAAATGTTCTACAGTGGACAGTTTACCAAGATTTTCCCCTATCCTCTTACCTCTCACCTCTTACCTCTTACCTCTATAACCTGGTATTCGCCAGGCAGTCAGGTGTTGCCAAGGGAAATACCCGTTAAGGAACAGTTCTTTATCAAGCAGTCTATGGATTTTCTTACGGAGGCTATTGTGACCGGCCAACGCGACCGCGCTATCGAGATTATTGCGAAGATAAAACTCTTTCAGCACGAAATGATAGGCGACGTGCTGCCAAGTGAGAGCTCTACCAAGACAGAGATTTTCTACAATGTGCTACGCAGTCAGAAGTGGCCGGTATTTCTGGCTTTGACCCTCAGTTTGCTACTATGCATATGTTTGCTCTTTATGAGTAAGCCATCTTCCATAGTTAACTATTCATTATTCACTCTTCACTTTTCACTCTTCACCTTCGTTTCCCTTCTGCTTGGTCTGCGTTGGTGGCTCAGCGGACACATACCAGTGAGCAATGGCCACGAAACCATGCTCTTCATGGCATGGGTGCTGTTATTACTCACTTTCCTGCTATACCGGAAATTCCCCATCATTTTAGGCTTCGGCCCACTTATTGCATCGTTTTGTTTGTTGGTATCCCAACTTGCAGGCAGCAACTCACAACTGACACCCCTGATGCCTGTGCTGCAGTCACCACTATTGTCTATTCATGTAATGACTGTGATGTGTGCCTACGCCCTCTTTGCCCTCCAAGTATTGATCGGTGTGCAAGCCTTTTTCCTGATGAGAAAAGACAGACAGGCAGAACTCGACAAGGCTACAGCCTTATCACAGTTCTTACTCTATCCGGCAGTGTTCCTGCTTACCATTGGCATCTTCCTCGGTGCTGTTTGGGCTAATGTGTCGTGGGGCAACTACTGGTCTTGGGATCCCAAGGAGTCATGGGCACTTATCACACTGATGATTTATGCAGTCCCGTTTCATAGCACATCCATCAGTCTCTTCCGCCAGCCTCGCTTTTATCACATCTACATGGTCAGTGCCTTCCTCGCCGTCCTCATTACTTATTTCGGCGTGAACTATATATTGGGAGGCATGCATAGCTACGCCTAAATAATTACAATGTTATTGGCACCACGACCTTAAAGGTAATGTTGCGTCCCATGTTGTAGATGCCACGACGACCTGTGACCACATTTTCGTCGGTATATTTCAGTCGGCTCAGGTGGTTCTGGTAGGCTTTGTTCAATAGGTTGTCGGCAGTAACGTACAACTCGGCGAGCTTCTTGCCATTAAACTGGATGTCGGTGCCTGCCGAGAGGTTGAGCAGCGCGTAGCCGGGCGTCTCGCTTTCTGTATCATCGGCACGGTAGATGTGAGTCTGTTTCAGATAGCTGTCGAGACTAGCGGCAATGTAGAGGTTATTAAGTGCGACGCCGCTCTTGGGATGGGCATGGCGGTACTCATGCATGGCGTGTGGACTGACCGTACTATGCGTATGATGGAAGAGTTCCCACTTCAGTTCCGACGACCAGTGGGGAGCTGGTGTGAAGGGCAGGTATTTCGTATCGGCAGACTGATGAAGCAGTTGTGCATCAACATACGAGAAGGTGTTGGAGAAGTGGACGGAGTGGACGGGATGGATGTCCACGCCAGCTTCGAAGCCAAGCAATCGGGCATCACCCTGCGTATAAGCGTAAGTGAGATAGCCTTCCTCCATCTCTTCTGCTATACGATGGGTGAAAATATAATTGTCGATGCGGTTGGCGAAGAGTGCCAATTGTGCAGACACATAGTGTGAGGTGAAGTCGAGTCCGAGGTCGGCCTGCAGACTGTATTCGGCTTTCAGCTGCTGGTCGCCGATTTCATAGCGGATAGAGCCCTCGTGAACACCGTTCGAGGCCAGTTCGCTCATATTGGGCGTACGGAAACCTCGGGCAAGGTTCAGACGCAGGTTGAAGTGGTCGTTAAGGTTGCAGACAGCACCGATGCTACCCGTCAGGCCGTTGAAATGACGCGAGAAATCAGTAAAGCGCAAATCACCATCTTCTATTAATTCGTCACCATGCAGTCGGCGGTGGTCATAGCGCAGACCTCCACTGAGTGTCCAGCGTTCGCCAAGTGTCTTTGTGGCGGTGGCATAGAGGCCGAAGTCGAAAAGGCGATAGTCGGGAATTAAATATTCCTCACCTTCGTTGCCTGATTTCTGATACATACCGCCGATGCCTGTGGAGAGTTTCCAGCCGTTCCACTCGTTGGTGATATAACGCAGATCGTAGGTCAGCGTGTGCAACTTAAAGAACAGTTCGTATTCATCCATCGACTCCTCGAACTCCTGACGACGATTCTGCTGATAGCCGATAATGGCCTTGAGATAGCCCGACGATAGATTCAGCGAGTTGTCCCAGACCAGTTTGTAGTGCTTTACTTGTTGAAAGGGTAGGGCCTTACCATAGGTTTTAACATCCTCGGTAGCACACTCCAGTTCTCCTGTCTCTGGGTCGCGTTCTCCCTCCACAATGCCGGGCGTCAGGTGGTAAACGCTTCCCGTCAGTCGCGAGTGTCCCCACGACTTGTTCATGCCCAGCATTAAGCGTCCAGCCTGCTCACGGAACTGCGAGCCTGGTACATAGCCGTCGTACTTGTTCTTATAGGCGTGAGCCAACTTCTGACTCCAGCGGGCATCCCACACAAACCCTTTCTGGTTGCCAGCCACTGACAGGTGATAACCGAAGAGTCCGTTGTTGGTCTGATATTCCGTGCTGACATTGGCCTTCATCTCGCCCTCGGCCAGTGTTGGCTGAGCGTGCAGGATAACCACACCCGCCATCGCGTCAGACCCGTACATCAGCGAGGCAGGGCCTTTCAGAATCTCTACCGAACCTACACTGTTACCATCGACTTCCACGCCGTGCTCGTCGCCCCATTGCTGGCCTTCCTGTCTTACACCCTCGCTCATCACCACCACGCGGTTGTAGCCCAATCCGCGGATAATGGGTTTCGAGATGCTTCCGCCCGTGGTCAACTGGCTGACACCAGGCTGGTGGGCAATGGCATCAATGATGTTGGTAGAAGCTGTAGCCCGTAACATCTGGGGTGTGACGATGCTCACGGGAGCCGTCGCATGTTTCAGTTTCGTGTCGCCAGTCACGCCCGTCACCGTCAGCTCGTTCAATTGAAGATGGCGGAAGAAAATGTCTGTCGAGTCACCCGTATGATGTTGTTGGTTGTTATTATCCTGTGCTGCTACTGTTGTACATATACACAACAGCAGCAAAATGATGTATTTTGCTTTCATTTTTGATTAATTAATGATATATTGAAAAATGTTTGTAAAAGTCTGGTTTGAATCAGATGGTCGGAGGTCCTCTGGTTACAATAGCACCACAGCAAACGGTATGACAATCGCATATAGGCTGGGCGCGGAATTTCTTACAAACATGAACATATACCATGACAGCTACCATAATAGCTGCCAGCATCGGCAAAGTGAGGAATTGACACAGCACGCAGTCGTGCGTCCATGTGGCAGTAGCCGTCAAATGACCATGACAATTGTGATGCACGCAGTCGCTGCATTCTGTGTCACTTGTCTGTGGAGCTTCGTGGATGTGCAGCGACGATAACATCAGCATCGGCAGGAATACTGCCAACAAAACAATTGCTGATATTTGTCTCCTCGTTGTTTTCACGGCTGCAAAGGTACGAAGTTTTTTCGAAATTTCTCAAATTTTATTTGGTTATTTTCTCACTTCTTCGTACCTTTGCATCGTGATTCTGAAAAGAGTCATCCGTAAAGGTTCGCTTAGCCGCGATTAATTGGGAATGTGAGTGAGAATCTCCGACTGTCCCGCAGCAGTGAACTCCATTATGGCCTTGAAGCAGGAAAGCCATTGAGTATTTGCTCGAGAAGGCGCTTTGAGGTGGAGGAAAGAATGCTCTCGATGTAAGGGCGTGAGGCGCAATAAACATTTTTGTGTGTTATGAAACATGAATCAATTGTCGTCGTGTACGACAGCGGTCAGGCTATTGCTGAGGAAATAGCCGACAAGTTGGGTGCTGAGACCATCAGCGTCCAGAGTGTGAACAGCAGGCAGATTGAAAACAGCCAGAGTCTTGTCCTTGCCGTCGAGTTTCAAACAGACGGCCTCCTGACACCACATTGGCAGTATGCTTATCTGGCCTTAAGCGAAGTCGATCTAAGTGGCAAGAACATTGCTGTCTATGTGGCACAGGGAAGTAAACAGAATAATGGAACCCTTGCCAAAGAGTTGTGTGATAGACTTCGGGAAAAAGGTGCCCGTATCATCAGCGACCAACTCTATGCTGGCACTTCTGGACGAAACCTTGAGAATTGGATCTGCGCCATATCACCTAACTTATAAAACCAAAACCACCATGCAGTACATTTTTATTGTAGCCCTCGAATTTATTTTAGCCTTTGCGGGCGTTGCCCTGTTTATCAGGTACTACAACCATAAGGCATAGGTTACGCTTTTTTTAGCCATGATACGATGCGGATGGCGCTATAACCTGCGGCGAGGGTGAGGATGATAACCAACGCGAGTGCCCAGCTAGATGAAAGTGTCTTGAGTCCCTCGGCGTAATCGATGCTGATTTCTTCAGCAGCGCCTTGATAGTACCACTCGGAGGCGGTCCATAGTTTCATGAGCCACACGATGATGCACAGAGGCAGAATGGGGTAGGCCTGCAGGATGCTGCGCTTATGGGTATTGCCTATCGCCTGACGCACCACATCTGAAACCACACCCACAGCGATCATCAGGAGCACCTGGGTGAAGTCAATCTCGCTCATTACAAACAGGATGATTGCCAGAGTCAGTGCAAACAGCGTTCCCACACCAAACTGTTGCCATTTGGACGCTGCCCAGAAATACGAGGGTGCACCCAGCACGGTGGCCAGAACGGGGAACACGACAATCCAGCACCAGAAAATGGTGGCTCCGATGATGGGGTCGTGCGTATCTTTATCGATAACGAATCCACGCATAACGTCCTGTGCGTTAATAAATTGCGCTATCATCATCGCGATGATAGTATATAATAATCTTTGTGTCTGCATACTTATTCAAATGATATGCAAAGGTACTCATTTTATAAAATGTGCGCAATACCTAAAACCGAGTGTTTTTAAATAACAGGTGGCTGACCATCTCGGCCAACCACCTTACAAATAACTAAACAAATACTTTATGAATTTTTACCTGTGATTACATGTCAGGAGCAATCTGGGCAAGCCAGGCTTCGATACGGGTGTCGGTCTTGTCGTCCTCGTTGATGTCGTCGAGAGGCAGGCCGATGAACTTGCCGTCGATCACGGCCTCAGAGTCGTCGAAGGTGTAGCCGTCGGTCTCAACAGAGCCGATGAACTTAGCACCGCAATCCTTGATACCGTTGTAGAGTTCGCCAATGCCGCCTACGAAGGTGTCGCTGTATGATGAACAGTCGCCGCAGCCGAACAGGGCGATGGTCTTACCACTCAGGTCGGCACCTTGGAGCGTTTTCAGACCGTCGTACCAGTCATCCTGCAATTCGCCAGCGCCCCAGGTTGAGGTGCCGAGAATGAGGTTCTGATTGGCAGCCACGATGTCGGCAGTCAGGTCTTGTACGTTCAGGGCCTCGCAGCCCAGTTTCGAGGCAATCTTCTCTGCGATGGCCTCACAGGTTCCCGTTGAGGAACCATAAATTACAATAGTTGTGTTCATTTCAATGATTTATTCTAAAGAAGTTGTTTTAATTCTTATTGATACACTTACCGTCACATTTCCCATTGCACTCGTTTTTGCATCCGTTTTTACGTTTACAATATCGCTCGCACTGGGCGCAGAGATCATAGCCAAGCATGGCACCGAGGATAAAGTCCTCTTCGGGCGTGAGCTGGTTCAGTGGACGGGTAACGATAAGCCGGATGGCCTCCAGACACTCGCGCCGTCCGAAGTACACATTCAGGTTCTGCTGTCCTGCAGGCTGCAACACGTAGGGGATGCCTTGGCTCTCTAGTCGCTCTACGGCCTGTTGGCCATATTTCTTATTACAAGTGAACAGCACCATCTGTCGCACGCCCTTATTCAGTTCGTAGATGTGGTTCATCAGCACCTTCATTTCAGTCGGAATTGTTCTTGTTGTCATCGTTGATTGATTTTTGCGGTGCAAAGGTACGGCAAATAAATAAGGTGCGCAATACCTAAAACGCGGTGTTTTAAGCAATGCACACCTGTAAAGTTCTGCAAAAGCAGATTAATCAAAAGTAGGTATATGTCCCCATTTGCGGCCTAACAAAAGAACGGTCCTAGTGATACATTTCAGTTCACAACGATTCCCAGCCAATGCTTCGGTGAAATCACGATAATGTTGTGGTAATTCCGTACCGGAACGGTCCTGAAATCAAAACGGATCAGGCCTCAAATTTGCGCGAATCAGGCCTCAAATTTGCGCGAATCAGGCCTCAAACAAAAATATCAGGCCTGTGCGGAAAAAATTCCAGGCCTATGCAGAATTTTTTTTAGGCCTGTGCGGAATTTTTTACAAGCCTATGAGAAACCAATATTAGGTAAGCTTTTTTCGTTCTTCAGGGGAGGATTGTGAGCGATTCGCCTATTACTGTCTTTCAGATAGACCGTTTTATCTATTTTTTCCAGGCGTTTATAACCTCACCGATATACATAGAGTGGATGCCAGCAGGGAAATTAGCATACATCTTCTTTGGCGCATCGCTCTTGAAATACTGAGGTTCAAAGGGTGCTGCATACATGATCTTGCATTCAATCACCATCGAGGCCTCGGTATAGTAAGGCGTTCCGTTGGCAGTATAGGCCGTATGAAGTCCAAGGGCCTGAGCCTTATCACCGTCGCGTCCGCTCTTGGTGCCCATGTAGTTGAGTACCTTGCTGTCTTTCACGTCGAAGGCCATTACTGTGAAATACTCGGCCTTATCCAGAAACTCCTTGGTGTAGCGTTTCTCTGCGACATAGACTGTCAGGGCGGTACGTCCCCAGAGTGTGCCGATGCCACCCCAGCCGATGGTCATGGCATTGCTTTTCTCCTTGTCGCCAGCTGCCAGCAACTCAGCATCGTGGAACCATTGAAAACCGTTCTCCGAGAAGTCCTCTCTCACGTTGAACTTCTTGAAACCATTCTCCTTCTGTGCAAACGCAGGAGTGACAGCCATCATCATGGCGGCGAGAGCGGCGATAATCATCTTCTTCTGTTTCATAATCTTAGTCTTTTGTTGGGGTTTGATTATAAATATCGTTGCAAATTTAGCAATAATTCCGTAATTATTCGTAATTTTGGCCTCTGATTTAAGTGATTTTAGGTATTAAAACTATACAGGATATGAAACTGAAGAAACGGAAGATCAAATATTCTGCAATATTCCTTATCTGCTGGTTTGCCCTTTTAGTCTTGCTGGTGGATGGAGTTTTGAAATTCCAGACACTGGTTGACTATTTCGGATCGTATGCAGTTGTAGAGGTTGCTTTGCTGCTATTGGTTCTTCTTCCAACAATGGCCGTGTACATATCTACAAAAGAAAAAGTATAATGACAAATGCTCTGCTATATTATCTTATAGTTATCAATATTGTGACCTTCCTCGTCTATGGTATTGATAAGGTGAAGGCCAAGCAAGGCAGCTGGCGCATATCTGAGGCAACCTTGCTGATACTTGCAGTCATCGGTGGCAGCATCGGAGCTTTACTTGGAATGAAGATATGGCATCATAAGACTCAGCACAAGAAATTCAAATACGGTGTTCCAACAATTCTCATTATCCAAATCATATCTATATTCTAATATTTGCGCCAAATATACTAATAAAATCCCAAAGTAGGTTTATTCTGCCTTGGGTTTCAAATACCATCTTCTGTTACTCCTAAAAGATCTTCCATTCTGTCAATGATATAGTCGGCACCTGCCTCTTTGAGTTCCTCTCTGCTTCCATTGCCCCAAGTCACACCGCAAGTCTTAGCTCCAGCGTTGGCTCCCATCAGAATGTCAACGGCCATATCTCCGACAACAAGTGTTTCGTTGGCCTCGAATTGCATGGCAGCAAGTGTCTTCAGTACAGGTTCTGGCTTGGGCTTTGCTTCTTTTACGTCATCAGCCCCTATTAAATAAGAAATGTAATCGGCGATACCCATGTCGCGAGTCAACTCCGTGAGAGAATTGCGTGAACGTGACGAAGCGATAGTGAGCGTAAAGCCTTGTTCCTTTAAGGCTTTCAAGGTCTTGACAACACCAGGAAAGGCTTCCGGCGTAATCTTCTGCAGATTCTCGTTGAAAATCCTACGGTAGGTCTCTGCACAGCGGGGAATGATTTCATCCTGAATATCAGGGAATAGTGTCTTGAAGCATCCGGCCAACGGCAAGCCTATAGTGGCTGCACACTCTGCCTCAGTACGTTTTGGCAGTTGCATCTCCTTGATGGCCATCTGCATCGTCGTGACGATGTTCCGCCTGGTGTCGCCCAGCGTCCCGTCAAAGTCAAATATGATCAGTTTTATACTCATTAACCTTCGTGGTTGCGTCAAGGGTTACAATTTCGATTTCATTGACGTTTTCGTGAGATTTATACAAGGGTCAGGATACTTCGTGACAGTCACAGAATGTCCTGATTCCGTTTTACTTTATGATTGTTTACTTGATGTACTTCACCTTCGAGGCATCGCGGGGTTTGGCTGCGGGCTGCTCGTCGGGGTAGCCGATGGAGAGGATGTAATTCAACTTGTAATCGGCGGGAATGTCAAGACGGTCGAGGAAGAACTTACACTTCTCGTTCGATACCAGCATTCGTACGGGTCCGCCGAGACAACAGGTGCCCAATCCTAATGACTGTGCAGCCAGCATCATGTTCTCACCCAATAAGCCAGCATCGAGTTGACCACTACCGTTGGTAGGGGTGCATACGCAGATGAGGGCTGGTGCACCATAGAACAGACTTCTGTCAGCAGCCTCGTTCACATCGGCAATCAGCTTCTGGTCTTCCACCACGCGGACAATCCAAGGCTGAGCATTCATGCCGCTGGGTGCATTGATGCCACACTTGACAATGGCCTCCAGCTTTGCGTGCTCCACAGGCTTGTCGAGATATTTGCGGATGGAGCGACGTGCCATCATATTGCTCAGCACAGGATTCACCTCCATCTGCATGTCGGCCTCGATGGTGGCAATCTGATCACGAGACTCGTAGCGCTTGATGACTTTGCCGTCGCGACCGACGAGGAACTTGGTGAAGTTCCACTTGATGTCACCGCCGCCAGCTTGTGCCTTCAGCCAAGTATAGAGCGGATGGGCCTTCTCGCCGTTCACATCAATCTTGTCAAACTGTGGGAAGTGGATGTCGAAATTGGCCGTACAGAACTGGTGAATCTCCTGAATCGTGCCTGGTGCCTGCTGGCCGAATTGGTTGCAGGGGAAGTCGAGGATCTCGAACCCCTGAGCGTGATACTTTTGGTAAAGCGGCTCCAGGTCTTTGTACTGTGGTGTAAATCCGCATCGTGTTGCGGTGTTCACAATCAGCAGTACCTTGCCCTTGTACTCGGCGAGCGACACGTCTTTGCCGGCATCGTCTTTCACCGTGAAATCATACACACTACTCTGTGCCGAAAGGGTCAGCACACCCATCATTGCCATAAGGCAGCAAATCATTCTCTTCATAATCATATAGTTTTTGTTGGTTATTATAAATGCCATACGGGAATATGTTTTTACTTGTATTCAAACCAATCCACATCCACGTATCCGTCAGTCTGTTGCTTGCTCTGCGTAAAGAGGCCGAGCATGACGCCAGTAAAGCCGCCGATGGTTTCTGTACTGAGGAAACGGTATTCCATCTT
>CADAAR010000012.1 GCA_902785945.1 uncultured Prevotellaceae bacterium
GTTTAAATCCGACACGATTACTATTAAAGGGCGCATTGAGGACTTCAACGCTGAACAGTTAGGATTTGACATGCTGCACTGCTACTACGAGGATGAGTTCGAAAAGGAGGATGCCGTGCAGGTACTCAACATTGCACCCGACGGTACATTCTGCAAGAAGTTCAAAATCAGCTATCCCTTCCGGCAACTGTTCTGGACCAAGGAAGCGAAAACACAGTTCGACGAAATTCCATTCTTCGCCCGTCCGGGCGAGACCATTGACATCACCGTCAAGAAAGACAATCAAGGTAGGTACGTTTGCGTCTATAACAGCGGCAGCAGCCACGACGTGGAGCGGTGGTTGCACACCGACGACTACAGCGATGTATTCAGACCGCTTTCTTCTTTTAAAGGTAAGTTGGAGGAAGCTAACAGCCAGGCCGAAAGCGTCTGGCAGAATGCAATGTATCGTCTGCAGACGGTGAGCCGCCGCGAGCATTACACGCCGATGGAGATGCAACTGGCACTGGCCGACATACAGGCGAACTTCATAGAACGTTATTTGTCATACGTCGACAACTATGCAAGTGACTTGGTAAAATATGAGGAGCGTGACGGCAAATGGAACGCAGAGGTACTTGACAGCGTGGAGTATGAGAAGATTTACGACGCCAAGAACTACTACCCGCTGCACCGCATCGACTTTATTATGTCATAAACCGCAAGTACAAGGGGCTTATGGACGAGAACGGTGGCATGGAGGTAACGTTTAAAAACTTCTCCACAGCTCTCAGCAACTACCTCACAGCCCTCCGCGACTTCATGGGGACTGACAAGGACAATATGATGGTGCAGCTGTGCGCCTACAAGGATATGCTGTCAGACTTCGACAACTGGGTTGACGATGAAATTCTGAATCAATGGCAACCCTCCGCGACCTTATGGGAACTGACAAGGACAATATGATGGTGCAGCTGTGCGCCTACAAGGATATGCTGTCAGACTTCGACAACTGGGTTGACGATGAAATTCTGAATCAATGGCAACCACCTTCACCAACCCCTATATCCACCAGAAGGCCGAGCAGTTCTGTGCCTACAAGAAGTCGCAGACCAACCTCGCCACGCCCCTGCCTGACGCGCCGATGACTGACCTCATCCGCTCACTCTGCGCCAAGTATCCAGGCAAGATCCTGATGATAGACTTCTGGGGCATGGGGTGCGGCCCCTGCCGTGCAGCCATCCAGAGCAGCAAGGACAAGCGTGCCGAGATAGCTAAGCGCGACGACGTGAAACTTATATTCATTGCCGGCGAACGCACCACCGAGGGCAGCGACGCCTACAAGCAGTACGTGGCCGAATGGTTATCTAATGAAGAGACCTTCTGCGTCACCAACGCCGACTTCACCCGCCTGCAAGAGCTGTTCCAGTTCAACGGCATCCCGCACTACGAGACCATCACCCCCGACTGCCGCCGCGTTCTGCCCTCGTTGTAATGTCGGGGCAGGCACAAGTGAGGTGTCACGTCATTGGCACGGTGGCCGGAGCGACAACGTCCGTAGAACTGAGGATATACCACGACGGCACGACACAGCAGATTGACGATGCCGTCGGAAACTTCGAGACCGAGAACCAGGTGTTCCTGCAGAAGACCTGTTTCATAACAGAAGTAGTATAGGTCACAAAAATCAAAGGCTATATTATAGTTAAATGGTAAGCCTATCATTTTGCAAACTAACACAATTCAATTCAGTATAAATGGGGTGATAGCTCGTTAAATAATGTTATCACGCCAAAAACACGCCAAAAATTTCGTGAACGCCAAAAAGAAAAGGTGGCCGATTACTCGACCACCATGCTTTACCGTCCCGAACGTAGTGCGCTACCAACTGCGCTACATCCCGATTTTCGGAAATCGGGTGCAAAGGTACGCAGTTTTTTTGAAATACGTGCAGAAAAGGGGAGATTTTTTCGATAAATCGACGAAAAAGCAGTCTGAGTACTCCGATTGCTCCGAGTACTCAGACCACTTTTCAACGGTGCTCACGGTAGTACCTGCGGAACTGGTCGTAGGCATCGCACTTGCGGATATACTCCTCCTGCGGCGCGTCGCCCGTCAGCTCATAGAGTGCCTGATAGGCCTGGAACTGAGGCGCATTGCGATGGTAAGCCTGAACGAGTTCACCACTTTCCCACGATGTCGTGTACCAGAGGCCTGGACCCTTCACATCGTTGTAGAGTTCGCGATAACCGAGGGCAAAGAGTGCCTTACGCTTCAGTGACTGGTCGGTACTCATAGCCGCCTTCTGAAGCATCTCGACAGCCTTCTGACCCAAGTCGACCTCGTGGACACGTACTGAGTCCATACAACTCTTATAATCACGCAACAGCCACCAGCAATCGCCATGAATGCTGGCCTGAGCATAGCGCACAGCCAGGTTGTAGCAACGCTGTTCGAGCGCCTTGCCATTGAGCAGGCTGAGCGAGTTTTCCATCATCTGCACCTCCTTACAGAAGTCGAGCTTGCGCTGTTTCCACCACTTATAGGTTTTCTCCCACGCCTTTTCCTCATCGAGCCACTGACGTTGGGCCCAAGGTTCTACATCCCACTGACGGACAAGCGAATAATAGAGATAAGCGTTGCCACGATTGTTGTTGTAATAACTGACGGGTACGGTGTTGAGCCAAGCAATGGCATGGTCCCACTGGCAGAGACGCATGTACTTGGTGCCGATGAGATCGCTCATAGCGGTGTCGTTCTCGTGGATGTTGGCCTTGAGGAACTTGTCGAGCTTGTTGTTGGTAAGCGAGTTGGTGTAATACAGGTACTTCTCCGTATCAGCGACATTGAGGGTATCGAGGTCGAAACCGGAACCAGCGCTGTGCAGGGCACGGGCGATAGCCGTCAAGCGCACAGGGTTAGAACGATAGTGAGGCACCAGCACATAATTGGTGAGGCGCGTCTCGACATTGTCGAAGAAGCTGTCGTCCATTGTTTCCTTCTGCTTCCCACGGAGCCAGGTGAGCTCGTCGGCAAGATAGTCGTCGAAGGCCTGGCTGGGTTTGGCCTGCGAGGCCGTGATATAGAGCATCAGCACATGGGCATTATCCTTCATACGGGCCGTACCGTCGAGCTTTACGGCATCGAGGATATCTGTAGCAGCCTCTTTCTTCTTGCCACTGAGGAACTCGAGCCAGGCCTTGGCCATCTTCCACATGATGGGACAATCGGTCTTACCCTCTTTGACCACCATCTCACAGAACTGCTGCATCTGCCACGACTCCTGGGCATTGATGTCGCGCACAAACATCTTACCACTAGCATAACCATTGCCACCGTTATCGACATATTCCTGGGCATTGTTCACGAAGTCGGTGAGCAGCCAAGGCAGTGCCTTCGACTTGGGGTTCTGCTGGTAGTGCTGACGAATGGCCTGATAGGAGCGCTTCAGATAATAGATGGTCATGAGACTCTCGTAGTCGTTCATCTCTGCGAAGAGCTGTCCGGCCTCAGCCTCATGGCCAGTCTTGTAAAGGGCGCCTGCATAGATGTTATACATCATCTCCTTATAGACCGTCTCGATATACTGGCTGGCCGTCTGCTCCCAGAAAGCGATGTTTTCCTGATGCTGGCCGAGCATCATGTTACAACGCATAAAGAGCAGGCCGTGCTGCGAACGAAGCTTCGAGTTAAGCTTGCCCTGAGCGTATGTGCGGATGGCCTTCAGGTCGCGCTGCTGGGCAGCAATCTCCTCCTTCGAGGGATAGCCCCACTCGTACTGCTTATCCTGTTCCACACTGACGCACTTGAGATACTTCTGCAGGTTCTGCACATAGCTGACCATCAGGGCATCACCCTTCTGACGGGCAGCTTTCAGCACATCGTCATCATGGAAACTCCACCACTGATCTTCGCTGGTGTCGCCAATATAGGCTTTCCAGTTGTCGTTGCAGACCTTCTCTACACGGCTTTTGAAGCTCTGCCCGTAATAGGGGCTGAACAGATAGTAATTGTCTGTGCCCCATCCGCCACAGGCGAGTGCCGGCATAACCAATGCCGACAACAGGCTAATGATGATAAATCTCTTCATAGGTTTCTGGTTTATATCTGTCAATATTATCTTTGTCGAGATGATAGGTAATGATTGAGCGACTGAGGTCGCTGCGTTCCTTCTCCATAGCATGTTTCACTTTCAGGATTTCCTCAGCCTCGACGGTGTACTCATATCTGACGCCGTAGACCATGCGAAGCCAGCGGAACACAGGATAGGCAGCAGCCAAAGGCAAGGGATAGCTATCCAGGTGACTCAGATAAGGCCCAACATCACGGTAATCGAGGATGGGATTACGCTCCTCTGATTTGCGAGGGTCGCCAGTATTATAGACCATCAGCGCGCCATAGTCAACAGGCGGAGCCGGCATCGACAGCTGATGCAGGCGAATAGTTGTAGAGAGCCGGGTTTTCCACAACCGCCCCACCTCTTCGAGGAACTGATAGTAGCGCTTGCGGCTCTTCGAGGTGTAATCGCAATCGATTTGTATCTCGCGGACGTTAGGGATATCGTTGGTCTCATTCATCTGACGGATACGATTCACGATTTTTTCTGCCAACCCCTTGTGGTCGGCGTGCATGCAGTCTTCCGTGATATAGACGGTAGGTATCACCTCGATGCTGTCAGGCAGGGTGTCGCTGAAAGAGATGGTGGCATTGGGCTTGGGCTCGCCAGAGTCATCCATTACCACATCGAAATAGCGACAATACACCTTATTAATATGATACTGCGAGAGAAAGGCCCGTTCTGTGGAGTCGAGGCGCAGGTCTGTGCGCCAATAATAAACGGCATTGCCCGTCTCGAAAGGCATTCGAGAGAGTTGCTTGTCGCAGGCTGTCATCGCCAGCAGCAAAAGCGTCATTATCAGCAGAGACCGGGTTTTCATCAGAGCAATTCTGGCAATTGGAAGAGTTTATTGCTATTGCTGCCCTTAATAAGGATGTAATAGCCCTCTGGGCAGTGCTCTCTGATGGCGGCCTTGACATCTTCAACATCATGGAACTTACGGAAAGGACAAGCGATATCCTTGAAGTTATCGCCCACGAGCCATACCTCATCATAGCCTGCACCCTCAAGATAACTCACCATCTTTCGGTGCTCCTTGTCGCTCTCATCACCCAGCTCGCCCATCTGTCCAAGAATGGCCATCTTCCTGTCTGCCTGAATAAGGCTGAAGTTCTCCAAAGCAGCCTGCATGGAGGTTGGATTAGCGTTATAGGCATCGACAATAAGATGATTCTTCTCCGTCACAGTCATCTGACTGCGGTTGTTCGAGGGCACATAGTTCTCAAGGGCCGCACATATCTGCTTGCGGTCGATGCCGAAGTTGATACCCACAGCGATGGCAGCCAACAGATTATCGATGTTATAAGCACCGATGAGATGCGTCTGCACCTTGTGCCACTTCGTACTACGGCCTTCTTCCTCAAGCGTAATCAACGGCTCACGCCAACGGAATTTCAAGAAAGGATCGCAGGCGATGACCTCACCAGAGATACAACTGTACTGATTCTCCGGATCAGTAGAATAAGGTGTGAGCCAGATGTCCTCATCGTCACTGATCTGATTCATCAGATGCTCATTGTCGGCATTGATAAAGATAAGTCCGTCCTGACGGGTACGGAGGAAATCGTAGAGCTCGCACTTGGTCTTGATAACCCCTTCGAAACTGCCGAAGCCCTGCAGATGGGCACGTCCCACGTTGGTAATCAAACCACAGGTGGGTTCAGCTGTTTCCACGAGTGTCTTAATGTCGCCAGGATGGCTGGCTCCCATCTCAATAACGGCTATCTGATGCTCTTTTGTCAGACGGAAAAGCGTCTTGGGTACACCCACATCGTTATTGAAGTTGCCCTGAGTATAGAGTACATTGTATTTCTGAGAGAGCACAGCGGCCACAAGTTCCTTTGTGGTGGTCTTGCCGTTGGTACCTGTGATGCCAATCACAGGGATATCGAACTGGCGGCGATGTTCGCGTGCCAGATCCTTGAAAGTCTGCAGACAGTCATCGACAAGGATGATTCTCTCGTCGCCAGTGGCGAGAGAATGATCGTCAACAATGGCATAGGCGCAGCCCTTCTCGAGGGCCTGAACGGCAAATTTGTTACCATCGAACGATTCGCCTTTCAGCGCGAGGAAAATACTTCCCTGAGGGCAGTCACGACTGTCGGTAGTGATGCAGGGATGCTGCTGGTAAAGTTTATAAAGCTCCTTAATTTTCATGATTAATTGCAATTTTGGTGCAAAGATACGAAATAATTCATAATTCATAATGCATAATTCATAATTATTTCGTAACTTTGTGGGCGATTTATGGACTATACGCTCAATGTGCATGGCCAACTGCTGGATTTGAGCAGGCCTTTGGTGATGGGTATCCTGAATGCGACACCTGATTCCTTCTATGCTGACAGCCGTCGGCAGACGGAGGAAGATATCGCTTCATGCTGTGCCCAAATGCTGTCTGACGGGGCTGCCATCATCGATGTGGGTGGCTGTTCCACACGCCCCGGTGGCGAGGTAGCCTCTGAGGCCGAAGAGATGAAGCGTCTGCGCACGGCTCTCGCTGTGGTAAGGCGTGAGCACCCCAAGGCGGTCATCTCTGTAGACACCTTCCGTCCTGACGTAGTCCGCATGGCTGTGGAGGAGTTCGGTGCCGACATCATCAACGATGTGAATGGTGGAGAGCCAGAGATGTTCCGCATGGTAACGCGACTGCGTGTACCTTATATACTGATGTCGCTACAGCCCACAATGCGCGACATGCTCCTGTCGTTTGCCGAAAAGGTGCAGCAGCTGCGCGATATGGGAGCGAACGACCTCATACTCGACCCTGGCTTCGGCTTTGGGAAGACATTGGAGCAGAACTACGAGATCATGAACGAACTTGAGAAACTGCAAGTGATGGAGCTACCATTGCTGGTGGGTATCTCGAGGAAATCGATGATCTATCGCTCATTCGGCTGTACGCCGCAGGAAGCTCTTAACGGTACGACTGCCCTCAACACCATCGCCCTGATGAAAGGCGCCAGTATTCTCCGTGTTCACGACGTGAAAGAAGCTATGGAGTGCGTAAAGATCGTCCAGCAACTAAATTGTTAAATTGTAAATAGTAAAATTGTAAATTGACAAGGTGCTTCTCGAATTTGGAATAAAAGATATCATCGACGTTGTCTTGGTCGCCCTGATGTTGTACTACATCTACCGACTGATGCGCGAGTCACGTTCTGTGAACGCGTTCAAGGGTGTTATCTTCTTCGTCATCGTATGGCTCTTTGTATCCCAGGTACTGGAAATGCGACTCTTGGGCACCATCTTCGACAAGTTGGTAAGCGTGGGAATCCTCGCCGTCATCATAATCTTCCAGGAGGATATCCGTAAATTCCTCTTCAATATTGGTGGTCACCAGCGCATGAAGGTCTTGAGACGCTTATTCACTTCCTCGAAGCAGAAAGACAAGGACAGTAAGGAGGTGAAACAGATTATCATGCCTCTGGTGATGGCCTCGATTAATATGAGTCGTCAAAAGGTGGGTGCACTCATCGTTCTTGAACGAAACGCCACACTCGATGACATCGTGGCGACGGGTGATACGATAGATGCCAACATCAACCAACGACTTATCGAGAACATCTTCTTCAAGAACTCTCCGTTGCACGATGGTGCCATGATCATAGCCGATAAGCGCATCAAAGCCGCAGGCTGTATCCTTCCGGTGAGTCACGACCTAAGCATTCCCAAGGAACTGGGTTTGCGTCACCGTGCAGCCAAGGGTGTATCGGAAGAGACAGATGCCGTAGCAATTGTGGTATCGGAAGAAACGGGCGGCATATCCGTCGCCATCAAAGGACGGTTCCGCCTACACCTCTCAGCAGAGGAGTTGGAGAGCATCCTGACTGCAGAACTATTATAACAAATAAATGTTTTATTCTTTAATATAAAAACAAATTATGGATCTATTAAGTCAAATTGTTGCGCGTGCTAAAAGTAATAAACAGCGCATCGTGCTCCCTGAAGCAGAAGAGGAGCGTACTCTTTGTGCAGCCGATAAGGCATTGGCTGACGACATCGCAGACATCATTCTGATTGGAAACCCCGCCAAGGTGGAGGCTCTGGCAAAAGAAAAGGGTCTGACCAACATTGGCAAGGCTACCCTCATTGATCCGGAGAACTACGAGAAGAGCGAAGAACTGGCTGAAAAACTGGCTGAAATCCGCAAGTCAAAAGGTATGACCATCGAAGAGGCTCGCAAACTGATTAAGAACCCTCTGTACTTAGGTTGTATGATTATCAAGACCGAGGGTGCCGACGGTCAGATTTCTGGTGCCCTCTCTACCACTGGCGACACGCTGCGCCCTGCCCTGCAGATTATCAAGTGTCAGCCTGGTATCACTTGTGTCAGCGGTGGTCTGCTGCTGATTTCAAAACAGAAGCAATATGGTGAGGACGGTGTGCTCGTTGTAGCCGACGTTGCAGTAACCCCGATGCCCGATGCTAATCAGCTCTCACAGATTGCAGTCTGCACAGCCCAGATGGCAAAGGCTGTGGCTGGTTTCAAGGATCCTCGCGTGGCCATGCTGAGCTTCTCGACGAAGGGCTCTGCCAAGCACGAGGTTTGCGACAAGGTGATCGAGGCTACACGTCTGGCCAAAGAGATGGCACCTGATCTGAAGATCGACGGTGAGTTGCAGGCTGATGCCGCGCTCGTACCTTCTGTTGGTGCAAAGAAAGCGCCTGGCTCTGATATCGCTGGTAAGGCTAATGTGCTTGTATTCCCCAACCTCGAAGTAGGAAATATCGGCTATAAGATGGTGCAGCGCTTAGGCGACGCCATTGCCATTGGTCCTGTGCTCCAGGGTATCGCTCGTCCTGTGAACGACCTCTCCCGTGGTTGCTCTATCGATGACATCTACTACATGATTGCCATCACCGCCTGCCAGGCTATGGACGCAAAGAAGTAAATAGTGAATAACGAATAATGAATAGTTATGAAGATATTAGTATTGAATTGCGGTTCATCGTCTATCAAGTACGCTTTGTACAACATGGACGACAAGAGTGTGATGACCAGTGGTGGTGCTGAGCGCGTAGGTTTGGACGGTGCCTTTGTAAAGGTGAAGCTGGCCAATGGTGAGAAGAAACAGATCATGCACGATATCCCTGAGCATACAGAGGGTGTGAAATTCATCTTCTCTTTGCTCACTGATCCTGAGATTGGCGTCATCAAGAGTCTCGACGAGATTAACGCTGTGGGCCATCGCATGGTGCATGGTGGTGAGAAGTTCAATAAGAGCGTCATCCTCACCGACGAAGTGTTGAAAGCCTTCGAAGAGTGCTCTGACCTGGCCCCGCTTCACAACCCCGCAAACCTGAAGGGTGTGAACGCTGTGAAGGAGCTGATGCCTGGTCTGCCTCAGGTGGGTGTGTTCGATACCGCCTTCCACCAGACCATGCCTCCCAAGGCCTTCATGTATGCCATCCCTTACGAGCTCTATGAGAAATACGGCATTCGTCGCTATGGTTTCCACGGAACCAGTCACCGCTATGTCTCTCAGCGTGCCTGTGAGTTCTTAGGCATCCCTGCTGAGGGCACGAAGATGGTGACCTGCCACGTGGGTAATGGTGGTTCTATCGCTGCTATCGTCGACGGCAAGTGTATCGACACCTCTATGGGTCTCACCCCGCTCGAGGGTCTCGTCATGGGTACCCGTGCTGGCGACATCGACGGTGGTGCTGTGACCTTCATCGAGAAGAAACTCGGTCTCGATGCTGATGGTATGTCGAACCTGCTCAACAAGAAGAGTGGTGTGGCGGGTCTCACCGGTGGCAGCTCAGACATGCGCGATGTGGAAAGCGCTGCCAAGAATGGTGATCCGCGTGCCAAGTTGGCTCAGGATATGTATTTCTATCGCATTAAGAAATACATCGGTGCCTATGCTGCAGCTATGGGTGGTCTCGATGTTGTTGTCTTCACCGCTGGTGTAGGTGAGAACCAAACATCCATGCGTGCTGAGGTATGCAAGAACATGGAATTCCTAGGCATCAAGTTCGACGAAGAGAAGAACAAGGCTCGTGGCGAAGAGGTGGTTATCTCTGCCGATGATTCTAAGGTAAAGGTCGTTGTCATTCCTACCGATGAGGAGCTGATGATTGCTACCGACACGATGAATCTGCTGAAGTAAGATTCCTATTTCCCCCTTACATTTAGGGAAATCCCGCTTGACATTTCGGGGTTTCCCTTTGTTTTTTCCCTCAAATCGCCGTACCTTTGCAGTGTGAAATTAAAAAGAATGTCGAACTTAATGATAAGAAAGGGTACAGTTATGAAGAAGATGTTTACAATGCTGATGATGGCGATGATGGCAATGATGACCTTCACCTCTTGCGAGGATGAAATGATCGCAGATACCCTCGAGGGTTCTTGGAAGGGTAATATGTATATCTCCACCTACTGGGATGGCAGAACATACGATGCCACTTATACAGAAATCACGTTCCTCAAGGATCCGTTCTGCTTCAAAAGCGGTTCTGGTTACTGGGTTGACTACTATAGCAACGCCCCTTGGGACTATGTTGCAAACCATATCGACTGGACGGTGAACAATGGTGTGATTCACGTGTACTTCATCGAAGAGGACACCTCCATCGATATCTACGACTATCGTCTCAGCGCCAGACGTTTCGTGGGAACACTTGACGACTATGGCACACTGGTTGATTTCGACCTCTACAATGTGAGCCACCCGTACAGCTACTGGGATAACTACGAGTGGGGCTACGACTACTGGTATGATGGCTACTGGGCACGCACTCGCGGTACCGATGCCGACAGCGCAAAGACCATTGAGAAGCCAAAGAGGTTCGTCAATCCAAACCGCGACAAATAAATCATAACAATAAATGAAGAAGCCGCTCTGCAACAGAGCGGCTTTTTTATTTCTTATTGCCATATAATTCTAGGTGGAGCCGGATACCAAGGTGCATCCCATCCTATCTGGCGCGTCCTTATCTTATAGCTCCATTTCGTAGGCTTGTGCTGACGGTCAAACTCTACAAACTCCTCGTAAGAGGGTTGCTTGTCAAGACCTAACTCCATCACCTTATTATATATAGCCCGTCGGCTGGGGGCATTAAAGGGGGCATCGTCCTGATTCATCATGCTGTTTTCCGTAGGCCGATAGACTCCTTTGAAGAACGTATAGCCACCTTCGTAGGTACCTATCTTCTCATTAGCATACTCGCTGTCGAAGATAAATCTGCTCCAGAGGACCTTGGTGGAATCCTGTTCCGAGTCGACATTCATAAACCACGCCCATTTCTCGTGCATTTCTTTCAGCTCCTTGATGTCCTCCTCTGTAGCAGAGCCTTCCGTAGAGCGCACATACTCATCAGCCAGTTTCGCAAAGCCGTGTCCGATGGCCTCGTGGGTCAGTACCTGACGGAAGGTTTCACTCTTCAGGTTTTCAATCACAGGACAAAGGGCAATGGCATAGTCGTAATCCGTCTGCTTATTGCTTCTCATCATATAGGTGACACCTTTATGCTGATTGGTATTCAGTATCACCACCGCCAATGCATGGATGGAATCGATGTTCTCCACCTTCTTCACATAGTTCATCACCGCCGTGGCATTCACGTCAATACCCGTTGTCTGATGGCTGGGCACTGTTCCGAATGCAGTATCATTACCACCATTAAACTGATTGCGACGTGATACGGCTGTCACTTGCCATACATTGAAGTAATCACGCAGCGACTTGATGGGCTCCTCGCTGAAAAGATTCTCCATTGCCTGATTCATGACTTCATCATAATAGCCGCTATTAATGTCCTTGTCTATAAACCCGTCGCCCATCAGTACAAAGGGAATGCCCTTACCCTCTTTAGCCTCGTTCAGCAACTTCACCTTTCCGTCCTGTGAGAAATCCGCCGACATAGAACCAGAATACGGCTTCTGATATAGCCAAAGTGTATCAAGTCCCAGATAATTGCCCTTATCATCCTTCATCGCCAAAATGAAAGCGCCCTCTCTTGGATAAGGTGTATCATTCCTCCCCACGTAGAGCGTCTTCGTAGAGTATTTATATTCCGCTCTGCTACGGGCATTATATATTGGTTGCATTTTGACCCATTCTTCCAAACCTTTCGTTGACAATACAAACAAGTTCTTCTCGTCCAGATTCGCGTGGAACGACAGCGCTCTGCTTTCTCCACCTTCGTCTATCAACCATTCGTCAATATCAAAACAGGCATACTCGTCGCGCTGCTTGATATTCACGGTTTTGCTTTTGCCGCCTGCCTCAATGGTCATGACTGCCGTGCGAGGTTTTTGGGTTCGGTTGGTCGACGTAGTGGCAAGGGTAATTACGTTCTCACCCGCCTTGCCACTCTTGGGCGAGAAGGTGAGCCAATTGGCCTTACAGGTAGCCGTCCAGGCTTCGTCCGACCGGAATTTGATTTCGTTGGTCTGGTTGACGATAGAATAGAGTTCCGCTGTTCCTGGAGTCGACAAGGAAATAGTATCCTCTTCCTTTTCGCAACCCACTAGAAGGAGCATTGCAACACCACATGCAATCTGTAGGAACCTGCTTGTCATCTTTTTATTCTATGGTTTTATAGAGTGTTGAGGCATTATGTCGGCCCTCCATCACACTAAGGATTTCCTCTTCTGTCGAGAGGTTGAAATCGCCTGGGATGGTATTCTTCAAAGCAGCGGCAGCAAGAGAGTAGTTCAGCTGTTTCTGCTTGTCATCGGGAAAAAGACTGACAGCATGCAGCCAACCACCCATAAAGGCATCGCCCACACCCACAGGATCCACCACATCGGGAATATCCATGATGGGTGCCTGAAGGAGTTTTCCATCCGTCCAGAGCAGAGCTGTCAGCGTATGGTGATTCGACGATACGATATTACGCATACCCATCATCCAATGCTTCAGACGCGGATACTGAGCATGCAGCTCGTCAAACCACTCGCCATACTCCTTCATCTGCATCTTAAAGTTGGAGTCGACAGCCGTAAACGGGGGCTGCGGATGCTGCGAGAGCCAGTCGAACTCGATGGCATCGCCAAACATCATGTCGCAGCGCGAGAGCATCTTGCTCAATGTCTCACGGGGTGTTGCGCCCTCGTATTGCCACAGGTTCTTGCGATAGTTGATGTCGAAACAAACGGTCACACCCAGTTCGTCGGCAATATCCAAGGCCTCGAAGGTAGCATCGGCAGCCTGCTGCGAGATAGCAGCGGTGATACCCGACACACAGAAGAAGGTGCAATCCTTCAGAATCTCCCGCCAGGGAATCATACTTGGCTTCAGGTCGTAATAAGCAGAGCCTGAGCGGTCGTAGATCACCTTCGCAGCACGCATACCTGCGGGCGGCTCAAAATAATAGGTACCAATACGTTGTCCACCATAGAGCACATGCTTGGTGTTCACACCCAACTGCGCCAGGTTCATCGCTCCCGCATGACCTACGGGCGTATCTGGCAAGCGGGTGATATAGGTCACGTCCTCACCTTGTGATGCCAGCGATACGGCCACGTTGGCCTCGCTGCCACCATACTTGCTGGTGAACATATCACCCTGTGTCAGTCTCAGATGACCGGGTTTTGAGAATCGGAGTAACAACTCTCCGAAGGTGACAATCTTCTGTCTCATCATGTCTGTTTTTGTGAATAACGCTGCAAAGGTACTAAAAACTATTCACTATTCACTATTCGCTATTCACTTTTTTAAAAAGATTTGTTAAATCTCAAGTAAACTACTTAATTTAGTTTAAAAACTATATCATTTAGTTGTATATAACGAATTTTTTTAGTTACTTTGCACTCAGATATTGATAACGACGCGATAATTGATTGAAAACCAAAGAATTTTTACGACAATGAAGAAACTGACAAATAAAGAAAAGGAAATCATGGATCTGTATTGGGCGCATGGGCCGATGTTCGTCAAGGAACTCCTGAAGTACTACGACGAGCCCCGCCCGCACTTCAATACCCTGTCCACGATGGTTCGCATACTGGAGAAGGAAGGCTATCTCGACCACAAGCAGTTTGGCAACACCTACCAGTATTTCCCCCTCATCAGCGAGGCGGAATACGGTCGGAAGTCGATTGCGGGTGTCATCAAGAACTACTTCAACGACTCCTACCTCTCAGCCGTCTCCTCGTTCGTCAAGGAGGAGAAGATTTCCGTAGATGAACTCCGCGAACTCATTCAGCAGATTGAAGAGCAGAAGTAATCATCTGTAAACAGTAAACTGTAAACTGTAAACAAAAAAATGATAGATTTCCTGATCTACGACCTGAAGGTGGCCCTGCTGATAGCGGTATTCTATATGTTCTACCGCCTGCTGCTGGCCCGCGAGACCTTCCACCACGTCAACCGCATCGTGCTTCTGACGACGGCTGTGGCCAGTTATGTGCTACCCATCTGTGTCATCACCTTCCACGAGACGGTGGTGATGCAGCAGACGCCGACGGTGACCATCGACGGACTGCAGGCATCAGCCTATGAGCCCGCATCGACACCTCTGTGGCAGATCGTCTTGCCCATCCTGTTTATCATAGGTGCGGCAGCGGCTACAGGCCACACCCTCTGTTCGCTCATCAGGATCATCCGTCTTATCAGCCATAGCGAGCAGCATCCTCAGGCCGACGGCACCACCATCTGCGTGACCGGTAACGCAGACCTTGCGCCCTTCAGCTGGATGCACTATATAGTCATGAATCGTAGCGACTACGATGTCAGCGATGCCGCTATACTCGCTCATGAACGAGGACATATCCGCCTGCACCACTCGTGCGACGTGCTCCTCGTGGATCTCCTCACCGCCCTGCAATGGTTCAATCCCGCCATGTGGATGCTGCGCTCCGATCTGCGCGCCATCCACGAGTACGAGGCCGATGCAGCGGTGCTCTCTCAAGGCATCAATGCGCGTCAATATCAATACCTGTTAATCACAAAAGCCGGTGGCATCGGCGGGTACTCCCTTGCCAACGGAATCACTCACAGTGCCCTCAAAAACCGAATCACAATGATGACAAATAAAACCTCCAAGAGCAGCCACCTCCTCAAGCTGCTCGCCCTGCTGCCCATCGTGGGCGTCACCCTCGCCCTCAACGCAGAGACCGTTACGGACTACGTCTACAATAACGACGAGCCCCAGAAACAAGTGCCCGTGAAGAAAGGCAAGCAGAACGCCGCCATCAAGAACAATGGCAAGACCATCCTGCAGGTGGTAGAGGCTCCAGACCAGAAGACTGAGGCCGAAGCCCCAAAGAGCGAGCAGAAGCAGTATGAAGCGACAGTGACCTACGAAATAAAGGAAGACTCGCCTCAGGACGTCTTCGATGTGGTCGAGAAGATGCCCGAGTTCCCTGGCGGCGTGCAAGAACTCCTCGGTTTCCTCTCCAAGACCATCAAATACCCCGCTGAGGCAGAGAAGGCCGGCAAACAAGGGCGCGTCATCGCCACCTTCGTGGTAAGGAAAGACGGCAGCATCAGCGATGCCCGCGTCGTGAAGTCAGTCGATCCCCTGCTCGACGCTGAGGCCCTCCGCGTGATCAACGCCATGCCCGCCTGGATCCCCGGCACACAGAATGGCAAGCCCGTGAATGTGAAATACACCGTGCCCATCAGCTTCCGCCTCGATGGCAAGACCAAAGAAGCCCCGACTGCCGTAGGCACTTTCACACCGACAGAGAAACCGACAGCCGTAGGCACTTTCACACCGACAGAGAATCCACTGGTCATCGTCAACGATAAGACCATCGATTTCGAGAAGATGAAGGACATCGATCCCAAGACCATCGACAAGATGACGGTGCTGAAAGACAAGGCCGCTACCGATCTCTACGGCGACAAGGCCAAGCATGGCGTGATCGTCATCACCACGAAGAAATAACCCTCTACGCTCTTTCCCATGAACAAAGCAGCGATTATCATCCTCGCCCTTGTGTCGGTCTTCTCCGCCCAGGGCGAGGCTTTTGCTAAGAAGAAGGTCGTGGAGCCCGTCGCCGTCGATTCCCTCACCCTCCTCCTTCAGGCCGGCGACAGCCTGATGCAGCAGTACAACACCTTCGAGGCCCTGAGATACTACCAGCAGGCCTTCGCGATGAAAGACACGCTGGAAAGCCGAACGAAACTCGCCGACTGCTACTACAAGCGCGCCAACTACAGCCAGACCGCCGACCTGCTGAAGACCGTAGATGCCGGCGAACTCTCACACGAGGCCTTCCGAGAGCTGGCCCTCAGCTATCAGAAGATGGGCGAGAACGAGGCCTTCATCTACTGGGCAAGCAATCTGACGACCCGCTTCCCGATGGACGGCGAGATCGTGGCAGGACTCACCCTCGCCTACGCCCGGGCCAACCAACCGGAGAAAGGCATCATCTGCGGCATGAAATACTGCCAAAGGGACACCACGAACATCCTGGTAAACCGGGCGCTGGCTGACGCATGGTTCATGAACCGCGACTTCAAAGCGGCGAGCAAGCTCTACGAACGGTTGCTGCAGCAGGGCGACTCCACCTTCAACACGCTCTACTCCGCCGGCATGTGCTACACCCGTCTCGACAGCCTCGAACTCGCCTACAAGCACCTCGTGCCCGCCTTCCTCATCAGTGGCATGCAGCATGCCGGCTGCGCCTACCGCCTCGGGGTGGTCTGCGTCGATACCGAACGGCTCGAAGAGGGCATCGGCTATCTGAATCTCGCCACCGAACTCATGCTGCCCGACACCACCACCATGAAGGCCATCACCCTCTCACAAGGCGAAGCCTACTACCGGACGCAGCAGTACGCCAAGGCCATAGAGGCGTGGAAGAGACATCTGACGTATAACCCCACCTCGATCGCCACCTATTACAACATCGCCAACGCCATCTACTACTCCCTCCCCGACCGCCAGCCAGCCAAGACCTACTACGAGCGATTCCTCGAACTCGCCCGCAAGGAGCCGAACCCGAACGCCCAGCTCCAGGAGATGATGGCCAATGCCGAGGAGATGCTCAGAAAAGATTTTTCGAAAAAAAGAAAGTAAAATATTTGGAACTTATTTCATTTTTTCGTATCTTTGCCACAGAGTAACGCTAAAAGTGAGAAAGTTATGATGAACCTGAAACAGAAATTCGTTGTTACGATCAACCGTGAACTCGGCAGTGGCGGTCGCACCGTAGGCCAGAAGTTGGCAGAGAAGTTGGAAGTTCCTTTCTACGACAAGGCTCTTATCAAAGCCTTGGAGGACATGTATAAACTCGATGTGGAGCAGATTGAGAAGCTAAAGGGTCGCAATCATACCTGGTGGGCCGATTTCAAGCGCACCATGACCATCGGCTACCAGTATAACGCCAACTATTATCGGGCGCACTCAGCCGATGAGCCCGATCTGCTCACCACCGATGAGATGTTCAAGGCCGAGCAGGAAATCCTGAAGGGTATCGCCAGCGATGGATCGTGCGTGGTGGCAGGCCGCAGCGGTTTCTTTGTGTTCCGTGATCATCCCAACCGCCTGAGCATCCTCATCCAAGCCTCGATGGACTTCCGCATAGACCGCGTTTCCCGCAAACAGCACAAGACACCTGAGGAGGCCCGTAAAATCATCGAGAAAGTCGACAAGATGCGCGAGAACTACGTCAACAAATACACCAAGTCCTCCCGTTACGACACCCGCAACTACGACCTCGTCATCACAGCCGACGGCAAAACGGAAGACGAAATCGTCAACATCATCCTCATGTATATCGGACAATATAAAACAGACAGTTTTTCTTATCTATAGCCGTGGTTTTCATGGCGCAAAGATTTCAGAAACTGCGCCCTCCCGTAACAAATATCCTTAACGCATCATAAAAAAAGCCTCCCTCGCGGAGTTTTTTTTTGTTAACGGTGCATAAGAAAATCCTACCTAATGCGTACGAAAATCTTACCTGATTAAAAAATAAAGTCTTTTTACGTTTTCAAAAATATCCTTAACGCTCGCGAAAATGAATCTTAACTGAAAATTTCCCAAAACTGCACAATTTTTAATTTTTGCGTTAAGAGTTTTTGTTTTTTGCGTTAAGAGTTTTTTACGGGCGTTAAGAGTTTTTTGTTTTTCCGTTAAGGTTTTTTCATTTGCGCGTTAAGACTTTCTTGTTTTGATGTTAAGTTTTGCGGTTTGATGTGTTAAGGCTAGCATTTTTATACGTTAAGTTTTGCCATTGGCTTTGTTAAGATTTGCTGTCCTTCTGTTAGCATGCATTTCCGTTGTTGTTAAGATTCAGCTCAGCGCGTGCGAAGGATTTCTTATACCCTAATTAAAAACTATTTATTGAATCAATAATTGTTTTCAGAATTTGTTGTATCTTTGCAAGCATTATGAGATATAAAGAATGGTTCTTCAAAGGGTAATGTACACAGAAGGGTTCTTACTGTGTGATTTTACCCCGGTACTATAGGTGCTTTAGTATGACACTAGAGAGTGTTTAGTGTCATACTAAAGGGCATCAACCTTCAAGGGGGGCAGATGGGGCAGTAAAAATATGGAATAATAAAAAATAAATCCCTAAATCATGTGAATTGTAATTCAGCGATTAAGGGATTTAATTTCACGGTCGTAAAAAACTGCTGCCCCATCTGTCCCCCAACGGACGATTTTCTAATATAGGGCGCAAAGGTGCCAGGAACTTTCGTGCCCCGAGACTCGCGCACGGTAGTAGGGAATGATAGAAAACAAGTGACCTTCCTACCCCTTCTGACCCCTAAAGCCCCAAAAAGGCAGTAATCCTTAGGGGGCAAGAGGGTCAGGAGGGTCACATATAAAGTAGATATAACAACTATTCACATATATGCGAAAAAGCTATAATCTGCAATAAGGGCAGGTTATTGCGGAATAAGGGCCCCTTATTTCCAAATAAGGGATGGTTATTGGAAAATAAGCTGCTCTTATTTCCCAAGGGAAGGCGCTTATTGCCAGAAACTTTACAGTTGGCTTTCGCCCTCGATGTACTGCGACATGAGAAGATGTTCGCCATCCCAGACGATGTAGGAGAAATGGGTGATCCAGTCGCCAAGGATAATCATGCGGGCTTTTTTCGTCAGCTGGAGGTCGACCTCGATATGGCGGTGGCCATAGATGAAATAGTCGACGTTGGAGTGATACTGGATGTACTTCTTGGTGAAGAGCACGAGGTGTTCGCGGTTCTCACCCATGTAAGGCGGTTCCTCGCCATTGGGACGCTTCAGACGGCTGTGCTTGGCCCAGTGGAGGCCAAACCACATGCCCCAGCGGGGATGGAGGGCAGAGAAAGCCCACTGACAAGCGCGGTTGTGGAAGATGCTCTTGATGAGCTTAAAGCTCTTATTGGGATCGCCCAGGCCATCACCGTGAGCGAGAAAGAAAATCTTGCCATAGAGTTCGGTGGTCTCCGGCTTCTTGTGGAGGATAACACCACACTCCTTTTCGAGATACTCGTAAGCCCAAATGTCGTGGTTGCCCGTAAAGTAATGCACCTCGACGCCCATATCGGTTAGTTCGGAGATTTTTCCCAAGAAACGGGTGAAACCCTTGGGTACCACATATTTGTATTCGTACCAGAAGTCGAACATGTCGCCTAAGAGATAGACGGCAGCGGCCTTCTCCTTGATGGAGTCGAGGAAACGCACCAACCGGCGCTCCTGCATGCGCTGATGCGGAACGGCGAGAGAACCAAGGTGGGCGTCACTTAAGAAATATATCGGTTTCATCGTTAATCAAATCCAAGTTCGACTCTTGCTTCTTCACTCATCATGCTCTGGTCCCAGGCAGGTTCGAAGACGAGGTTGACATTGGCACCTTTAACGCCCTCGACACTTTCCACCTTGGTACGGACATCCTCCAGGATGAAATCGGCAGCAGGACAGTTGGGAGCCGTGAAGGTCATGTCCATCTCGACGGTATAGTCGTCCTGCACATCAATTTTGTAGATCATACCGAGGTTGTAGATATCCACGGGAATCTCTGGGTCGTAGACGGTCTTCAACACATCGACGATCCGCTCTTCAATCTGGGTTCTTTCTTTTTGTGTCATATAAATAATTTTATTGTTTATTCCAATTCACCTCCAGGCGATGGAGCATGGTGGTGCTCTCACCACAGGAGCCTGTATGCTGGATGGCGATGCCGCCAAAATTGTTCGGTTTCATCGGTGCAACGAGGCTGACGACATGGGGTAGCTTGCTGTCCTCGGGTTTGGGCGTAGCGGTCTCGACATCCACCTTCAAGTAGCCGTTTGCAGCTGTTAAGAAGATGGTGCAACCCGTGCGATAACAGGTGGCGGAGACTGCTCCACTGATGCCCTTGACCTGTCCGTGGTCGTATTCCACGAGGTAGAAATCGACAGCTTTGGCATGTTTGGTGGTACGGATGATGCGGAGGCCGTAGCCCGTGAGCGTTTTGGTATCGAACTTCAGACAAACGTCCATAAATTGACCCGTGGCCGAACCGAAGCCCTGACCTGCAGTCTTGGTGGGATCGACGGTCAGTATCAGCGACATATCGCTATAGTTGCCTTCAGCAGGCGTGTACATCAATCGAGCCCCACGCTGGGCCTGGAGCAGCCCCTTGCCCACAGCACCATTGAAGCCCTCGCCATATTCCCACATGGGTTTGTTGCGATCGAACGTCCAAGGATATTCTGATGTATCAGCGGGTTTGAAGCCATCGACCGTCCAAAGACCAGGGGCGACGACGGGTTGCCAGTCGCAATAGAACTGAGAGAAGTCCGTATCGAGGCGCTCCTGCTTAGGCGCTTTCTTTACCTTTATCTGGAAAGTCATGGATTCACCATAGTCGCTGCGTTTCTGCTTGGGTTCAAGCACGGCCTTTAAGAGATGTCCTTTGTCGGCCTCTTGAAGCATGTAGACGCCAGTAGGATGACCATGAGTCGTAGCCATAGGAATATCATCACGATACCATGTGATGCGGGAGTCATCATTTTCTTCTTTTGTGTTGAGGAAATAGGTCAGAATAGCGCGATCTTTCATTAGGTGAAGGCGTGGCTTGATAACTGTTGGCGGGGGCAACTGAGACGGTTTGATGATGACGTGACACGCTGCCTCACGCCCATCTCTGGTTGTGGCTACAATGCAGAAATCCGCGATTTCATCGGTGTAGTTGGCAGGAATGACGGTTACATTGCCCTTGTTGTCAGGCTGCAGCAAAGCATAGCCCTGATAGCCATGTGTGATGGCATTAGAGGGGGCCCAACGAACGGGCTCCGAGTGCTCTGAGCAAGACAGGCGCAAGGTGTCGCGCCCCGTGAGCAATGTGGCTTCATGCTGGCTGATGTCCAAGAAAGGAGCCTCCATCAATTCGTCTTTTATCCAACCTATATAGTCCGGCTGGAGCGTGTTCTGAGGCTGGCAACTGCCTATGAGATAGGGTTTGCCATTCAACGTGAAGTTGTTCTGATAGCAGCGCAACCAAGGTTGAGGATAAGCCGTCCAACCGATATAGATGCTGTCCGACGGGGCATGATAGCGACAATCGATGAGTGTCACAGGACCGCCCTGCTTGCAGAAATACATCTCGCGCTTGATGCCTTTGACATAGAAATCGCAGTCGATGAGCAGCGGGCCTCTTCCGAAGGTGCTCCAGAAAGGCTTCTGACCATAGAGGTCGAAGGTGCAATGTTTATAAAAGGCTGAGCCGTTCAGCGCATCGTCGGTACATTCGAAATGACAGTCTTCATAATAGGATTTCAGGGCGCCATTCAGCGGATTGAGGTTCAGACGGCTTATGAAACGCACGTTCTTTGCCACCAGCTGTTGGCCATGCACATAGCCCACATGCGCTTGGGTAATGGCATCGCTGCGTTTCTTGCGGGAGAGGGACGGATTCCAGGGATAGTCGAGATCGACATTGCAGTAGTTGCCCATCGTGAGGTTTTCGACGGTGAGGGAATCGCACCAGAAATCGAACATGGTGAAGTTGCCCACCGCCCCCTGCATCTGACCTCGCTGCGATGCCAGAATAGTCTGACGGGCATCATCAGACAATCCGATGAAATGGAGTTTTTTTGCCCGGATTACGATGCCGAACGGCTCACGTCCATTCTGTCCTGTGACCACCTCAGGATGGTCAGGATCATCGACCCAATACACGTTGGGGGCGATGTAGAGCGTGCAGCTGTCGCCAAAATGGGCTGCTGCCTCGCGGAAACCGGAATAAGCGTAAGGATGATTTTCAGACTTGTCGAGCCTGGCATCGAGATAGAGATGGTGCGCATCGAGCTTTTCAGCAATATCGGCCGGCACAGACGTAGACACCTGTGCAGAGGCACTGAACCCCATCAGTGCGAACAGATAGCCGACCACTGCTCTCATTATTTCTCCTTATAGATGACTTTGTTAGCACCACTGGTAATCTTCAAAGCTTCAGGATGATCCTTGAGGAAAGAGTCGATATGGCGCACGCGCTTCTCTGCGAGAATCTCATCAACCGCAATCAAGATACCCGTTTCCTCCACATCGCCAAAACCATAGTTAATGGCCGTACCAAAGAGTTTCATGGTGGGCGACAAGCTCATATAGGCATTCACCAACGGGGGAATGTTATAACCCAGCTGGCGGATTTCGCGGTTCAGAATACGGTAGTCGTCCTTGAAGCTTTTCTCCGAAAAGATCTTCTCCAACTCACTTTCGTCGGTTTCGATTTTCAGCGGTTTCATCGGAATAATCAGGTGTTCCTTATCGTCGAAATGCTTCTTGAGGAAATAGAGAATCATATCGCGACCCTTGCGGATATATGAAGGGTACATGGTCATCTTTCCGAAGAAATACTTCACGTTGGGTTTGATAACGGTCAGTGCCCCCAGTCCGTCCCAGAGATTATCCAATGCAAAGAGACTTTTCGCGCCCATACGCGAGGATTGATATGGTAGCGATACGAACGAACGTCCCAGCTCGATCGTATAGGGCATATACTCCTTGAGGAACTTTTCCGAGAAATGGAACATGTGACTGGTGGCGAGAAGCGGCTGGCCGTTGTCGTCGAGATCCCATGCCGTACCTTCGAGATAGCGATAGCCACCAATGATCTCCTCTGCCTCGGGATTCCAGACAATCAGCTGCTTGTAGCAATTCTCACAGATATCAAACTCATCAATATCCATTGACTTGCCTGTGCCTCCTCCTGCCTCGCGGAAAGCTATTTCACGCAGGCGACCGATCTCCTTCATGACATTGGGCGCATTGTGAGCCGTCACAACATAAATCTCGTTATGACTCTTGTTGGTCATTCGGAGCTGGCGTTCTGGTGTCAGTTCACTCTTCAGAATTTCCTTGGCAATGGGTTGGATAATCTCTTGTTCCATTATTATTGGGGTTTTAGGGTTCTGGTTGTATATTAGAGGGTGTAGACCTGATCCTTTATGAACTGCGCCCATTCGACGGGCTTTCTTTTCTTGTCGAAGGTTTGCCAGGGAATGGGTTTGCCAATAGCGATGCGGAAGGTCTTGTGCACGTTTTTGTACATTTCATCGACAAGAAACAGCATCGCCAAATTAAACGGCAGACACTTGTCGGAGAAGTTGGCCAGGCGATAGAAGAAGTTAGAGTTCTGCCCCCCGAAATGGATGGGAACCACATCACGCTGGTACTGCACACTCTTGGAAATGAAGGTCTTCGTCCAAGGAATATCACGGATTACACCGTCTTTCTTGCGAGAGCAGAGACCTGCAGGAAACATCAGCATGTGGTTGTCGCTCTGGAAACCCGCCTCTACCATAGCCGGGAAGTTTCGGCTCTGATTACCCGTTTTATTGATGGGAATGCAGACAGGCGCCAAACCTGGGAGATTCATCAACAGGTCGTTGACCAGATAACGGAAACGTCCATCGTAATGGCGACCGATAATGGCACCAAGGGCCACACCGTCCTCACCACCAAGGGGATGATTGCTCACAAAAGTATAGAGTCGACCGTCGTCAGGATCAGGCAGATTCTCTTTTCCCACGATCTCCAAAGTCATGTCGAGATAGCGTACACATTCCTCCAGCCACTCAACACCCACCTTGTCGCGACTTTCCCACAGGAAAGCATTGACCTGGTCTTCGTGCGCTACACGCTTGAGCCAATTCACAAGGAATGCCGGCACAAACTTAGCCTTTGCGCCCAACTTACCTTTCAGGATTTTATCGATATCAATCGTTTTCTCCATTTTGGTTGTTTTCTCTCATTTCCTCTAACAAGGTGCAAAAATAGCACAAATCTTTCAAAAATGAGCAAAAAACGAGAAAAAACTTTCTATTAAAATACATTTAACTCTATTTTGCTATTTCTGAGCTATCGAATTTCGTAAAAGAAAGTTAAATTTAGAAAAAAGTGGGGAGTTTTGGAGGAAAGTGGGGGAAAATTATATAATTTTGTACCCACAACTATTAATAAGGTGAAAGTATGCGTTTTTTAGGTAATATAGAAGCCAAGACAGACGCAAAAGGAAGAGTCTTCCTGCCCTCTGTTTTTCGCAAGGTGCTCCAGGCATCGGGCGAAGAATTACTGGTATTGCGGAAAGACATCTACCAGAAATGTCTGGTCATCTACCCGGAAAGCGTATGGAATGAAAAAGTGGACATGCTGAAGGCTCAACTCAAGCCATGGAAACCATCACACCAGCAGATGCTCCGCCAGTTCATTTCGGAAGCCGAAGCCATCTCGCTCGACGGCAATGGTCGCTTCCTCATCTCCAAACGACTACAGAAATCAGCAGAAATAGACCAGGACGTCCAGTTTATTGGAATGGACAACACGATAGAACTCTGGTCACCCCAGCAACTGAAACAGATCCTCAAGAATGATGAGGACTTTGGGAAGGAATTTGAAGACATCATGAATACCGACGACGCCACATGTTAAATGCTTCGACGACATATCACACTCCAGTACTCCTAAGGGAGAGCGTCGACGGGCTTGAGATCAAGCCCGACGGTGTTTATATAGATGTAACTTTCGGAGGCGGCGGACACAGCAGGGAGATACTCAGTCGTTTGGGAAAGAATGGCCATCTCTACAGCTTCGATCAGGATGCTGATGCCGAAAAAAACATTGTTGACGATGACAGATTCACCTTCGTGAGAAGCAACTTCAGATACATCAAGAACTGGATGCGTTACTATGACGTAGAGAAGATTGACGGGCTACTGGCCGACCTCGGTGTTTCGAGTCATCATCTGGACGATGAGAGCCGTGGATTCTCTTTCCGCTTTGACTCACCACTCGACATGCGGATGAACAAACAAGCCGACAAGACCGCTGCTGACATCGTGAACGACTACGACGAGGAGCAGTTGGCAGACATCTTCTTCCTTTACGGGGAGTTGAAAAACGCCAGAAAGCTTGCTGCCACTATCGTCAAGGCCAGACAGACCCAGCGCATCGCTACCACAGGCGACCTGTTGCAAGTAACGGAGAAGCTGTTTCCCAAAGAGCGCGAGAAGAAAGAGATGGCCAAACTGTTTCAGGCCCTGCGCATAGAGGTGAACCACGAGATGGAAGCCCTCAAGGAGATGTTGAATGGCAGTAAGGAATTGCTTTGTGAAGGTGGACGATTGAGCGTTATCACCTACCACTCGTTAGAAGACCGTTTGGTAAAGAACATGATGAAGACCGGCAATACGGAAGGGAAAGTCCAAAAAGATTTCTTCGGACGTACTGATGCCCCCTTTAAGCCCATAGGCAAAGTGATTGTACCTGACTCGCAAGAACAGGAGCGCAACCCTCGCAGCAGAAGTGCGAAACTGAGAGTGGCGGAGAGATGTATGATGTAAGAAGGAAGATGTAAGATGGCAAAGAAAGACGATATAGAGCTGGAGATTGAGGACGTGGTGGAAGAAGAGAAGGCCACGACCAAGGAAGAGGTGGGCAGTATCAAGGAGCAGACAAAGAAGACACTGCAGAAGATCAAGGAGAACGTTAAGGAGGAAGACCCTAAGTTCTCGCCGACCATGACCTTGCGCACCATCCTTGGTGGCGACTTCCTGACAGCCCAGATGGTACGTCATCATATCGGCATCATCGTGCTGATCGTGGTGTTCGCCATTGTCTATGTGGCTTTCAGATACCAGTGTCAGCAGGATTTGATTGCTATCGACAAGATGGAAAAGGAACTGCTGGATGCCAAATACAAAGCACTATCGAGCAAAAGCACCCTGACGGAGAAATGTCGTGAGAGTCATGTGCTCGATGCGCTCAAGAACTATAAGGACAGTGTGCTACACGTCTCAGACCAACCACCATATATAATTAATGTACCTGAATAAGTATGAGTAGGTTTAACAGTGATAAGGTCATGCCCCGCTACTTCGCTATCGCAGTAGTGTTCACATTTATCGGGTTTGCAGTTGTGGGCAAGGCCATGTATATCATGACCGCCAAGAAAGACTACTGGACACAGGTGGCCTCTCGTCTGAAACGCGACTCGGTCAGCGTAAAACCTACACGTGGTAATATCCTAAGTTGTGATGGACAGTTGATGGCAGGCAGCATACCAGAGTATAAAGTCTATATGGACTTCCAGGCTGGTATCACGGATTCAACAAGTACCCATCAGCGCGATTCCATCTGGGCGGAGAAAATTGACACCATCTGTTACGAGCTGAACCAGATATTCCCATCGAGAAGTGCAGCAGAGTTCAAGAGCCACCTGTTGGAAGGCAAGCGCAAGGTCATGAAAAACGGTACGGTAGGTGCCCGTCACTGGGCCATCTGGCCACGACGCGTGGACTACAACACCTTCTGCGAGATTCGTAAATTGCCGATTTTCAAGGAACCAATCTATAAAGGCGGTTTCCACTGGGAGGAATACAATGCTCGTCGTCGTCCGTTCGGCTCATTGGCTCAGCGTACCGTGGGTGATATGTTTGGCGCAAAGGATAGTGCAAAATATGGTCTGGAGCTATCGTACGACTCCATCTTAAGAGGTACCAACGGATTGATGCATCGTCGTAAGGTGCTCAGCAAATACCTCGACATCCCAGTGCTCTCACCTATTGACGGTGCAGACATCGTGACCACCATCGACGTGGGTATGCAGGATCTGGCAGAACGTGCCCTCGTTGACGAGTTGAAACTCATCAATGGCGAAATGGGTGTGGCCATCCTCATGGAAGTGAAGACAGGCGACGTGAAAGCCATCGTAAACATGCAGAAAGCAGCCGACGGTGAATACTACGAGATGGTAAATAATGCCATCAGTCACCGTTGCGAGCCTGGTTCTGTATTCAAGACGGCATCATTCCTTGTGGCTCTCGACGACGGTGTTATAGATACCACCATGACCATTAACACCGGCTGCGGTGTGATGGAGATGCACGGTAGAGCCATGAAAGACCACAACTGGCGTCGCGGTGGTTATGGCACCATCAGCGTGCCACGCGCCCTCGAAGTGAGCTCGAACATCGGTGTGAGCTGGATTATTGATAAATACTACGGCTCGAATCCCACGAAATATGTGCAGGGACTCTATCGTGTGGGCATCCACGAGGATCTGAAATTGCCATTGGTAGGCTATCATCCTCCCTATATCCGTATGCCGGACACAAAGACCACCGACCGTGCCAAATATTGGAGTAAGACCACATTGCCTTGGATGAGTATCGGTTATGAAACGCAGATAGCACCAATTAATACCGTAGCATTCTACAATGCCATTGCCAACAATGGTAAGATGATGCAGCCCCGTTTCGTGAAACAACTTGTAAAAGACGGACAGGTGATCAAGGAGTTTGAGCCTGTAGTGCTGAAGGAACAGATTGCCAAGCCGAAGGCCATCAAGACGATGCAGACCATTCTGGAGCACGTCGTTAGTCAGGGCTTAGGTAGAAAGGCTGGTTCAAAGTCCTTCAAGGTAGCAGGAAAGACAGGTACTGCTCAGATAGCCGACCAATACGGCAGCTATCACTCTGGCACCACTCGTTATTGGTTGTCGTTTGCAGGATTCTTCCCTGCCGATGATCCCCGTTATACCTGTATCGTTTGTATCAAGAAATCAGGATTGCCAGCTTCAGGAGGCGGTATGTCGGGTGTGGTGTTCCACCATATCGCAGAGGGTGTGATGGCACAGAACCTGAAATTGAGCGTAGCAGATGCCCGCGATTCCACATCGGTATTCAAGCCAACTGTCAAATTGGGGAATAACGCTGCTGCTGAGTATGTGCTGACCGACCTGAACATCAAGGAGAAGCCCCAGCTTCAGCAAGAGAAAACATCAGGCCATACCATTCCCAATCTCACAGGAATGGGTGCGAGAGACGCGGTCTATGCATTGGAGAAAAGAGGGGTGAGAGCCATTATCAAAGGCCGTGGTAAGGTGAAATCACAAAGTCTCTATGCCGGGACTGAAGTGAAACAAGGAATGAAGTGTGAACTCTACCTAGAATAGTGAATAGTGAAAAGTGAATAGTATGAAACTGATTGAACTGCTCAAAAATGTAGAAGTCCTCAACACCTTTGGCAATACAGAGGTGGAGATTACGGGTGTAAACATCGACTCCCGACGTATTGAGACAGGACATCTGTTCGTTGCCATTCCAGGCACCCAGACAGATGGCCACAAGTTTATTCCCAAGGCCATCGAGCTAGGAGCTGCTGCCATTCTCTGCGAGCAGATGCCAGAAGAACAGGTTGAGGGTGTAACCTACATCGTCGTAGAATCCACGGAAAGTGTAGTTGGCATCGTGGCCACACACTTCTTCGGCGATCCATCAAGAAAACTGAAACTGGTGGGTGTTACTGGCACCAACGGTAAAACCACCATCGCCACCTTATTATATAATATGTTTAGGAAGTTCGGTCATAAGTGTGGTCTGCTGTCAACTGTCTGCAACTATATCGAAGGCGAGGCCATTCCTGCAGACCATACCACACCCGACCCCATTGAACTGAACCGATTGCTGGCACAGATGGTGGATGCTGGCTGTGACTATGCTTTTATGGAGTGTTCGAGCCACGCCATCGCCCAGAAGCGTATCGGAGGACTGAAGTTTGCTGGGGGACTATTTACAAACCTGACACGCGACCATCTGGACTATCACAAGACCGTTGAGAACTATCGCGATGCGAAGAAAGCTTTCTTCGACGGTCTCGACAAAGATGCTTTTGCCATCACCAATGCCGATGACAAGAACGGACAATACATGGTACAGAACACCAAGGCCCAGGTGAAGACCTATTCCATCAGAAGCATGGCAGATTTCAAGGCAAAGATCATTGAATGTCACTTCGAAGGCATGTATCTCGATATCAATGGCAAAGAGGTGGGCGTACAGTTTATTGGCAAGTTCAATGTCAGCAATCTGTTAGCTGTCTATGGTGCAGCTATCATGTTAGGCAAAAAGCCTGATGATATCCTCGTCATCCTCAGCACACTGAAGAGTGTCAGTGGTCGACTGGAACCCATCCATTCGCCAGAGGGCTATACGGCCATCGTCGACTATGCTCATACCCCTGACGCTTTGGAAAACGTGCTGAACACCATCAATGAAGTGCTCAATGGCAAAGGCAAGGTCATTACCGTCTGTGGTGCAGGTGGCAATCGCGATAAAGGAAAACGTCCGATTATGGCACAGACAGCTGCCAAACTCAGCGACAAGGTCATCATCACCAGCGACAACCCTCGTTTCGAAGAGCCGCAGGACATTATCAACGATATGTTGGCTGGCCTTGACAACAAACAGATGAAGAAAGTGGTGAGCATTGTCGACAGAAAAGAAGCCATCCGTACTGCCTGTATGATGGCAGAGAAGGGTGATGTAATCCTCATTGCAGGTAAAGGACATGAGGACTATCAGGAGATCAAAGGTGTGAAACATCATTTCGATGATCGTGAGGTAGTGAGAGAGATTTTTGCGAATGAATAGTTAATAGTGAATAGTTATGCTATATTACATTTTCAGATTCTTAGAGCAGTTTGACATTCCAGGCGCACATCTGTGGAGCTACATATCTTTCCGTGCCCTGTTGACACTCATCCTAGCCTTGTTAATCTCAGCATGGTTTGGTGAGAGGTTCATTAAATGGATGAAGCGCAGGAAGATTTTCGAGACAGAACGCGACCCCAGTATCGATCCCTTTGGCGTGGAGAAGAAGGGTGTTCCCACTATGGGTGGCATTATCATTATCGTCAGTATCCTTGTCCCTGTCATCCTGCTGTGTCGTATCCGAAATATCTATATTATCCTGATGATTGTTACCACCATTTGGTTAGGTTTCCTCGGATTCATGGATGACTATATCAAGATTTTCAAGCGTAACAAAGAGGGTCTAAAGGGTAAATACAAGATAGTTGGACAAATCAGTATAGGTTTCATTGTAGGACTCACACTCTGGCTCAGTCCTGATGCTGTGGTGCGTGAGAATGTGCAAGTACAACAACAAAACCAGGAAATCGTAGTAAAGCACAAGAAAGAGGCGGTGAAGTCGTTGCAGACCACCATTCCGTTCGTAAAGAACCATAACCTGAACTACTCCGAGGTGTTTGGCTTCCTGGGTAAATACAAGGTTGCAGCAGGTTGGGTAATCTTCGTACTGATGACCATCCTCGTGGTAACAGCTGTCAGCAACGGTGCCAATCTGAATGATGGCATGGACGGCATGTGTGCAGGTAATTCTGCCATCATAGGTGTGGCCTTGGGCATACTGGCCTATGTGTCGTCACACATTGTCTATGCGTCGTATTTCGACATTATGTATATCCCACAAAGCGAAGAGCTGGTGGTGTTCCTTTGCGCATTTATCGGTGCAATGGTCGGTTTCCTGTGGTACAATGCCTTCCCTGCCCAGGTGTTTATGGGCGATACGGGTTCACTGACCATCGGTGGTATCATCGGTGTCTGTGCTATTATTATCCACAAAGAGCTACTGTTGCCCATTCTCTGTGGTATCTTCTTCGTCGAAAGTCTCAGCGTTATTATCCAGACGCAGTGGTTCAAGCTTCAGAAACGCAAGGGCAAGCGTGTGCGTGTGTTCAGGGCTACGCCTATCCATGACAATTTCCGTAAGCTCGACTCACAACTCGATGCTACAAGTACCTATATTCTCAAGGGATGGCCTCATCGTCCGTTCCACGAGTCGAAAATTACAATCCGTTTCTGGATTACTACCATTATATTGGCCGCATTGACTATCATAACATTGAAGATGAGATAAAAAATGAATAAGAGAATTGTCATATTAGGAGCAGGAGAGAGTGGCGCTGGTGCCGCTGTCCTGGCAAAAAAAGAGGGATTTGACGTGTTTGTATCAGACATGTCGAAAATTGCCGATAAGTATAAGAAGATGCTTGACGATCGTCACATCGAATGGGAGGAAGGCCAACACACAGAGGCAAAAATACTCAATGCCGATGAGATCATCAAGAGTCCTGGTATTCCTGATACAGCCCCAATGATTGTGAAAGTCAAGGAAAAGGGCATCCATATCATTAGTGAAATTGAGTTTGCTGGTCGCTATACGAATGCCAAAATGATCTGTATCACAGGTTCTAACGGTAAGACCACGACCACCTCACTCATCTACCATATTTTCAAGCAGGCCGGCTATGATGCAGGATTGGCTGGTAATATTGGTAATTCCCTTGCTCTGCAGGTGGCTGAAGATCCGCATGAATATTACATCATTGAACTCAGCAGCTTCCAGCTCGACAACATGTACGATTTCCGTGCCAATATCGCCATCTTACTGAATATCACGCCTGACCATCTGGACCGTTACGATTTCAAGATGCAGAACTACGTGGATTCGAAAATGCGTATCATCCAGAACCAAACACCCAAAGATGCCTTCATCTATTGGGCTGACGACCCCATTATCAAGCGAGAACTGGAGAAATACGACATCAAAGCTATCCAATATCCTTTCGCGGAACTGAAGGAGAAAGGGGTGATTGGTTATATCGAAAAAGGTCAGTATAAGATTGAGAAGCCTGAGCCCTTCAATATGGAACAGGAAAGTCTTAGTTTGACAGGCAAACACAATATCTACAACTCCCTGGCAGCAGGTATTGCAACAGATATCGCAGGTATCAAAAAAGAAGAGATTCGCAAGAGTCTGAGCGACTTCCCTGGGGTGGAACACCGTTTGGAAAAGGTGTGTACAGTACGTGGCGTGCAGTATATCAATGACTCCAAGGCCACGAATGTCGATGCCTGTTGGTATGCGCTGGAATCGATGAAGACCAAGGTGATTCTCATCATTGGTGGTAAGGACAAAGGCAACGACTATGAGCCCATCAAGCCACTGGTGAAAGAGAAGTGCTCCGGTATCGTGTATTTAGGTGCTGACAACCAGAAGTTGCATGATAATTTCGACAATATGGGCATTCCCGTACGTGACACCCACTCGATGAAAGAGTGTATGGAGGCATGCTACGAGATGGCCCAGCCTGGCGAAACCGTATTGTTGAGTCCCTGCTGCGCCTCATTCGACCTGTTTAAGAACATGGAGGATCGTGGAGAGCAGTTTAAAGAATTGGCTAGGAATCTCTAGAAATACTAGAATAGAATATGAAAATAGGAAATCTGTTTAAGGGCGACAAGGTCATCTGGATGGTACTGTTATTCCTGTGCCTGATCAGTGTGGTAGAGGTGTTTTCGGCATCCAGCACACTGACCTATAAAAGCCAGAATTATCTGGGGCCCATCATCGGGCATTCCTGGAAAATGCTGGTGGGTGTGGGTATGGCAATTGTCATTCTTAACATCCCCTGTCGTTATTTCAAGTTGATGACGCCAGGTTTGCTCCTGATTTCCACGATAATGTTGATATGGGTGCTATTCTTCGGAGAGAAAACCAATGATGCAGGCCGATGGATCAGTCTGTTAGGACTGAAATTCCAACCATCTGAGATTGCCAAGGGTACATTGGTCTTGGTAACAGCCCAGATTCTCAGTGCCATGCAACGGGAAAATGGTGCCGACAAACGCGCCTTTAAATATATCCTGATTGTGGTGGTACCCTTCTGTTTGTTAATAGGTGTGGAGAACCTCTCAACAGCGGCCCTGATCTTTGCTGTAATCTTTCTGATGATGTTCGTTGGAAGAGTTCCTATGGCACAGTTAGGAAAACTGGCAGCAGGTGCAATCATTCTTCTCGTACTGTTCATTGGTTCTATCTATATGTTGGGTAGCCTTGATCAGAATGAAGAAAACAGTGAGACACAGACAGAAGCCATTGTCAATGGTGAAGTGAAGAAAGATACTAAGAAGACCGCTTCATTCCTGCACCGTTTCGGCACCTGGAAAAACCGCATCGACAAAAAACTGAACTCAAAGCACGTAGCTCCTGCCGACTATGACCTCGACAAGGACGCGCAGGTGGCCCACGCCAACATAGCCATTGTAGGCAGTAATATCATTGGCAAAGGTCCTGGCAAATCTGTCGAGCGTGATTTCCTGCCCCAGGCTTTTAGTGATTTTATCTATGTGATTATCATTGAAGAGTTAGGCATCATCGGCGCAGCGTTCGTGGCGTTCCTCTATATCGTATTACTCTATCGTGCAGCCCGTATCGCCAGCCGTTGTGAAAACAACTTTCCTGCCTTCCTAGTCATGGGCCTGGCTTTGATGTTGGTGCTGCAGGCATCATTTAACATGCTGGTTGCTGTGGGTATTGCACCCGTCACAGGACAGCCCCTTCCACTCATCTCTCGAGGTGGCACATCGACCATCATCAACTGTGCTTATATCGGAGCTATGTTAAGCGTTAGCCGTTCTGCGAAAAAAAGAGGGGAAAAAATGGCGCTAAAAGAAATTTAATTTGTAATTTTGCAGCCTAATACATATTTTTATGGAAAAGGAGTTAAGAGTCATTATCAGTGGAGGCGGCACAGGAGGTCATATCTTCCCTGCAGTATCTATCGCCAATGCGATTAAGGCCATGCATCCGGATGCGAAGATCCTTTTTGTCGGTGCACTTGGACGAATGGAGATGCAGCGGGTGCCAGCAGCAGGTTATGAGATCAAAGGACTGCCTATTTGTGGTTTCGACCGTAAGAATTTACTGAAAAACGTGAAGGTACTCTATAAAATCTGGAAGAGCCAGCGCATGGCGAAGAAGATTATCAAAGACTTCCGTCCTCAGGTTGCTGTAGGCGTGGGGGGCTATGCCAGCGGTCCTACGCTCAACAAGGCTGCAGCAATGGGTATCCCCTGCCTCATTCAGGAACAGAACTCCTATGCAGGTGTAACCAATAAACTCTTGGCCAAGAAAGCCGAGAAAATCTGTGTAGCTTACGAGGGCATGGAACGCTTCTTCCCTGCAGAGAAGATTATTCTCACTGGTAATCCTGTGCGTCAGGCGCTCCTTGAGACGACTATCACGCGTGAGGATGCCATCCGCAGCTTCGGACTCGCCCCTGAGAAAAAGACCATCTTGCTCGTAGGAGGCAGTCTTGGGGCTCGTACCATCAATGAGAGCATGCTCCGCCACCTCGACCTCATCAAGGAGAGCGGTCTGCAATTTATCTGGCAGACTGGAAAATACTATAGTGCAGAAATCTCGGAAAGGCTTAAAGGGCAGGACCTGCCCAATCTGAAGGTCACCGATTTCATCACCGATATGGGTTCCGCCTATCGTGCCGCCGACCTCGTTATCAGTCGCGCAGGTGCCAGTAGCATCTCGGAATTCTGTCTGATTGGCAAGCCTGTCATTCTAGTGCCCAGTCCAAATGTGGCAGAAGATCATCAAACAAAGAATGCCCTAGCCCTTTCAACACGCGGCGCTGCCATCTACATTAAGGATGCAGAGGCACCAGATATCCTGCTCCAGACTGCTATCGAAACGGTCAACGATGCAGATAAGTTGAAATCTCTGAGCGAGAATGTGCTCAAATTGGCACTGCCCGACTCTGCCAATATCATCGCAAAAGAAGTGATTAATTTAGCAAATGGAATTTAAGAATATAAAAGCAGTGTATTTCATCGGAGCTGGTGGCATCGGCATGAGCGCCATCGCCCGATATTTCATCAAAAAAGGTCTGGTTGTAGGCGGCTATGACAAGACACCCTCCGATCTCACCCGCAGACTGGAGATAGAAGGCATGCTCATTCATTATGAGGAGAATATCGATGAGATTCCCCACGCCTGTAAGAAGAAAGAGTCGGCTCTCATCATCTATACCCCTGCCATTCCAGATAACCACAAGGAACTCCAATTCTTCCGTGAGAACGGTTTCGAGATTCAGAAGCGTGCCCAAGTGCTTGGCACATTGACACAAGCTCATAAAGGACTTTGCGTGGCTGGTACCCACGGCAAGACAACCACATCGACCATGTGCGCCCATATTATGCACCAGAGCCAGTTCAACTGTAACGCTTTCCTTGGAGGTATCTCAAAGAACTATGGCACCAATTATATCCTCTCCGACTCCGATTACGTGGTTATCGAGGCCGATGAGTTCGACCGTTCGTTCCATTGGCTCCACCCTTGGATGAGTGTTATCACCTCTACCGACCCTGATCATCTCGATATCTATGGCACCAAAGAGGCTTACTTGGAGAGTTTCCGCCATTACACAGAACTGATCCAGCCGGGTGGCGCTCTGATTATCCATCGCGGTTTAGAGATGCAGGAGAACCTCCAGGCGGGTGTCCGCCGCTATGACTACAGTCTCCACGAGGGAGACTTCCATGCAGAGAATATCCGCATCGGCAACGGAGAGATATACTTCGATTTTATATCACCCATCGAGAGCGTCGCAAATGTCAAACTCGGACAACCCATCCCCATCAATATCGAGAATGGCATTGCCGCTATGGCTATGGCTCAGCTCAATGGCTGTACAAAAGAGGAACTGAAATATGGCATGCAGACCTTCGGAGGTGTAGATCGTCGCTTCGACTTTAAGATTAAGACCGACAAACTGGTTTTCCTCAGCGACTATGCTCATCACCCCAAAGAGATTTACCAAAGTGCCAAAAGCATTCGTGAGCTCTATCAAGACAAGCATATCACAGCTATTTTCCAACCTCACCTCTATACGCGCACCCGCGACTTCTACAAGGATTTTGCCGATGCACTGAGTCAGCTCGACGAGGTCATACTCACAGAAATCTACCCTGCCCGTGAAGAGCCTATCGAAGGCGTTACTTCTAAGCTTATCTACGACAACCTGAAAGAGGGCGTAAAGAAAGAGATGATCCTTAAGGATGAGGTACTCAACTACGTGAAGACGCACGACTTCGAGGTACTCATCGTGCTGGGTGCTGGTGACTTGGATAACCAGGTGCCACAGATCACAAAGATACTTAAAAATAAGAAATAATAATGACGTTTAACTGGAAGAAGACATTCATCGCCATTTTCGACATCGCCATCGCTGTCTATTTGGTCTTAGCCGTCTCGGCATTCAATACGCCTGCCGAGAAAGCCTCCGTATGTACGGAGGTTAAGATCGATATCAACAACGAGGCTGCGGTCGGGTTTGTCAATCCCAGTGAGGTCAAGAATATCCTAGAGAAGAACCGTCTGTATCCCCTCGCAAAAAAAATGGCCGACGTCAACTCACGGGCAATTGAGGAAACCCTCATGAAAAATCCGTTTGTGGAGAAGGCAGAGTGCTATAAGACACAAAGTGGACATATCTGTATCAGTCTTCATCAGCGCACCCCCATTCTGCACGTGATGGCCAACAATGGCGACAACTATTATTTGGACACTCAAGGTGCTATTCTACCGGAGTCGAAATATGCCACCGATATGATTATCGTAACGGGTAACGTCTCGCGGAAATATGCCCAGAAGATCCTGCCCCTGATCGGCAACACACTCCTAAAGGACAAATTCTGGCAGAATCAGGTGGTACAGGTGAATATTCTCAACGACGGTACAGTAGAGATGATTCCACGTATCGGCGAACATATCATTTATCTCGGTACCCCCGCCAACATCGACAAGAAACTTGAGCGTATGCGCAAGTTCTATCTTTATGGTCTGAATGTGGCGGGCTGGAATAAATATAGCTACATCAGCGTAGAGTTTGACAATCAGATTATTTGTAAGAGAAAGTAAATTATATCAAGAAGATGGCAGCAAAGGAATTTATCGTAGCAATCGAACTCGGTTCATCAAAGATGACCGGTATCGCGGGACAAAAGAATCTTGACGGTAGCATTACCGTCCTCGCTATGGTGAAGGAAGACTCTTCATCCTTCATCCGCAAAGGGTATGTGTATAACATTGACAAAACCGCACAATGCCTGACAAATATCATCAAAAAACTAGAGAACCAGCTCAAGACAGAGATTCTCCAGGTATATGTAGGTGTTGGCGGACAGTCCATCCGCAGTGTTAGGAACGTAATAGCCAAAGACCTGCCTGCGGACACGCGTATCACTCAAGATATGGTCATCGAACTGATGGATGCCAATCGCAATATGAAATACCAGGATCAAGAAATCCTCGATGCTGCCGTTCAGGAATACAAGGTCGACTCACAATATCAGTTGGATCCCGTAGGTATTCAGGCTTCCCACCTGGAGGGTAATTTCCTCAATATTCTGCAGCGTAAGACCTTCTACCGCAACCTCAACAAATGCTTTGAGGTGGCTGGCATCAACGTAGCAGAAATGTATCTCGCACCTCTGGCCTTGGCCGATGCCGTGCTGACAGAAGCCGAAAAACGTTCCGGCTGTGCATTGGTTGACATCGGCTCCGACACCACAACGGTTTCTGTCTATAGCAAAAACATCCTGCGCCATCTGGCTGTCATCCCGCTCGGCAGCAATAACATCACAAAGGACATCGCTACCCTCCAGATGGAAGAGAGCGACGCTGAGAAGATGAAGCTGAAATATGCTTCCGCCTTTACTGATAATAACGATATCGATAGTAACTTGAAATACTCCATCGATCCTGAACGTCAGGTGGAAAGCCGTAAATTCATTGAGATTGTCGAGGGCCGACTGGAAGAAATCATCGAGAACGTATGGTATCAGATTCCGTCGGAATATTACGATAAGCTGTTAGGTGGTCTCATTCTCACTGGTGGCGGTTCAAACATGACCAACATCGAACAGGCCTTTATGAACCACACCCATGTTGACAAGATCCGTACGGCTAAGTTTGTGACCCACACCATCAATGCCACCCAGGAAGACATCAAAGCTAAGGATGGCAAGATGAACACCGTATTAGGCCTGCTTGCCAAGGGCGATATGAACTGTGCAGGCAGCATTGTCACCGACGATTTGTTTGGCATTAAGAAAGAAACAACACCCCACCCTGTTACAGACCAGCGTCAGGCCCGCCAGGTTAGTGAGATCCCCGCTGGTGTCATCCGTACCGAAGCTGAGAAACAGAAAGCAGAGGAAGAACGTCGTCGCCAGGAAGAAGAGGCTGAACGCATCCGTCAGGAGGAGCAGGAGGCCGAACGCCAGCGTATCGCTGCTGAAAAACGTGAGAACAGCTTCTGGAACAAATTCTTGAAGAAAGCTAAGAAATTCGGTGAAGACATGGTTAAAGAAGAAGAATAAAAAAGATAAGATTATGGCAGACAATATGAATATAGATATCCTCGACTTCGGAGCGCCCGAGAAGGATCATAGCATCATCAAAGTGATTGGTGTAGGCGGTGGTGGTGGAAATGCCGTCAACCACATGTATCGTGAAGGCATTCACGATGTGACATTCGTGCTGTGCAACACAGACAATCAGGCTCTCAACGATTCGCCTGTGCCCGTACATCTGCAGTTGGGTAAGGAGGGTCTTGGTGCCGGCAACAAACCAGAGAAAGCCCGTCAGGCCGCTGAGGAGAGCCTTGAAGACATCAAGGGTATGCTCAACGATGGAACCCGCATGGCGTTTATCACAGCCGGTATGGGCGGTGGTACTGGTACTGGCGCAGCACCTGTCATTGCCCGTGTCTCTAAGGAACTTGGCATTCTGACCGTTGGTATCGTCACCATCCCCTTCCGTTTCGAGGGTGACCGCAAGATCGATCAGGCCCTCGACGGTGTCGAGGAGATGCAGAAACACGTCGATGCCCTGCTCGTCATCAACAATGAACGTCTGCGCGAGATCTACCCTGAGCTCTCCGTGCTCGACGCCTTTGGCAAAGCCGATGACACCCTCTCCGTGGCTGCTAAGTCCATCGCAGAGATCATCACCGTTCACGGTCTTATCAACCTCGACTTCAACGATGTAAAAACCGTGCTGAAGGACGGTGGCGTGGCCATCATGTCTACCGGCTATGGCGAAGGCGAGGGACGTGTGAAGAAAGCCATCGAGGATGCCCTCAATTCGCCGCTCCTCAACGATAATGACATCTTTAATTCCAAGAAGATCCTGCTCAGCATCTCATTTGCGGGCTCAAAGGATGGTCAGCAGTCGCTGATGATGGAGGAGATGAATGATGTGAACGACTTCATGGCTAAGTTTGGCAGCGACTTCGAGATCAAGTGGGGTCTCGCTACCGATCCAGAACTTGGCAAAAAGGTCAAGGTTACCATCCTGGCCACCGGCTTCGGCATCGAAAGCGTCGACGGAATGGATGCCCACATGAAGAAGCATACGCAAGATGACATCAACCGCATCGCTGAGGAACAAGCCAAGGCTCTGGAGCGTCAGGATCGTCGTAATCGCTTCTATGGTGGCGACAGTACCGCCAAACGCTACAAGCGTCGTCCTAACATCTATCTGTTCCGTCCTGAGGACTTGGACAACGATGATGTCATCTCCGCTGTGGAGTCTACGCCCACCTACAAGCGTACGCGTGAGATTCTCGATAGCATCAACTCGCAAGCTACAGGCGACATCGTGGCTGAAGATTCTGTCGCCACACCCAACGACGAACCTGTACAAGGCACGATCAAGTTCTTCTCGTAAGAATTAGCATAAAACTATTCTGCATAGAGTTCCTGTAGGATCCCAATGGACTTCATCTCTGGGAAATCTGGCAGATGAAGACGATAATAGACGAGCGCAACCTCCAACAAGCGGTTGCGCTCGTTATGTGACATCTGGAATAAATGCATTGTGGAATAATCCATGCGCATCATCAATTGTACTTTCTCAGCCTCTTGCGGCTGCAGAAAATCGCGATGAACAGGAGGTTGGGACAAGAACATACTTTCACGAAGATCAAAGTAGTCACCAGCAGAATAATCCTCCAAATTCGGATAAAAACCCAGGAAACGACTCAAACGCATTAAAAACACCAAATGGAAATTGGCATAAGACGCAGACTGTTCGTCAAGCCATTGAACACTGTCACACACATAGTCAAAGAGTTGTGCATTCTGCTGCTCAGCTCGCAGAGCATAATATAGAAACTCCGAAATAAAAAGTGAAATTGCCAGTTTTCGCGAGTCAAAAGGTATTGTTGTAAAAGGATGCAACAGCCGAGCATCGGAAAGCTTCTGTAGTTGTAGGCGCGGGCGGACATCGGTCTCGATCTCCAATAGGGTCAGAGGCTGGAAGAACTGTTTCTTAATCTTCCCTTTGGCCGACTTCGGCAGGCTGACGATAAACGAAAGTCTACCGTGGCTACGGGTGAACATATCGACGATAAGTCGTGTCTCGCCGTACTTCAGCGAATGGAGCACAATGGCTGGTGTCTTAATCAGCATACGAGTGCAAAGATACAAAAAAAGAGTGAATAGTGAATAGTGAAAATTGAAAAGTTAGGGGGAAAATGCATTTTTTTATAGTTTTTTTTGGTCAATTGGAAAAATAGCAGTACCTTTGCACCCGCAAAAAAAGGCGACGGTCCCTTCGTCTATCGGCTAGGACGAGAGATTTTCATTCTCTAAAGAGGAGTTCGACTCTCCTAGGGACTACTAAAAATTAAATTCGCCATCGGCACAGCCAAGTGCTACTTGTGAGAACAGGGAAAGGTGGTGATGGTCCTTCGGGGCTGCCCAGGGCTGTTGAAAGACGCAAGACCCACAGGCTTTAATTCATTATCATTAACATTAAACATTAAACAAAAAAATGGCAAATCACAAATCATCAGTGAAGCGCATTCGTCAGGAGAAGAAAAGAGCTCTTCACAATCACTACTACGCAAAGACTATGCGTAATGCTGTGCGCAAACTTCGCGCTATGACTAATAAGGAAGAGGCAGTTGCTCTGTATCCAAAGGTACAGAAGATGCTGGACAAGCTGGCTAAGACCAACATCATCCACAAGAACAAGGCTGCAAACCTGAAGTCAAGTCTGGCACAGCACGTCAACAAACTGTAAAGGTTGATTGTTAAAAAACAATAGAAGCCGCGATTCTTTAAGAATTGCGGCTTTCTTTTTGTGTTTTTTAGCAGATAAACTACGTTTATCTGACTTTTTTTTTGTAATTTTGCACCCATAATTCAATTAGAAGCAAAATGACAGACGAACAACTGAATCAGGAACAAAATTATTCCGCGAGTAATATTCAGGTACTCGAAGGACTTGAGGCCGTGCGCAAACGCCCTGCTATGTACATTGGTGACATCAGTGAGAAGGGACTCCATCATCTGGTCAATGAAACCGTCGATAACTCTATCGACGAGGCCATGGCAGGCTATTGTACACATATTGAAGTAACGATTAACGAAGACAATTCCATCACCGTAATGGATAATGGTCGTGGTATCCCTGTGGATGAACACGAGAAGATGCACAAGAGCGCCCTCGAGGTCGTTATGACGGTGCTCCATGCCGGTGGTAAGTTCGATAAGGGTTCTTATAAGGTGTCTGGTGGTCTGCATGGTGTAGGTGTGAGCTGTGTGAACGCCCTCAGTACACACATGATGTCACAGGTATTCCGCAATGGTCATATCTACCAGCAGGAGTATGAGAAGGGTAAGCCCCTCTACGACGTGAAGATTGTGGGCGATACAGACAAGACTGGTACGCGTCAGCAGTTCTGGCCTGATGGTACCATCTTCACCACCACAGAGTATAAATACGACATCATTGCACGTCGTATGCGTGAACTGGCTTACCTGAATGCCGGCATCACCATCACACTTACCGACCTGCGTCCTGACGAGGAAGGCAACCTGAAGCAGCCCGAGGTGTTCCATGCCAAGGACGGTCTGAAGGAGTTTGTGCGTTACGTGGACCGTCACCGCACGCACCTCGTTGATGACGTGATTTATCTGAAGACAGAGAAACAGGGTATTCCCATTGAGGTGGCTGTGATGTACAACACCGATTATTCGGAGAATATCCACTCTTACGTGAACAATATCAATACGATTGAGGGCGGTACCCACCTGGCAGGTTTCCGTGCAGCCCTTACCCGTACCCTGAAGAAATATGCCGACAGCGATCCTCAGATCTCAAAACAGATTGAGAAAGCCAAGATTGAGATTGCACCCGAAGACTTCCGTGAGGGCCTTACAGCAGTGATTAGCATTAAGGTGGCCGAGCCTCAGTTTGAGGGACAGACCAAGACCAAGCTTGGCAACTCAGAGGTCGCTGGTGCGGTTCAGCAGGCCGTGGGCGAGGCTCTGGCCAACTACTTGGAAGAGCATCCAAAGGAGGCCAAGATGATCTGCGATAAAGTGGTGTTGGCCGCCACGGCCCGTATCGCCGCCCGCAAAGCCCGTGAGAGTGTGCAGCGTAAGAACCCGATGACGGGTGGTGGTCTGCCTGGTAAGCTGGCCGACTGCTCAAATAAAGATCCTAAGGATTGCGAGATCTTCCTCGTCGAGGGTGACTCTGCAGGTGGTTCTGCCAAGCAGGGACGTGACCGTCACTTCCAGGCTATCCTGCCATTGCGTGGTAAGATTCTGAACGTGGAGAAGGTTCAGTGGCACCGTGTGTTCGAGGCCGAGTCGGTCATGAACATCATTCAGAGTATTGGTGTTCGCTTCGGCGTTGAGGGCGAGGGCGACCGCGAAGCCAATATCGAGAAACTGCGTTACGACAAGATTATCATCATGACCGATGCCGACGTCGATGGCTCGCACATCGACACGCTGATCATGACACTCTTCTACCGCTTCATGCCACAGGTAATCCAGGGAGGCCATCTGTATATTGCCACCCCACCACTCTACAAATGTACGTTTAAGAAAGTGTCTGAGTACTGCTACACAGAGCAGCAGCGTCAGGCTTTCATCGACAAGTACGTGGCAGGCGACGAAAACTCCTCGGCCTTGCACACACAGCGCTACAAAGGTCTTGGTGAGATGAACCCAGAGCAGCTTTGGGAGACCACCATGAATCCTGAGAACCGTTTGCTGAAGCAGGTAACCATTGAGAATGCTGCCGAGGCCGACGAGATCTTCTCGATGCTGATGGGCGATGACGTGGAGCCGCGCCGACAGTTCATTGAAAAGAACGCTACTTACGCGAACATCGACGCTTAACAATAATCCCCGCCAATCGGCGGGGATTTATTTTATTTGTATTCTTTCGCTTTTCGTTTGCCTCGAAGTACTGCGAGGGCATTGAGGGCTAAGGCCTCCATCTCGTCCTCGCCAGGGAAACAACGGATGGGCGCGAGAAAGCCAATACGCTCTCGCAAACGACTCACAATATATTCTGAGCGCGCCAAGCCACCTGTCAGCAGGATGGCATCAATATGACCACAGAGCACAGCACTCTCCGAAGCAATATTCTTCGCCACATGATAGATCATCGCATCAAGAATCAATTTCGCATGCTTGTCACCATAATCCTCAATACGACGAAGCACCTCACGCACATCGTTAGTACCCAGATGGGCATTCAAGCCTGCCTTACCCGCAATACGCTTTAAAAGCTGTTTCTCATTGTACTTCCCACTGAAACAAAGACGAATCAAATCTGAAGCCGGCAAGGAACCTGCCCGTTCAGGCGAGAACGGTCCCTCACCATCAAGGGCATTATTGGCATCCACCGCACGACCCTTCTCATGAGCAGCAACCGAGATGCCACCACCCATATGACAGATAATCAGATTCAGGTCTTCATATTCTTTGCCAATCTCTGCAGCATAGCGACGAGCGATGGCACGCTGGTTCAACGCGTGCCAGATGCAGATACGGTTCATCAACGGGGAGCCGGAGATACGGGCATAGTCGTTGAGTTCGTCGACGACACCTGGGTCAGCAATAAACGAACGGCAATGAGGAATTGTTGCAGCAATCTCATGAGCGATAAGACAACCCAAGTTACAAGCATGATTATGGAGGGCAATGCCGCTGTGGGTGTCTTGAATCATCAAATCGTTAATCTCATAGGTACCACCTTCGAGGGGTTTTACCAGTCCTCCACGCCCAATGACAGCATCAAACACCACAGGAATATCAGCCTGACGCAATTCGTCGAGCACCAGCTGACGACGAAAGTCCTGTTGCTCTATCACATCATCGAAACGAGAGAGCTCCTCAGGGCTGTGAACGATATTACGTACAAGTACAGGCGTCTCGTCCTCAAAGACAGCCATTTTCGTTGATGTAGAGCCTGGATTGATGACGAGGATCTTCATATAGCAGCCAGCGCTAAAGAATAGTACTTCGACTCCGGACTGTCAGCGCGTGACGGCAGCACACAACAACACTGGGTTCCCTGCAATACGCCAGCGGTCTTGGCATAGCCGAAGAGGGTAAGCGTCTTGTAGAACACATTACCTGCCACAATATCTGGGAAGATCAGTGCATCGGCCTGACCATCGATAACGGAACGGATGCCTTTCTCATGAAGACTCACGGAATCGAGCGACGTCTTCAAGTCAAGGGGACCATCAATGATACAACGTCCGAACTTGCCCGTCTGCGCCTCTGCAATGATTTCGAGATAATCGACGGTATAAGGAAAGGTCTTGGCACTCACTTTCTCGGCACAATGGATGAGCGAAATACGAGGTTCCTCAATACCCAGCGCATGACAGACATAGTTCATGTAATGAATCTGCTGACGACGCTGAGCCTCGGTAGGCACAGGGATAACAGCTGCATCGGTGAAGAATAGCAGTTTTTCATACTTGGGAATCTCAGCCATCGCAACATGGGTAAGCACATGGCCAGGACGGATAATGCCGTTCTCCTTATCTAATATCGCGCGCAGAAGTACATCAGTATTAATCAGACCCTTCATAAGAATATCGGCCTCACCGTTCTTGCAGAGTGCCACAGCCCTGCGGGCACATTCTTCCTTGTCATCACCATCCACGTAGATAGGTTCGATAAAACCCATCTCCTTACCTTTCTCCACAGCATAACGGGTACTGGCATCATTGGCACACACGACGGCTACACGCTTCTTGTCTCCTCGCTGTTGGAGGAAGATAATCATATCGTTTAATGTCTTTATGGGTTGCATTACTTTATAATTTTTGGTTTTATGCTGCAAATATACGAAATAATTTGTATCTTTGCAAACGAAACTCTAAAAAACAATGATTATGAGGCAATATCTGCTCATTTCCGCCCTTTTCTGCCTGACGGTAACGGCACAAACCACCCAAGCACCGATGGTGCTGCAGTACGACAAACCAGCTACTTACTTCGAAGAATCGCTGCCAATTGGTAATGGTAAACTTGGTGCGCTCGTCTATGGTGGTACTGACGACAACATTATCTATCTGAACGACATCACTTTTTGGACGGGTAAACCTGTAGACCGCAACCTCGATGCTGATGCCCATCAATGGATTCCTGACATCCGCAAGGCACTCTTCAATGAGGACTATGCGCTGGCCGACTCCCTACAGTTACACGTACAGGGCCCTAACTCACAGCATTTCCAGCCGCTCGGCACGCTGCATATCAAGGATCTGGGACTGGGCGAGGTCAGCAACTACCACCGTAGCCTCAACCTCGACAGTGCCATTATCCGCGATAGTTATGTGCGTGATGGTGCTACTGTAACGAGGGAATACTTCGCCTCAAACCCCGACAAGCTCATCGCTATCCGACTGCGTGGTGATATCAACTGTCGCATCGCCCTGACAGCACAAGTGCCCCACAAGGTGAAGGCCATCCCCACCCAACTCACGATGACGGGCCACGCCACAGGTAATCCACAAGAGAGCATTCACTTCTGCACAATGCTCAACGTCAAGACCGATGGAGAGGTCTCAGCCGCAGACTCCTCACTGACCATCACCAACGCTAAAGAAGCCATTATCTATATCGTCAATGAAACCAGCTTTAACGGCTTCGACAAGCATCCCGTCAACGAGGGAGCACCTTATCTGGAGACTGTCGCCAATGATATCTGGCATACGCAGAACTTCAGCTTCGATGAGTTCTACACTCGCCATCTCGCAGACTACAAAGCCATCTACGACCGTGTGAAGCTGAGGTTATCCAGAGAACCTGGACAATCCAGTGATTCCGGAAATACCGATGCCCTACTGAAAGCCTATACCGATGGCGGTGGCCAGAGCCGCTATCTTGAAGAACTCTACTTCCAGTTCGGGCGTTATCTGCTTATTTCCTCTTCGAGAACAGAGAATGTACCTGCCAATCTTCAGGGTCTTTGGACACCCCACCTCTGGTCGCCCTGGAGAGGCAACTATACCGTCAACATCAACCTCGAGGAGAACTACTGGCCAGCCTTTGTAGCCAATATGGCAGAGATGGCACAACCCCTCGACGGTTTTGTGAAGGCGCTCGCAGCCAATGGCCAATACACAGCCAAGAACTATTACGGCATCCACGAGGGCTGGTGCTCAAGCCACAACTCTGACATCTGGGCAATGACAAATCCCGTGGGCGAGAAAAACGAAAAACCAGAGTGGGCCAATTGGAACTTAGGTGGTGCATGGCTCGTTCACACGCTTTGGGAGCGCTATCAGTTCACGCAGGACAAGGATTATCTTCGTACGGTGGCCTATCCGCTGATGAAGGGTGCTGCACAGTTCTGTCTGCGCTGGCTCATCGAAAATCCCAAGACACCTGGCGAGCTCATTACAGCCCCCAGTACCTCGCCTGAAAACGAATACAAGACAGACAAAGGCTATCACGGTATGACCTGCTATGGTGGCACAGCCGATCTGGCCATTATCCGTGAGCTCTTCATCAATACCATCACTGCTGGCAAGATTCTTGGTGAGAGAAACAAAGAAATGGAGAAAGCCCTCGCCCGTCTGCACCCCTATACCATTGGTCACATGGGCGATCTCAACGAGTGGTATTACGATTGGGACGACTTGGACTTCCAGCATCGTCACCAGAGTCACCTCATCGGGCTCTATCCTGGCAATCACCTGACAGATGCCACGCTGCAAAAAGCCGCTGAGAAGTCGTTAGAAATCAAGGGCGACAAGACCACTGGCTGGAGCACAGGCTGGCGCATCAACCTCTGGGCGCGTCTGCATAAGCCAGAACAGGCCTATCATATCTACCAGAAACTGCTGACGTATGTCTCACCTGATAAGTATCGTGGTCCTGACCGTCGTCGTAGCGGAGGCACCTACCCCAACCTCTTCGATGCCCATCCGCCTTTCCAAATCGATGGTAACTTCGGCGGTACGGCTGGCGTCTGCGAGATGCTGATGCAGAGCGGAGATGGGAAGATAGAGTTGCTGCCTGCCCTGCCTGAGGCATGGAAAGACGGAGCCGTTAGCGGACTCTGTGCCCGTGGCGGCTTCGAGGTATCGTTCGAATGGAAAGACGGCAAGGTACGCGACTGTCAGATCAAGGCCAAGAAGGCTGGCACAGTCACCTTATTATATAATGGTCAACAGAAAACTGTCAAGCTGAAAGCCGGACAAACGCAGAACGTCAAAACATGGTAATTTCTCACAAAGGGGACGATCCCTTTTGTGAGATTAGAGGTATCCTTGCGCCTTTAGTTCCTTGACGGTATCGAGCAACTCCTGATACCAGTCTTCGCCAAAGCGACGGATCAATGGGTCACGTAGGAACTCGTACAACGGCAGATTCTCTTGGTTACCCTTGACGATGGCCATCTTACAGACATCCCAACGATTATAGTTCAGGCCGACAAGTCTACCTCCGAGTCTTTTCTCACGAATAGGATACAATGCGCAACTCACAGGCTTGCAGAAACGGGTCTTCCCTGCTCTGTAAGCCTTTTCTAAAGCGCAGAGGCAACAATTTTGGATACCAAACAACTCACCATAATAAGTGAAGACACAATCCTTACCCCCAACGATGCTCGTCACGAGATCGCCCTCTTGATCGGTATAAGCCACACCTTGTTTATCAATGACCGACTGAGCCGATGCCGAAAGATCACTCCACACCTCATCGACACAGTCCTCAATTTCAGCGATTTCATCGAGTGTTACAGGAGCGCCCGCATCGCCTTCAACACAACACTGGCCCTTGCAAGCACTCAGGTCACAACAGAACTTCTCCGTCAGAATCTCTGACGAGAGCAGCACATCGCCAACTTGAATAATAGGAGGGAGTTTTACCATGCTATCGGGGTCATGCCGTTCTGCTCCAGATAGGTATTACAGCGCGAGAACTGATGCTGACCAAACCAACCACCACGATTGGCACTCAAAGGTGAGGGATGGACACTCTCAAGCACAAGGTTGCGGCTCTTGTCAATCATATAAGCCTTCGAACGGGCATAGCCACCCCAAAGCATATAGACAATATGTTCGCGATGCGTGGCCAGCGCCTGAATAGCGGCATCTGTAAACTTCTGCCAACCCAGCGACGAATGACTATTCGCCTGATGAGCCCTCACCGTCAGCGAGGCATTCAGCAACAGCACGCCTTGTTCTGCCCAGCGCGTCAGATTGCCCGAGGTTGGAATAGGCGTACCCAAGTCTGCCTGTATCTCTTTGAAGATATTCTGCAGCGAGGGGGGAAACATCACACCGTCCTGCACTGAGAAACTCAGTCCGTGGGCCTGACCTGGCTCGTGATAGGGATCCTGTCCGATAATCACCACCTTTACCTTGTCAAACGGACAGAGATTAAAGGCATTGAAGATCAGTTTGCCAGGAGGATAGCAGGTATATTGCGAATACTCAGAACGAACAGAATTGGTGAGCCCAACAAAATAGTCTTTGTCGAACTCACCAACTAAATACTGCTTCCAGCTTTGTTCTATCTGAACATTCATTATTTATTATCCGAGATCAGGTTTTCACCCGTCATATCTGAAGGCTGCTCCAAGCCCATGATATGCAGGATCGAGGGAGCCACATCAGCCAGACGACCGTCCTTCACTGTGGCGCTATTATTGTTCGTCACATAGATAAACGGCACAGGGTTCAATGAGTGTGCAGTATTGGGCGTACCATCAGCATTGATAGCATTGTCAGCATTACCGTGGTCAGCAATGATGATAGCCTCATAGTCGTTGGCCTTAGCAGCCTCAATCACCTCACGCACGCAGTTGTCAACGGCCCATACGGCCTTAGCGATGGCGTTGTAGATACCAGTGTGGCCCACCATATCACCATTGGCGAAGTTCACTACAATGAAGTCATACTCTTGCGTGTTGATGGCACCCACCAGCTTATCTTTCACTTCGTAGGCGCTCATCTCTGGCTTCAGGTCGTAGGTAGCCACCTTCGGAGAGGGCACCAGAATACGATCCTCACCCTCGTAGGGAGCCTCACGACCACCATTGAAGAAGAAGGTCACGTGCGCATATTTCTCTGTCTCGGCAGTGTGCAACTGCTTCTTGCCCTGCTTGCTCAGATATTCGCCCAATGTATCCTCAACGTTCTCCTTGGGGAAGAGAATGTGAACACCCTTGAAATTGGCGTCGTATGGTGTCATGCAATAGTACTGCAATCCAGGGATAGTCTTCATGCCCTGCTCTGGCATATCCTCCTGAGTCAGTGCAATGGTCATCTCCTTGGCTCGGTCGTTACGGAAGTTGATAAAGATCACTACGTCGCCCTCTTCGATGCATCCGTTAACTGATGCATTGTGGATTGGCTTAATGAACTCATCCGTCACGCCCTCGTCGTAGCTCTCCTGCATGGCCTGAACCATATCCGTAGCCTGCTTACCAACACCGTTGACAATCAGGTCATAACCCTCTTTCACACGTTCCCAACGCTTGTCGCGGTCCATTGCATAGAAACGACCCACGATAGAGGCAATAGCAGCATCATTGGCAGCGCAGACATCGCTCACCTGCTGAATGAAACCCTTACCACTCTTGGGGTCGGTGTCACGACCGTCCATATAGCAATGCACAAACACCTGATTCTTCAATCCGTAAGCCTTACCAATCTCAATGAGCTTGAACAGGTGGTCGAGGCTTGAGTGCACACCACCGTCAGAGGTCAGACCCATCAGGTGCAGCTTCTTATTATTCTCCTTAGCATAGCTGTAAGCAGCCTTCACCTGGGGATTCTCCATGATAGAACCGTCCTTGCAGGCACGGTTGATCTTCACCAAATCCTGATACACGATGCGTCCTGCACCGATATTCAAGTGACCCACCTCAGAGTTACCCATCTGACCATCGGGCAGACCTACGTCCTCACCAGAGGCCTGGAGTTGAGAGTGAGCTGATGTTGCTGTTAACAGATCGAGGTAAGGTGTGGGCGTATTAAAAATCACATCACCCTTACCATGCTTACCGATTCCCCATCCGTCGAGAATCATCAAAAGTGCTTTCTTTGCCATTGTCTAATACCTTATTTTTAATTATTATTCCTTATTTGGCCTGCAAAGGTACGGATTTTTTTTGAGATGTCCAAAAATATGCGTAATTTTGCAGCAAATTAGAAAAAAAGATGTACGATATCAATAAAATCAGGGAGGATTTTCCCATTCTGTCGCGCGAGGTGTATGGCAAGCCGTTGGTCTATCTCGACAATGCGGCAACCACGCAGAAACCCCTGTGTGTACTCGATGCCATGAGGGATGAATATATCAACGTAAATGCCAACGTGCATCGCGGTGTGCACTATCTGAGTCAGCAGGCGACCGATCTGCACGAGGCAGCGCGAGAAAAAGTGCGCGAATTTATCAACGCCTCGAAAATCGAGGAGATTGTCTTTACACGAGGTACGACAGAGGCCATCAATCTGGTGGCCAGCTCGTTCTGTGAATCGCAGATGCAGCCAGGCGATGAGATCATCGTCACAGAGATGGAGCATCACTCCAACATCGTCAGCTGGCAACTGCAGGCGATGAAACGAGGACTTGTGGTGAAGCATCTTCCCATCACAGACGATGGACGTTTAGTCTGTGGCGATGACATTGCCACCTACATCAACGAACGGACCAAGCTCATCAGTGTCGCCCATGTCAGCAATGTGTTAGGCACAGTAAATCCAGTGGAGAAGATCATCCAGATAGCACATGCTCACAACATCCCCGTTTTGGTGGATGGTGCCCAGAGTGCGCCCCACTTCCAGGTGGATGTACAGGCGATGGATTGCGACTTCTTCGCCTTCAGCGGTCATAAGATGTACGGACCAACGGGCATTGGCGTACTCTACGGCAAGGAATCGTGGCTCGAAAAGCTCCCTCCCTATCAAGGTGGAGGCGAAATGATCGACAAGGTAACATGGGAAAAGACCACCTTCGAGCGTCTGCCCTTTAAGTTTGAGGCTGGCACTCCTGACTATGTGGCTACCCATGGCCTCGCCAAAGCCATCGACTATATCTCGGCACTTGGCTTCGAAGCCATCCAGCAGCATGAGCAGGAGCTCACCCGCTACTGTATGGAGCAGCTCCAGACCATCGATGGCATGAAGATTTACGGTCCTATGGACGCATCGATAAAAGACGCTGTTGTTTCTTTCAACGTCGGCGATATCCACCACTTGGACATGGGTACCCTCCTCGACCGTCTGGGCATCGCTGTCAGAACAGGACATCACTGCGCCCAACCGCTGATGGACCGTCTGGGCATCTCAGGCACCGTCAGAGCCTCGTTTGCACTATACAATACCAAGGAAGAAGTCGATACCCTCGTGGCAGGCATCCGTCGCGTGGCACAAATGTTCTAAAGATGCTGGCAAGTCATTATTACGAAGGAAAAATCGAGGCAGGTTGCGATGAGGCAGGGCGCGGCTGTTTGGCAGGCAGCGTCTATGCTGCAGCGGTCATTCTGCCCGACGACTACCAGAATGAACTTCTCAACGACTCGAAACAACTCACCGAGAAACGTCGCTACGAACTGCGGGAAATCATCGAGCGCGATGCCATTGCCTGGGCTGTAGGCATCGTCACACCTGAGGAAATCGACAAGATCAATATCCTCAATGCCTCTATCCTCGCGATGCACAGAGCTTTAGACCAACTCAAAGTGCGTCCTGAGGCAATCATCGTCGATGGCAATCGTTTCAAGCCTTATCAGAAACTGCCCCACACCACCATCGTCAAGGGCGACGGCAAGTATCTCTCCATCGCAGCCGCCTCCATCCTCGCCAAGACCTATCGTGACGATTACATGAACCGTCTTGCAGAGGAATATCCCCAATACGACTGGCTCTCAAACAAAGGTTACCCCACAAAGAAGCATCGTGAGGCCATCAAACAATTCGGCATCACACCCTATCATCGCAAAAGTTACAATCTGCTTGGCGATGGCCAGCTCAGCCTTGAGTTTGCCCCTTAACAATCACACATCTTGTTTCCTGGCATAAATACGGGCCACAATGGCGCCGCTGATATTGTGCCATACGCTGAACACAGCCCCAGGGATAATCGCCATGGGATAAGCAGCGAAATGAAGCGTGGCCAGACTGGAGGCCAAGCCTGAGTTCTGCATACCCACCTCGATGCTCAACGCCTTTCGCTTGGCAGAAGTGAGATGCAACAAGCGTCCTATCAGATAGCCGATGGAAAGACCACCAATGTTATGAAGCATGACCACGATGATGATGATCCATCCGCCTGCCATCAAACGATGGGCACTCGCTGATATCACGATGAGCACGATGGCTGCGATGGCCAACGATGACAAGGCTGGCAGATAAGCTGTAGCGCGCTCCGTCTGCTGGGGCCACAACCGTTTTACGATCAATCCTGCCACGATAGGCAGAATCACCACCCATAGAATGCTGAGGAACATCGCAACCACGTCCACATCAACCGTCTTTCCTGCCAAGAGCAAGACGAGCAACGGTGTCAATACAGGAGCCAACAAGGTGGAGACACCCGTCATGCCAACGCTCAGCGCAAGGTCGCCCTTCGCCAGATAGGTGATAACGTTCGATGCCGTACCACCTGGGCAACAGCCCACGAGCACCACACCCACCGTGAGCGCCTCATCGAGTTGGAAGAGCCTTGCTAATGTCCATGCCAATAGCGGCATCACCACGAACTGCGCCGTACAACCGATTATCACATCCCTCGGACGACTGAACACCACTCGGAAATCATCCAGATGCAACGTCAGTCCCATGCCGAACATAATGATACCCAACAACGGATTAATCACTGAGGTCTTGACACAGCTGAACACCTCTGGCCACAACAGCGCAGCCACAGCAGCCAGCAGCACCAGCACCCCCATATAGTCGGAAATAAGCTTGCAAAGTTGTTTCATGCCTGCAAAAGTACTACTTTTCTACGACTAAAACAAACATTCATCTCAAAAAATACCATCAGGAGCGACATTACTGCCGCTCCCGATGATATGAGGAAAAGATCAGAGACCTGTCACAGTCTTTGTCCTGGAAAGTGGCGTTGTTCGTCTTAATGACAAACAGCCCGTTTTCGAATGTGGTCTCAGGCATATCGTTCAGGTCAAAATAGACCTTTTCACCCGACTTCTGCCAAAGCACGAGTCGCTTGGTTGCCGCCTGTGCCCACATCGCCGTAGCTGCGAAACAGAACAGCAGGCTAAGGAGTAGTAATCGTTGTTTCATAAACGCTTATTTTTTTAGTTAATCATTATTCGTCTTGGGAGGTTCAAAAAAGACACCAGGAGAGGCCCATGCAGTGAAATTGGTCAATGTCTTTGTTCCTTTCTCAGAACTTTCAATTTTCAGCTCTTTATCACTATAGCCAGAATCGTCAAAGGAGAATGTTGCCGTATGTTTTTCATACTGGCGTTTATTATCCGCATCTATCCAAGTCTTATAAGAGGTAGTAGTACAATGACCATTTTGGAAGATAAACCAATTGTCGTCAAAACGACTGACTTTTACCCCTGGCTTATTTCTCAGGACATAATCAAACTCCATTGCCAGATTATCGTAATTATCACCAGATTGTTGACTACAGCTCAATCTGCAATGCCATCCTTCTCCACTAGCTAAACGACTAACCTCACTATCGACATTAGAATAATCGCCATAGGTATTACATCCGCCACTTTTCTCACCATCCTTACCGTCAACATAACTCCATCCCGCCGAAGTGGTAAAGTATTTCGGATCCAGTGTAAGGTTTGGCATTTGCAAAATGCAGAACTTATACTCATCGGTTATAAATAGCTGTTCATTAATGTACGCATAACCTAAATAGGGGATAGGGTTATCATTATGAAAAATCAACGTGTCTGCAGGACTATAGTTCTTACAGCAATAGCCATAAATTTCTTGATCTAACCATTTCTTTTGGTCAACAGAAATCTCTGTACGCCCCTTACTTCCCTTGGTTACTAAGAAATCCTTCATTAATTTATCGGTGTGATCTGGAAGATAGAAGTATGGCGGTTTGATGCCATCTTGATTGCCCTTACAGACAATTGGCGTCTGCGTCGAACCATCATAATTCAAGACGAGCGTATCGCTACTTACATTCATCTCCACACCATGAAGGAACTCATACTCAGTAGGCGAGGCAATTTCCATTCCCAGGATACTTACATACGGACGAACCTTAAACCTTCCACTTTTTCCTATATGGGGATTATCGTCTGTGGGCGGATAGTAGGGAATAACCATCTCAGTTTCCATAGTTTGGTTAAAAATACCTTCCACCAGGGTATACCGCTGGCTATGTTCCTGACTGCTTTTTACTCCGTATTCTAAGTCGTACAACGTAACGCCTATCGGGAGCGGGAATAGCACATTACCCTGTGGCTGAAATGCCAGAATGCGGCAAGGTAAGACTTCACCATTAATAAATCGTTTGTCCTCGTAATCCCGACATTCGCCAAACTCTGGAACCAGCGACACCTCAAAAGGTTTAAAGAGACTGACCGTACCATTGGCCAACGACCACTTTTTCTTTTTCCCAAATGCTGATTCTACTTCAGCCTTGATCTCATAGTCTGCATCACAAAGACTAACCGAAGCCTTCGTATTACTCAGCAGGTTATATGCAAACTCACCTGCTTTAATGTTATAATTAGTCCCACTATACAACGTCTTGAGGACATCTGTCAGGTCAAGTCCGATAGTCCCGGAGAATTTAGGGCCTACGTATGTATCACCCCCTATCTTAGCATCAAAGAATTTTCTGACGAGTGGAAGACTCTTAAACTTCAGGGGGAAGAGCATACCTGTCTGCACAAAGCCATCGAGCTCCAATTTAACGCCAGCATTACTTAAGTCATAATACGTTCCTTGCTTTTCATCAAGTTTGCCAAATCCCATATCCAGATAGGGCCACCAATCAATGATCTCCAACTTTGTCCATATAGACGTACCCACCCTAGGCGACGTCGCAGAGAGTTTTACGTGAGCCTCACCACGCAGGAATCCGTCAGGTCCTACATCTATCATCATTAGCGGGAAGGTTGCAGGAACAGGAATCTGCCCAAGATTACCAGCACCTGTTTGGAAGGATTCCGCAATCTTTCCGTCAGCAGTGAATCCTAAGGAAAGCCCAGCAGAGGCTTTTGTGGTGATAGAAAAATATTTCTTACCGATAATAGGTATATCCCATACGGTCTTTATGTGAAGTTTTCCGTCAATACTTGCGCCGACAGAAAGTTCCAAAGAGTCATTGGATTCATTGATGGGACCTGACCAAAGGGTGTATTGTCCATTGATAGAGAAATTAAAAAGATCACCCTCCCAATTGCCACTAGCTCTTTTGTTTGTCGTTCCTACATTCAGTTGCGGCATTCCTGCCACACGACGACGTGCAAGTGAACCGTCATCATTATAGCCATATTCCTCAACCGCAATAAACTGTCGAAGGATATCCGAGATATCATCGATGGGTTTGCAGATAGCCACCAAATTCCCTTCATATCCCTCGTAATCACGAGTGAGACTGACAATTTTAGCGCTCCAACCATCGTTAATATCCGGATCTACAAACACATCTCCGACCTGTGGCATCGGGAACCCTTCATAATCATCTATCGATCTTGAAAACGAAATAATCTCATGATCTTCCCCATAGTACTCACTATAATCCATATATGCCAACAATGAGAAATCTCCATAATCCGGGTCTTGTCCCTTAATATGAACCTGAGGATTGTATATGATTTCCGGCTGCACGAATCCGATGGAGTCGATAGCGGAGAGCATGATGCGGTAGACGGAGTCGGCTGTAAAAATCTCCTGGCTAACAATTTCATCGTGCTCCACACCAAGGGTATCGAGGAACGAGAACGACATTTTCTCGATTTCATCGTAGAAAAAACCATCAAAGTGGCCATCATTCTGATAGATATAGAAGGCCTGGTTCTCTGTCTGCGCCTGCATGGGCAGAGCGGCCAGCAACATGATGGCGAGGCTGGCAAAATATCTTAGTTGTCTCATTGCTTCAGGAGTTTAATTGTTTCACTTCCGGCTTTCACGATATACACACCAGCAGGACGCTGGGCGACAGAGAGGGTGAGTGGCTGACTATCCGTGACCTTTCTCGTCTCGAGGATCGTACCGTTCGCAGCATAGATGGTAACGACAGTCCCTGCACGCAGGTTTCTCATCGTGACCTCATCACCTTCCTTCGACAGGCTGATGCTACGCTCAGAGGGCAGCAGGCTGATACCTGTGTTGCCCGTACCTTCAAAGGTGTAACGCAGCACATTGTCCATCTGATATTGGAAGGTGGCGTTGTTCGTCTTGATGACAAATAGGCCGTTTTCGAATGTGGTCTCAGGCATATCGTTCAGGTCGAAATAAACCTTCTCGCCCGACTTCTGCCATAACACGAGCCGTTTGGTTGCCGTCTGTGCCCACGTCGCCGTAGCTGCGAGGCAGAACAGCAGGGATAGGATTAATTGTTTATTTTTCATATTCATTTCTACATTTCCGTTTTACTATGAAGTCCTTATATTAGACGTTCAATTTTAAAAATTATCTGGTAAGGCCTCTTGGAAATACACATATATACTTGAGTGTTTACCACCTGAGGTTTCAAAAAAGTTTTTATAATACCCATCTTTGAAATCTCTATCCTGCTCGACTGTTCCATTTGGTCTACAGGAAATTGTTTCTTCAATGCTCTTTATAACCTTATTATCCTTCATCTGTTTATATGAATAAGTACCATTCTTCATTGAATACATTGACGAATTCTCATCCAGGACAATGTCAAAAACCAATTCCTGAATTTCATTGTCATAATTGTATCTTCCCTCAAAATGCCATCCATATCCTACAGTACTAACATCTGCAAATGTTATATTCCACTTCCAATTCCTATAATCATAATATAAATATTCCAAATACAAGTCATCACTTACTCGTACAGCGACAGGCACATCTTGATTGTTTGGAGCCATCTGTATCGAGAAATAATGTGGGTCGGATACAAATATTTCACCCTCGTAATCATTTGCTCCAACATAATGAGTAAGAGGCAATGTCATTGGGTCACGAGGATTAAAATTCTTGATTTTGTGTTTCGAGTTAAATTTTATTATATCGGAAGAAACAATAATTAAGTCATCATCGGTAATGTCAAAATAACCATAATCATCTCTCATTATTTTATTATGAACACCAGAGGCAATAATGGGATATGTTGTTATTCCATCATACGTAGTAAAAATAGTATCACTGTTAGTCTTTAATTCTGCTATACCATATTCAAAAGTGTATGCTGGGTCAGCGATAACGAATTGATCATCCCCAGGCATTCCTGGCACAAACACCGTGGGGGTTACCTTGTATTTACCACCCACTATGGATGACCGTGTTATTTGTCCTTCATGTATCGGTATTACCAACTCTGCCCAGTGTGATTTATCGAGTTCTGTTCCCATCATCTCTGCTAAATGATAATAGGGAACATAACTGTACTTAGCACTACCAAGAAATCTATCCTCATAATCGATGTTCTTGAGATAGGTTCCAATATACGTCGGTTTTATGACATAACCACTTGGTTTGAAACTAAGGACACGACATTTCATTAATTGTCCTTCTATCATTCGTTGATCAATATAATCTGAACACGCTCCAAATTCAGGAACCAATTTAGCTTCTACGGTTGGTAATATATTAAAACTGCCATCGAAGAGAGTCGTCGACTTTTCCTTACCAGATCCTAATTTAACCGTGTTTTTGACTTCAAAATCGGCATCCAAAAGATGTAGTTGGAATTTAATGTTCTTTAGTTGTTTATATGTCGCATCATCATCCCACGGCATCTTAGTCAAATCCAGCGAAAAATCTGCCCCAATTTTTGGTCCCAAAAACCAACGGCCACCGAGATTGAGTTTAAACCATCTTTGTATAGTAGGCATACTTTCAAAAGTAATGGGCATAAGTACTCCTGCTTGCAAAAAACCACTAAATGACAAGGTTGCACTAACTGTATTAGGACTCTCCGGTTCTTCTTTTGGGCTCTTTGGGGCACCAAAGCCCATATCAAAACTGGGAACCCAATTGTTGATTTCCAACTTGGTCCAAATGCTACTTTTGGCCTTGGGTGTCTGTAGGGCAAATTTAATATGGGCATCGCCACGTATGAACGGATCCGGTCCAACTTTAATGAAGAACAACGGGAAAGAAGCCGGAACTGGTATTGAAGCAAAATTACCTAATCCAGGAGACATATAATCTGCTATTTTACCATCAATGACAAAACCAAGACCTATTCCAAAGTCAAGATTTGTATCAATACCAATATGTTTATCACCAAAAAGAGATAGATTCCATACTGTTTTTACATGTAGTTTTCCTTCTATAGAAGGCATGAGATATGCTGATAGATCATCATCGCCTGCAAGAGGAAGATATCCATTAATGGAGAAATTAAAGATATCGCCTTCTAAAATTCCTTCTGCCCTTCTCGTAGAAGATTTCTTGGGGAATACACCAACTGTCAAATCAGGACGGCCAGAAACCCGACGACGTACCATATTACCTTGTTCGTCTTCTCCATATTCCTCAACACAAACAAATTGCTCCAAGATATCCGTAATGTCATCAATGTCTTTCAAGTGAACAGCCAGGCCTTCCGCTGTTTCTTTGATACTCTCTACCTTAAAGGCAAAGCCATTGTAATATTTGAGACCAAAATCAACAAACACGTCACCCACCTGTGGACGTTTATCAACTGGCATTTCAGAACTGAACAGGCAATCGTATTCTTCAGGCCAATCCATAAGGTATGTCAAGAAATCCATGTCTCTTTCCATATTAGGATATGTCGTTGGATCCAAATCGTAGCAGTCCCATCTGAACATTCGTTTATTTAAGATAACTTCCGGCTGCACGAAGCCGATGGAGTCGATGGCAGAGAGCATGATGCGATAGACGGAGTCGGCAGTGAAAATCTCCTGGCTCACAATTTCGTCGTGCTCCACACCAAGGGTATCGAGGAACGAGAACGACATTTTCTCGATTTCATCGTAGAAGAATCCATCAAAGTGGCCATCGTTCTGATAGATGTAGAAGGCCTGGTTCTCTGTCTGCGCCTGCATGGGCAGAGCAGCCAGCAGCATGATGGCGAGGCTGGCGATATATCTTAGTTGTCTCATTGCTTCAGGAGTTTGATGGTTTCACTTCCGGCTTTCACAATATACACACCAGCAGGACGCTGGGCGACAGAGAGGGTGAGCGGCTGATTATCCGTTACATGCTTCGTCTCGAGAATCGTACCGTTGGCAGCATAGATGGTGACAACAGTCCCTATACGCAGGTTTCTCATCGTGACCTCGTCACCTTCCTTCGACAGGCTGATGCTGCGCTCGGAGGGTAGCAGGCTGATACCTGTGTTGCCCGTGCCTTCAAAGGTGTAGCGCAACACATTGTCCATCTGGTACTGGAAGGTGGCGTTGTTCGTCTTAATGACAAACAGCCCGTTTTCGAATGTGGTCTCAGGCATATCGTTCAGGTCAAAATAGACCTTTTCACCCGACTTCTGCCATAACACAAGCCGTTTGGTTGCCGTCTGTGCCCACATCGCCGTAAGTGCTAAGCAGAGCAGAAGCGATAGAAGTAGTAATCGTTGTTTCATAAGCGTTTATTTAGTTAATTGATTATTCACGCCACAAATATAATAAAAAATCCGATTCATCGACTCACAATTCAACAAAATCGACTAACAAAACGCGTTTTGTGAGTCGTTTTCTTTAGAAAAGACCCTCTACACGCTCTCTGAGCCACATGCCAAAGAAACGGTCATACACGATATATCCTCCATCTCAGCCTCTCTGTCACAGAAATAGGCTGCACCTTTATAGCCGTAAACGACAAACGGGTTATTCAGTTCCTTCATATTTTACGCTTCATGTTTTACGAGCATTATTGTCTCCTTGACGGGGCGGAGCGACATCGCTGCCGCTACATATCCACTCTAATCAAAAAGGGGCCTCGCCATTGAGGTCCCTTCTTAATTATTATCTTGCTTCAAAGCGTCTCAAACGTCTCAAACGTCTCAGCGTCTTTTCTTATAAATATCACACTGGCGTGAAGTGAACCCATTGTGTTATGCCTAGAACGATATCTTATAATCCATGTAAATATTCCTACTTGACTGTTCTGTTTCTGTCTTACCATTACGAATTACCGTCTCAGTAATATTAAACGGTATGGATCTATTCGGAGCAGGAGCAAAACCTTCTTGAACCTCGTTAATATCATAATCTTTTGGAGCTGCTAACGTGCATTGGAAGCTATGAGTATTTGATTCTTTTACGGTAACATTCAACTTCGTGATACGTAGTCGAGGCGAGTTCATATAATTATCCACAATACAGGGCTTCATATTTTCATTGTTATACCAGATGTCAAACTCCGCAGAGAGTGTCTTGTCTCCCTTTTTAGAATCGATTGAGAAATGCCAACCTCTTCCGTTCTCAAGTTTGGTTACCGCCATAGGAACGTCAGAAAAATCTGTATATATGGGCCAGTCATTAAAAGAAATATTACAAGTCTTCGGGTTCTTTTTATTGGGGAGCTTATATACATATAGCTGGCGCCTTTCGGTCACAAAACTCTCGAAGATTTCTCCTTCAATAGTCTTTACGCCACCATAGGGGGAATAGAATGCCAGTATCGTGTCGCATGGGTTATACGAATTCTTGAACTTATCAGGATTCTTCTCTATCGTAAAATTCCCATCGCTGCCTACGATTTGCAACTCATCCATTCTTCTGCTGAGATTCAGTCCCTCATCATCGTTACGAATCCATGCATTTAAATCTGAATAGTGCGCCAGTGAGTCGCAGTTTCCTGATATTTCGAAAGTTTTTCCTGAAGGTGTGCCATCAGCATTCAGGAACAGCTTATCAGTATAAATATTGCCTCCTTCATATCGACTCTCACCGTTTACATGCAAGACAGCTCCATGCTCAAACTCAAATTCCTCAGAACCAAACGCCTCACGTCCGAATGCTAAAGCATAGGGACTGACCTTAAATTTGCCGTTGAGACTGCTAAAATTTCTTCCTTCTCTATAGGGAATGAACAAACGGGCCCACTTATCTTTAGGTAAATCTTGGCCAAGCACCTCCGTAACATGATAATAATTTTGATGATCAGGATAGCCACCGAAATAGGTATCATCAAAGACTTCCGTTCCGTCATCCTTTATCCGTGAGATGATTTGCGCAGATATATCAACAGGCTTAATAACGAGTCCTGAAGGTTTGAAGGCAAAAACGCGGCATTTGAGCACCTGATTGCCGTAATAATCACTCTCAAAATACTTATCCTCCGTATATTCCTCACAATTGCCGAATTGAGGCACAAAGCTCAAATCAAGGGCAGGTAACAGACTGGCACTTCCACTGAAAAGCGTAGCCTCCTTTACGCCAGATAATGCTGTCTCCATCTTGCTTTTCACATCAAAATCGACATCCAGCATGTGCAATTGCAATTTCGTATTCAAAAGGAGAGTATACATCCTCTTTTTCATAGCATGGAAACTTGCAGCGTCAAACACGGTTTCGACAGAAGCATCCCAATCATATTCTTTCAAATCAATTGTGAAGTCCGCGCCCAGTTTCGGACCGAGGTACATTTTGCTGCCGGCACTGAAGTTGAAGAACTTTTTGAAGGTGGGCAAACTGCCGAAAGTGAGTGGGAACTGCAAACCCGCCTGCACGAAGCCATTCAAAGAAATCTTTGCTGAATTGTAGTAGTGCTCCTTCTCTTCCTCCTCACCTTCTGGCGTACCAAAACCCATATCCATACTAGGTACCCAATTATTGATCACCAATTGTGTCCAGAAACTGCCTTTTACCTTAGGTGTCATCGCAGTGAAATTAACGTGGGCTTCACCACGCAAAAAAACATCAGGTCCAATAGTAATACAAAGTATAGGGCAGGCTGCGGGTACAGGGATAGACCCTAACTCGCCGACTCCTGTATCAAAGGTTTTGCTGATAGAGCCATCAATGCTGAAACCACCTGCAACTCCGAAATTAAGTTTGGTGAGGATGTTGATGTATTTATCACCAAAAAGTGAGAGATTCCACGTTGACTTGACATGTACCTTACCTTCTATAGCTGTAATTATGTTGACATTGAGATTATCACTAGCATAAAGCGGAATATTTGAATTCATCGAGAAATTGAAAAGGTCACCCTCCCAAGTGCCTTCAGCTCTTCTTGAAGATTTCTTGGGAAAATCTCCTACAGACAGTTCCGGATGACCAGCCACACGACGACGTATCATCTGGCCTTCGTCATCATAGCCGTATTCCTCAACAGCAACGAATTGCTGGAAGATATCTGTAATGTCATCGATAGGTTTGCAGACACCTACCAGATAGCCGTCTTCATCATAATATAATCTGTCGATTTTGGCACACCAGCCATTTTGACCACCGTTTTCTTTGTCGAAGTCAACAAACACATCGCCTACCTGTGGCAACGGCCAATGCTCCATTTTGTCGTTGACTTCATCATAATAGTAACTATTCGTCCTCTCTAGGATGTACTTGCTGAAATAAATAAACTCACCATCCTCACCATAGTCGGTATAGCTTAAAAGTTCAAAATCTCCATAGAAAAAACTCTGCCCTGCAATATGTACCTGAGGATTGTATTTCATCTCTGGCTGCACGAAGCCTATCGAATCGATAGCAGAGAGCATGATGCGATAAGTGGAGTCGGCTGTGACAATCTCCTGACTGACAATCTCGTCGTGCTCCACACCAAGGGTATCAAGGAACGAGAACGTCATTTTCTCGATTTCATCGTAGAAGAATCCATCAAAGTGACCATCGTTCTGATAGATGTAGAAGGCCTGGTTCTCCGTCTGGGCCTGCATGGGTAGCACAGCCATCAGCATCAGCACAAGGCTGACCATAAATTTTATAAGGTGTCTCATCGCTTCATCAGTTTAATGGTTTCACTTCCGGCTTTCACAATATACACACCAGCTGGGCGCTGGGCGATAGAGAGGGTGAACGGCCGACTACCGCTCACCGTATTCTGTTCTATCAGATTGCCATTGGCGGCATAGATGGAAACGGTAGTTCCTTCTTGAAGGTTTCTCAAGGTAACCTCATCGCCTTCCTGCGAAATAATGATGCCACGCTCAGAAGGCAGCAGGCTGATGCCTGTGTTACCTGTGCCTTCGAAGGTATATCGGAGCACGTTTTCCATTTGATACTGCACGGAGCCGTTTTTCGTCTTGATAACAAGCAGTCCGTTTTCAAACGTGGTCTCAGGCAGGTCGTTAAGGTCGAAGTAGACCTTTTCACCACTTTTCTGCCAAAGCACGAGTCGCTTGGTGTTGCCCTGCGCCCATGTTGCAGTTACAACAAAGGCCAGCAGCAGCGATACGATGGTTAGAAGTTTAATTCTTTGCATACGCTTTTTCGTTGTTGGTTAATACTTGATGCTGCAAATATACAATTTTTTTCGAAACATCGACTCCCAATTCAACAAAATCGACTCACAAAACGCGTTTTGTTAGTAAAAAGTGTTGAATTGTGAGTTGATGTATTAGTTTTTTTTCTATATTTGCAACATAAAATATTAACCAATAACCAATAATAACAATAAATAAGATTAAAATATGGGAAAGAATTATCTACTCAAATCCAGTCTGGTATTAGCTCTATTACTGGTTTTCAGCGTTAAGGGCCTGTCGCAAGGTACGGACAACATCCCTAAAGAGGGAAGCATGTTCTATTTGGAGAACGGGGAAACGCCCACCACTAAGACGTTTACCCGAGGAGACGACAATGAACTATGGACGTTTAAGTCTGTTGTCGAGACTTGTTTTGACGAAAGTCAGAAAGACAAAGAAGCTTGGCTGATGACAGCTGATGGCGAAACAAAGCTGAAGGTCACTTTTGAATACAAAACTGACGATGAACGCATGGCCATCGAGTCGGCAAATGTTTTGTTTTATTCCTATGAAGGAGATGACCTCTTCCATGATGACACAAAACAGCTCATCACTGATGCGGCCATTATTGGTACTTATACAAAAGAGGTAACAGAAAAGAGTGTTACCTTGCATATGACGGCACCTAAAGTGTTCCCAGATCCCAAGGTTTCGTGGTACGCTTTCTATGTGGTTCTCGATATGAAATTCAAAAAGGATAAGGGAGGAGCTGCTGTCGCCAGGCAGATCGGTGTTAGCCGTAACGGTCTTTTGCTGATGCACGGACTGAATAGTAACAGACAATGTTTCTGGCCGTTTGGCGAATACCTGTATAGCACAGGGAGCTACTTAAAACAACAGTTCTATATACAAGATTACAGTGCATCAAACACCAGTTCGTTCTATGATAATACGCATGTGAATCGGGTTGTAGAGAACGGACTGAAAACACTCAGCAAAAAACTGTTCGATATAGGTATAGCAAGCACCAAGTATGATATGATAGGTCATAGTATGGGCGGTATTCTGGAACGTCTCTACATCCAGCAGATCGATAATAAGCACACGAATAAGTTGATCACGCTGAACACGCCCCATTTCGGATCTAGAATCGGAAATGTTATTATGGGATTAGATAATGCTCAAAAAATGCCATATGTACGAGACGATGATGTTGCAAAATGGTTTAGCGATAAATACGATGAGGCAAAAGATGCTTGGGCAGCAACAGATAAAAGCAAGGTTGCAATAGAAGACCTTGCCATTGGAGGTGCGTCAATTCAGGCGCTCGGATGGTCAGTTGACAAACTACAGGGGATTCGTGTGTGTGCAGTCGGTACAGAGATAGACTGGACTGCATCAGATGAGATCAAATATGCCATCGCAGAACCCTATTATCAAGCCTGGGGCACAATCATGTTGAACGTTTTCGATAAAGAGGTTAAACATGAACGAGTCTATCTGGATGAGAATGCGGACGGAACGGACGGTGTTGTCTCTGTTGAGAGTCAAAAGGGAGGATGTGAAAAGTCATATATTTACCGCGGCCTTGTTACGCAGGCCAATCATTGTGCAGCAACCGGATGGGATGTGATACACGCGCGACTGCTCGAACTGTTGACAAGTCCAAAATCCTCCGATTTCTGTCTGACAGGATTTGGAACACCTCCTGCCAGCGCACGTACGAGAGGAGCAGGGGATTTCGAGTTTTTTACGGGTTTTGTAAAGCCCAAGTCAACATCGTTTATCAAGATTGAGGGTAAAAAAGTTGAGAATCAAGCATATACCCATGAACTTAAAATTTCCAATAGTGACGATATGGCAAAGACCGCTGCCTTATGTATCTTGTCGACGGACGACGTGATTTATGACTTTGATAAAGACGTGATGCATTTCGATATGAATGGCTATGAAGGTGAGAAATGGATTTATGCCATTGGTCGCACCAACTACAATGCGTTGGTGATTGATTCTGTCAAGGTGACTTTGGAAGGCGCTTCGGATGGCATCAAGTCTGTAGAGGACAACGCTGAGCTTCGTTATGCTATAGTGGGGAACAACCTCGAGATAAAGAATGTTACTGGTCCTTACAGCGTCACCGTATACAACGCTGGTGGCCAGATGCTGGCGGAAATGAACAGTAACCCATCACACACGTATGCACTCCCCCGTAATAAGGGTCTCTTGATTATCAATGTTCGTTCGAACAAAGGTAAACAGTTCATCAAAGTAGTGACAAAATAATAGTATTTACAATAAAATTATATATACGATGAAAAAGTATGTTTTTCTTCCGGCAATGGCATTACTGGCCATGCAGTTCCAGTCATGCTCAAGGAATGATGATCTGGATACGCAGTCTCAATTATACTCAGGTATTGATTACGAAGCAGTACAGTTAATAGACTCTGACGATGAAAGCACGAGATCTGACCAGATACCTGGTGGCACTAACACCGTGCCTAAAGAGGGACCAACGTTCTATATGGATTATGCTTGGATAGAGCCACTGGAGATTGAGGTACCGAGTGAGGGCAAGGTAACCTTTAGCACCCACCATTACGGTGACTTTAATGTGGTACGCAGAGTAATTCCTGGAAGTGCTCCTTGGATTCATGCAATGTTCTCTGCGGATTATAAGGAAACAAATAGATATAAAGGAACTGGCTGGGGAGAGAACTATTTCTTTATACCGCCCAATGAAACCAACAAGGCACGGCAAGATACCGTCAAGTTCTTGTTTGGCGAGAACTCAAATGTACCCAATGAGAAGCGTTTCTGTGTGCCCGTTGTCATCAAGCAGAAGGCAGGACCTTACAGCACTGCTAATCTGAATAAACATATTATAGGCAAATGGCACCACCATATTATCGGTACCAACGCCTTAACAGGCAAGCCGTATACAGAATGCAACTATGATGTGGTATTCAATGCCGACGGCTCCTACAGGGAGGACCAGCATGAAGTTGGTATAGGCAGAGACTATAAGTATGAAGGATGGGAGGAAGGCACTTATGAGATCACCAAGGTTGAAATTGACGACTTGGATTGCCTCAGGGTCTATTTGAAACAAAGCTATACGCATGGCCCAACCACAGCAGCTGCTGGTTATTCTTCAGGAAACAGGGAAACCTACTTTGTTATCTATCCACACTTCATGATGTGGGCGACAGGTCGATCGAGGTATTACGATCGTGTAGTAGAATAAGCGTATGCAAAATATCAAGCTTCTAACCATTACGCTGCTCCTGACAATGCTGTCAGTGCCTACAGGCATGCAAGCAGCAGACAAGCAGAATACATTGATTGTGCTGACTAAGGACAATGTTCTGCACCAGTTTGTATTGGCTGACAAGCCAACAGTGGAGGGAACCCAGTTGAAGGTAACCTGTGAGAAGGCATCTGCTTCAGCCTCTTTTAACCTTGCTGACGTGATACGTTTCACTTACGATGGCAAGTCTGCAGCAGGTATCGATGAAATGACGGTTGATCCTGCTGAGATCTCGATGCAGGATGGTACGCTTGTCATCAGTCAGATGAAGGCTAACTCTACTGTCAGCGTCTATTCGACGGATGGTAAGTTGGTTCGCCATCTCAAGGCCCAGCGTGCTGGCACCTACCGTCTCAATCTCTCTTCGCTCCGTGCAGGCGTATATCTTGTAAAAGCTGACAATATCACCTATAAAATTACGAAGCGATGAAACGTTACTCAGTCATTATATTAGCAGCTGTACTAAGCATGCTTGGCATACAGACTGCGAGCGCCCAGCAAACGCAGGATGCGCTGTGCATCCCTCTTAATGCCATTGATTCTGTGACTTTTGTGACGCCAGAGACTGTCTATAAGAAAGATGTTGTTCACACCACTGAGAGTGATCTCTGGAACTATGTCATTGGTAGCGACTCAGCAACTGTTTTGATCTTAGCATCGAACACGCCTGCAGCTATGATTCCAAAGGCAGGAGATAAGATAGTTACGACAAAAAGTAGAAATTTCCTTCCGGGTGGTTTCTATGGTCAGGTGCAGAGTGTGAACAATGATGCGAATGGCATCACCGTCAACTGCGTGGTACCAGCTCTAACGGAATTGTTCGACCAGTTTGTTTGTAAGGCCGCAGCAGCGAGTGTTGACCCAGAAGCACAAGCACGCAGGCGACTTTTCAATAATGAGAACAGTACGGAGTTTACCTTGCCTGTCTATGACAAATCCTTAAAGATTGACCTGACAAACATATCGTATGGCATCAATGATAATTGGTCTGTGGCTGGTTCTGGCGTACTCGATATGGGTATCAAGGACGTTATGAAAATTCGCGTTTTCCTGGCTGTACGTACCATCCTTGGCATCAATTTCGATTATGTCGCCCGTATGGAGAAAAAGTCTTGGTTCAATCTTGACCTCAAAGGTGCTGTATCCGGACAGTTTGACGTACCGTTGGGAAAGACTTACACGTGGATTACCGACACCCCATTTGCTGTCGAGACAGAAGCAGGCGTTTCCGTCTCGGGTACGGGAGAAATGGAGTTGAAAATAAAGCGTGAGCATGTGACGAGCGACTATGCTATGGTGCAGTATAATGACTGTTTCTATGACGAGAAACGGGAGAGCGCCATCGCGAGCACCCATTTGGTAAGAGATATTGACGAAACATCGCTCACAGGCAAATTTACTGTTACAGCAGGACCTTATTTCTCTTCTTGTCTGAGTTTGATGAAGAAAGAGATCGGAGCAGTAGGTACAAGATACGATGCTGGTTTAAAGGCAGAAGTATCTGCAGAACTGAAACTGACGGACTATTTGATGGCAGCTGTGCCTTCTGTACTTCCAACCTATATGATTGCAAATCCCACAGCCTTGTATGATGTGCTTAATCGCGATGGTTCTGTTAAGGCCGGTCCGTTCTGCACAGGTAAGATAGAGGCAACCTTAGGTCCATGGAAGAAGGAATTTGAGATGTTTGATGTCAATCAGATGTACGGCTTCGAAGGAGGATTGGTGCCAAAGTTCTCAGGAACCAGTCTGGCCTACGACAAAAACACCAAGTCTTTGAAAGCTAGCGCAAACCTGACTCGCAAGACGCTCATGGGCAATAAGATCGGCTTTGCTGCTTATTATACCAAAAGTGGTAAGCAGGCAGTAAGAGCACTGTATGATAAGGAATATTATTATGTTAAAAAGGAGCCTAATTTCAAGAACTGGGAACAGACCTTTACAGGCGTTGGTGGTGGAAAGGAAGTGAGAGTCTATCCTATTACCAATATCGGTCGTTTCAACTATGAGATGCTTGCCTCGCCTTATGTTACCTATACCATCCCAGCTGAGATGGAGGTCACACCAGCGGCACTCGATTTTGAGGCCAAGGGTGGAACGGGCAAGTTTACTGTGAAGGATAATCTTGACAGGAAGGAAGATACTTATGAGCGTAAGGCTGAAATTAACTTTGGCGGCGATGATGTAAAACCTTGGCTGAAAGGGTCTTGGAGTGGTGATGATTACACAGTAATAGTCGAGAAGAGTGATAGCAATCAAGCTCGTTCGGCAACCATTAATTTTTCTATCTCGAATGCCGACAAGAGCATCAATCTGGAAAAGGCTGTTACTGTGGTACAAGCTCCTGGTGAGGTGATAGATTATGGTGTCTATGCAGATCCCACGGAACTGACCTTTACATCGGCTAAATCTACACAGGATGTGGATATACATTGTGACTGGGACAATACACCATTTACTCATTATGGTGCCAGAGTGCGTGAGGGTAGTGAGTGGATAACTGTTACGGCAAAGAGTGGACAGATTCATGTGACGCCAGAACCAAATTTCGAGTTCAAAACACGTGAGGGTTATGTTGACTGTTATGTGCGTCAGAAAGACAGGCCAGAGAGCGAGTGGGTATTCATGCCTGTCAAGGTGACGCAGGGCCAGCCCATTAAGACTGATCCCTCAATGAAATTCTTGGGTAAATGGACTTATGAGAATTCGAACGGTGACTATTATGTTGAATACACCTTCAAAGCCGATGGTACGTATTACAGCAAATGGGATACGTCCAGTTACAAATGGGAAGATAAGGGCACATTTGTCGTCAATAGTTATTCTGAAGAAGAAAATGGCGATGTGGTCATGGTGGCAAGTATCAATGAGCGATATAAGCGCAATGGTGGTGACACCGAGGAAAAAACAACCACAGAGTTGAAACTCGTGAAATCGGGTGGCTATGTGAATGGCGTCTATACGCCAGACGCAACTCGTGAGTTGCAAATCGGATGGAACACCTATAAAAAACGTAACTAACTCAATGAATTAAGAGAGAAGTTGCAGAAAGGGCACGGAGGTTCTAGGAACTTCCGTGCCTTTTGTTTGTAAAGAAGTGGCGCTTGTTGAATGATAAGAGCCGAGTAATATGAAATACTAAATATCTAAACTTCTATATATCTACGGTAACAATTGCTAGCATTAATGGTAACAATTGCTAGCATTAATGGTAGCAAAAAACGAGCAGTAATCTCGCTGGCAGATTGAATAGTTCTCGCAGGCAGATTGAATACGGCTCGCTATCAGAGCGCAACAATGTATAGCTTGTTTAGATGTTTAGAAGTTTAGGATTTGGGGGATAAAAGAAAAAGTAAAATTATAATTCTTATTATTTCCTATCATTCCTAAATATCTATATTTCTAAACTTTGGCGGTTTGCTAAAAAAATAGTATCTTTGCACCACAATTACTAATATGTACACGCGTATGAAGATTATCAATTCGCATTATATCCCCCTGCCCGAGCCTCGTTGGCTGATAGTGGATCCCAAAGGAGCCATCTACGAACAACTGGGCACTTTGACCGTAGTAGAAGAAGCCCCTAAAGAAAAGGGCAAATATGGTATCATCACCCATAGTCATCCCGTTGTGGCATTTGCAGATATTGGCTATACAGAAGACGATGGAGACAGAATCAATATCATGACCTCGCTGACAATTGCCGATGGACATGTGTTAGACGATGTGTTTCTTGAAGATTGTACCAGATTATGTCCGGCAGGTCATCGTAAACTCATATCCTATAACTTCAACACATTGGTCTTTAAACTCATGACACGGCCAGATGCCGACTATTTCGATTTAGACGAATTCATTGAAGACCTAAAGCTCAATGGCGTTACACTGATCTTCCCAAAAAATGAATTACAGGAGATTGAACTGACCTTATTTGATGCCAATGATATAGGCATGATTATAAGTGACATGACAGGCATTCAGTTTGTCGTACCGTTCTATGCCATTCTGGATAAAAAAGGTGTTCATATTCAGTATGACAAAATCTTCTTAGAGTTTGTCAACCAGGCGCGTGCTTATCTGAAAATCAACCCCAAATTCCGCTTTCATTTCAAGGCGTCACTAAAAGAACTTAATCCGCTCGTAGAGAAGCTAAACAACGAACTGAACGATTACCTGGAGCAGAAGGAGAAGAATTAAGATGGAGCTTGATGACATATTTTTTGTAGGCAAACGGCCTACCACGTTGAGACTGGTATTGGGACTGATGGAGGATGCCGACAGTAGTTTGGAGACTTACCGTTGGGCCACGCCTGCCTTGCTGCACTCCATCCACACTAAAGACGACCAGCTCTCGAAATATGTGGAAGATGTGTTCGAGCAGAAGGGGCTGATTCCCTATAAGCCTTTGCCGAAAGAGGGGCTTACCAGTAGCAGTTCAGCAGAAGAGACATTAGGGAAGATGAAGATGGACTACTACGTCATGCGCTCGAAAGCGAAGATGGCACTGGAGGAACTGATGGCACTGAAGGATGCCAAGGGCGACAATCTGTTCTGTCAAAAGAACCACTGGTGGGCTGTGTTCCGCATCTTTGTCGACCTCCAGGTATGCGGCATCAGGGAGAATCGATACAAGGAATTCATAGAGTTGATGATGGATTTGAGATTTGACCACGTGAATGCCGAACTCGATATGACCACGCTGAGCAATATCACGCAGGATATCTACCGTTACCCCTTCACCAGGTGGGAACTGAAGATTCCTAAGGATGCCAGCAGTCGATGGAAGACGGCTTACGAACGTATGTATCAGATAGCTGATAAACTGAACAAAATTCTGATAGCAAAAGGCTTCTAAAAGTGCCTTAAAACTGAACTTTCAGCTGAACGTCTGAACTTAAAAATGATACTTCCGAGACCTCAAATGATAGGGGTCTCGGTTTCATTTATGCCTAATTTATTATACCGAACTTAGCGATGCGAAAAGTTCGCAGCGGGGCAAAAATCGGCCTCGTTAATGTCTAATTTCAAATCGCAAAAGTTATGGCGAAATTGATGATTCAGAGAAATCTTTCAGCCCAGACGGAGCAGATTGCTACCGCTGAGCAGCTGGAAGGAGTGTTTAACAATCCTGAGACCTTCACCAAGGTTAATAAGGTACGCGAGGCGCGCGCAAAGGGCGACTTGAAGACGGCTACACGGGTGAAAAATTCACTCGAGGGTCTGATCTTCGTGGCCGACGACTTTGCTGAGTGCGAGAAACCTGTCAAGACCATGGTGGACGGCGAGGAAAAGGAAGTAATGGTCAGTGGCAAGTGGCGTCTCCAGAAGTCGGCCCACTTGAACGGATTGGCCGTGCTAGATGTGGACCACTTGAAGGAAGACCCCAGGGTGTTGTTCCAGAAGTGGACTGATGAGCAGTTGCGTCAGTTAGGTGTGCTGCTGGTGTTCGTTACCTCTTCTAATGAGGGTATCAAGTTTGTGTTCATCGCTCGTAAGGAGTGGGGCAATCTGATTGAGAATGCCCTTGAGTTGGCCCGTCAGCTGGGACTCGAGGCCGATGAGAGTGGCAAGGATGCCTCGCGCATGTCGTTTGCACCCTCGCGTCAGGCAGGCGACATTCTCTTCTACGATCCTGAGCGTATGTTCAGCTACGAGAATCCTGAGTACGATGAGCTCTTTGGAGAGCAATATCGCAAGGGTGACAACAAGGGCTCTGCTCAGGAAGTTAAGAGTTTAGAAGTTAAGAATTTTAGCGTTTCAGACTTCAAGTATAAGAACGTGCTCGTACAGAAGATTGTCGACTGCTGGGTAGGTCCCACTCTGCCAGAGCCAGGCGAACGTCACAAGACCTCTCTAGAGTTGGCTGACCAACTGCGCTACATCTGCGACTCCGATCCCATTATGATTGAGGCGATTCTCCGTGCTCAGTCGTGGGTGCAGGACATTGTCAATGAACGTGGCGAGAACGTCACCCAGACCGTCAAATCGGCTCTTGCCTATAAGGAGGAGAAGCGCATGCCCAAGCGTATGTATCATGCCCTTCGTGATGCTGGAGTCGATGAGTTCCTGGGGTTGAACAAGCGTCGTCTGCCTTATGGTGACTGGGCCCGTCGACTGCTGAAACTGCAACTGGGTTGCTATGCCTCGGCCGTTGCCTATATCGATGATAATGAGGTGAAGCCGGGTGGTGTGATCACTGCTGCTGGCATGTTCGATGCTTTGCTTACCAAGTGCCAGTATCAGGACTGGGAGGGCTATCTGCACCGCATGAATATCATGGCAATGGCCATTGGTGGACCTGCAACGGGTAAGGGCTTTGCAGTAAAGCAGGACGAGTACATCATGGAGGTGATGCGCGAGGCGGATGCCGAGGGACGCGATTTGGAGCGTCAGTACAAGGAGGGACTCAATGAGCGTGAGACCTCGCAGAAAGAGCAGAAGAAGGAAGCATTGAAGCGTCCTACAGCCATCGTGCGCGACTGTCCTGTGAAGACTTCCAACAATGTGATGTACCGTCGTATGCAGAATGCAGCGGTCCCAACAGCTGAAGGCGGACTCTACTACTATCATCTCTACACGTTTGCAGCCGAACTACTGTCGATAGTGAAGGCATCCGGCTCTTTTCAGGAGAAGCGTGACATTATGCTGCACAGTTTCCACAACGAGATGAACGGTGTGGACTACAGCAACAAGGACAGCGTGAACGGCCTGTTCCCCGTACATTATATCATGGTGGCCACTGGTACGAGCACATCGCTGAAGAAATTCATTAACCCTAGCAACATCGGCGACGGTCTGGCCACGCGACTCAGCGTGTTTGTGATGCCTACAGGCAACTTCAAGATGCGTCCGCTGTCGAAGAAGCCCAAAAGCATGCAGGCTGCTAATGAGATGAAGATGTGGGCACGTCGATTCGACAGTCTTCAGGGTGAGGTCAAGGGCTTGGAGAAGCTTGTGGCACATGTATACAATATGGTTGCCTTGCGTGCTGAGGAGGCCGCTAATGAGGGTGACGAGGTAACGCTGACCATGCTGAAGCGTATGCAGGACAAGGTGATGGCGCTCTGTATCCCACAGGTGATCTCGACCCAGAAATCATGGGAGGAGTTCCTGCAGACGATGACCGTGAAGATTACACGTCAGCATCTGGACTTCGCCACGCTGATGTTCGAGGTTCTCTTTGCCTGCGAGGAAGCACTCTTCGGACTGATGTGGCAGGACTATTTCGATAATGAGCAACGCGATGAACAGCCACGCATCGTCTATGACAAGACGAACGACTATTTCCAGCAGTTGCCTCATGAGTTCACCACCAACGATGTAAAGACCGTCTGGGGCTACACCTCTAATGCCACCGCCTCATCCCGCATCCGCACGCTGATTGAAGCAGGCATCGTGAAGAAACTCAGTCATGGGCACTTCCAAAAGATCTCATCTGCTGCATAGATAGCGTTATAACAAAAGAAAGGGGCTCGTGAGAGTCCCTTTCTGATTATTCTTTCACAGGCCATTCTGTGGGGTTGCTGACCCCGTCGCCATCCTTATAGATAACAAATCCATCAACACCAAAGACGAAATAAGCCGCGTATAGATTCTTGATGATGCCACTTTCAACTTCACCAGAAATGATATATCCCTGTTTTATGTCTCTGGTAACATAAGGACAACATAGGGTGAATTTGTTGCCATCACCAATGATGGACGCAGGTAAACCGGATTCATCTATATAGATGTAACCATTTCCATTCTTTGAACATTGGGTATAATAGAGGAAGCCTCCTGACTGTTTTGAGAACTTAAGGATTCTGTCAGGCTGTGCACGCGAATCTCCCTGAGGCGTGTAGACGTATGTGACGGGTGCCATCTCATAAGCGCCATCCACCTTGGGAGGATTCGTACCCTCGTAGATGGGCATTCCCTTAGCTTTAAGATTATTAAGCAGGGTTGCATCAGGCCATTCCACATTGACTCCTGGATCTGGAGCCTCTCCCGTTCCTTCTTGTTCCACAAAGATAACATCGAAACTGGCATGCTCACCGTTGGGTAAAGTACCTTCTAAATAAATGGCGCCTCCACGAGCATCAACCGCAGTACTTGGGTCAACAGTAACGGTAATAGTCTTATCCTTCAACGTAGGATGGATATAGGAATACTCGCAAGTGAGCTTATAGTCTGTGAGGTTAGTACCCGTAATAGTTGCAGTCTGCGTGCCACCCTTTACGTCAAACTTCATCTTCGAAGGCGTCACATCAGCATAGGCTACCCATTGATATACAATGACACTGTCCTCAATGATCAGTTCATTGGTCTTGCTGGTCTTACCCTCAATGAGAATCTTGGCCTTACGCTCCTTCACCCCTTCAGGCAATGCCTGCCAGGATATATCGAGTCCATTTCTATCTTCGATATAGTTAAAACACTTAAGCCACGATGCTTTTGGGGTACAAACTACGTTCGACATATTGGGGCGCACACTGATTTCCATGGACCCCATTTCACTACCAACATGCAACAGATGTTCATCAATATCGATATGGGCAGGATCGACCGTAAATTCCTTCTTCAGATCTGTCAGTACATGACTTTTCTTAAACTCCACCTGAGGATAGATGGTATAGGTTTTCTCCTTATCCTTGACAGGATCGAGGGTTGTGAACACCCGACTATAATGGGTAGTTCTCTGATTCTCTGGCTTATGACTATCACGGAAACGGTAATGGCCGCACCAATCCTCTATCAGATGATTGTCCTCATCAAATACTGCAAAACCAGCATAGCCTCCCATCAACAGGTCGCGGTCTATAGGAGATTCTGCCTTGATACGGAAGGATCGGAGTGGTTCTTCGTTGTCATAATCAACATCTATACCTGTAATGTTTGGCACCAACCCGTAATGATTACCCTTGTACCATGTGACTTCAGGCGACTCGTCGAGCGTCCATTTCAATACATTCAGTGATGCAGAGAGTTTTGCATAGCCTGACGTTGACACATCAGCACTATTGAGTTTCGGATAGTCGTATGACGACTGCAATAACTTTTCAGGTGAGTCGAAGATCCTATGCTCCCATAGTGGACCCTGATAGTCGAGCTTCATACCAATCTCTGCTCCTATCCCGATCTTGAATCCGAGAGTGTCGACCTCCAACCATTCCTGCATTATCTTTGGCAATTTCTCAATAGGCACCTTAAACTTCGATTCTGCACCAGCGTATAAACCGATACCAAAAGAGAGTGAGCCTGTTGCTGAGAAATCCCACTCTGTGGTGTCTTTCAGGCAATCACCATGGTATTTGAAGAGCCATGATGGACCAGCCAGATCATGCTTACCATAACTAGCTGAGAAATTAGTATGGATTATGTCGTGCCTTGTTTTTTTGTAGCTAAATGATAAAGCCGTTGCAGAACCTTCGACGAACAGACCTGTACCCACTTGGAATTTCAGTTTTCCAAGCTTAAACGTATAATTGGGGATTGGTAAGAACGGCACTTCGAAACGAGCAGACACACCGCCTGTCAACGACACCGTTTCCTCATTATTTATGTCAATAATACAATTCTGATCATACTCTATTCCTGTAAACGGCGTAATTGTGAGAAAAGCACGGATTCTCATCTTCAGGTCAAACGCCGTTGTAATCGCCCCTTGTAAGTTCGCGTCAATCTGAAGGGGACTTTCGTCAGGTAGGAAGGCTGTTGAATTGGTTAATGATATCGTTTTGCTGATAGGAGGCAGAACAATGGGGTCTTCTGGGGCATAGCTGTAAACATCTCCCTCCAAAACCCTTCTACGTGCATCCGCTTTCTTCATTCCTTCTGATGCTCCTGCTACCTTGACAAACAGGTATTCATAGACATCTGTAAGAGCTAATGCGGAGGTCATCACCGTAAAGCCATCTCCACTTTCATCCACAGAAGTAACCAGACCACCAAAGCCATCAGGAATATATTTGCTCTCTTCTTCGATGAGCAACTTGTCACCCACCTTTGGAATCAATGCAGCAGGTGTATTTTTAGCCAGTCGAATCCAGTAAACAGAATCTGAAGCAACAATATAGTCTGCTATGGACTTATCTGGACAGAATACATCTGCCTTGATTTTATTCTCTGGGGTGACAAAAGCCACTGAGTCGATGGCATTGAGAGGGATTCGGAAAAGGGTATCCAATGCATACACCTCCTGAACCACATAGTCATCCTGTTCTACGCCAAGGGTGTCAATCTTAGAATATTCAATGTGGTGGATATCGCCAAAGAAAAAAGCGTTGAAACCACCATCGTTACGGTAGATATACAGCGCATCCTGCGTTTGCTGGGCGCCAGCACGCTGGGCCTTGAGATGGCGAACCAACTTACCATCCGTTGAATAGACATTGACAGTAGAGTTAGCCTTCATCCGACTGATGACGAGCGTACCATCCTGCATCGAGATCTCAGCAGGATCAATCGTCATTTCATCGATTCCTGCAGCGGACTTGCCATCGTAAGTGAAACGTATCACGTCAGCAAGGTTAAAAGAGGCTGAAGCAAATGCCTTCTCACAGGTCACCTTCAACTGCGTACCCTCGAAAGTCACTGTTGGCTTGTCAGCCAATACAAACTGGTGCAGAACATTGTCCTTAGTCAGCACAATCAATGTATTCTGCTTGTCTGCTGCTTGCATGCCTTTGTCAGGAGCAGCATGATGGTTAGAATTTTCATTTTTTGCATACGTTTTTTGTTAAAAACTAACTATCCGTATCACCTTAACGCTCCCACTTGTCTATTTTCCAAGTGATTTCAATCTCTACGCTGTTGCTGGAATCATCAACGTATTCGTAAGATTCAGAGTAGTACCAAAAACCAGACACTTTTTCTGGGTCTTTGTACTGCCAGTAATGTAGATAGTTGGCATCGGAAATGGTCACACCATCTGAAACCTTTCCCCTGAAGGTCATTTTATCGTCACTGTCATTGTAGCACGGTACATTCGATGCCTTAAATGACCTTTGATACACTTCTGATAGGTACGAATCCTCTGGCGAATAATTTTGTGAGAGGACAATGTCGTTGGCTTTGCTTTTCTTCTTAAAGCCTTCCGACAGCGTAAAGGTCACGTTCTTAGCATCCTTCTCATCGCTGGCCTCAATCTTTAGGCCTGAGCCTGCTGCATTCACAGGGAAAGATGTAGCCGTCAGCGAGATACTAAACCTGGAATTCTCATCAGTTTCAGTAGTGTCGCCGTCCGTTTTATGTTTCTTCACAACGGTCTTTATGGCCTTGCTCGATCCACTGAAATAGATTTTGCTGAGGTTCTCAAGTGTGCGCCCGCCATTCTGACGGACAGTGAACACGGCTTTGCCGATGCTGCCATCAGGCCATGTGCCCTGCACGTTGATGTGGCCCTCACGCTTTTTGATGGAGGTGTTCTCATCGTACGAGTAGTAGACGGTAAAATTTTTAATACTATCAACGTGAAGGAAACTCTCAACGGGTGTAGCTTGAATATCTGTCAAGAACTTCTTATCCTCGTTTATACCGAAACGGACGTACTTCATCCTTTCTGGCTCTGGGCGGATGTTGCTCTCGTAGCTCACAGAGTCGGTCAAATCGAGGTATGCTGGATCCTTATAATTCATGTAGGGCTCTGGGTAGTACGGATCGTTCTCGTCCATTTTCATCCATAAGTAACGATTGTTCTCGATCATGTATTTATAATCTGAAGATATCTCGAAGTATCCCATCATTGTTACTGAATTATCGTCACTCAGCCATTTACCATACCATCTGTCGGCAACTTTGCGATCAACTTGCTTATAGCCGACAAAATAGCCCTTGTCGTATTCTTTCAAATCGGTTTTCTGCATATATTCTTTTGATAACTCTGTCCAATTTTCTGGTTTCCAAAATTCGAATTTTCCGAACATTCTTCTGTTGTTGATGACATCGCCTTTCTTATAGGACCACCAGTTTTCACTATAGTCTTCAATGCAGACTTGTTTTTGCTCATAGGAGAGGTCTTCATTGATAATCAGGGTTGTAATGGCATAGTTGATATCATCCAACTTGCGCCACTTGCCGCAGAATGCTTTCTGGGTGATTGATCTCGTATCATCTCCTGGACTGCTACCAGCCGCCTGCGAAATCCGAATATTGTCGGAGACTTCTTTGTTGGCAGCATTCTTTCCCTTAATGACAACGGCAGCATAACGCTCCTCAGCTGAGGTGCTTGGTTTGACGGTCACGGTGATCACATTATTGTTGAGAGTGGCCGAACAGAAGTCGCTCTCAGTACTCACGGAGAGGTCTGTCAGGTTGGTCTTTGTGATATTGACGGTATAGGTGCCACCATTGGCCTCCGCCTCTATCGACTTTGGTGTGAACTCCAACAGATCCTCATGTTGCACCACTACGACGCTGTCTTCCAGGATGACGTCGCCCTTCTGGTTATAGCCGGCGACATCAATGCGAGCGCGACGGTCATAGATATCTTCAGGCATATCCTCCCATTCCAACGACAGTTCACGTCCTGTCACAGAATCGTCTTCATAGTTGAAGGTCATACTTTCCTCGCATTTCAGCCAGTCGGCCTTCGATGTGAAGGTCAGATTCTTGATATTGCTATCTATGGCGAGATGCTTGTAGTCATGTTCGCGTCCAGCATCTACCTGCCTCTCTATATTAAATTTGGTTGGCCCGAGAGTCACCTTGACGGAGTCGCCAGTGAACATGCTGATGCCCCAGAGCTTCACCTGTGGGATGACGGAGTAGAAGGCATCAGTGTCGAGCATGTCGAGTGTGCGGCTCATCGACTTCTTGCCGTCATAATAACTTGCCCAGTAGTCGTCTATCACGTTCTGCTTCTCATCGAGCGTCAGGTAGCCCACCTCTATCGGCTGAATGATGCCGTCGAGCAGGTGGTTGCGGCCCAGATTGGTGCTCACGGTGCCCTGATACTGCAGGGCTTTGTCGCGTTTGAAGGCCGTACCTGCAACGTGGGGCACCCATCCGCCTACCTTGCTGTTCTCAAAGAAAGTGAGGTCAACAGGCTTATACGTACCCTCGTATTTACCCACCTCGTAGGCTACTGAGGCATTGAAAAATGCATTGGATGAGAGTAACGCATTGCGATCCAAAGCCTTGTAAAGGTCAGCGGGATAGATGAACACAGCTGGTGGTATGGCGACAGCATTGAGGTTTGCCACATCGCTCAGGTTGATATCATGGTCGATTTCCACATTGCCCCCCAATTCTGTGCGAAGCGTGAGGTTGTTGCCCTTGATATTGAATTCTGCCTTGGCATATAACCCTGTGGAAGCGCTCAGCTTGCCCACATTGCCATTGAGGAGATTCAGTTCTGATTTGTTCACCTTGCCCTTGATGCTCAGGTCTTTTTTGTCATTACCATCTCCTATATAGTCGTGAATGTAGGCCATGCCAAACACATCGCCCTCAGTCTTCCATTCGCTACTTATGCCGATGGCGGCCGAGAGTGAAAGGAATAGGCCCACTGACAGGTTTGCTTCTTTGGTCTTTTTGCCTTTAAGCATTTGCTCAAACGTTTGGGTAACGGCAGCTTGCACATTAAGATTAAAGTCACCCGACAGATTGCCTTTGAGTGTGGCATCGAACTGTACGCCCGTAAACACGCTGACGTGAAGGAAGGCGCGTATGCCCAAATCCCAGCTAACGTCATAACCGAGACTAACGGAAGCCTCGCCTGTGAGTTTCGCCTCCCAGGGACCTAATTGGGTTTTGCCGAGCGTACGTGCGCCAGAGAGTGATACCGTGTTTTTTTCTCTCCCTTTGAGGATGAAGTCATCGTCGCCAGCTCGCCTTCTGGCAGCATCAGGCTCCGAATCGAACTCCGACCCGTCGAATTTCCAAACGTATTGCTCATAGACTTCTGTCAGACTGATGCGCTCTGTGCGCACTGTGATGCCGTCAGCGGCTTGGTCAACTGCGGTCACCCTACCGCTGAAACCACCTGGCAACAGGTCGCAACTCTGCTCGATAAGCAGTTTGTCGCCCACCTTAGGCAGCAAGCTGGCAGGCGTCTCTTTCTTCACACGGAACCAGGTTGATGAGTCAGAGGCGATGACATAGTCCACCAAATTCGCCTTGGCAACGAAGGCGTCGGCCCTGTATTTGGTCTCAGGTGTGACGAATGACACGCTGTCGATGGCGCTGATTGGGATGCGGAAGACACTGTCGAGGGCATACACCTCCTGAACCACGTAATCATCCTGTTCCACGCCAAGCGTATCGATCTTCGAGTATTCGATATGGTCGATGTCAGCAAAGAAAAAAGCATTGAAGCCACCATCATTGCGGAAGATATACAGGGCATCCTGTTTAGCCTGGGCATTTACCGTTTGCACGCTGAATACTGACAACAGCAGCGTCAGTATATATAATAAAGTGTATCTCGTTTTCATGGCTTCGTGATTTTATAGGTGATATTATCGGCCTTGACGATATACAGCCCAGAGGGCAGTTCCGAGAGATTCAGGCGATAGGTGCCTGAGCGTTGGGGCTTCAGCTGGCGCACCAGCTTGCCGTCGAGGGCAAAGACACTCACCGTAGCGCCTGCCTTCACCTGACTGATCACAAGCACGTCGCCTTCCTGCGAGATGCCGGCTGGCTCATCCTGGATCTCGTCGATACCTGTGGCTGACTTCGCATCGTAGGCGAAACGGATCACGTCCGACAGGTTGAAGGTGTACGATGCTGATGCATTGTTCTCACATGTGACCTTGAGACTCGTTCCCTCAAAGGTCACCTTGGGTTTGTCGGCTAAGACAAACTGGTGCAGTACATTGCCCTTCGTCAGCACAAAGAGCGTGTTCTGCTTGTCTGCTGCTCTTACTCCGATGAAACAAATCATCAGTAATGATAGTAGTAATAATCGTTGTTTCATACGCGTTTTATTTAGTTAATTGATTAATCACGCCACAAATATAGCAAAAAATCTGATACATCGACTCACAATTCAGGAAAATCGACTAACGAAACGCGTTTTGTGAGTCGTTTTCTTTAGAAAAGGCCCTCTACACGCTCTCTGAGCCACATGCCAAAGAAACGGTCATACACGATATATCCTCCATCATACTGATAGATGAATTGACTTTCAGAAAGGCTCTCTAAAGCAGTCTTGATGCTACTGAGAGCAGGAAGACGATACTTACTGATAAATGCCTGAGCCATTGGCGATTTAACATGCCGCTCTTTTGCTATTGCAAGGATCAATGCTGCCTGGTTAGTAGTCAGAGAAGAATAATAATTCTCAAATGCCACTTCCTGTTCGTCAATCAGTTCTTGTATTGCCACATCAACAATAGCCTCAGAAATCATGTCTTTCTGACGACTATTACTATACACACGATTCAGTATTGCCTGCACATACCAAGTCTGTCCATCGACTTTCTCATATAAATAATGGAATACCGTTTCTGGCAATTGCCGGCCATATTTTTGGAAAAGGGTATCAGCAAAGTGGTAATAAACCTGCTTGTCGATTTCCTTGATATTAACAATCTGGGCTCCCTGATAGAAAGGACGTTCAGGCGACAGAAACATATCGGACATCATATGTTGCTTACTTCCGGCAAATATGAAATACACGTTTGGTACAAATTGAATGAATGAACGAAGCAAAGCTTCTGTATCTGCCTCGGGATATTTCGTGATTTGCTGGAACTCGTCAATAGCAATGTAACAGCGCTTTTCAGACTGTTCGAGGTATTCAAAGATACGTTTAAGGGATTGTTCTTCCTGACTCTTGACAATATCAAGAGAAAAAGTTGGCATACCTGTATTTGCATCGAAAGTCATTGTTGGACGAAAGGCGCTGAAGAAATCCTGAACTTTACGTAGCGCCGTCTGACTTGTCGAGTCGAGTCTGCCAATTACATTACGAGCCATCAACTGAACAAACTGATCGAGCGTCTTTGTTGCAAGAATATCAAAATAGATGCAGCAGATATTTGGTTGCTGCTCTCTGATATTGGCAAACACATGGTGTATCAGTCCTGTCTTACCAATTCTTCGAGGTGCAATCAGGGTGATATTACGCTCATTGCTCAGTCCTTTTACAATCTTTTCCGTCTCAGCCTCTCTGTCACAGAAATAGGCTGCACCTTTATAGCCGTAAACGACAAACGGGTTATTCAGTTCCTTCATATTTTACGCTTCATGTTTTACGATCTCCTTGACGGGGCGGAGCGACATCGCTGCCGCTACATATCCACTCTAATCAAGAAGGGGCCTCGCCATTGAGGTCCCTTCTTGATTAATTTGATGCTTCAAAGCGTCTCAAACGTCTCAGCGTCTTTTTTTGTTTCAAGAATATGAACTCACTGAGCGCTCGAGCTTTGCTCGCTTGCTACCTAAGGGACGCAAGAACCGTCCCTTCTGAGTTCAGGGTGTAAAAATGTGTAATCTGCCTTTATTTCATATAGAACAGGAGCGACATCACTGCCGCTCCCGCCCATTTAATTTGATTTTAAAGTATTTGATGAAACAATTAATACCATCTAATCAGAGGATTATTTACCCAATCATCGAAACGTTTGTATATCTCATTGATGTTCTGACGTTCTATGCAGAGCCTGAAGCCCTTCTTGACTGCCAGTTTCGCAGCAGGTTGACCTTGCTCGGCTTTCAGTTCAATCCAGTTGGGCTCTTCCACAGTACCCTTATTCACATAAATCCTGATATCCTTACCGTTGTTGTTCTTGTTTATACCTGTTACATCGAAGGTTGGCTTCGCATCAATTTCAGTAGAAATACCGCCAGTATTAACCATTGTGGTTGTGGATACACCGAAGAGTTCATGAACCTCAACCCAATCACCATCGTTGTCGAGATTTGCGTCACCCTTCTTTGCTATGCGGAGCGGCAGGGTTCCACCGGCAGCGAGGAGTGTGCATGTTGCACCAGTACCGGCATCATTATAGTTAACACCAAACACGACATCGTTGAAGTCCCAGTCGGTATCACCAGGCGTTAAGTCCTCACCAATAATGCGAACGTCGAATTCATCTTCCTCATCACCCTCAAAGCCTGGGCAACAACTTGTCTGCTGGATGGTGACACCGGGTTTGCCGGGGTGGAAGCCTGCTGCATAAATGTTGACATCTACGCTGAAACCGCCTTGTTCATAAATATACGTGTCATAATCAGTGCCTTTTCCAAAATGTGTCTCTGCAGAAACGTATAAGTTTCCGCTATAGGTAACAGCACCCTGAGTATTCTTAAGACGTTCGTTTCTGACAACATTCTTGGCCTGGAATACAGCATAATCACCATCAGCGGGACCAAAGAAGCCCCATCCCGGGTTACCTCCCTCAAGCGTAGCTGTTCCTGTCACTTTAAAGACTGCAGAATGACCCATCACGATCTTATATGGACCTGATGGTTGAGGGCTTGTATCACCTATTACCTTACCACCATAGAAATTCTTTGTCAACACGCCACCGCCAGTATCAATCTTAAATGAGGCGTTCGAATTAGATGAAGATATATTCATATCAAACTCTTCTGTGACCTCTAGGAAACAATTGTTAATGACGTTCTCGCTGCCTGCTGTATAACCATAATTCTGAGTCTTCCAGTAGCCGTTGTTGACCCATCCTCCGTCTGTACAATTAACAATTGTGTTTCCAGTTACAGTCCACTCTGCATTGTTTTGCAAAGCACCGCTACCTTCCACATGAACAGATACAGATTCAATGTCGCCATCATTGACGATTCTGCTCGTGCTGTTTGCAATATACACATCGCCTGAAGACTTCAACTTACCTACATTATAGAGGAAGCTTGTGCCGTTAACTTCAAATCTGGGACATGTAATTGTACCATGGTTATACACATGGGCATCGACATCTGCTCTATAACCATCTTGTCCATTTGCAATGAGCTGAGCTCCTTCAGCTATGTAAACATCAAATTTGGCAGTAGAAGCAGCAGTGTTATTGAGGGTAAGAGTTGCACCGCTTAATAAATACAAGTCTGCATCTGCACACAAATCAAACGTTTCATTTGTGAAATCATATGTTCCAGCCTTGAGGTATAGTTTTGCTCTTTTTCCGTATTCGCCCCAGATATGAATTTTCTGAACCTTATCAATATATACTTCTCCACAAGCAAACTCATCAGGGGTCCAGTTTGCATTACCTAAAGTTTTGCAATATGCGTCATAAGAAAGTACATTCGTGAGATCGGGATTGAATTTGCTTGCATCACAATCATCTGGGAAAGTAACGTTCTTAGGCTTTAAGTCGCCTTTCGTAGCATATTTCCCTCCAGCACGGGTAAAGGCACGCGTCGCTGCATTGTTACCAAAGCCCCAGTCCTGGTTAGCAGCAGGCTGTCCGAATTTTGCGATAAACGCACTGTTGTACTTGTCAACAATCTGTTTTGCGTTAACAGCATTCACATCTTCTTGACTCACTGGAGTCAGGTCATGTGAACAACTTGTGAATCCAATACACATTGCAAGTGCAGCGATTCCGGTAATCAAATACTTTTTCATTGTACTACAGTTTTTTAATTAATAGTTCTATATAATATTCTTAGTTGTTATTCTTAAAAAAGAACCTTTATAATAGATCAGTTGCAAAGATACAATATTTATCAATAGAAAACAATAATTTCATAGTTAATTAAAGTTAACGAATACACAAATATATGGAAATTCTTAAATTTGGTACACATAAAGAATGATTTGGACCCATCATTCTCTAAAAAGAAAGGGGCGCCCTTACGGGCACCCCATGCTGTCAAGATCACTTCTGCCGGGTGCGGGATAGCTCGTCGGCATCCTTGTCGCTGATGCCAGTCTCTGTTTTGTCGACCTCGGCGCTACCACCGTGCCAGGTCTCTGGAAAATGTTACGCAAACCATTACGAAATTGAGATACAGAAGAAATGTATCAGGCCTTGCTGAGCCACTCTTTGGGGGTCATGCCCGTGATGGCCTTGAAGGTACGGAAGAAGGAGCCCTCGTTGGCGAAACCTGACTCCAGGTAGATATCCGCCACCTTCTTGTTAGGATTCTGACGCATTACTCGTTTGGCATGTTCTACGCGATAGATATTGACAAACTGCGTGAATGTGCAGCCTTTCTGCGAGTTGATACAGTCGGAAACGGCGCGACGGTTTGTGCCCAGAGCTGTAGCAAGGTCAGTTACTTTCAGATTGCTGTTCTGATAGAGTTTCTGCGCTTCCATCACACGATAGATACGATCCATCAAGTCGTCAGTAACCTCATCATCTGAAGCAGGCACTGCGTCGTTGATAGACGATGGCATGGCGCGATGCTTCCTTATATATATAAATAGGTATATGAGGAAAGCCACAAACAGCAACGCTACTAACACCCATAAGGCAACTTGTCTGAGATTGATGCTGCTCTCTGTAGTAGTAACAATTGGTTCCTTTCCGACACGCAGCAGGAACACACGTTTCGACGGTGTGAAGTTGCTGCCATGATAAAGACCACCTGCGATGAACAGATTGCCCTCAGGAGTGAGTGTGGCTGCGTAGGTATTGAGCTCTGGAAGAGTGTCTGTATAACAAAGTGTCAAGGCAGCAGGCTGCTTGGTATAATCGATAGACAGCACATACCATCGTGCTGGTTTGTCAGGGGCATTGTAATAACCTCTGCCAAGACCCAGCAGATAACCTTTTCCTGCCTTTTGGTCAACAAGGATGGTTGAGGCATAGATGATTTCCTCGCCATGACTCTGCATAGGCACGGGACAAGTTGTGGGCAGCAACGCAAACTCGCCATTGACCACCTTTGCTATCGCCACCTGACCTTCGCGATTCTGAACGGCCATCAGGTAGGCATAGAGATTTTTAGACGCATCGCCAAAGAAACTATCAGCGCTACGAGCCGTTTCAGTACCTAATGGCCACCATTTCTCTAACAAGGGGATCGTGACAGAGTCGCCCTTCAGACTGTAGGCTGTTGACGTCCAGATGGTATCGCCCTTCACACCAATGCCTCCAAGGATCAGGGCGTCGTCAGGGGCCGTACGAAAGATCAAGGGATAGGCACGTTGTATCGCCACATCTTTTATATAGTTAAAGAGGCGCTTACCATTATAATCGGCACGGGTATCAGACTTGTCTTCGAACAGCTCGATACCATCGTTGGCATACCAGTTGCCCGCGACGACGACACGTCCGCTGTCGAGCTCAAGGGCAGAGGCACACGCCCGTTTGCGCTGCATGCTGCAGTAGCCATTGAAGGTGTGTGTCTGTGGATCGTAGACCTCTGTCACGTAGGTCTGTCCGATGCCGATGGATTGTTCGCTACCTCCACCCAGCATGACCTTCCCTGAACTGAGCACCACAGAGAAGGCGTTGTCGTGGGTATAGGTCATGGGAATGGTGTGCCACTGGTCATCTTTCAGGTATTCTGCCGTTGGTGTGGGTACAAAGCCATCGGTATGACCACCAGCCACCGTCAGCTCGCCATTCACGCAGAACACTTCGTGGCCAGCACGTGGGATATTCAAATCGGGTAACTGTTCAACCTCGATCCTTACCTCAGGACAAACAGTTGTAGAATCAGCTGATGCCATCGCCCACGTGGGCAACAACATCGTTAAGGCTAAGAGGTAATTTAGTTTTAATGTGGACATTTCTATTATTTCAGAGAATTCAAGGCACAAAGATAAGGCCTTTTCACCAAAAAAGCAAATAATTATCCAAAAAAGATTATCCAAATCGGATAATTTCACAAAAAACTGTCGCGGGCCCTCACGGGTTGGCGACAGATTAGATTTTAATTTTATAATCCAAATTAAATTTTATGTGTGAGCGATCTGACTCTCACGAGCGAGAAGCTCTAAATTAAATTAAGTATATTGGCCGCGAAGCGAGGACTCGAACCTCATAATCCACCAACTGGACTTCCGTATGATTTTCATTCTTTCATTTCTTCATTCTTTCATTCTTTCAAATTACTCCAAGATTATCTTAAATTACTCCAAAAGTATTTCCCAATACTCCGATGATAATTTTTCATTCTTTCATTCCTTCATTCTTTCATTTTTTTAAATCAGGGAGGGCTACAAGCTCCCCAGGCTTAAGGCTACTCGCCCAACATTACTAAGAACTAAGCCCTTTCCTGAATAATGAAAATCGGGGGCGTAGAGCCAGGGCCCTGCGCCCCCGATGGCTTAAATCATCTCACATCGTGTCAGACACATAGTGAGCAAGCACTTCGTAAGCAATTATTTATATGTGACATACATTGTTGCGAAGTTGGCACTAGTGTCACCAAAGTAACCGCTCCAAGAAGGCAGAGTAGGCCAAGTGCCGTTATAGAATTTACCACCTACGTACATATCAGCACCGAGGTAACAAGCTTTAGTAACCTCAATTTCTGTGTTAAGCTTAATGTTTACAGGAGAGAGAACCATCAAACCCTCATAGGTAGCCTTAGCCGGATCAGTAAGGCTCCATGCGATTTCTTTATCTTCCTCATCATTAATCTCAACATACTTAACCTGAGCAGATACCTTAGCAATAGTCTTGACGCCACCTATAATGTTGATGTAGTTGACACGTGCTCCTACCACATCTGCGTTGAGTATACCATCTGCAGGAGCATCACCTGCGGATACTGTTACAGAAACAAATCCCTCGTCAGCAGCTGCATCAATAGAGATGTTGTCCTCTTCCTTGTTGCTGTAGGGGAGGTCGATTGTACCAATCTTGTTTGTACCTCCGAATGCGGCAGCGAAGTTACCACCAATCTGGTTTGCTGTGATGTAAGTCTTAGCATCAATATCATCATGCTTAATCAGACCTACGTTGGTAATTTTACCACCATTCACTGTAGCAAAGACACCCTTGTTTACGACCTTACCAATCTTAGAGTCATCGCCATCGAAGCGTGTAGGTATATCAGAAGCAAAGTTAGTAAAGTTCGATTTATCCTGACGATACTCAGCACCCTTAGCGATGTTTACATCCTTCATGTTGGTTACGTTGAATTGAACGAAGAGTTTTCCACCACTGATGTTCCAAGTGCCGTTGTTTACGAGAACCACATTGTTCTGAGTTCCATCATTCTCAGTAGTCTTAAGGATAGCACCCTCTGTGTTCACCATTGTACCTCTGTTGATAAAGCGGTTTACACCAGCCTTAGTAACCTTAACAGCGCCCTTCCAGTTCCAAGTCTCGCCTGCATTAAATGCAACATCAGCTACCTGTGTGCCATTAGCTGCGATGAAAGCAATATCCTTGACATCGCCTCCGCCAGTGATGACAATCGTATTACAGAATTCATCATCTACACCATCTACATGAGGTACACTACAGGGCTTAACCTTGAAGTTAAGAGTACTGCCATTGATCTCGTTGATTTTCGCAATAGTCTGCTGAGAAATCTCGAACTCATGCTTAGTCTTGTCACCATCAAGGATAACCTCAACAGCAGGAAGACCTAACTCCTTCCAAACGCGAACAACATCACGGAGCTGCTTGTCACTCGTAATATGGAGTCCAGACATATCAAGGTGGTTAAGGTAAACTTTCACATAGCGAGTTACAGCAGTACCCTGAGGCTCACCCTTTACAACGCTACCATCCTTTTTGTTCTTATAATTAGAGAAGAAGTTGATGGTCTGCTTCAGACCCTTTTCAATATTAGCTGTGGTTTTGTATTTACCAGCGCCTTCGCCAGCGGTTTCCTTAGTGGCAGGTGTAGTCTCGCCATCAGCATCAGTAGCAGGCTTTTCAGAAAGGTAGCGATACCAAGCAGTAGCATACTCGGTGGCGTCGTTATATTGAGAACCTGCAACACCATTTTTAGCCACAACCACCTGACCATAGTAGGTGTTTACAATAATAGCAGCATCCTCAACACTCTTCGTAGCATCAGCAGGATCAATCTCTGCCTGAGGCAGAATGAGGAACTTGCAGCTTTCGGTACCCACTATACACTTTGTAGTCAGCTCGGCTGACTTCACCAAGTCAGTAGAAGCCAAATTGAAATCTGTTACTTTTTCCCAAGCTCTGTTAGTGTGAGCGTTGTCCCATTGATCCGTAATTGCACCTGTAGGATCTGTGAATTTAACAGGAAGCACTGTTGTGAACTCAGTGTTACCACCGGCTTTGGTTTGGAGTTTCACGCTGGTGAGGGTGATAGGAGCGATAGGATCTACAGGTAACTCAGTAAGAGCTTTAATCTTATCCATTTTCACCCAGTCAGCCTTCAGGTTAAGCTGAGAGGCCATCGGACGCATGTAGATGGGATACTTTCTGTCCTTACCTGCAGTGTTGTAAGGTGCTTTTTTATTGTACCCTGCGATATTAACGAGATCAGACACATATGGAATGTTGTTCTCAATGTTTGTCAGCTCTACGGGAATCATGAGCGTGAGATTATCTGCTGGTTTGACGCGGAATGCGGTGTCAACCGGCCAAACCATGATAGCTCTACCTTCCTTAATCATCGTAGGAGTGCTCAGAGTGGCTCCTTCATCGCTTTTAACTGCCTTATAGGCTGCATTCTCAAAACCAGTCACTGCACCACCTCCAGCGGCTCCATGATAAAGGGTAAAGAGATCACCTTCATCTGCATTCCATACAATCGTATTTCCATCCATTGATGCTCTTGTAAATGCATCATTGTTGTTGAGAACTTCGAACTGAACGGAACCAACTTCCTCAGCCACTTTCTGGCTTTCGAAATCTTTGTCAGTACATGCCGTAAGCGCAGCGAGCGACATGGCGGCAAATAAAAGTTTCTTGTTCATAAAAAAATTTTTAAGTTAATAATTATTATTCCTCTTCTTCAATTTCTTCCGTTGAGCCATGGAACGGATTCGTTGTGGGGTCTGAGCTTCCAGCCAAAAGCTGGGCTTCGACATTCAGCTCTACCACCTCGCAGGCGGGAGCAGCATAGAATTTCAATACTTTCTTGTCCATAATTTTTTAAAATTTAAAATGTTAATAAAAGAAGTTATTTAAAATTGTACATAATTCAACCCTTCGGCCAGCTGCTCCCCTGCTGGTCGTCACTCTCATTAACATTCGGATTATGGAACTATCCCGACTCGCGGGAATAAAAAAAGACGTGGGAGTAAAGTTTCTCTCCGCGCCTATCCTAACGTTCAGGCCTTCGCATTGCCCCTTCCTAAGGATAAGCAACGTAAAGCCTGCCCACGTCGAGTGATATATACACACACTACGACCTGACATAATTCCATTCTTCTATATACGCCAAGACGCACCCCACCAATGAGGGTACACCTTATTTATATATATAAAGGAAAAATCAGGCGCAGGGAATATAAAACTCACCCACGCGAACGTCTCTGTTGCATCACCGCTGTAGGAAGATTCAAAGTTGCGAAGTTTGAACGTACAGACAGGTAACGTTTCGAAAACGTCCTTTCGAGACTGGCCCTACAAACGGCCTGGTGTCTCTTCCATCGATGTTATTTACTTACGCCCACCCACTCCTGGGCAGGCTTTATCGGTGCAAAGATAGGAAATAATTCTGAACTACCAAACATTTTTTAGGAAAAATTCGCATTTTAGGCGAAAAAAAATGATTTTCGGGCAAAAAATCCCTATTATTAGGCAGTTATAGGCATTATTTTGTATCTTTAACATTATTTATTTATTTGCAGAGTTTACAGCCATCGCATTTGTTGAGCTCACCTCGGAAACGCTTTTCCACCAAGTAGTGGAGACGGTCGCGAAGGGGTTCGAGCTGCATGTGGTCGATGACCTCGTTGATAAAGGCATTCTGCAGCAGAAGCTTGGCCTCATTGAGCGAGATACCTCGCTGACGCATGTAGAAAAGTGCTGCATCGTTGAGCTGACCAACGGTAGAGCCGTGGGCACATTTCACATCGTCGGCATAGATCTCCAGCATCGGCTGGGTGTACATGCGGGCCTCACGGGTAGCCGTCAAGTTCTGGTTGGTCATCTGCGAGGTGGTCTTCTGGGCTCCATGCTCCACGAGCACACGACCTGCAAAGGCACCTGTGGCCTTATCGTCGAGCACATATTTATAAAGCTCGTTCGAGGTGCAATGCGACACCTTGTGGGTAATGAGCGTATTGTTGTCGACTTGTTGCTCCTTATCGGCAATCACACAACCATAGCACTGACATTCGGCTCCTTCGCCAGAGAAGGTAAGGTCGAGTTTGTTACGAGTGACGCCATTGTGCAGCGTAATGACATTGTGATTTACACGACTGTTGGCCTGCTGGTCGATATAGACATTGCTCACGCGTACATTCTTATAATGTGTTTCCTCGAGACAATAGAGATCGAGTGAAGCATTTTCACCAACATAAGCCTCGATAACCTGTGTAGCAAGGAAGTTACGGTCATCAGCAGCATGGTCGCAGAAGAGCATCTTGATTTCCGCTCCCTCTTCGAGGATGATGAGCACACGACGGTTGACCATGAGATCGGGCACCTGACGCTGAGCATTCTGAGGAGTCGCCTTCAGGATATTAATGACCTGAATGGCACGATCGACCTTGACATTCTTAGGCACATAGACCAGCATGCCGTCTTGAGCCAACATCGTATTCAAGGCCGTAATGGCATCGTCGGATGTCTTAGCGAGTTTTGAATAGTACTTCGCTATGAGGTCTGGATAATCACGCAGTGAACCCACGATAACACCCTCAGGCAAGTGACCTTTTGGCTTATCATCGCGATAGAACATATCATTGACGACGAAATAGAGGCTCGTGCTCAGATTGGGCACATCGCAGCGGAAGGCAATATAGGGATCGACGGGAATCTCGAGACGGTTCAGATTCACGCCATAATCAGGGGCAAAGAGTTTCTGGATATCAGTGTACTTATAACGCTCCACCTTCTTGGATGGGAAGCCTTGCCTGCGGAAATCCTCAAAAGCCTCATCACGCACAGCGTTCATGGCCTCTGGAGCATGGGAGAAAATCATCTCCCGTGCCTGCTGATAGAGTTCTATGTATTGCTGTTCGCTGTTCATTCTTCGCCAATTTCTTCTTTAATCCAATCGTAACCGTGCTCCTGAATCTGCTTAGCAAGGTCAGGACCACCCGTCTTCACGATACGACCCTTGTAGAGCACATGCACAAACTGTGGACGAATCATCTCCAACAGACGGTCGTAGTGGGTGATGACAATGCAAGAAGTCTCTGACGTCTGGAGCTTGTTGACACCTTCTGCCACAATACGCATGGCGTCGACATCAAGACCAGAATCCGTTTCGTCGAGGATGCTCAGTTTGGGTTCAAGCATGGCCATCTGGAATATCTCGTTGCGCTTCTTCTCACCACCGCTAAAGCCCTCGTTCACTGAACGGTTGGCCAACTTCGAGTCGAGTTCCACAATCTTACGCTTCTCACGTTGCAACTTCAGAAACTCAGCCGCATTCATCGGCTCGAGACCCTGATACTTACGTTTCTCGTTGATGGCAGCTTTCATGAAGTTGGTCATTGAGACACCAGGAATCTCCACAGGATACTGAAACGACAGGAACAAACCTTCGTGCGCCCTGTCCTCAGGCTTCATCTCCAGGAGATTCTTGCCATTGAAATAAGCTTCGCCCTCAGTCACTTCGTAAAGCGGATTACCTACGAGCACAGCACTCAGCGTCGACTTGCCCGAGCCATTGGGTCCCATGATAGCATGCGTCTCGCCATCGTTGATCACAAGGTCGATGCCTTTTAATATCTCTTTCTCGCCAATCTTAGCGTGTAAGTTCTTAACTTCTAACATCTATTTATTTGACTATTTGACAATTTACAATCTGACAATTTAGCCTACCGTGCCTTCGAGGGAGACGGAGAGGAGCTTCTGCGCCTCGACGGCAAACTCCATGGGCAACTTCTGCAGCACTTCCTTGGCATAGCCATTGACGATAAGACCAACAGCCTGCTCTGTGGGAATGCCACGTTGATTGCAGTAGAAAAGTTGGTCTTCGCTGATCTTCGAAGTGGTAGCCTCGTGCTCAAAGATGGCCGTATCGTTGTGCACATCCATATAGGGGAAAGTATGGGCGCCACAGTCAGAGCCCAAGAGCAGTGAATCGCACGAGCTATAGTTACGAGCATTATCGGCAGTAGCCGCAGCACGCACCAAACCACGATAGCTGTTTTGAGAGTGACCAGCAGAAATACCCTTCGAGATAATCGTCGACTTGGTATTTTTACCAATGTGAATCATCTTCGTACCTGTGTCAGCCTCCTGATAGTTGTTGGTGACTGCCACTGAATAGAACTCTGCCTGTGAGTTATCGCCTCTGAGGATACACGAGGGATATTTCCACGTGATGGCAGAGCCCGTCTCCACCTGTGTCCACGAGAGTTTGGAGTCGACACCCCGCAGGTCGCCTCGCTTCGTCACGAGGTTCAGCACACCGCCCTTACCATTTTCATCACCAGGATACCAATTCTGAACGGTGGAGTATTTCACCTCTGCACGATCCTTGACGATGATTTCAACGATGGCCGCATGCAGCTGGTTTTCGTCACGCATCGGGGCGGTGCAGCCTTCGAGATAGGAGACATAAGCATCATCGTCAGCGATAATCAGCGTACGCTCAAACTGACCCGTGTTACGGGCATTGATACGGAAATAGCTGCTTAGCTCCATCGGACAGCGCACCCCCTTGGGGATATACACAAACGAGCCATCAGAGAAGACTGCCGAGTTCAGCGCTGCAAAGAAATTATCCTTATAAGGCACTACAGAGCCCAGATATTCGCGCACCAGGTCAGGATGCTCCTTAATGGCATCGCCAATCGAGCAGAAGATGACACCCTTCTCGCGGAGCTTCTCCTTGAAGGTGGTCTTCACGCTGACAGAGTCCATGATGGCATCGACAGCCGTATTGCCAGAGAGAGCCAGACGCTCCTCAAGGGGAATGCCCAACTTATCGAAGGTCTTCTCCAACTCAGGGTCAATCTCCTGACTCTTGTCTCCTGACTCCTGACTCCTTTTCTTTGCCATCGGATCGGCATAATAACTGATGGCCTGGTAATCAATCTCAGGCACATGCACATGTCCCCATTTGGGTTCTGTCTGCTCCTTCCAATAGCGGAATGCCTTCAAGCGGAACTCGAGCATCCACTCGGGCTCCCCTTTCTTGGCAGAGATGAGCCGAACAATATCCTCGTTCAGCCCCTTTTCTATGATTTCTGTATGTACGTCGGTCGTGAAGCCGAACTCATATTTCTGTTCGGCGATGCGACGTACGAGTTTGTTATCGTCTTTTCCCATATTTGATAGCCAAAATGGTCATATCGTCACTTTGCTCCGCATCGTCCACAAACCGGTGAACGCCCTCAATCATCTGATTAATGATGGCATCAGGCTGATTCTTGCCTTCCTTCACCAGCGATTCTGCAATACGGATGATACGCTGAACGCCAAACAGCGCATGACCTGGATCCTCTGCCTCATTGAGGCCATCGGTATAGAGGAAGATGGTAGTCTCAGGCTCAATGGCCATCTCCTGTTTCGTAAAGGTCATGTCAGGCATGGCGCCAACAGGCAGATTGTGATCACAAGGAAGCGTGCTGACCAGATTTCCGATAAGCATCGCATAGTTGTGACCAGCATTACAATAGCTGAGATATCCGTTTTCGAGATCCAGTACACCCACAAAGAGTGTGACGAACATATTCGTTTCGTTGTTTTCCGACATGGCGTCATTGAGTGTTCTGACAATCTCATGAGGCTCAGCCACATGAGCTGCGATATTACGGAACAGGGAACGTGTGACGGCCATCACCAAGGAGGCGGGCACACCCTTTCCAGACACATCGCCAATGCAGAAGAACAACTTTTCATTGCGAATAAAGAAGTCGAAGAGGTCGCCACCCACATCCTTAGCTGGTGTCAGCGAGCCGTAGATATCGATATCGTCGCGCTCAGGATAAGGCGGGAAGGTCTTGGGCAACATCGACATCTGGATATCGTGCGCCACCTTCAGCTCATTCTCAATAGCAGCCTTCGAAGCAGTGGTATCCTTGAGCTCATCGATATAATGCGTGAGCGAGTGCTGCATCTCCTCAAAGGAGTCGCGCAACTGACGGATCTCATCATTATGCTTCAGTTGGGGCAAGGGGGCATTGAAATTTCCTTTCGCTACCTCGTCGGCAGATGCTGCCAGCAAGCCCAACGGGCGGGTAGCACGCTTGGCGACGAACTTACCCACAAACCGCACCACCAGCAAGGCGAGACCAATCATAAGTAGCAGGGCGATGCCGACAACGATGCCGACGGCATTGATCAAAGCACTCGGAACGGCAATGGCTATCGACCAACTGGTATGTTCAACAGGACAGAAGAACAAATAGGCATTGCCGCCGTCATAGTCGAAGTACGGGAAAGAGCATTCCTTACCTTTCTTGTCGGTGTAGGTTCCACTCTCTCCTGCCACCATCCTACGGCCTATATAATCGTCGATGGTATCATTCGTTGCCTTAGCCAACTCGAAATAATTCTTATTGATCACAAAGCCACTGTCCGGATGAGCTATATACGTACCATCCTGGTCGATGATGAAGTTAGTGCATCCTAGTGCTCTCAGCTCCATGATGCCACTGGTAATGATTTCGTCTGAGTCGTCAGAACTGACCTCTACTTCCTGATCTGACTTAACATTGAGTTTGACGTTTTTACCTCGGGTAGCCTTGCCTTTCATCAACTTCTCACTGAACCACTCCAGCGACAGGTCGGCTCCGAGAATGGCCACAGTCTTACCCTGCTTGTTGTGGATAGGAATCATGTAGGATACCAATGGAATAATGGTATCATTCGATTCGAAGAAGGGTTTCGACCAATAGCCACTATCAGCCTCAAGAGCCTCCTCAAACCACTCAGCATGGAGATAGTCGTGCTGGGCATCGCCGATGGTGCGCCGCTCAACTGTTCCGTCTTCCCCTTTTACCGCGTAAGGACAGAACCAGTGTCCTTTCTGCGGATAGTAGTCGGCTACAAAACTGACGCCACAGCTACGGATATGAGGATTCAACTCAACCACCCGCTCCATGATGTCATACATATTGTCGGGATGGTCGAGATTCTCCTCTATTTCCGGCACATGATTCTTGGCTCCCACATAAACATCCGAGAGAATTCTTTGGATGTCTTTCTCAGTACCATTCAGGAAATTCCTGTAAAGGCCGCATTCCTCCCATGTCACAATGTCTACAGCCCCATCATAAAGGAAATACGAAAACAGGGCCATGACGATGAGCTGCGCGATACCAATGCGTCGAGTCAGTCGCCGGTAAAAGGGACGTAGCTTGCGTTTCGCTGCCATTCTTACAGTTTCTGTTCTACCTCAATCTCAGTGAAGGTCTCGATGATATCACCAACCTGGATGTCGTTGAAGTTCACCAGTGAGATACCGCACTCCAAGCCTGTTGCCACTTCCTTGGCATCGTCCTTGTAGCGCTTCAGGGCATCGATAGGAGCCGTGTGGATGACGATACCGTCACGAATGACACGGGCCTTATCCTTGTTGTGTACCTTACCGTCGGTCACCAGACCACCAGCCACAGTACCCACCTTCGATATCTTGAACACCTGCTTCACCTCAATCTCACCAGAGACAATCTCCTTCTTCACCTTGTCGAGCATACCCTGCATGGTCTGCTTCACATCGTCGATAGCGTCGTAGATGATAGAGTAAGTGTTGATCTCCACACCCTCACGGTCGGCAGCACGACGGGCATCGGCAGAAGGACGTACCTGGAAGCCGATGATGATAGCCTCAGAAGCCGAAGCCAGCATGACATCGTTCTCTGAAATCTGACCTACGGCCTTCGAAATGACGTTGACCTGAACCTTCTCGGTAGAAAGCTTGATGAACGAATCAGAGAGAGCCTCAATAGAACCGTCAGTATCACCCTTCACGATGATGTTCAACTCGTGGAACTCACCCAAAGCGATACGATGCGACAACTCGTCGAGACCAAGCTTGGTGGTTGTACGCAGGCTCTGTTCACGCTGCAACTGGATACGCTTATTAGCGATTTCACGGGCTTCCTGCTCCGTCTCCATCACGTGGAAGGAGTCACCAGCAGTAGGCGCACCATTCAATCCAAGGATGATAGCGGGTTCAGAAGGACCAGCCTTTTCGATGCGCTGGTTACGCTCATTGAACATGGCCTTGACACGACCCCAGGCCGTACCTGCAATCACGACGTCGCCAATCTTCAGTGTACCATTTGACACGAGGACAGTAGAAACATAACCACGACCCTTGTCAAGCGAGGACTCGATGATAGAACCAGTGGCCTTACGGTTAGGATTAGCCTTCAGGTCGAGCATCTCGGCCTCAAGCAACACCTTTTCGAGCAGTTCATAGACACCCTGTCCCTTCTTGGCACTGATTTCCTGACACTGGTACTTACCACCCCACTCTTCCACCAACAGATTCATGTTGGCCAGATCCTCACGGATCTTATCGGGGTTGGCACCTGGCTTATCAATCTTATTGATGGCAAACACCATCGGCACGTTAGCAGCCTGGGCATGAGCGATAGCCTCCTTGGTAGTAGGCATCACAGAGTCATCAGCTGCGACGATGATAATGGCGATATCCGTTACCTGAGCACCACGGGCACGCATAGCGGTGAAGGCCTCGTGACCAGGGGTATCAAGGAACGTAATGCTATGACCATCCTTCAGTGTCACATTGTAAGCACCGATGTGCTGGGTGATACCACCTGCCTCACCGGCAATCACATTGGTATTGCGGATATGGTCGAGCAAAGAGGTCTTACCATGGTCAACATGTCCCATTACCGTTACGATCGGAGCACGAGAAATCAGATCGTTCTCATCATCCTCCTCTTCTGTGATAGCGTTCTGGACTTCTGCAGACACATATTCCGTAGTGAATCCAAACTCATCGGCAACGATGTTGATGGTCTCAGCATCGAGACGCTGGTTGATAGACACCATAAGACCAATGCTCATACAGGTACCGATCACCTGGTTCACACCCACGTTCATCATTGTGGCCAGCTCGGAAACGGTCACAAACTCCGTCAGCTTCAGCACCTTGCTCTCTGCTGCCTGTGACTCCATCTCCTCCTGCATACGCTCAGCAACAGCGTCACGCTTCTCACGACGGTACTTGGCACCTTTCTTGTTCTGATTCTTCGTTGTCAGACGGGCCAGTGTCTCCTTCACCTGACGGGCTACAGCCTCATCATCCACCTCCAAAGGCTTCACAGGACGGTTCTTCTTATTCTTCTTACCACCCTGCTGTTGGTTACCGTTGTCTTGGAAGTTCTGGTTGCCACCCTTGTTCTTATTGTTCTTCTTGTTGTTCTTACCGTTGTCCTGGTTGGCAGCTGCCTCGATATCCACACGCTCTTTTCCACTATGGATACGCTCGCGCTTCTTCTTTTCGCCATTATTGCCACCATGCATCTGGGCAAACTTCTCCTCGCGCTCCTTACGACGCTCTTCCTTAGATTTCTTCTTCGGACGCGTGCTCTGGTTGAGCGAGTCGAGGTCGATCTTACCAACAACATTGAGGTTTGGCGCAGCCTTCTGCTCAGTCTTCAGCTTAAAGACCTCAGGGGCAACCTTTTCGGTCTCTGGCTCTGACTCCGACTCTGGAGTTTCTGAAATTACCGGAGTTTTCGGAACTTCTGGAGTTTCTGGCTTCTCCGGCTTTGCCTCCACCACTGGCTCGGGCTTAACCTCTGCTACTTTCACTTCTTCTTTCTTGACCTCTTCCTTCACCGGAGTCTTTTCCGATGTATCACCTGCCTGTGGCTTTTCGGCAGTAACCACTGGTGCAGGCTTCTCCTCCTTGGCAGGTTCCGCAACCGGCTTGGCAGCAGGTTTCTTGCCATTGAGGTTATCAAGGTCTATCTTACCTAAAGGCTTAAACGACTGGCGAGGCTCTGTCTTCACCTCTGCTGTCACTGTCTCTTTAGGTTTCGGCTTATCCTTTTTCTCCTTCTTGGGGAAAATCATATTGGCCTGTTTCTTCACGTCCTTATCGCCCTTGAACTCCTTGACGAGTGCTTCATACTGCTCGTCACTGATCTTGGTGTTCACATTGGCATCGTCCTTGATCTCACCCAGGCTCTTCTTATTCTTTAGGTAATCAACTGCCGTTTGAAGACCTATATTAAGCTCTGTTAATACTTTATTTAATCTAACACCCATCTATCAATTTACAATTTGACGATTTACAATTTACAATTTATTCAAACTCGGACTTCAGTACCTCAATCACGTGGTCAACAGTCTCCTCCTCGAGGTCAGCCTTCTCAATGAGCATCTCACGGGGAGCGTTGAGCACAGACTTAGCGGTATCCAGACCGATAGCCTTGATAGAGTCGATAACCCACTGGTCGATCTCGTCAGCGAACTCATCCAGATAGATATCCTCATCGGCCTCGTTCTCGCTTACCACACGGAAGACATCGATGGTATACTCTGTCAACATCGAGGCGAGCTTGATATTCATACCGCCACGACCGATGGCCAGTGATACCTCCTCTGGCTGCAGATAAACCTCAGCCTTGTGATTCTCCTGATCGATGGTGATGCTGGAAATCTTGGCAGGGCTCAGGGCACGGGTGATAAACAACTGTACATTGCTAGAGTAGTTGATCACGTCGATATTCTCATTACACAGCTCACGAACGATACCATGCACACGACTACCCTTCACACCTACGCAGGCACCTACCGGATCGATACGCTCGTCGTAGCTCTCTACAGCTACCTTGGCACGATCGCCTGGCATACGGGCCACACGACGGATGGTAATCAGACCATCGTTGATCTCAGGCACCTCAGCCTCGAGCAGACGCTCCAGGAACACGGGAGAGGTACGCGAAAGGATAATACGGGGATTGTTGTTCTCGTTCTGTACCTCCTTCACGATGGCACGAACGGTCTCGCCCTTGTGATAGTTGTCGTTAGGAATCTGCTCACCCTTCGGCAGATGGAGCTCATTGCCCTCATCGTCAATCAGCAGCACCTCACGCTTCCAAATCTGGTAAACCTCGCCACTGACCACCTGACCCACACGGTCCTTGTACTTCTGATACAGAGAATCGTGCTCCAGCTCGAGAATCTTCGAAGCCAGTGTCTGACGAAGGTTCAGAATGGCACGACGACCAAACTTCTGGAAGTTCACCTCCTCGGACACTTCCTCACCTACCTCATAGTCGGGTTCAATCTTCTGGGCCTCGCTCAAGGCGATTTCCTTGTTCTCATCCTCCACCTCGCCGTCTGCTACTACAATACGGTTACGGTGAATCTCGAAGTCTCCCTTGTCAGGGTTGACGATTACGTCAAAGTTTTCATCCGATCCATAGATCTTTGCGATAACATTGCGGAAGCTTTCTTCCAGCACACTCACCAAAGTCGTACGGTCAATGTTCTTTGTCTCTTTAAATTCCTGAAAGGTCTCAATCATTGAGGGGCCTTTCACATCTTTTTTTGTTGCCATTATAATTAATTTTTTCTGATTATTCCGATTACTTGAAGGCCAGCACATACTTGGCGTATTTCACGCTATCCATCGAATAGGTCTTATCGACGTCAACCATCACGGGACGCTTTTTGCCTTCCACCGTTTGCTTTTCCTTGACGGTGAGCACGAACTCACGACCATTCACCTCCTTCAGGATGCCAGCCACTTTCTTGCCGTCGGCACCCAGCACCTCGATTTCGTCGCCAATGTGGTTAACATACTGCTGTTCCACCTTGAAGGGTTGGCCGATACCAGCACTTCCCACCTCCAGTTCGAAATCGCCCAGCTCATCGCCTAAGCGTTCCTGCAGGAAACGGCTCAATGCTGCACAGTCCTCAATCCAGACACCGTCGGCATGGTCAATCTCAATCACAATGCGGTCGTCTGAACCAAACATAATGTCTACCAAGAAGTAGTCGTTGCCCTGCAACCACTCTTCCACTAAAGTCTTAATCGTCTCTTTATTAATCATCTATCAAACGTGTATTATAATGAAAAAGAGAGGCCCTTCCGGGTCTCTCATTCCACTGAACGGGTGCAAAATTACATATTTTTTCTCAATTTACCAAATAATTAGCGACTTTTTTACGATAAAGCACTAAATATTTCTAATTTCTTCTGTTTCAGGGAGATATTTCCTATCGGTTTCTTGTCGATTTTGATAAGCGACGAGGTTTCTTTGGGTTTCTGGGGAGCCAGCAATTTACGATATTCCTCCGGGTTCTTCAGCAAACGTTCGGCCTCCTTCAACTGCTTGTCAGAATTGAGTCCTGCCTCGATAGCACCCGACTGATAATAATAGTGTGCAATGATGTCGCTCTCCAGTATCTGCAGGAGCACGGCTTTGTGCTTCTCCAGGTCGAAGGCCACATCGTGATTCAATTTCTGCTCCAGATTGTCGAAGGCAGGCTTGGCATCATCGTAATAACCCTCAAACTTAGCCGTCTTCACCAACTCGTCAAACTGTTTCTTGCTAACGGGATCGTAGGTAAATCCGCTTTTGATGACACGGGCCTTAAACTCTTCCCAGTCAGCATCTGTCAGATGGAACTTGGCTGGTTCGGCAATCGTAGGATGTTTGGCGATATAATCGACCACATAGTCGAACATCACCTCCGTCGAATCCTGTCCTGAGGCTGAGAGATAGAAAGCGATGTTAGGAATCGTGTCGGCCTTCACCTCCACATCGGGCTTGATGCCACCACCATCGCGCACCTCACGACCACCTGCGGTATAGAACACCTTGGTCAGTGAGTCAGGGATATGTTCACGATAACCTGTGCTTCCTTGCTTGTAGTTGATGGCCTGAATACAACGACCGCTGGGGATATAGTATTTCGAGGTCGTCACCTTCATGTTGGTATTGTAAGGCAGGTCGATGGGAATCTGCACAAGTCCCTTCCCGTATGTGCGCGTACCTAAAATTACTGCACGGTCCAGGTCCTGCAGGGCACCACTGGTAATCTCGCTGGCACTGGCCGACTCACCGTTTACCAGCACTACAACAGGCATCACGGTATCCGTAGGCTCCAGACGGGTCTTATAAACATGACTAGCCTGCTTCACCTTACCACGATTATCGACAACGGTGACGCCCTTCGGCACCCAGAGATTCACGATGTCAACAGCCTCTGACTCAGAGCCTCCGCCATTGTTACGAAGATCGAAGATGAGTGAGGTGGCACCCTGTTTCTTCAGATCGACAAAGGCACGACGCACCTCCTTGGCACTCTCCTGCGTAAAACTGTTGAAGTTGATATAGCCAATGTTGCCCTCACGCATACCATAATAAGGCAACTCTGGCAGTTTGATGTTCCTGCGGGTAATCTTGAAATTCATCAGCTTGCCCGTAGAGGGACGCATCACCTTCAACAGGAAACTAGTGCCAGGCTCGCCACGCAGATGACTGCTCACAAAGCTTACTTCCTTATCCGTCATCAGCGTATCGTCGATGCTCAGGATGATATCACCCTTCTGCAGACCTGCCTCAGCGGCAGGCATATTGGCATAGGGTTCGTCGATCACCACGCGGTTCAGTTTCTGATGCTTGCGTATCAGGGCACCGATGCCAGCATACTTACCTGTAAGCATCATCCGTAGGTTTTTCGTCTCGTCCTGTGCATAGTACTCTGTATAGGGATCCAATCGACGCAGCATCGCATTGATGCCCGTGCCGATAACATCTTTCGGATTCAACGTGTCGACATAGAGCAAGTCGAGGTTCTTATATACATTATTAAATATATCGAGGTTCTTGGCCACCTCGAAATTATGATCCGTCTGTCCTTGCGCCATTGAGAAGGCAGGAAAGAACACTAACAATATGGAAATCAGCTTTTTCATCGCTGCAAAAGTACTCAGAATTATCGAGAGCCAATACATATTGCGCGTTTTTTAACTCTTTTTTTCAGAACTTTTGATTACCTTTGCAGCGATGAATGCGAAAACAAAAGAAACAACGGTAGTAATTATAGGCGCAGGCCCTGCTGGTTCCACTTGCGCGAACCTGCTGAAGGAGGCTGGCGTAGCGTGCGTGCTGGTGGATTTCCAACAATTCCCTCGCGAGAAAGTGTGTGGTGGTGGTCTGACTCCAAAAGCATGGCATCTTTTAGATAATTTGATGCCTGATCTGAACTACAATTACCTGCCTGTGACCAGACTGAGGTTGATAATCGACAGGAAAATCGTGGCAGAAATAGAACCTGCAGAAGAACTGAGGAATGTGAACAGAAGGGAGTTTGACAATGCCCTGTTGCAACATTATCTGCAGATGGATGGGGAATTCGTGCAGGATGCCTTCTCACATTTTGAAGAACAGGAGGATGGGAAAATCCTGATCACATTGCGCTCTGGCCTGCAGATAGTGTGTCGTTATCTGGTAGCTGCCGACGGGGCTAATAGCCGTGTGAGGAAACAATTGTCGGGCCCGTATCACGGGAATTACCAGTTCCTAGAACAGAAAGTGGAGAAGAGGGATGATGTACTGGATGGCGAAATCTCAGCCCGTTACGATCATGGCTACTACTACCGCTTCCCCCATCAAGGCTACGACGTAGTAGGTTATGGCGCCAAAGACGCTTCGACAGAAGGATTCAGGAAACTTCTGGCGGAACTGGGCATCGCAGAGACAAAGATTCGTGGAGCCAACATTCCCGTGGAGGTTGTGGAATCGCAACATGACCACATCCTGCTGATAGGCGACGCTGGCGGCTTTGCAAACAAGCTAACGTATGAAGGACTCTACTATGCCATCGTTACTGGCAGAAACGCCTCGCAAGCTATCATCAAGGGCATTCCCTTCAGCGAAACGAATCATGACATCTTCCGCAGGAAGCGTCGCGAGAAATGGATCACCAAATTATTCTATAGCCCAATCGGCCTCTGGATTACGAAGATCTGTTCGCGGAATCGGTCTCTGGTAAAGTGGCTATTTGATAAAGGGGTAAGGTAGACAAAAAAAGAGGAGTTAGATTTCTCTAACTCCTCATGGGCGCTTCAGGATGGGCTTGAACCAACGACCCCCTGATTAACAGTCAGGTGCTCTAACCAACTGAGCTACTGAAGCAGGTTTTGCTGTTAAGCGGGTGCAATTTTTTTGAGACTTTTTTAAAAAAAGGCTGCATTTTCGAGAAATGCAGCCCTCTTTTTGTTCAATTTCTATCTTAGAAATCCATGTGATCGAGTGAATCACTGAAGTCCTTCGGCTCGTTGTTCTCCTTTGGAGCCTCCTGCTGTTCCTGGTTCTCAGGACGCGGACGACGATCACCACGGTCTCCATGACGCTCACGACGGTCACCACGATCGGGACGACGGTCGCGACGGTCACCTCTTTCGCCACGCTCAGGACGCTCACCACGCTCACGACGACGCTGCTGGGGCTCTACATAACCCTCGGGCTTGTCGATAAGCACACGATGAGAGAGCTTGTACTTACCAGTCTTAGGATCTATTTCGAGGAGCTTCACCTGAATGTGGTCGCCCTCCTTGATACCAGCCTCCTCGACAGTCTCGAGACGCTTCCAGTCGATCTCAGAGATATGGAGCAGACCATCCTTACCAGGCATAATCTCAACGAAGCAGCCGTAAGGCATGATCGAACGAACCACACCGTCGTAGATCTCACCCACCTCAGGAATAGCAACGATGGCCTTGATCTTTGCGATGGCAGCGTCGATGCTCTCCTTGTTGGGAGCGCTCACCTGTACGTGACCTACGCCATCAGCCTCATCGATGGTAATGGTAGCACCCGTATCCTCCTGCATCTGCTGGATGATCTTGCCACCAGGGCCAATCACAGCACCAATGAACTCCTTGGGAATATCGAATGCCTCGATACGCGGTACCTGAGGCTTCATCTCTGCACGCGGCTCTGCGATGGTGTCGGTGAGGCACTTCAAGATGTGCTCACGACCAGCCTTGGCCTGCATAAGAGCCTTCTCGAGAATCTCGAACGACAGACCGTCGCACTTGATATCCATCTGAGTAGCGGTCAGACCGTCCTTTGTACCAGTGGTCTTGAAGTCCATATCACCCAGGTGGTCCTCATCGCCAAGGATATCACTCAATACTGCATATTTCTCTTCACCAGGATTCTTGATCAGACCCATTGCGATACCAGAAACGGGCTTCTTCATAGGTACACCAGCATCCATCAGGGCGAGAGTACCAGCACATACGGTAGCCATAGAAGAAGAACCGTTAGACTCGAGAATCTGGCTGACCAGACGAACGGTGTAAGGGAACTCCTCAGGAATCTGACCCTTCAGACCGCGCCAAGCGAGGTGTCCGTGACCAATCTCACGACGGCCTACGCCACGCTGTGCCTTGGCCTCACCCGTACAGAACGGTGGGAAGTTATAGTGCAGCAGGAAACGCTGATAGCCGTGCTCCAAAACGTCGTCAACGAGCTTCTCATCGAGCTTGGTACCAAGGGTACAGGTTGACAGCGACTGTGTCTCACCACGTGTGAAGATAGCACTTCCGTGAGGCATGGGCAGAGGAGATACCTCGCACCAAATAGGACGGATGTCGGTGGTCTTACGGCCATCGAGACGGATACCCTCATCGAGGATGCAACGACGCATGGCATCGCGCTCCACATCGTGATAGTAACGCTCCATCATAGCCTCGTACTCATCCTTAGAGATCTCTGAATCAGCGGTGATCTCAGGATGAGCCTCGAAGTATTTCTCCTTGAAGTCCTCGAGAATCTTCTCGAAGGCCTCAGCACGCTCCTGCTTCTCGAGGGCCTGCTTGGTCACATCGTAGGCGGGCTGATAGCACTCCTTGTTCATCTGCTCACGGAGGGCCTCATCGTTCACCTCATGGTCATACTCACGCTTCACGTCCTTGCCCAGCTCCTTAGAGAGCTCAGCCTGGAGTTCGCACATAGGCTTGATGGCATCCATCGCAGCCTTGAGGGCACCCAGCAGATCCTGCTCGCTGACCTCCTTCATCTCACCCTCTACCATCATAATGTTCTCGGCCGAGGCACCAACCATGATGTCCATATCGGCCTCCTTCATCTGCTCGAAGGTAGGATCAATCACATACTCACCGTTGACACGTGCAACGCGGACTTCCGAAATAGGGCACTCGAAAGGTATATCCGAGCATGCCAGTGCTGCAGAGGCAGCAAAACCGGCAAGAGCATCGGGCTGGTCAACACCGTCGGCGCTGAGCAGCATAACATTTACGAATACTTCTGCGTGATAGTTGCTGGGGAACAGCGGACGGAGCACACGGTCCACCAGACGGGATGTGAGGATTTCATTGTCTGAGGCTTTACCTTCGCGCTTGGTGAATCCACCAGGAAAACGGCCAGCGGCACTGTACTGTTCACGATAGTCTACCTGCAACGGCATGAAATCGGTTCCGGGAACTGCATCTTTTGCGGCACAAACAGTGGCCAGGAGTACGGTGTTGTTCATCTTCAGCATGACGGCACCATCGGTCTGTTTTGCCACTTTCCCGGTTTCAATGGTGATGGTCCTTCCATCAGCCAATTGAATGGTCTTTGTAATTACATTCATCTTGTTTAAAACATCTAAAAATAAAAAATATCAGTGCGACCATAAAACTGTGGCCGCTAAAAATTTGCGCAAAGGTACACATTATATAATAAATAAACGAATAATTGCCAATTATTTTTCTTTTTTTATGAATAATTGCGTAACTTGGCGATGAAAGTAGGCATAAAGTTATGAAATAATTTTGGAATGTGCGAAAATTACTGTAATTTTGCACGCAAAATCAAACATATTCAAAATGAGGAAGACTTTTAAAGGGCTTTTATCCGTAGCCATTATAGGAATCTGCGCACTCAACACCACCTCGTGCAGCAATAAGAAATTCAATGTAGAAGGACAAATCAGCAATGCTGCCGACTCCGTGCTCTATTTTGAGAACGTGGGCCTTGAAGGCATTAGCATCATCGACTCCGTTAAGCTGAGCGATAAGGGCGACTTCTCCTTCAGCGAGGAAGCCCCCACAGCCCCAGAGTTCTACCGCCTGAGAATCTCTGACCAGATTATCAATGTCAGCATCGACTCTACTGAGACCGTTACCATCAAAGCTCAATATCCGCAGATGGCCACCCAGTATGAGATCAGCGGTTCGGAGAATTGTGCCATCATTAAGGAACTTACACTGAAACAGATAAACTTGCACCAGCAGGCGATGGCCATTCAGGAGAACACGGCATTAGGTGTAGACGAGGCCAACGATAGCATTCTGAAAATAATTGATGTCTACAAAGAGGATGTGAAGACCAATTACATCTTCAAGGAGCCAATGAAAGCCTACTCTTATTTTGCGCTCTTCCAGACCTTAGGCAACTGGTTGCTCTTCAACCCTCGCAGCAACAAGGATGACATCAAGGTGTTTGCTGCCGTCGCTACCAGCTGGGACACTTATTACCCCCATGCCGAACGTGGTCAGAACCTACACAACATTGCCATTGAAGGCATGAAAAATATGCGTATCACCCAAGGCGAGAGTGGTCAGACCATCGATGCCAGCAAGATAGAAGAGGCAGGTGTGCTGGATATCGCCCTACAAGACAATCATGGACAAATACGTCATCTGACAGACCTGAAAGGGAAGGTCGTCTTACTTGACTTCCATATCTTCGCTATGGACGAGTCACCAGCCCGTATTCTGCTGCTGCGCGAACTCTATAACAAATACGCTGCACAGGGGTTTGAGATTTATCAGGTGTCGCTCGATTCTGACGAGCATTTCTGGAAACAGCAGACAGCTGCTCTCCCCTGGATCAATGTTCGTGACGAGGACGGTATCAACTCACAACGCCTGATGTTGTATAACATTCAGTCTATACCCGACTATTTCATCATCGACCGAGGCAACAACCTGATTAAACGCGCTTCCCAGATGAAAGATCTGGAAGCAGAAATCAAGAAATTACTGTAGGATAAAAACAAATTATGCAAGAAAGTTTCGTTTTTCTTGCATAATTCATTTTTTATGCTTACCTTTGCACCCGCAATAAACAGGTCGGCATAGCTCAGCTGGTTAGAGTATCACCTTGACATGGTGGGGGTCCTTGGTCCGAATCCAAGTGTCGACACAGAAGATGATGGTTTCGACCATCATCTTTTTTATATCAGAAGCTCTCCAACCAAGCCTTAAGCTCAAAGATCATCTGGTAATGGAAGGCAAACGTCTCCCGATAGCCCCAGCCGTGACCACCTGTAGGATAGATATGGATTGAGGCTGGCACATCATTGCGATAGCACTCAGAATAATAGTTGAAGCCATTTGCTGCTGGCACAGCACGATCATCATCACTCAAGGCAATAAAGGCACGAGGTGTGGTTCGGTTCACCTGAATGTCATTGCTATATTCTGTTTCCAACTTCTTCAGCTCTTTCTTTGAACGGTCCTGACCCAGGAAATTATCGTGTGAACCCTTATGGGTAAAGGCGGGATCCATGGTGATGACAGGATAGAAAAGTATTTGAAAGTTAGGTGCAGCATCACCTTTTGAATGCGTCGCAATGGTAGAGGCCAGATGTCCGCCAGCAGAAAAGCCCATGATACCCACATCCTTATGATTAATATGCCAATCGACGGCATTACGACGGACCGTTCTGATAGCCTCTTCAGCATCGGAAATAGGAATCTTGTAGTTACCATGAGGCATACGATATTTTAGTACAATCAATGCTATTCCCTTGCTATTGAAGAAAGTGGCCCACTGGTGTCCCTCATGGTCCATAGCAAGATGAGAATAGCCACCACCAGGACAGCAAACGACAGCTCTTCCCGTAGCCTTCTTCGCATCGGGCAGATAAACGGTCAGTTCTGCCTTGTCATTCTCGTCACCATTATTGTTTGGTGCACCCTTTGGCCATAATTCCATTTTTGTTCCTTTCTGTGCAAATGCAGCCATCGACAATGCGAGCAGCAGCATCGTTGTAATTGTTTTCAGCGTTCTCATGTTGTTCTTAATAATTATTTTGGCGCAAAGTTAATCATTTTATTTTTATTTTCGTATCTTTGCACGCAGAAAACTAAAACAATAAGCAAAAAATGAGGAAGATTCTGACAATTCTAGCGCTCACGGCACTGACGGTTGGTTCTCAGGCCAAAGTAAGGTTACCGCACATCATCTGCGACAATATGGTGTTACAACAGCAGACCGATGCCCGTCTATGGGGATGGGCTCAACCTGGTAAAACGGTGAATGTCAGCACATCCTGGAACAACGAGATTGTCAGCACAAAAGCAGACAAAAATGGCAAATGGCTTGTCAAAGTCAAGACACCTAAAGCCTCTTACGATCCACTGTCAATTACCTTTGACGACGGTGAGACGCTGACCATCAGTAACGTGGTGGCAGGTGAAGTGTGGGTCTGTGCAGGACAGTCGAACATGGAGATGCCTGTCAAAGGTTTTGGCATGTGTCCTGTCAAAGATTATAATCACTGGGTGATCGAATCAGCCCGTCATACAGGTGTTCGTTCCGTCAAGATTCCCAGTGTGATGCGTGCAGAGCCTCAGGAGGATGCTCAATGCGAATGGCGCATCTGCTCTCCCAAGACCGTTGGCGAGTTTTCTGCCACAGGTTATTTTTTTGCCCGTCAACTGCATGAAGCATTGGATATCCCCATTGGTCTTATTGAAGCCAATAAAGGAGGTACGCGCGTAGAGAGTTGGCTAACAAAAGAGAACCTGCAGAAATACACCAATGACCCAACGGACTCTGTGGAAATCTGCAAGAAATGGGCGCAATGGGACTATCACCGCAGCCTGCTTTGGGGTAACGGCACCTTCAATCCCATTCTGAACTTTACTGTCAAAGGCATTCTTTATTACCAAGGTTGCTCGAATGTTGGAGATCCTGGTAACCAATATTCTGAGCGTATGAAACTGCTTGTGGAGCAATGGCGTTCACAGTTCGGACTTGGCGAGATTCCGTTCTACTTTGTACAGATTGCTCCTTGGGCTTATGACGACGGTGATCTGAACGCTATCAGTGGAGCCCTGCTGCGCGAACAGCAATGGAAGGCAGCACAGATCATCCCAAATAGCAGTTTGGTGTGTATCAACGACTTGGTTTATCCGTATGAATACTCGCAGATTCATCCAGCCCAGAAACAACCTGTTGGTGAGCGTCTGGCCTATACGGCACTGCATAGAGATTATGGTTTCGAGAATGTGCTTTACAAGAGTTCCTCGTTCAAGGATATGACGATTAAGAATGACACCGTCTTTATTCATCTGCAGGACAACTACTCAGCTGATGCCCCTTTCGAGCAGATGGAAGGTTTTGAGGTGGCTGGCGCTGATAAGGTGTTCCATCCTGCACAGGCCCGACATTCCTGGCAATCTGGTGGCGGCTATTGGGACGAAGCCATCATGATTATTTGTCCTGAGGTCAAGAAGCCCGTTGCCGTTCGTTACTGTTTCAAGAACTTTCAGATTGGCAATGTGAAGAACGGTGCCAATCTGCCACTTTTCCCATTCCGCACTGATAATTGGTAAACGTATGACACATCATCCATTAGACCTCTTCAATTACTGCCCGAAGTGTGGCAGCAGCGACTTTGAGATACATAATGCCCTTAGCAAGCATTGCAGTCATTGTGGGTTTACCTACTACCAAAACCCTAGAGCCTCAACAGCCGCCTTTATCATTAACGGTAAGGGTGAGTTGCTAGTGGCACGTCGAGCCAAAGAACCTGCTAAGGGTACACTTGATCTGCCTGGCGGCTTCGTCGACAACAATGAGAATGCCGAACAGGGAATGGTGCGTGAGATTTTCGAAGAGACGGGCCTCCGCATCAGCGCCGACAACGTGAAGTATCTCTTTTCGATTCCCAACGTCTATCGCTACTCGGGAATGGACATCCACACGCTCGACCTTTTCTTCCTCTGTCATATTGAAGAAGAGGAGGTTGTTGTGCAAGCTGCTGACGACGCAGAGGGGCTGGCTTGGGTACCATTACGAGAGGTGTATGTAGAACGCTTTGGACTGCATTCCATTCGCGAAGCGGTACACCGATTCTTAGTCGAGAAACGTTAATAAAACAAAAAATCCTATATATAAATAAGGTGGGAGCGACTTTTTTGCTTACTTTTGCAGCCCGAAAGAAACAAAACAAAGCAAAATATGCAAAAGAACTTAGTGATTGTAGAGTCTCCTGCCAAAGCAAAGACGATCGAGAAATTCCTCGGAAAAGACTTCAAAGTCATGTCGAGCTATGGGCATATCCGTGACTTGAAGAAGAAAGAACTGAGCATCGACGACAAGACGCTCGAACCAGAATATGAGATTCCCGCCGAGAAGGCAAAATTAGTTGCAGAGCTTAAATCGAAAGCCGAGAAAGCCGAGAAGGTTTGGCTCGCATCCGATGAAGACCGCGAGGGAGAAGCCATCTCATGGCATCTATGTGAGGTATTAGGACTTGATGAAAGCAAAACCAACCGTATTGTTTTCCATGAAATCACAAAACCGGCTATTCTGGAGGCCATCGAGCATCCGCGCCATTTGGATATGAACCTGGTCAATGCCCAGCAGGCTCGTCGCGTTTTAGACCGTCTTGTGGGTTTCAAACTGTCACCAGTTCTTTGGCGCAAGGTAAAGCCCGCTTTGTCGGCAGGTCGTGTTCAGAGTGTGGCCGTTCGTCTGATTGTTGAGCGCGAGCGCGAGATACAGAATTTCAAGAGTGAGACCTTCTATAGTGTCAACGGTATCTTCGCCATTACCAATCCTGATGGCTCTGCCACTGAGGTAAAGGCCGTGTTAGGTAGCCGTTTCAAGACCCGTGACGAGGTGCTCGCCTTCCTTGATAAATGTAAGGATGCTACCTTCACTGTCGAGAGCATCAGCAAGAAGCCGTTGAAGCGTACACCGGCTCCTCCTTTCACCACATCAACCCTACAGCAGGAGGCCGCCCGTAAACTGGGCTTCACTGTCAGTCAGACGATGATGTTGGCCCAGCACCTCTACGAAAACGGACGTATCACCTATATGCGTACTGACTCTGTCAACCTGTCAACCCTCTGTCTGGGTGCCAGCAAGGAGGAGATCATCAAGCTCTACGGTCCGGAATACAGTAAGACCCGTCAGTATCACACCAGTTCTAAGGGTGCCCAAGAGGCTCACGAAGCCATCCGTCCTACCTATATGGATCAGACGGATGTAGAAGGAACACCTCAGGAGAAACGCCTTTATGAGCTTATCTGGAAGCGCACAGCTGCCAGTCAGATGGCTGATGCCGAGATCGAGAAGACCACCGTTAACATCACTGTTAGCGGGACCGATGAACTTTTCGTCGCTCAAGGCGAAGTGGTTAAGTTCGACGGTTTTATCAAGGTCTATCGCGAATCCATCGACGATGAAGAGATGCAGGACGAGTTCTCGCACATTCTACCTCCATTGAATGAAGGACAGGAGTTGACCCGTCGTGAGATTCTGGCCACAGAAAGATTCACCCAAGGTCCCCAGCGCTATACGGAAGCCAGCCTTGTGCACAAGCTTGAAGAACTGGGCATCGGCCGTCCTTCAACCTATGCCCCCACTATTTCTACCATCCAACAGCGTGAATATGTGCAGAAGGGTGACAAGAAAGGTGAAGAGCGTCAATATACCGTTGATGTCCTGAAAGGCAAACAGATAACTGAGAAAAAGCGTAAGGAACTGGTCGGCTCAGAGAAAGGCAAACTCCTGCCTACCGACATTGGTATGGTGGTGAACGATTTCCTGATGGATCACTTCAAGGAGATTATGGACTATAACTTCACCGCTAAGGTGGAGCTAGATTTCGATAAGATTGCCGAGGGCGAAGAACAATGGCAGAAGATGATGACCGACTTCTATAAAGGTTTTGAACCCAATGTAGAAAAAACGATGAACAGCCGTCAAGAACACAAGGCCGGCGAGCGTGAGTTAGGTATAGACCCAAAGAGCGGACGCCCCGTATTCGTGAAGATCGGACGTTTTGGACCTGTTGTCCAGATTGGTATTGCTGAAGATAAGACCAAGCCTCAGTTTGCACAGCTCCGCAAAGATCAGAGCATGGAAACGATTACCCTGGAGGAAGCGCTTGAACTGTTCCGTCTGCCTCGTATCTTAGGTGAATACGAAGGTTCTCCTGTCACCATTGGTGCCGGACGTTTCGGACCTTACGTACTCCACAACAGAGTTTATATTTCTTTGCCTAAGGATGAAGATCCGATGACCATCACACTCGAAACTGCTATCGAACTCATCCACGAGAAGCGTAAGGAGGAGACACAGAAACACCTGCGCGTCTTTACCGAGGATCCGAAACTTGAGGTTCTCAACGGACGCTATGGTCCCTATCTTTCCTACGACGGCAAGAACTACCGTCTGCCTAAGAGCATGCACGAGAAAGCTGCCAAGCTGACTTATGAAGAGTGCATGAAGGTGATTGAAGCAACACCCGCCAAGAAGAGCTGATGATACGCATTATCCTCATAGGATATATGGGAGCCGGCAAGACCACTATCGGTAAGGCTCTGGCAAAGGAACTAAATGTTCCGTTCTATGACCTTGACTGGTACATCACCAGTCGCATGCGTAAAACCGTTGCACAAATCTTTGAGGAACGTGGTGAAGAGAGCTTCCGCGAGATAGAAAAGAACATGCTCCACGAGGTGGCAGAGTTTGAAGATGTCATCATCAGTTGTGGTGGAGGAACACCCTGTTTCTTCGACAACATCGACTATATGAACCAGCAGGCACCTGTCGTCTATCTGAAAGTGGAGCCCGAGACGCTCTACATGCACTTGAAGATGAGCAAGAACGAACGTCCGCTATTGAAAGGCAAATCGCAAGAGGAGCTCATCACGTTTATCCGTGAGCAGTTGAAACTGCGCGAGCCCTTCTATACAAAGGCCCGCTATACACTCGACGTCACCCTGATGGACGATTACGAGAAAATCAAAATCAGCGTTGCAAAAATCCGCGAACTATTAAATATTTAATCCGGACACTAGACTATTCCGCTTATGAAGAAATGGACTATTGACGACTCTAAGGAACTCTACAACATCAACGGTTGGGGAACTTCCTATTTCGGCATCAACGACAAAGGTGATGTTTACGTCACTCCCTGTAAGAACGGCACGCAGATTGACCTGCGTGAAGTGATGGACGAGTTGGCACTGCGTGATGTCACGCCACCTGTGCTGCTGCGTTTCCCAGATATCCTCGACAACCGTATCGAGAAAACCTGGAGTTGTTTTAAGAAAGCATCTGAAGAATACGAATACAAAGGCGAGAACTATGTCGTCTATCCCATTAAGGTGAACCAGATGCAACCTGTCGTCGAGGAAATCATCTCGCATGGTCGCAAATTCAACCTCGGTTTGGAGGCAGGTTCGAAGCCTGAGCTCCATGCTGTGATTGCCATGCAGTGTCAAAGCGACTCCATCATCGTCTGCAATGGCTATAAGGATCAGAGCTACATCGAACTGGCTCTGTTGGCACAGAAGATGGGTAAGCAGATATTCATCGTCGTTGAGAAGATGAACGAATTGGAGATCATCGCCCGTGAGGCCAAGAAGATGAACATCCGACCCAATATCGGCATCCGTATCAAACTGGCTTCCTCCGGCTCAGGCAAATGGGAGGAGAGCGGTGGCGATGCCTCGAAGTTCGGTTTAACGAGTGCGGAGCTTCTGGAGGCTCTGGAACTACTCGATAAGAAAGGCATGCGCGACTGTCTGCGACTGATTCATTTCCACATCGGCTCACAGATTACAAAAATACGTCGTATCCAGACAGCTCTCCGCGAGGCCTCACAATTCTATATCCAACTGCATAAGATGGGCTATAATGTCGACTTCGTGGACTGTGGTGGTGGTCTTGGTGTCGACTACGACGGCACGCGCTCTCCTTCAAGCGAGAGTTCTGTGAACTACTCCATTCAGGAGTATGTCAATGACTGTATCTACACCTTTGTGGATGCCGCCAACAAGAACGACCTGCCTCACCCCAATATCATCACGGAGAGCGGTCGCTCATTAGCTGCCCACCATTCTGTGCTTGTCATCGATGTACTGGAGACAGCCTCTCTGCCAGAAATGCCAGAGGAGTTTGAGCCTGATGAGAATTCTCACCAGTTGGTGAAGGATCTCTATGACATCTGGGATAACCTCTCACCTCGCAACGTGCTCGAGGATTGGCACGATGCTGAGCAGATCCGCGAAGAAGTACTCGATCTTTTCTCGCATGGTATCGTGGATTTGAAGACCCGCGCTGAAGTGGAGGCTATGTATTGGAGTGTTTGTCATGAGATTCATGCCCTCGCCAAGAGTCTGAAGCATATCCCAGAGGAACTGATGAAGATCGACAAGCTCTTGGCCGACAAGTACTTCTGCAACTTCTCACTCTTCCAGAGCCTCAGCGACTCATGGGCTATCGATCAAGTATTCCCCATCATGCCCATCCAGCGTTTGGATGAGCGTCCCACACGAAACGCCACTATTCAGGATATCACCTGCGACAGTGACGGTAAGATTGCCAATTTCACTACCAATCGCCATAACACCCACTCGTTGCCCGTTCATGCTCTGAAGAAAAACGAGCCTTATTATCTGGGTGTGTTCCTCGTAGGCGCTTATCAGGAAATCTTAGGTGACATGCACAATCTCTTTGGTGACACCAATGCCGTACATATCTCTGAAAAGGACGGCACTTACCACATCGACCAGATTATCGACGGTGAGACGGTAGAGGAAGTGCTTGAATACGTGCAATATAATCCCAAGAAACTTGTCCGTCAACTTGAAGTCTGGGTGGCTAAGAGTGTGAAGCAGGGCAAGATTTCACTCGATGAGGGTAAAGAATTTCTCTCTAACTATCGCTCAGGCCTCTATGGCTATACCTATCTGGAGTGAATAGTAAATAATTTTCTACCGCATGAAAGAGAAACTGACAATCGTAAAAGTAGGTGGGGCTGTGGTGGAAGACGAAGCCCAGCTCTCACAATTACTGAAGGACTTCAGTGCCATCGCTGGCAAGAAAGTCTTGGTGCATGGTGGAGGCCGTAAGGCCACAAAGGTGGCAGAAGCCCTTGGCATCGAGTCGAAGATGGTAGGCGGCCGTCGTATCACTGATGCCGATATGCTCAGTGTGGTTACGATGGTCTATGGTGGCTTGGTCAATAAGAACCTCGTGGCCCGTCTTCAGGCCAACGGCGTCAATGCCTTAGGTCTCACAGGTGCAGATATGGATGTAATCCGCTCGCACAAGCGTCCCGTCAAAGATGGTGTCGATTTCGGCTTCGTAGGCGATGTCGACAAAGCCAACGGCCAGATGCTCAGCAAACTCATCGAGGAAGGCATTACCCCTGTGATGGCGCCTCTGACGCATGACGGACAGGGTAACATTCTAAACACCAATGCCGACACCATTGCCAGCGAAACAGCCAAAGCCCTCGCTCCCTATTACGATGTTACGCTGATATTCAGCTTTGAGAAAAAAGGCGTTTTGCGCAATCCTGACGATAACGACTCGGTCATTCCTACTATTACGCGCGCGGACTTTATTAAATATAAAGAAGACGGCACCATCAGTGGTGGTATGCTCCCTAAGATAGAAAATGCTTTGGGTGCCATCGATAGTGGTGTTTCACGCGTCATCATCACCCTCGCCACTGCCCTCGACGGACAGAGTGGTACTATTATTCAAAAATAAGGCGAAAAATTATTTCGCCTTATTTTGTAACTTTCACGTTTCTCAATCGTCATTATTATTAGAGAGGATGAAAAAGATCAGTTTCCGGAACGACGTGTTGCCACTGAAGAACGAACTCTTCCGGCTCGCCCTCCGTATCACTCTCAACCGAGCGGAGGCAGAAGACGTTGTGCAGGAAACGATGATAAAGGTCTGGAACAGGCGAGACCATTGGGATGAAATCGAAAGTATCGAAGCCTTCTGTCTTACCATCTGCCGCAACATCTCACTCGACAAGATGAAGAAAGCGGAAAACCAGAACCAAAGCTTACAAGAGGGGCACGATGCGCCCGATTTGAGCTACACATCCAATCCTGAGGAGCAGGCCATGCAGCGCGATCGCATCCAACTGATACGCCAACTCATCAATCATCTGCCAGAGAAACAGCGTAGTTGCATGCAGTTGCGCGACTTCGAAGGCAAAAGTTATAAAGAGATAGCACAGGTATTAGGCATCAGCGAGGAACAAGTAAAAATCAATATCTTCCGAGCCCGCCAGACCATCAAGCAAAAATTCATAGAAACAGAGGATTATGGACTATAAATACATCGAACAGCTCTTGGAGCGCTATTGGGAAGGTGAAACGACCCTGCAGGAAGAGGCCATTCTACGGACCTTCTTCAGTCAGGATGACGTGCCAGCCAATCTGATGAAATATAAGTCACTTTTCGACTGCGGACTGCAGGAGGAAACCTTAGGCGATGATTTCGACGCCCGTATCCTCGAGAGTATTGGCGACGATGAGCCGAAGGCTAAGATTGTTACACTGACCTCTCGTCTGAAGCCACTCTTCAAGGCAGCAGCTGTCGTGGCCATCCTCCTAACGATTGGCAATGCAGCACAGGCACCTTGGAACTACGGATGGGACAATCCAAAAGACGAATATGCCAAATATCGTCAGCAGCAGGTGGACACCGTCAATATCCTGAGTCCCGTTCAGGCAGAAAATGTCACCGACTCCGTCGTGACACCCAAGGCCGAGGAGTCATCTTATATTGAATAATTATTCTATGCTTTCTCTATAATAATCTAAACACATTATTAAAACAAGGAAACTGTGAAGTTTCCATTCTCTCAAATTTTCATAACATACTAACGTAGAGAGGGTTGCAAAAGCAACCCTCCTCTTTTTTTATTTCTGCATCCTCATGTTTAGTTGCAAGAGCGATGGAATCAGGATACATAGTGAGAAACCTACCGCCATCAACACATGCTGCTGACTGCCAAACAGATCTGTGGTGGTCATGTCTGGATTCGGATAGAAATTATAGAGGACATAGGCCACAGTATTGTTCACCCAATGGAACACCACGCCAGGCACGATACTGTCCGTACGGTAATAAAGCCATCCTAACAACAGACCTATCAGCAACGTATGAGGAATTTGAGCTGGGTTCATATGGGCAGCACTGAACAAAACGGCAGAAATAAGAATCGCCACCCAAGGTCGGCTGTTCCATTTGAGCAGTGAACGCAGAATAGCGCCACGGAACACCAATTCCTCAGCCAACGGAGCCAGCAGCCCGACAACGAAATAACCATAACGATTACGCAAAATCATGTCGAACTCCTCCTCCACGAAATTCGGAAGTTCAGGCATTTGTTCCTGAAGCCATGCGGAGGGGATAATAGTTCCCAAGGCTGCCAATACACACCATACGAGCACGGCCCAGGGACGTGTCTGTATCCAATGGCGTGCCACCACAGCCCACTTCTGCCAAAGGAACAAAACCATCGTCGCCACACTGAAAAGCGTCATCGTCAGAATAGTGCCCGTAACATCCAACACTGCACCAGGGCCCTTCCATAACAGATAAATGACCTGTATAATACCTCCAGCTATTATCTGAACTGCTAAAAACACAAACCAATAGATAATCGCATTCTTCATATCTCTGTTGTCTTAATGTCGTTATACAAAATATCCTCTGTTGTCTTCTTATCGCGTTCCAACTGCACCACCAACGCCTCACGCGAATCAAACCGTTGCTCAGCCCGCAGACGACACACAAACTCTACCGTCATTGACTGACCATAGAGATTACCAACTGTTTTCAGTATATGCACCTCCAGCGTCTGTTGTTTACCCTCGAAAGTAGGGCGTGTACCGATATTCATCATCGCTGGCATCCGATGGTCGTCAACCATCGCCCAGACGGCATAGGCACCACTGGCAGGAATCAGTTTCTCCTTGCTGTCAGGCTCCAGATTCGCTGTGGGGAAACCCAGTTCATGACCAATATGTTCACCTGAGACCACACGTCCACTGATGGTATAACGACGTGTCAGCACCTCGGGCATCACTTCCACACGTCCCTCTTCTGCCAACAGTTGTCGAATAACTGTAGAACTGACAGCCATCTGGTTAGCCATCACTGCCACATCTCCACGCATCACATCAATACCAAGACGCTGACCATAACGCACATAGTCGTCGAATCCTTCTGTCCTGTCATGACCAAAACGATGGTCGTAACCAGTCACTAAAAGTTCCACAGACAATTGGTCGCGCAGAATCTCTCGCATAAACGCTTCCGCAGAGAGTGCCGACAACTGATGGGTGAACGGCAATACGATCACCTCTTCTACACCCAGCTCCTTCAGATATGTCTCTTTTTCCTCGAGCGTAGAAAGTACCTGAGGCTGGAAGGTTGGATCGAAAAGCTGGCGTGGCAGACGGTCAAACGTCACAGCAATGGGTTTCAGTCCCCGCTGTCGAGCCTCACGCACCATCATCTTCACGAGCATCTGATGCCCGCGATGTACCCCATCGAAACAGCCAATTGTTGCTGCAGATGGTGTGGAAAGATGAATCTCTGGCGATAAAATCATCATTATTGGGTGCAAAGTTACAAAAATATTTGGAGATTTGACGTTTTTAATGTAACTTTGCAGCCGAAAACGACAGAAATGCCGATTTCACCGGACTTGTAGCTCAGTTGGTTAGAGCAACAGACTCATAATCTGGAGGTCCCAGGTTCAAGCCCTGGCTGGTCCACAAAAAGGATAAGGGGCGTACCGATTGGTGCGCCCCTTGTATGTTAGAATATCTGGTTGAAGGTTGGACTCGTATACCAGTCTATACACTTCGTACGGTCCATTGACCATTCTCCAAAGGAGCAGCCTAAGTTCATGTAGGCGCCAAAAAGAGTACCATCCTTGCTATAGCCGATGTTCACGCCCTCCAAAGGATAACGGAACGAGGCATATGGAATCATCAGTGCCCAAGGTAGATTCTTACTTTTAGTCAACTTATACTCACGCGTCACCTGGGCCTCACGGTCACGATAGCAATGCAACTCCCAAATCGTGCTATAATAGGGGCTAAGGACAAAGGGATCGAACATGCCTGGCGTGAAACCGTTAATGTTCTGATCCGCCTTGAAATAGACATGATAGATCTCAGTGCGCGTGGGGAGTACTTCATAATTGTCATTAGACAATTTCGACACATTATATTTCTTACGTTGGAAAATTTGATTTGTCACGCTCAAATCTTCGCCCATTGCCCAATGGGCATCTTCAAACAGATAAAGAAAAGCCTCTCCATTGCGGCCTGATTGCAACAGACTACTACTCTCAAATAACGGTGAAGCCATTTTCTGCAAAGGTACGTTATAGTGGGAACCACCTAAATCGAAAGAGCCGCCTCCCTCAATGGTCACACTATCGATATCCTCAGCCTTATAGCCCACCAATCGCATGCCAGCAGCCAATTGCTTCGAGCCACCCACAGCGACCAGTTCTACCTCAATCTTCAGGTGACGGCTATCTACAACCTCACGCGACAAGCGCAAAACCACATCATTATAGTCATAGTCACCTGGTTCTGGCATCTCCTCCTCAAAGCAATACACCAGTTTCTGCTGTACCAATCGGGCCTTGAGCGGCTTCTGCGATTCAGTAGACTTAACACCACTGAAATTCACCACCGTCGTCTCAACAGGAAAACTCACCACCGTATAACTTCCCTTATCATCTACCAAGGCTGCATACAACTGATATATCCTTGTTGGCACCGTCGCAGCCAGCATGATTCGTCCGCCATCCTCAATGGGGCTTTCTGCCATTATTTCTGCATTAAGAGCCGTCAACGGATTATCAGACAGAATCTGGACCGACTTCACGCCAATATGCACATTTGCCTCCACCACATAGATATGATCTTGTGCCAATTCCCAGGTATGTTTGGCATCTACACTGTCCACAGGCGAGGCTTCGTCGATGATCTTATTGTAATCGTCTTCGTTGAACACATCTTTATGACACGAAGTCAGCATCAGGCCACCAAGCAGACCTAATGTCATCAATAATTTCCTAGTGTACTGCATCATTACCATGATTAATCACTAAATTTGCGCCAAAATTACAAAAATATTCGATAAAACGTGCAAAAAATAGGGTATTTTACAGAATTTAACGATTAAACTCTTGGATTTTCCCGAAAAATATACTAATTTTGCGCCCAAGGAATCTTTTCAAAGGAAAATTTAAGTTACGTAACAATATTAAAAATCTTATGAAAATGAAGAAGTATTTGATAATGGCTGCTATGGCTGTTACTGTTAGTGGAGCTTTCGTCAGCTGTCACGACGATGAAATTACCCCCACAACGTTTGATCAGAAGAAACTTGCCTTCGAGGATGCATTCATCAGCTATTATGGTCAACCAGACCCCAACCACACATGGGGTTTCGGTAACGATGAGGAGAATGTGACTCGTAGTGTAGATGTAAATGGTAATCTGTGGGAATCATGCCCATCCTTGGCCGAAGGAGAAGCTCAAGCTATCCACGATTGGGTTAATAAGCCAAAGAGTGAAATACCTACAGAGTCATATTACGAAGTATCGCCCGTAGATTTAAAGAATTTCTTTGTAACCCAAGTATGGGGTCAGAATGAAAATACAGATGATGAGAATTGCCAATATACTGATTACGATGGTGGATCTGTTTTCGGTTCTTCAAAGATGAATCATCTTCAGATTAGTAAGAGCGCAGAAAGATTAGGCACAGACGGTGTTGCTTCAGTGAATGTAAATAATGCTAATCCTGGAGGAGATGCCATTAACAGTAATTGGGATCATGCAAACAATTTCAACGCAGCATCGAATCAAGATTGGAACGGCAATACCATGTTTGTCAATTGGGGTACCCAAAATTTTGCTTATCACAACTCTAACGACAGCAGATATCATGATAAATGGATCATTGTTGATGGCTATTATATCACAACAGATCATAGATTTGCTGGCAAATATTACGTCTGCTTCGATTTCATCTCACGAGATCCAAACGTATATACCAATTTCCAAGATGCCAATGGTCAAAATTATGAAGTATCTGGCGCTTGGAAAAGCACTGCAGATGCTGTTGCTGCAGGAGCCAAGGCTAGAATCAATGGTCAATGGGATGGTTCAAAAATGGTTTATGAAGAAGGACCTGCCGTTGGATCAGATTGGACAAAAGGTAATATTGCTGGTCCTAGTGGAGGTGGTAACAGAATTGTTGATGCCAATGAATACTATACAGACTGGATTATCCGCCTTGTAGAGGCAAATTCTAAAATTCCTAAAGTAAAGATCACAACAAGCACTGGTAAAATTAGAAAAGAAGTCTTTATCCAGACGACGGCTATTAAGGGCGGTCGCGTGATGTGTGAGGATATTGCCAGCGCTAGTTACAGCAGAAAAGACTTCGATTATAACGACGTTGTGTTCGATGCCATTATCTATCAAAACAAGTATGTATTGGTAACCTATACCTTAGATAATAGTGGCACCGTTTTAAAAACCAGCGATCCAGAGCCCAACTATACACAGGAAGACGGCATGCCCGATCCGAATTGGACATCTCACCATGCCAATATTCGTCTGATGGCAGCTGGAGGTACCCTTCCTCTGCAGATAATCGCAAATGGACATAACTTCGAGGTTCATAACCTGTTGGGGAATAAACCAACCAACGTGATGATCAATACACTCCATAAAAATGAGAGAAATGTTGTTAATGGGGCTGAGGTCGACTCTAATGCTCCTGTAGATCTGACGGTTGATGGTTCTAAGGATATCGAAGGTATTACGAACCTTCAAGACATCCAAATTGCAGTGAAATATTCACAATCCTTAGCTGGAATGATTAATGCAGAAAAAGGTAAAGCCTCTGCCAAGATTTTGGCACCATTGGGTACACGTTGGGCTAAGGAACGTACCGATATAAGTACTGTCTATACACATTTCTCTGACTGGGTAAAAGATGAAGATGCTACTGGCAACAGCGTTTGGTATACTGACGTTAACTCAACAGATTTGTATGACAATCTGGAAGGTCTCTCCATGCCCACCCGTCCATCAATTAGCAGCTCAAGCGTTTGGAAGTATGAATACAGTAGCGGAAGTACAACAACCTCTACAGACGCCAAATATTATGTAATGGCTACTCCCGCTGGTACCATGATTTACGATTACAACACAAAGGGTGCTGGCTTCCTGTACGATGGTAGTACTGTAAATGCTACGAGTACCGCATCTATTACGGCAGGAAGTAAGATTCGCGTCTATGGTGTCAGCATAGATAATTGGGAAGTTACTTGTAACAACCAAACGAAATCACAGTCTACAGAAAGCGGTTATGCCACAAATGGATATGTTGAGTTTGATGTTACACAAGACTTAGGAACTAGTCTTGCAATCACGGGTAAGAACTTCACTATTACATACATTACTGTTGTTGGTGCTACACCTGCAGCAAAACCAGGTCAATTCTGGCCAGAAAATGGCGGAAACGGAAATGCTACATCACAATTTAACATTAGCGCATCTGTAGTTAGTACAGCATTAAATAGCGCAACCACTAAAACCAAGATTTGTATTTATTGTACAATTGGCACTGGTTCGTGGTTGAAATTAAATAGAGGATCAAATTGGCCCGCATGGACTGCTGATGATGTTACAGGTTGGAAAATCGGCAATAACACATCAGAATTAGAGCCGACCGATGGTCAACTTACCAGCGTTTATAATTCAACCAAAGGCTGTGTAGAAGTACCATTGACAACCAAATTCATCTCAGATATCACTAGTGAAAATGCTGGTTTAGGACTTAATTTTGGCAATGGAAATATGACAGTTACAAATATTACAATCGAGTAACTTGATTTCAAATACATAACATAAGATTTTATAAGTGGAGGGCGTCTGCGTGAGCAGATGCCCTCTTTTTGTTACAAATCCTGCTATCCCTCACATAATCTTCAGAATCGTCTTTGTACAAAGGGGTTTAAAGATGTGAGGGATTCCAAACAACCCTCACAAATCCCTCACTTATCCCTCACATCAGCTCTCCAACTTTTAGGCTGTTAGCGTTACTAGCCATTTCATGCGTACATATTAAGCCCAATATATAATTTATGTACGCGCATGTGTTTCTTTTCATGACAAGTATTAGTAATGTTTCATGTGAGGGTTATGTGAGGGATTTGTGAGGGAACAAAATCATCCCTCACATGCCTCAGGCCTCTTGTATAAAGGCGCTCCAAACAATTATGTGAGGGATGAAGGATTATTGCGAGCAGTATTCTCTCTGATAGCAAGGACGTAGCTGGCTGGCTGCTTACCCGTAGCTGATTGCCAGTCGTAGCCGACCAAACCACCAATCGTAGCCAAGATGATCATTAATCGTAGCCAATCTCGTCGCTTCCTAATACTCTGCTCTTATCATTCAGCAAGAGGCCCTTCTCTACAGACAGGAAGCTCTTATTTTTTTGCGACCTAAGCAGGCAACAAATATTCCTTAGGCAGAAAACGATTGTTCCCTAGGCTTTCGACAATTTGTACTTTTTCCCCGATGAATTTGCAAATTACGATATTTTTCTGTAACTTTGCAAAAAACAATGGGGAAATAGCATGAATCCCCAATATAATAAGGAAAAGGCATAGGCCGAACCGTCTAAAGTTTGCCGACTTTTTATCGACTAAAACAAAGTATTTTTAGGCATTTAACATTTATTGACACATAAAATGATGATTATTCCATCTATTTTTTCTATCTTTGCACCGGAGTTCTAATAAAGGGACTATTGAAACGATAATAATAACAATATCTATAACTTATTAAACTTTTAATTTATGAAAAAGTATTTGATGACAATCGCAGCAGCCGCTATGTGCGCTGCATTCACAAGTTGCTCACATGATTTTGATTTCGATCAGGCAGCTCAAGAAGATCGTGTTCAGTCAAAGTACGATCAAGCCTTTTTGAATTACATTGGTGGAACGATTGATCCCGATCAGGATTGGGGCTTCAGCGCTACACGTGGCATCACTCGTGGTGCAGATTTTAACCTGCCGGGGAACACCAGTTTCAGAGACAATCTCACAACCGCTATTCCAACCATTTCAATGCCAGATTTCCCTGACGAGTTACCAGCAAGTGGTGTAACCTATGCTAAAAATGTAACAGATTGGAACAATGCAAAATCTGTTTATATCGATGCTGCGTATTCTTCAGTTGACCAAAATGCAAATAGCGTTAAGATTTATGTTAATGGTAATGTAGAGTTCTCAGGCACTATTAGCAATAATGGTGATGGTTGGACTTTTATTGTATTAAAGGACAAGAAACTGACTCTAAAAAGTTGGTCAGGCCAAAATATGAAAGTATATTTAGCACCTGGTGCTATTCTTGACATCACAAATGCAGGCCTTTCTGAGTTTGACCCCAATTCTAAAGCTGGTATTTATATGAAATCACTCAGTAAGGTGAAAGCCAAGACTTTGGATTTCTTTGGAGGCTGGAAGGTGCTGAACCAAGGCGGTACAATTGAGGCAGAAAACATCTATTTGCAGAAACCCGGAACTGTGCTTTGGAATGAGGGTACAATTACTGTTTCCGGAGAAATTTACACTCAGAATGAGCAAGCCAAGATATACAATGCACAAGGTCATAAAATCAAAGCTGCTAAGTTAACTCTGCATAACAATAGTGAGTTGCTTTACAATGACGGTGAAGTAGAAATTACTGGCGCCATCGCCACAGAAAATAACGGGGGTGAGATTATCAACAATGGTTCACTGTCTGGTGCATCATTAAGCTTAAAGGCTGGAGGAAAGATGCATAACGTCGGAACAACCAACATCACAGGTAAAACACACATTGCTAATAGCCAAACCGAGTGGAAGAACGAGGGACAATTCAATACTGGTGATTTCGAGGTAAGTGACTATGCAGAGAAGGTATATAACAACTGTAAGTTGACAGTTCATAAGGCAAATAACACAGGTGAATTCAAAATTTATGGTAAATTTGTATTGGAGGGTGGAGATCCTTCTGGTGCTTCTGTTGTAACAGACAAGGTTTATTGGGTGAACAACTCCTTCGTTTTCTTAGGCTCAAAGTCTTTGTTTAAGGTGAATGGTCAGTTCTTAACAGCTAATTATGACATCAACGGTGGTATGGTAGGCTATGGTAACGATTATGCCGTAGTTCAAGCAGAATCAATCGTTCGTCCATCAGAATATGCGAATAAACAGTTTGGTATGACCTATAAAGGCAAACTCTTTGTAGATGCTGGTACTCATTTTGCTCAGGGTGCTGAAGATCCTCAAAACAATCCGCCTGCACAGCCCTATTATAAGTATGACAATACTGTCAAGTTCAAGCATCTGAAAGATGCCTCACCAGTCTCTATTCCTTCTAGCAATTGTAATCCTGGTTACAATACCACAGAAGAAGTATATGACCTGAAGATTATTGCTGAGGACTTGAGCGCACAGGGTAATTCTGACTTTGATTTCAATGATATTGTTTTGGAGGTGAAGTATGGTAGCCCTGCAAAGATTAAGTTGACTCACGCTGGCGGTACTCTTCCACTCGTTATCTGCGGCAGTGAAACTACTGTCGAAACAGTAACTCAGGATTATGAGGTTCACGACCTGTTTGGTGTAGGACGTAACGAAATGGTTAATACCGGAAGAGGTCCCGTTTGTAGCCCAGTACTCCTTCATGAGCTTACGACTCCGCTTCGTGTAAATATTGCAAATGCCAAGGAAGCAAACGAGAAGCTGAAGTTGTTCGTTTACAAGGAAAAAGCTTGGCATGAGATGAAAGCTCCTAAGGGCGAACCCGCTTGTAAGTTGGCAGTTGGTATTGATTATCCAGTGCTACGTGAACGTGACAGTATCAAGGGTACATACAAGTTCTTCGAAGGTTGGGCAAATGGAACTAACTTCGTATCAGAGTGGTGGAAAGCTGAAAATCAGTAAAGAATCATCAGATACTTAGATATTAACCTTGACAGAGGGTGCCTGTGAGAGCAGGCGCTCTTTTTTTATATATAAAGGTACAGATTAGCGTCGGTTCCATTTGTATAATTCGAAAATAATGTGTAACTTTGCCCGCTGATATGGTACTGAATTGGATTTGGATAGCATTTTTCATCATCGCATTTGTGATTGCGCTGGTGAAACTCGTGTTTTTCGGAGACTTCGAGGTGTTCCCCGCGATGATGGACTCCACGTTCTCCTCGTCGAAAACGGCCTTTGAGATTTCCTTAGGCCTGACAGGTGTTTTGGCCCTCTGGCTCGGCATCATGAAGATTGGCGAGAAGGGCGGTGTAGTGAACGTCCTTGCCAAGTTGCTGAGTCCGCTCTTCAGCAAGTTGTTTCCCGATATCCCCAAAGGCCATCCAGTCACAGGTTCCATCTTCATGAACATCGCAGCCAACATGTTGGGTCTGGACAACGCTGCTACGCCCCTCGGTCTGAAGGCGATGGAACAGATGCAGGAACTAAACCCCAAGAAGGATACCGCGACCAACCCGATGATCATGTTTCTGGTGCTGAACACGAGCGGACTGACACTGATACCTATTTCTATCCTGGTGTATCGTGCCCAGATGGGAGCAGCCCAGCCTACGGACATCTTCATCCCCATCTTGTTGGCGACGTTCTTCTCGACTCTGGCAGGCGTCATCATCACCAGCCTTTTCCAGAAAATCAATCTGCTAAACCGTACGATTCTGCTCTTCTTGGGTGGTGCAGCCCTCGTGGTGGCTGGCGTCATCTGGGGCTTCGGACAGTTAGACTCTGTGCTAATGAACAAGGTAAGCACCTCGACAGCCAACATCCTGCTGATGACAATCATCATCGCTTTTATCCTGGCAGGTATCAGGAAGAAGGTGAATGTATACGATGCCTTTATCGAGGGCGCAAAGGATGGTTTCACCACAGCAGTCCGTATTATTCCCTATCTGGTGGCCATTCTTGTGGGCATTGGTGTGTTCCGTGCCTCTGGCGCAATGGACATGCTCATCGACGGTATTAAGTGGAGCGTAGAAGCCTGTGGTGGTAACAGCGACTTTGTAGGCGCCTTGCCTACAGCTCTGATGAAGCCTCTATCAGGCAGCGGTGCACGAGGCATGATGGTAGATGCGATGACCACTTACGGTGCTGATTCGTTTATCGGACGTCTGAGCTGCATCTTCCAAGGCTCTACAGATACCACCTTCTATATCCTTGCTGTCTACTTTGGCAGCGTTGGCATCGTGAAAACCCGTCATGCTGTAACCTGCGGACTCTTGGCAGACTTGGCGGGCATCATTGCAGCTATCGCCATCGCATATATGTTCTTTGGGTAACAAAAAGATATGGGTAAACTTCAAACTATCGCAAAAGACACGGCCATTTATGGTCTCTCGAGTATCATTGGCAGATTCTTGAACTATCTGCTTGTGCCACTCTATACAGCCCAGCTCTCGGCAGCCTCGGGTGGTTATGGCGTCATTACGAATATGTATGCCTACGTGGCGCTGATTCTGGTAATTCTTACCTTTGGTATGGAGACCACCTATTTCCGCTTCACCAATAAGACACACACAGACTCTCAGGTGGTCTATTCCACCACATTGATCAGTGTGGGTACGGTCTCTGCACTCTTTGCTGCACTGGTTATCATCTTCATCAATCCCATCAGCTCGTTGATGGGCTATGGCGACCATCCTGAGTGGGTATGGGTGATGGCGCTGACGGTGGCCATCGATGCTTTCCTCTGCATCCCCTTCGCCCATCTGCGACAGCAGAAGAAAGCCATTAAGTTTGCTTCGCTAAAGTTGCTGAACATTGTGGTAAGCATCCTGCTCAACGTCATCTACTTCGCTTGGATGGACGGAAAGGATGTGGGCTACGCTTTCTATATCAACCTCGTCTGCACAGCCATGCTCGCCATCTGTCTCTTCACCGAGTATACGGGTTTCCGCTGGAAAATGGACACCAAACTGCTGCGCACCATGCTCAGTTATTCGTGGCCTATTCTTATCCTTGGCGTCGCAGGCATTCTGAACCAGACGGCCGACAAGATGCTCTTCCCCTATATCTACGAGGGCGACGACATGCTTGAACAACTCGGCATCTATGGTGCCTGCTCGAAGATTGCGATGATCATGGCGATGATAACCCAGGCATTCCGCTTTGCCTACGAGCCTATTGTTTTCTCTGGTGTCAAGGACAAAGGACAGCATGAGATGTACGAACAGGCAATGAAATATTTCATCATCTTTACGCTGTTGGCATTCCTCCTGGTGGTGGGATATATCGACATCCTGAAATATATCGTCAGGAACTCTGACTACTGGGTAGGTCTGAAGGTAGTGCCTATCGTGATGGCAGCAGAGATTATGATGGGCATCTATTTCAACTTATCGTTCTGGTATAAGATTATCGACAAGACCATCTGGGGCGCATGGTTCTCTGGCATCGGATGCGTCGTGCTACTGGCTGTGAACTTTATCTTCGTGCCCAAATATGGCTATATGGCCTGTGCATGGGGAGGATTCGCTGGCTATGGTGTGGCGATGATTACCTCGTATATCGTGGGTCAGAAATACTATCCCCTTAATTATCCATTAAAGGATATCACTCTTTACACCATTCTTGCAGCCATTGCCTTCGTGGCGATGACACTGCTCCACGAGAAGCTGTCGATGTGGCTATCCATCGCCATCAATACGCTGCTGATCCTTGCCTTCATCGCGCTAATCATCAAGCGCGACCTGCCTTTAAGCAAACTCCCTATTATTGGAAAGAAATTCAAAAAGAAATAAGATATGAAGAAATTACTGTTTTTACTAGTCGCTATCCACTGTTCATTCTTCACAGCAAAGGCAGATGAAGGCATGTGGACGCTGTACAACCTGCCTAATGCCGTCTACGAGACGATGAAAATGGAAAATTACGAGTTGCCCTATGGTGCACTCTATGAAGGCGATCAGGCTGTCAAGAATTGCGTGGTGAACTTTGGTGGCTACTGTTCTGGCGTGGTGGTGTCACCCGATGGTCTTGTGTTTACGAACCACCACTGTGGCTTTGAGGCCATCCGCTCGCATTCTACTGTAGAGCACGACTATATGCTTCATGGTTTTATCTCCAACTCCTACGAAGAAGAACTGCCCAATAAAGACCTCTTTGTGAGTTTCATGGTGGAACAAAAGGATATCACCAGTTTATTGCTCGACTCCCTTGGCTATGAGAAGCGTGCAGAGAAGGGCCGTGGTGACTATCTCGTGGACTCGCTGGAGAACGCTATCCAGAAGCAGGTAAGGGCTAAGGACTCGACCCTGCGTGTGGAGATCAAGCCGTTCTATGAGGGTAACAGATTCTTCCTGACCACCTATCGCGACTACGCGGATGTTCGCCTGGTATTCGCGCTGCCCAAGTCGATGGGTAAGTTTGGTGGTGAGACAGACAACTGGATGTGGCCTCGCCAGACCTGCGACTTCTCCGTGTTCCGCATCTACGTAGACCCCAAAACGGGTGGTCCTGCGAAATATTCAAAGGACAATGTCCCCATGCACCCCAAGAAGTGGGCACAGGTGTCGCTGCAGGGCTATCAGCCAGGTTCGTTCTCGATGACCCTCGGCTATCCCGGTAGCACCAGCCGTTATCTGTCGAGCTACGGTATCCTGGAGCGTCGCGATGCCCAGAACAAACCCCGCTACCAGACCCGTGAGATCAAGCAGGACATCATGATCCGTCATATGCGTGCTGACGAGGCCGTGCGTATCAAGTACGATTCGAAGTATGCACAGAGTTCCAACTACTGGAAGAACTCCATTGGTATGAACAAATGTATCGACAGTATCGGACTTATCCAGCAGAAGGCTGCTTACGAGGCTAAGATCCGTCAGTGGCAAGACTCTACGGGCTTCCTGAAGGGCAAGCTCGACTTCAACAAACTCGAAAACTTTTACAAGAAACGCTTCAACGCAGTTCGTGCGATGATGTATTTCAATGAGACCTTCGGACGCAATGACGAGATAACCAATCGTGCCCTGAGAGTGACGCGTGGCATCCAGGTTAAGGGCGACAAGGACAAACCCAAGAAGCAGTACATTGATTTCAAGGACAATAGCGACACCTGGGATCTGAACCTCGATCGTGAAGTGCTGGCTGCGCTGATGAAATACTATCGTGAGCAGGTGGAAGAGAAATACCAGCCCGATTTCTATCAGATTGTTGACAGTAAGTTCGGTGGCGACTACCAGCAATATGTGGACTATCTCTTCAAGAAGTCGCAGCTGATGAAGAACAACAAGAAGATCTATGTGAACAAGAAAAACTATCACAAGGATCCAGGCGTATCTTATGGAGAAAGCCTGATCTCAGCTTTGGCAGAGATCCGTGCAGACCTATTGGAAACCTACGACAGCATCGAAAATCAGGAGCGTTATCTCTGTGCTGCCAAGCTGCGCATGGAGGAGGACATGCCCAACTATAGCGATGCCAACTTCACTATGCGTCTGAGCTATGGTCAGGTGGGCGAATACCTGTTGGCAGGACAGCCCTCAGGCTATTATACCGAGGCCAGCAGCATCGTGAAGAAGATGGAGCAGGGCGAGAAAGGTGTGATCGACTATGAGGCTGAGCCCATCATGAAAGAACTGCTTTCTGCCAAGGACTTCGGTAAATATACTGATAAGACCACAGGCAAGCTGCATCTCTGCTTCCTGTCGAACAATGATATCACAGGTGGAAACTCTGGTTCCCCGATGTTTAATGGCAAGGGAGAACTCATTGGTCTGGCCTTCGATGGTAATTGGGACAGCCTGAGTTCAGACATCTTCTTCGACAAGCAACTGGCCCGTTGTATTGGCGTGGATATCCGCTACGTGCTCTATATGATGGAGAAGTGGGGCAAGGCAGACAGACTTATCAAAGAAATAAATGCCAAGTAATTTGAAATAAGGGCAGGTTATTGCAAAATAAGGAAGGGTTATTGCGGAATAAGTGCCACTTATTGAAACAATAAGAGCCTCGCGTTTGCGAGGCTCTTTCTATTTCTTCTTTTTACGGGGCTTTCGCATAGCCCAACCCTCTTCAGAAAAGTCAGGCTCAGGACCACGAAGTTCACGCGACGTCTTTTTCTTGCCTTTCGAGCGTCCTTCAGACGTATGCATCAGACTATACCAATCGTCCTTCGTCTGACGCTTGGACTTACCCTTTGGTTTCTCGATGGAATCGGGCTTTTCATCAGCATCATTGCAACGAACGGTGCGCCCTTTATGGCGAATACCCGTCAGCTGAATCATCACCTTCTTGGCATCCTTTTCAGGCACTTCGAAATAGGAAATCGTGTCGAGCAAATCGATATGGCCTACTTCCTGACGTCCGCCTACGAAACGGTTCAGCGTCTGCATAAGTTCTCCAGGATAAAAACCATCGCGCTTGCCAAGATTAATAAAGAGGCGTTTGTAGCCCTTCTGCGCCTTATTCTGCAGCTTCTGCTTGTCAGATTGGTATCCGGAATTACCAGACTTTCCGGATTTTTCCGGTTTAACAGGCTCTAACTCTGGCGCCTCCGCATAATAAGCCAGGAACTTACCAAACTCCAATGATACAATCTTTTTGATCAGCTCGTCCTTATCGATATACTCGAAATAACGGTTGATATCCTGCATAAAGGGAGCAATCTCCTCATCATCGACATCCGTCTTCACAATCTGGTCCATCACCTTGTAGAGTTGTTTCTTGCAGATCTCCTCAGCAGAAGGTATCTGGGCCTCCACAAACTGCTTGCCAATCTCCTTCTCGATATTACGGATCTTGAACTTCTCACGACTATGAACGATAGATATGCTTGTGCCCTTCTTACCAGCACGACCCGTACGTCCTGAGCGATGGGTATAGTTTTCAATGTCATCAGGCAATCCGAAGTTAATCACATGTGTGAGGTCATCTACATCAAGGCCACGAGCAGCCACATCCGTCGCCACAAGCAACTGCGTGAGATGCTGGCGGAACTTCTGCATCGTCTGATCACGTTGTGGCTGCGAGAGGTCGCCATGCAGCGACTCTGCATTATAGCCATCCTTGATGAGTTTATCAGCAATCTCCTGCGTCTCAACCTTCGTACGACAGAAGATAATGGCAAAGATACGAGGGTAATAGTCGACGATACGCTTCAGGGCAAGGTATTTGTCTTTCGCATTCACCATATAATAGATATGGTTCACATTCTCTGCGCCCTCATTACGACTGCCTACAACGATTTCCTGATAGTCGTGCAGGTATTTCTTAGCCACACGCTCCACCTCACGACTCATCGTCGCTGAGAACATCAGCGTGCTGTGATTCTCAGCAATCGACTCGAAAATTTCGCTGATATTCTCCGAAAAACCCATGTTCAGCATCTCGTCAGCCTCATCGAGCACGATATTCTGGATGCCGCTCAGGTCTGCTACCCCACGATTCTTCAAGTCGACCAAACGACCTGGCGTCGCCACGATAATCTGCACACCCTTCTTCAGTGCCCGCATCTGCGGTTCTATCGAGGCACCGCCATAAACAGCCTCCACATGCACCCCATCCATATACTTGGCAAAGTCGCGGATGTCGTCCGTGATCTGCAAGCACAACTCTCGCGTAGGACTCAGCACCAAGGCCTGAGGGCTGCGTCGCGTGGTGTCAATCCTCATCAACAGGGGGATACCAAAAGCAGCCGTCTTACCCGTACCCGTCTGAGCAAGGGCAATCACATCGTTCTTGTTCTCTAAGAGATAGGGAATGACAGCCTCCTGCACAGGCATTGGCTGCACAAATCCTAACTCCTCGATGGCCTTGCGGATCTCTCCACTGACGCCTAATTCTTCAAATGTCTTCATCTTGGGTGCAAAGTTACAAAAAAAATTCGTATCTTTGCAGCAGATATGAAGATATGTGTGTTTTGTTCTGCTAATCAGCAGATTGATCCAGAGTTCTTTACGTTGACGGAAGAGCTTGGAAAGTGGGCTGCAGAGAATGGCCATACCATCGTGTATGGCGGTGTGAACCAAGGACTGATGGAGTGTGTCGCCAAAGCCACAAAAGAAGCAGGAGGCCATACCATTGGCATCGTACCAATGTTAGTAGAGGATACAGGTCGTATCAGCGACTATGTCGATGTGGATATCCCTTGCGACAACCTCAGCGACAGAAAACAGCTGATGATGGATCAGAGCGATGTCTTTATTGCCCTGCCTGGTGGCATTGGCACCATCGATGAGATCTTCACCATTGCCTCTTCTGCCACTATTGGCTATCATCATAAGAAGGTGATCCTTTATAATATGAAGGGCTTCTGGGATTCGCTCATCGCCCTGCTCAACGATCTGCAGAGTAAAGGTATGATTCGTGGCAATTGGCAGCAATACATAAGAAAGGCTGATTCCATCGAAGAAATCAGCCAGATTATTCTGTCATAAGAAGAGGCCTTTAGACGGTTTCTTCTTCCTGATAGGCTTTCATCTCCTGTGCCATCTGCTGACCGAAAGCCTTGTCCACGCTGTTGTCGATGCTCTTACAGACATTGGCAGAGAACTTCAAGGCGCAAGCAATCAACTTGTCCCACAGTCCTTCTTCAAATCCATTAATGATCATGTCCCTCGTGATGCCATACTTAATCAGGCCATAGACGAAGCCAGCATTGAAGTTATCGCCAGCACCGATGGTACTCAACGTATCCATCTTCTCTACCTCATACTGCTTCTTGATATCGCCCACAGCTCTCAGCTCCACAGGATTACTGCCCTGCGTCAAGATGAAGTTCTTGGTATAGAAGGCAATCTGAGAACGATAGATGGCATCAGCATCCGTTTTCTTATATAAGATGTCAAAGTCTTCTGACGAGCCACGCACTATATCAGCATACTCCAGATTCTCTAAAATATTTGGTGTTAGCTTCATCACCTCAAGCTTGTGAGAAGAACGGAAGTTAACATCGTAGTAAATGATAGCTCCATTGTTCTTGGCATGATCGAGGAAAGCCGCCATCTGCGGACGAATCACAGGATTCACAGCATAGTAGGAGCCAAACATCACAATGTCATCAGGCTGGATGTCGGGATAAACGAAATCCAACTGGTCATGCGGATGATCCTTATAGAAGATGTATTCCGCATCGTTCTTCTCGTCGAGAAATGCTAGAGACACTGGTGATTTCGATTCTGGATAGACAGCGATATTGTCTGCGTTCACCCCATTCTCTCGCGAGAAAGAGATAATGCGCTGGCCCACACGGTCATTGCCCGTCTCACTGATAATGGAGGTATGTACACCAGAACGACCTAACGAGATAATACCATTGAATACCGATCCGCCAGGCACAGCGCCAATGGGCTGATCATTTTTGAAAATAATGTCGAGAACAGTCTCGCCTATTCCTATTACTTTTCGCATTGTCTTTTCTATTAGTTGGTGCAAAGATACGAAATTATTCATTATTCACTATTCATTATTCACTTTTTTTTGTACCTTTGCGGGCAAAATGGCAAAATACAATACCCATACCCTCCCAAACGGTTTGCGAATCATTCATCTTCCGTCGATTTCGCAGGTGGTTTACTGTGGCTATCAGATTGCTGCAGGCACACGTAACGAACTATCAGGCGAAGAGGGTATGGCCCATTTCTGTGAGCACATGACCTTCAAGGGCACAGAGAAGCGCAATGCCCTTCAGATCATCAATGCCCTAGAGGGATTGGGTGGTGAACTTAATGCTTTCACCAACAAGGAAGACACCACTTTCTATGCAGCCATTTCGAAGGAGCATTTCGCTCAAGCCGTCAACGTGCTGACAGATATTGTCTTCCATAGCCAGTATCCGCAGCAGGAGATTGATAAGGAGGTGGAGGTTATCTGCGATGAGATCGAGAGTTATAATGATTCACCAGCAGAACTTATTTACGACGAATTCGAGAATCTCATCTTTGAAGGCCATCCCCTAGGTCATAACATCCTTGGCCAAGCAGAACATTTGCGCACCTATACCACAAAAGATGCTCTGCATTTCGTACGTCGTTACTATCGTCCTGACAATGCTATCTTCTTCGCCTATGGCGATATAGATTTCAAACGGCTTTGCAAGATGCTAGAGGCTCCAGATTTTCCTGAAAGTACAGATATTCCGGAGAATCCTGCAATACCAGATGCCTCTACAGGCAAGACCATTGTCCGCTCCCTCGGCACCCATCAAGCCCACGTCATGCTGGGCACACGGGCCTACGACATCCACCATCCACTTCGTATTCCCCTCTATCTTCTTAATAATGTTTTAGGCGGACCAGGCATGAACGCCCGCCTGAACCTTTCCCTCAGAGAACGCAACGGACTGGTCTATACCGTTGAAAGTACGATGGTGAGTTATAGCGACACAGGCATCTGGAGTGTCTACTTCGGCTGCGATCCTCACGATGTGAAAAAATGCCTGCGCCTGGTACGCCGCGAACTCGACAAGGTGATGCAAAAACCTCTCAGTGCCACACAGCTACGCAATGCCAAGCGTCAGCTGAAAGGTCAGATTGCCATTGCCTGCGACAACCACGAACAGTTTGCCCTCGACTTTGGAAAAAGTTTCCTTCACTATGGCTGGGAAAAAGACATCACCCACCTTTACGATAGCATTGACAAAGTCACAGCCGAAGACATACAAAAAGTGGCGAACGAACTGTTCGCCACAGAGAAACTGACCACACTGATTTTCCAGTGATTATTTCTTCAATTCATTAGGTACGATGGGCATTGCACCATTCTGTGTGCAGACAAAGGCACTGACGGCAACAGCAGTCTTGTGAGCCACCTGTACAGGTTTCCCGTTCAGGATGCAGGCACAGAAACTACCAGTGAAAGAGTCGCCGGCACCTACTGTATCGGCCACTTCCACCTTCGGTGTATCCTGGAATGAAGTCAGGCCATCGTCAGTAAAGACATACGAACCGTTAGTGCCACAAGTCAGTACCAGCATCTTCAGTCCATAGTCCTGAACCATCTTCTCACAGGTCTGACGCATGTCTAATCCATCATAGCCAAACATACGATTCACGACCACCAGTTCCTCGTCATTAATCTTCAGGATGTTGCAAAGCTTGAAGGAGTCTTCGAGTATTTCCTTCGAATAGAACTGCTGACGCAGGTTGATATCACAGATCTTCAGGCAATCGGCTGGCGTTTCAGCCAGGAATTTGCGAATGTTCTCACGGGAAACACCATTGCGCTGAGCCAGAGAACCGAAACAGACGGCACGGGCATTCTTGGCAATTTCAGCCATTTCATCAGTATAAGGGATATTGTCCCAAGCCACACCTTCCTTGATTTCATACGTTGGGATGCCACCCTCGGCCAGTGTCACCTGCACCGTGCCTGTAGGATAAGGCACCCGAGGCATCAGGTAGTTCAGATTGTGCTCTTTCAGCGCCTCGATGGTTTCTTCTGCCAGATCATCCTCACCTAAGGCACTGATGGCAATGGTATCCAAGCCAAACTGGCCTGCGTGATAAGCAAAGTTTGCAGGGGCTCCGCCCAGTTTCTTTCCTTCGGGAAGTACATCCCACAAAGCCTCTCCGAGGCCAACGATATATCTTTTCATTTTAATTTTGGGTTTTAAGTTGTTTGATATAAGTAAACAGATAGACAACACCGATGGCCATGATGATAACGGCTCCTGCCTGTCCCATGGCGTCGCTCATAAAGCCCATCAGCAAGGGGAAGATGGTGCCGCCAAAGAGACCCATGATCATCAGACCGCTCACCTCGTTCTGTTTCTGCGGCATAGCCGTCAGGGCCTGGGCAAAACAGATTGAGAAGATATTCGAGTTGCCGTAGCCCACGAGGGCGATGGCCGCATAGAGCATCCACTTCTCAGTACCAATGAAGAGGCCGCACATTGAGAGAGCCATCATCACAACACTGATGATAAAGAAGGTACGGTTGTTCATCACACGAAGGAAGAACGAGCCTGTCAGACAACCGATAGTACGGAAGATGAAGTAGAGACTCGTAGCAAAGGCTGCGTCATTAAGCGTCATCCCCAGACGCTCCATCAGGATCTTCGGAGCCGTGGTGTTCGTACCCACATCAATGCCTACATGGCACATGATGCCTAAGAATGACAACAACACGATGGGCGTTCCCAAGAGTTTCAGACACTCTGCAAAAGTAGATGGCTTACCCTCAATCTTCTCCTCCTCAATAGGTGTGACAGACAATAGGGCAGCAGCGAGAATGCCTACCACGAAGTAGATGGCAAAGAGCACGCGCCAGTCGTAGCCGAATGTGGGAATCACCTGCGTAGCACCCCACATGGCAAGATATGGTGCCAAGAATGAGGCGATGGCCTTGATGAACTGTCCGAAGGTGAGTGTAGAGGCAAGGTTGCCGCCTCCCATCACGGTGGATACCAACGGGTTGAGTGATGTCTGCATCAGGGCGTTACCAATGCCTAACAGCGAGAAAGCACAAAGCATAATGCCAAAATTCTCGCCAAAGAGCGGCAGCAGCAGCGACACGATGGTCACCACCAACGAGAGAAGAACGGTGTTCTTTCGTCCGATCTTGTTCATCAGCATACCTGTCGGCACACTGAAAATCAGGAACCAGAAGAACACGAGCGACGGGAAGATGTTGGCTGTCGAGTCATTCAGCGCAAGGTCTTCCTTCACATAGTTGGATGCAATGCCCACCAGGTCAACAAAACCCATGGCGAAGAAGCAGAACATCACGGGGATGAGGGCAAGTTTTGTCTGTTTCATATTGATTTTATTAGTTATTTAATTTCATAGATAGCGGCTTTGCCGCCCTTTACCTTTATTATATTATAGGGCTCAGAGGGGAAGACGAGGTTGGTCATCGCCATCTTACCATCTGTATCGAAGACTTCGATAGAACAGCGGTCGATGAAGAGACGCAGTTGCTTGATCTGCCCGTAGGTAGGAGCCTCCGTCACACAAGGGAAGGCATCACTGAAGCTCACATCACCGCTCTTCATGCGATCCATGCTGAAAGTCTGCTTCTGACCGTCATAAGCCATCACAACCTGCTCGCCTTTCGCATTCGACAGCACGATTTCGGCCTGATTCTTCACATCAACGATGATTTCGCAGGTTTCTGTCGGTTTCTTGATCTTAGCACCACGCACAGCCAACATCTCCTTTGAAGGCACCACACTCACGTAAGTCTCCTCACCACAGGTAAACAGGCCCAAGTCACGAGGAATGGAGTTGCCCGAGCGATACTGCTTGGTAGGCACCTGATTAGCATACTGCCAGTTCGACATCCATGCCAGCACCACATGACGGTTCTCTGGGGCATTATAGAAAGAGACCGTAGCATAGTGGTCCTTACCGTAATCAAGCCACTTCGTCACCTTCGGCATCGACTCACAAGTGAACTTCCTACCATCAAAGTCGCCCACAAAATACTGGGTAGCACTTCCACCAAACGGACCACCAGGATTGATGTTACAGATCAGCACCCACTTGTTGTCTATCTTAAACAGGTCTGGGCATTCCCATACACCACCGTGATTGCCGTACTCCTTGCCAAAAGAACTCTCGTACTTCCACTCCTTCAGATCCTTCGAAGAATAGATGCGCATCTCCTGACCGGCTGCCAGGATAAGGTTCCAGGCACGGATATCCTCGTTCCAGAATGGGCGTGGATCGCGGAAATCAGGCACGTCACTTGTTGTCAGCACCGGGTTGCCACTGTATTTCTGGAATGTACGTCCACCATCTTTCGACACAGCCATCGACTGCATCTGATGATGGCCCGCCGAAGTATAAAGGGCAACGATCTCGTCACCATTCGTTACACACGAACCGCTGAAGATACTACCCAGCCAATCGGGCTCCAGAGCCATCGGCTGATGCTCCCAATGAATCAGGTCACGCGAGGTAGAGTGGCCCCAGTGCATATTCTCCCACTGCGAGCCATAGGGGTTATACTGATAATAGAGGTGCCACACGCCATCTTTATAAAACATGCCGTTAGGATCGTTCATCCATCCGTAGAGAGGCGTATGATGATAGGCAGGACGGAAACGCTCACGGTTGGTGGTGTCGAAGGTGTTTGAGAACTTTATATCCTTCCAGCAGACGAACTCGCCTACAGCACCCTTCTGACGTCTGTCTCCACGAAATTCGATATCGAACAGACAGGCACCCTTCAACTCGTAAGGCACATAATAGTCCACTCGGTCAATGGCCAACTTCACATTCAATCGCTGCACCATGTCGTTTTGGTTGTTCAGTACTGCAATCGAAGCTATATCCTCCGATTCCTGCACGGGCAGGAGCACATACTTCTTACCTTGTTCCATCTTCAGCATGGCATGACTGTCGCCCAGCACCATCGGTGTCACCTGAGCCTTAGCCGTTGCCGTCATCAGCATCGCTGCCAACAATAAAAATACCGTTCTTTTCATCTTGTTATTCATTTGATTATTTTTGAATTTGCTACAAAGTTACAGCAAATGAGGCTCTCACACTATAATTTATGTTTCATTTACTAAGAAAAATCGTTCATTGCAACATTTTTCTGAGCAATGAACGATTTTTCTTTCAATGCCGAAACTGCTTATTGTTGACTGACTTTCACATCACTAACAGTAATGGAGCCTCCATAATTGTTGATGCTCCAGCAGTTTTTCTGTATGCCATAGATGCGCTGGGTGTAGGCACATACATCGTTGATGTAGGTCACGACAACCGAGTTATCAGTGTAGATGTCGATGTGGTAGGTGTTATCGGCGGGACGTGCGAACCAATAGCCGTCGATGCCCTCGATGAAGCCCTTGCCATAGACCTTTACTTCTTTGCCTTCATTGTCTTTCTGCAGGCGATAGCCCTCCTGCTCGAAGTTGATCTTGCGACTGTTCTCGTTTTCGGGATTGACGACCAAAGTGTAATAGTATTCTGGATCGGTGCTGCGTACGAACGAGATGCCGAACTTGTCCCAATTATTGGAGGTCTTCACGGTGAATGAGATATGATTGCAGGTGCCCAGACGGCTGTAGAGCACGTAAGCATCGTCGCCACTGAGCGTACCGCCATTATAGCCATTGCTGGCCACCACGCTGGCATCGGCTGTCTTGCTGTACTTGGCTGCCATCGCAGGCACAGCACCAAGCGTCAGCGTACCGTCGGCATGCTGGATAATCTTATGGCAGACCAGTGCGCCCGACCAGTTGGGCTCGCCACCGGCACCGACGTTGATATTCTTGTCGTGGATGGTAGCACCTGTACGGTAAGGACACCAGCCCCAGATGTAACGGTCGGTGCCATTGGAGGCTGTCTTACCGGCATAGAAGGCACGGCTGTCGAGCACGCCCTCATGACCATCCTTCGGCCAGTTGGCACCAGGATCGTTGAAACAGGCCTTCAAGGCTTCGAAGGTAGGTGCCATCATATACTTCACCTTACGGCTCCAAGAGGCGCGATAACCCTCACTGTAGACGAGATACCAATAGTCACCCATCTTGAAGATGTCGGGACACTCGCACATACGGTCCCAGATCATCGGGAACTGACCGACATGCTCCCATGTCTTCAGGTCGGCCGACTTGAACTCGGCAAACTTCAGTTTGGAGGCGATGACCATGTGCCACAGACCATCGTCGGCCACGAAGATCTGCGGGTCGCGGAAATCGCTGGCGGCATAGCCGTAGTCCTCGCCCTTCAGCATCCAGACACGGTCCTTGGTCCATGTCTTGAAGTCGGGCGACGTAGCACGCATCACCACTTCGGTCGAGGTGTGGCCTGTGTAATAGATATAGTAGAGACCATCCTTTTCGTTGTATACTGCACAGCCTGTGCCCAATGCGGCATCGGCCTCATACTGAGAGGTGCCCGTGGGCAGGAGTTCACCCTGCGACTCGTAACTGGCGCCATCCTTGGTAGCAACAGCCCAGAAAGGGTGGAAGGTGTAGGTGGCATTGTTCTCGTACTCCTGCAGATAGAGCACCTTGAAGTCGCCAGCTTTCTGGTCGTAGAAGGGCATCGGGTCGCCACAACGTCCGATGGCGGGATTGTAATAGGTCTGGAATCCGGCCTCGTCGGTGGAGTTGAAGAATGTGGTGGTGCCGGCCCAGTCCTTCGGGGCATCAGGACCGAAATCGTCGTCGCTGCACGCTGTCAGCGAGAGTGCTGACAGCATGAGTGCGAATGAGGAACATATTATAGTCTTTTTCATAACGTTTTTACTTCATTAAGTGATTGAATGCATTCTGAGTGATAATCGCAATATTCTTATGGAAGTTCTCCACATAGCCACCCTCGTAGGTGTAAGAGTACCAGTCGTAGCAACCCGAGCCGATGCAAATGATACCGCCCTTGCCGGCATTGGCAGGATACTCCCAGGCCACTACGGCTCCATCGCCGCCGACACCGAGGATTTTACCTCCGGTACGAGCCTCCCAGGCATTGTGGTCGTCATAGCCGCCCCAATCGGTACCAATATGATACTGAGCCGTGGAGTTGGTGATGTGATAACCGGCATCGGTGCAATAAACCTCCTGCGGGTTGTCGCCTGCCACCAGGTTCTGCCAGAGCGGATGATCGTTCTGTCCCTCGAAGATGCGGAAGCTCCAAGGCCCGCCGCAAAGTTCGGCTGCATCCTCATTCTGTCCCCAACAGTTGTTGGGTGTGGTCCACTCGTCATCGCCTGTCACACCGATGAACGATGGCAGGTTGGTGGCATAGCGGGTAAGCAGGAGCGCACCGCCGTTCTCATAGAATGAGCGCAGTTCGTTCTTCGTGTCGAGGGCATCGGTAGCCTTGGCCATGAAGACATCGTGACCATCGACACCGCCATCCACATGATAGTGCCACCAGATGGCCTTACACTGCGATAGGTCGATGGTTCCGGCACGCAGGTCGGCAAACGAAGCATAGAGCGAATTGGGGATATTGCCCAGCATCCACTGGCAGGCCGTCTTGGCCTCAGCATCGAGGTCATTCATCGAGGGTGCTGAACCTACAAAGAGGGCAGATGGCTTCTCGATGGCAATCACAGTGACGGTGTAGATGCTCTCGGCAGAATTGTTGGTCACCTTATAGGTCACAGGCTGCGAGAAATCCTGAGGAACACCCGAACCTGGTGTCACCGAAGCATTGGCACTGAAGGTAATGGTGGGTACCAGACTGGTGATGTCGACAGAACCTGGCACATAGACGGTAATAGTCTTTGCCTGCTGGTCAATAGCACCCTGATAGATGTCGTTGATGACAAACTGCGAGATGCGGGCCTCATCGTGGAGCACGCTCAGCGTCCAGTCCATTACCACATCACCATTAGTGACATGCAGCACCTTGGCGGCATCCATATTGAGGGTCTCGCCCTGCTTGATGTTACAGGTAGCACCGCTGGAGATGCTGAGAGCCGTCACCTGCATGGCAGATGTTGAGTAAACCTCTGGCAGACGGACGATAATACTGCGCGACTTAAGGTCGATAGTACCTTCATAGTTGTCGAGTGCAACCTTCTCAACCATACAATCTCCACTCAGCTGCAGGTCGCTGACATGATCGTCGGAGCAGGCTGCAAATGTGCAGATGAGACAGAGCGCACTTATGATGTTAAATATCTTAGTTTTCATAATTCCTTTCGTTTTTTTACCAATTACCAATGTTCTGAGTATAATGGCCGTTTGAGGCTGAGATCTGACTGAATGGAATCGGCAGATACTCGTCCTTATTGGCTGTGAAATGAGCCTCACGATAGATACCGCAGTTGTCGATCTCCTCGGAATAGTACTTGTTGAGCACGGTGGCGGCATCGCCCCAGCGTACGAGGTCGAAGAATCGCTCACACTCCATACCGAGTTCCAGACGGCGCTCCATCTTCACAATCTTGATGGCATCGTCCTTAGAGTAACTACCCTTATAATTAGTCACGTACATCTTCACACCATAGGTATTCTGATAGTTACCGATCATCTGGGTACTGCCGGCTGCACGGGTGCGGATCTGGTTCACCAGAGCGATGGCTTGGTCAGTCTGTCCCAATTGGGCATATGCCTCAGCACGCTCCAAGAGCACGTCTGCATAGCGGAACACGATGCGGTTCATCGGACTGGCCCAGTAGCTGCCCTTAATCAGATAATTGTCGATCAGTGCGGGGTCTACGTTCTGCTTCAGCGATACATGATAGCCATAGAGTCCGTTGCTGCGACTCCAGATGCTGGTTTCCTCCATCATATAGTTCTTATTGAACATATAGGGCAGTCCGGGCATGCCAACGGTCAAGAACAGACGGGGGTCGGCATTGTCGCTTGCCATGTCGTAGTCCTTCTGGTTGAAGGTGTCCAGCAGAGGCAGACCATCGGCTCCGGTACGGTAGGCATTCACCAAGTTTTGCGAAGGTTTGTAGAAATCGCAGCCTCCATCCGTAGCACCGGGGATATTCGGCGGAATCAGGCCGTAGCTCCAGTTCAGGTTGCCGTAGGTAGAACCGTCGTTACGCGAGTACTGGATAGCCCAAAGACTCTCCTTACCATTCTCATACTGCTCCTCAGGACGGAAATTGTTGTGCAGATCCTCTTCCAAGCCATAGCCGGCATAGAGCGAGGGATTGGTGAACTCGATCACCTTCTCGAGATCGGCCTGATTGATGCTCGTCACCTGATTGCTGTTGGCATCGTCCTGATGATAGGCCTTATAAAGATAGACCTTTGCCAGGAATGCGGCGGCAGCAGCCTTGGTGGGGCGACCCTTGTCTTCCTGTGTCTGTGGCAGGGTGTTATAGGCCTCCATCAGGTCGTCGATAATCAATTGCCAACCCTCGTCGTTGCTGTACGCACGGTTTGAGAGTTCATTATACTCGTCGTAGGTCAGATTCTCATTGACCACAAAGGGGATGTTCTTATAGAGTCGCTTCAGCAGAAAGTGACCATAGGCACGCAGGAATTTCATCTCTGCCTGGCGCTGCTGCTTCATGGCATAGTCGTCGCCGGTTTCATTGAGCAGGGCAATGGCACTGTTAACACGCGAAAGACTGTTGTAGAGACGAACCCACATATCGTTGATATTCCAGTTGGTGGTGAGCACGCCCTGCTGCACCTCCAGTTGATGAAACACGTCACCGTCGCTGGTTCCGCTACCGCCTTTGTAGGCATCGTCGCTGCGCACGTCGAAGTTCCACATAGAGAAAGAAGAGTTGATATCTTCGGCAGTGGTAAAGATTGCGTAGGCCGATACCACCATGGCCTCTGCGTTCTCAGGTGTCTTTACCTGCTCATCGCTCAGCGTACCCTGTGGGACATGCTCATCCAAAAAATCTGAACAGCTTGTCAAAACGCAAACAGCACAGGCAGCAATTAAAATTTGATATATCTTAGTTTTCATATTATTTACCTTTTTACTATTTTATCTTTTTACCCTTTTTTACCTTTAAAACGAAACATTAAGTCCGAAGGTGATGTTAAGAGGAATAGGATAGCCATAGTTGGCATTCTCCGGATCCACACCTGTGAAGTTCTTGCTCTTGATGGTCAGTAAGTTCTGGGCTGAGAGATACAGACGCAGGCGCTCGGCATAAAGTTTTTCGCAGATAGTCTTGGGGATGTTGTAACCAAACTGAATAGTGCGCAACTTGGCAAATGAGCCGTTTTCTACGAAATAGGTGCTGACACGCTTCTCGTTGTTGTTGTCCATCGTACTGATGGCGGGAATGTTCGATCCGTTGTTGCTGGGTGTCCAGGCGTCAAGCAGCCGGCGACCCTTATTCAGATTCGAGATGTTCAGACCACTCCAAAGGTCGGTCTCCTTCTTCAGGTCGCTGATTACATCGACCCCCTGCACACCCTGCCAGAACATCGTGAAGTCGAAGTTCTTGTACTGCAGGTAGATGTTCAGACCCCATGTGAAGTCGGGGGTAGGATCATAGATCCACTCCTGGTCAGCCTCGTTGATCACGCCGTCGTTATTCAGATCCTTCCAGCGGATGCGACCCAGACCGGCGCCGTTCTGCACAGCATGGTTGTCGATCTCGTCCTGACTCTTGAAGATACCGTCGTAGACATAACCCACCTGTGAGTACATCGGATGACCTACCACGCTCTCTACGCCATTACCACCGAAAGTACCGTTGGCAGCGATGGTCTCAGGCAGTTTGGTCACCTTGTTACGATAGGTGCCGAGGTTACCTGACAGGTCGTATTGGAAATCGCCGATATGCCCGCGATAACCTACATTCAGCTCGATACCCTTGTTCTCTACCTCACCGGCATTGATCCACTGGCCACTACCCTCACCCATCACACCGATGCCGGGCATATACACCAGAATATCCTTTGTCTTCTTGAAGTACCACTCCAGCGAACCGTAGAGTGCATTGCGGAACATACCGAAGTCAAGACCAATATTGGTCTGAGTGGTGGTCTCCCACTTCAGGTCGTCGTTGCCCAACTGGTTGCGCTTGAATCCTGAAGGCAGGGTCTGACCGCCGTTGGTGCCTGCGATGTCATAACTGGTACCATAGCTCTGACCACCGAAGTTAGCCTCACCGTAGTTGCTCTCATAGAGGGTATAGCGGGCGATATTCGAAATTTCCTGGTTACCGGTCTGTCCCCACGATGCACGCAACTTCAGGTTGTCGAGCCAAGACGCATCCTTCAGGAATTTCTCCTCGTTGATACGCCATCCGAAACTGACGGAGGGGAAAATACCATAGCGATTGTTCTTACCAAAGCGGCTACTACCATCGTAACGCATCGTCAGACTCAACAGATAGCGGTCGGCAAAATTGTAGTTCACCTTGCCGAAATAAGATATCAGAGTGTAGCCTTCGCCAGAGCCGTAAGCCTCAGCCTCGCCAACACCGGCATTTGGCCACATATAGTCGGGGGTGAGCACGGCGTAGTCGAATTTCTTTCCGCTAAAGTTGGTATCGTCTTCACGGTTCAGCTCAATACCTGCCATCGCATCAGCACGATGCAGGCCCTTCTCGAAGGCATAGGTGGCAACGGCGTTCCACATCCACTTGGTCCAATGCTCCTGCTTGGCCTCTACGGCATTGGTGGCATTGGCCACTGTTCCTTCCGTAATAGGATAGGTGAAGATGCGCTGCTGCTTCTGGGCATAGTCGATACCGAAGGTAGTCTTGATGTTGAGATCCTTCAGTGGGTTGATGTTCAGAAACACATCGCCGAAGGTGCGCCAGTAACTGTAACGGTTGTCGCTGTTGCGGTCGAGACGGGCCACAGGATTCTCACGATCGGGATAGCCGCCTACAGGTCCGGCATACTTCCCATCCGTGGTATAGACGGGCAGCGAAGGGTTGAACTGCAGCACATTCTGCAGGAATCCGCCAGGGGCCTGCACTTCATTAGTACGGTTAAGCGTGAAATGCTCACCCACCGTCAGCAGGTCTCTATCGTTGATCCTGACGAGTTTATAGTCTGCATTCATACGGGCAGAAAAACGTTCAAAGTCGCTCTGCTCGATGATACCTTTATTCTTATAATAGCCTAGCGAGAAGAACGAGGTGCCACGCTCCGAGCCGTTGCTCAGCGAGACATTATATTGCTGTATCAATCCCGTGCGGGTGGTCTTATCAAACCAGTCAGTATCAGCAGCGGGCGTTGTACCGGCAGCATCGAGATACTTGTTCATGGTGATACCGTTGAGCATTGGCTGAGCCTGGGCGTCGTATGTCCAGTCGTAACGATATCCTAGACCGTTGGAATTGGGGTCAAGGCCGTCGTTCACATAACCTTGCCACATCACCTGACCGAACTCCTTGGCATTGAGTACTTCCATCTTGTGGGCGTAGGTCTGAACGGCCAGACTGGCATCGAAGTCGATTCTTACCTTGCCCTCCTTGCCTCGTTTGGTGGTAATGATAATCACACCATTAGCAGCACGCGAACCATAGATACTAGCAGATGCGGCATCCTTCAATACCTGGATGCTCTCGATATCGTTTCCATTGAGCTCGTGCATACCTGCCTTCGTGGGTACACCGTCGATGATGTAGAGCGGGTCGTTGTTGTTCAGCGTACCGACACCACGAATGCGGACTGTCGCACTACCTGAGGGAGAACCATCGGCAGAGATGTTCATGCCAGGCACACGACCCTGCATGGCCTTGATGGGGTTGTTCTCATTCTGCTTGGCCAGATCGGAAGGAGATACCACAGATACGGCACCCGTTAAGTCAGACTTACGCTGGGTGGTATAACCCGTCACCACCACTTCCTCAACCATCAGTGCATCATCCTGCATCGTCACTTTCATGCCGTTTTGCGCAGGCACTTCCTGGGTCAGATAACCGATGTAGGAAATCACGAGGATCTTGCCTGCCTCAACTTTCAAGGTAAAGTTACCATCGAAATCGGTCACCGTACCGTTCGAGGTCCCCTTCTCCATGACTGTGGCTCCGATGACCGTTTCACCAGTTGGGTCGATCACCGTTCCACTGATCTCTGTCTGCGCGTACATTATAGTACTCGTCAGAAGAGCCAGCAAACTCAGAAAAAGTTTTTTCAGTTGTTTCATTGTTGATCTTTAAATTGATTAGTACTCTTGTGAATTAAAATCTGCTGCAAAAGTAATATATCTATCATGCGAGGGCGTAAAAATATCGTTCATCCCGTGCAAGATTTGTTTCAATGCAACATTTTTGCTAGAAATGAACGATTTTTGCAAGTAGAACCGGGATGGCCATCCATTTTTTGCTGGAAGGCCTCGTAACACTTTTTTGTAGGCCTTGGAAAAAGTGTTGGAAGGCCTTGTAAAAAAAGCCCGTCAAACGAAAGAAGGCGCGACCCTCACGAGCTGCGCCTTTTTCCTGAAAACAATCTTTCTAACTTAATAACTAACCTAACTATTAACAATTAACTAACTAATTCTCTAACATATTGTATGAAGCATTTTTTCTGGTGCAAAGGTAGGTAGATTTCACCATATCGCTGATAAAATATGTTTCATCAACATGCAAAAATCGTTCATTCTGCAGCAAAACTGACTATTTGAAACAATTCTGCTACAGAATGAACGATTAATACTAACACTTTATTTCGCTTGCAAATCAGAAGGACTGACGCCGAATTCGTCCTTAAAGCACTTGGTGAAGTAGCTGGGTGCAGTGAAACCTACTTCATAAGCCACCTCGGACACATTCTTGCCCGATGTGAGCAGAAGCTGGTAGCCGCGATTGAGACGAGCTGTACGAAGCAGTTCTACAGGCGATGAACCAGAGATGGACTTTACCTTGCGATAGAGTTGTACGCGACTGAGATTCATCGCTGATGCCAGATCGTCGACACTCAGATCGCTGTCGGACAAACGAGCCTCAACCACTTTCTTAAAATGTACGATAAAGAGGGGTTCCTGAACATCATCAGAAGATTCTCCAGATTCTTTATCTTGTTCTTCAGGCTCCGCAGTGGGCGCCTCTGATTCAGTTTCCTGCTCCTGCTCAACGGGAATCTCCAGATTCCACAGGTTATTGACCACACGTTCGTGCTGAGCCGAGACCTTGCCACGATGGTATAGGGTGAAGAGCACCAAGACCAATAATAACAAGGCTATCAGAACCAGCGCCAGGAGCGTTATCGTGCGCTGCGTGGCGAGTTGCTGCAGATAGCCGCTGGCCTGCTCCTGAAGTTTCTCCAGATTCTGGGCTTGTCGCATCACCTCGTCGCTCTCGAGCAACAACACTTTGGCATTCTCATGTGTCACCAGAGCCGACGTGAGCATGGTCTCTTTCTCATAAGGCTTTCCATCGAGAATATCCAATGCGATCTGCAGGAGCTGATCGCCACGTGTAGGATAGATATAAGAGGCTTCGAGCAGCGAGTCTTGTACCTGCCTAATACCACCGTTCTCACCAGGCAGTCCGTCGATGCCACAGAAGAGCGGCAACTGCACCCCACGCTCTGAAAAGGCCTTGCGAGCACCCATAGCAGACCGGTCGTTGTGACCGAATACGAGATCGATGCCCTGGAGGTCTCCCTTATAGGCTTTCACCGCCTCGTAGGCCGTCGGCTCCGTCCAGTCGCCTTGTATCGTTGCCACCACCTCCACACCCGAATCCTTCAGTGCATCAGTGAAACCATCATGCCGTTCATCGGCCGGCGAAGAGCCCTTCAGTCCTAAAATCTCCATCACCTTGCCCTTTCCATTGAGACGCGACACCACATACTCACCCATCTGATGGCCCATCTCATAGTTGTCGGCACTGACAAAGGCTGTGTATTTCTGTGAATCGGTCTTACGCTCAAACACAATAACCGGGATGCCTTTGTCGTAAGCACGGTCGATGGCTGGAGATACAGACGAGAGTTGGTTGGGAGCCACAATCAGCAGGTCGATGCCACTTTCGACAAGACTGTCGATCTGTTGCGACTGCCGCTCTGAGTTGTCGTAGGCCGAGGCAAAGCGCAGTTCCACTCCTTCGTGGAAATTGGTTTCCATCTGCATCTCTGAGTTCTGCCAGTGACGCCAGATGTCTTCGGAGCATTGCGAGACGCCAATGATGTGCTGGGGCCTCTTCTCAGAGCAAGAAACCGACAGCATCGCAATCATTGCCACACACAACAATATGCGGGAGGTATTGGAAAAAGAGTTCTTTATTTGTCTCATCTGTAAGGTATTATGTCAATTACGTCTGCAAAAGTAGAAAAAAAAATGAAAAACACAAAATTATTTTTTTCTTTTTCTCAAATAGAATCCAACTTCATGTAGTTCGTCTAATGGCCGATGATTTCAGAGTGGGTAATAAAGTGACGATCCTGAGGGAAGGAACTCGGGGTAATGACAAACGGTCGGCCTCCGTCTGGATGAAGGGTAATCCTCTGGAATCGAGGCGCAGAGAGCATATAGCGGTCGGTGGCCGGACAGACGGGATAGAAACCTATCGAAGAGAAGATATACCAAGCCGACATCTGACCAGCATCATCGTTGCCAGAGAGTCCGCCAGGGGTGTCATTATACTCTGTATCAAGAATATGGGCCACACGGTCGATGGCCTTTTCTCTTTTCCCGATGAAATCGTACAAATAGGCTATCTGATGACAAGGTTCGTTGCCGTGCCAATAGTGCCCCTCAGTAAACATGGAGTCGAGCTTCGCCTCGAACTTCTGAGGGCCTCCCAAGGCCTCCACCAGTCCATCTACATTATGAGGCACATACCAAGTGTAATGACAGGTAGCACCCTCCGTGATAAAGGGTTTGCGATGGATAAAATCGAGATTGTCTTCAAACAGCCCTCCATCACTCTTCCGCTTTGTGATCATCTTTGGTTCATGACGACCATCACAATAGCCTGTCTTGGGATTGATGACGTTACGCCAGTTCTCAGAACGCCGCATCAATTCTGTGTAATCCTGATTCTTGCCCAACGCCTTTGCCAATTGAGCCACAGCGAAGTCATCGAAGGCATATTCGAGGGTGCGTGAAGTCTGTTCTTGTGTGTGGTAGGCTTCCTTCACACTATCCTCCAAAGGAATATAGCCATACTTCAGATACGAGTCCAGAGCCCTGCGGCCCATGCCATTCTTATATTCATCTAGCGAGGCAGGCGTCTCGAAAGCATTCTTCCGCATGCCCTCATAGGCTTTCTCTACGTTGAAATCGCGGATTCCCTTCACATAGGCATCGGCCAAAGCCACACTGCAATGGTCGCCAATCATGGCTGCCGTATAGCTATTCCAACAAGGGAAGATGGGCAGCCAACCACCTTGTTCATACATCGTGACCAACGACTGCATCATATCTGCCGACTGCTGGGGAGCAATGAGGTTGTACAGCGGGTGGACGGCACGATAGGTGTCCCACATCGAGAAATCACCATAAAAAACACGTGGTTCAACTTCTGATGACGGTTCCACAACGATGCCATCGGCAAACTTTGGATAATCACCTCCCACATCACTCATCTCACGAGGCAGGAAGGAACAGCGATAGAGAGCGCCATAGAACTGATTCACGCGAGCCGTATCCGGATCCTCCACATCGATGGTGTGCAGGCGCGTCGTCCACTGTGAAGCTACATTCTCCATCATACTCTCAAAGTCGTGTGCCTCAGCCTCAGCGGCGAAGTTATTAACGGCGCCCTCTTTCGTAGTAAACGAAGTGGCTGCTTTCAGGATAATCGGCTTATGAGCCTTACCGTTGAAAGTAAACCAAGCGCAGAGACTATCAATTCCAGAATCCACGATTTCATCGTAAGCCTGCAAGAGGTAATGCCCACAGAAACCTGCAGGTTCACCCCATCCCTGATAGATACGATGCACAGGGTTGTAGCCATAGATGGTCTTTTCCTGATTATCAATCTCTAAATATCCCTCACCCTCATCACTATTATGATTGAGAATAACATGCACAGGACCATCTTGCTCTGGCGTAATGCGGAAGATGGCCGTATGGCTGCCTCCCGTCACTTCCATCTTCAGATGTTCCTGATACAGAAGGGTGGCATAATAATGAGGATGAGAGATCTCATCTGTGTGAGAGAAAGGCGTCGCTCTTTCCTCAGGTCGCAGACGCAGCTGGCCTGTTAGAGCCGCCAAGGTAAAGGAACCATAGTCCTGTGTACAGCCTCCCACAATCCAATGGCTGTTGCGGATACCCTGAAACAGCGAGTCTGTATAATAATAAGGTGCCACGCATTTCTTCTCTGTATCTCGTGTCTGAGGCGTCCAGAAGTTCTGACCATTAGGAACCAATACAGCAGGCAGCGTCTGACCATGTTCCTCAGAACCTTTACCAAAAAGTCCCGCTGTTTTTGTGTTGGCAGGAGCTGTTCCCACCATCGTATTCAAGGCACAAAGCTGACGCAGATGCTCAAAATGGTGCAGACGGTCTGCCACATGCTGCTTCAAATCCTCCCAATAGTAGAGAGGTAAGAGGTAAGAGGTAAGAGGTGAGAGATTACTAATAGTGGCAGGATGTTCGTTATGTAGTAGTTGCACAAGCACTCGTCCCTGTGCATTTTTATAAAATATCATCTGCAGGTTTGCTGCCATCGGTAAAAGTTCGTCCATCGGTTTATCCTTCGTATCTATCCCCATCAGCGTCATCAGACGATAGAGGTTTGTATCGTGTCCAAAGCGGAGGTCTGCCCCTATGTCTCCTCTGGCGATGGCAGCATCAGCATCGGCCTTGATGCGACTCCAGAGCGATGTGGCACATCGGGCAGCAATACCATTATTCATGATTTCATCGCCATTATGAAGCGTCATCCGCCTGTTGTTCAGGTTATACACTGTTTTCAATTCCTCTTCTGTAAAGATATCATAGAGCGAAACTTTTAATTCTACGTCTTGCATATCAGAAGCAATAGTATGCAACTCAGAAAGCAACTTCTCTCTATTTGACTTTGACAAATGACTGGCATCCGTAAACAATGCATTAATAAACCTGTCGGTAGATATAGGCAACGGCCAATCAAACGAGTGCTCCAGATAGTTCTGTTCTTTTGACTTATAGGCTATCCAAGCCATATCCTCCTCACGCGTAATAGGATCGATTTTTATCGATGGATTCTGGGCTTTCAGTTCTGCTACAAAATTCTCCATACTGGTCTTGCAGCGATTAACAGTACTCGAATGAGCCGTGATGTGTGCTTCTGCAGTGAAAAGCTGGGGGAAGTTCTGATACATCCTTCGAGCTATCTGACGATGCTGTCGCCCTCCAAGTGGTGTCAGCAAGCCACCATTGCCTTCCGCATTCTTCCAAATCTTCTCCAATCGCTTGCGCACATCCTTGCCTAACTTCGTCAAACGATTCTTGTCCTTAAATTGCCTGTTAACCCAAGTATATCGTTTATCATTAGGCAACCATCGTGAACCATGACGACCATAATGGGAGATATAAAACGGTTCGTAGCCCTCTGGAGCAGCTAACATTGTTGTCTCAGTCACGGGATACGCATAATACACGCCACCCATTTTCTCATATTGGGCAAACAGCGGACCTGCTATCAAGCAGGCCATGCCAAGCAGAAGATATCTATTCAGTCTATTCATGTCGTTTTCATTTTGGATCTACGCTCTCAACAATTCAAGAACAAATCGTGAGCCTTCTTTATAATCAGTATCCAGCCACAGGTTACCCCCCATTCGCTGGGCAATGGAACGGGCTACCGTCAATCCTATGCCTGTACCCTCAGCAAACGGGTCGAGCTGGTAAAATTCATCAAAAATATGTTCTGTCTGGTCAGCAGGAATGCCGATGCCCGTATCTTCGACTATAAATCGAAGCTTCTCGTCTGTATACGTCATACTAAGGGTAATGCTTCCTTCGTGCGTAAACTTCGCAGCATTCTCCAATAGCTGTGAGAGGGCGCGGATAGCATATATCTTATTGGTGCGCAGATGAATCATCTGAATCTGGTTCACTTCGAATACAACGGTGGAATCGGCTTCTTTAAGTCTCTGCGGAACCCAGTCAACAGAAGTCGAGCGACCAGGACGGGTGTGGAGAGCTATCTTGGAATGATCGATGGCTTGTGACACAATATCCACCACATTCGTCTCGTCATTGCGCTTAATAGAGGCCTCACTGCTGGCATCGCTCAGTTCCAGCATACGGTCTACCAGATTGGTGATACGGTCTGTGTTCTCTGTAACCCGTTCCTGCAAATCTCTCCTCTCGTCATCAGGCAAATCCATATCCGGATTAGTCAATATCTGTGTGAAACCAGAAACAATGTTCAATGGCGTGCGTATCTCATGGGTGATGTTGCGGATAAACTCACTCTTCATCTTCGACGACACCTTCGCCCGTTCATTGGCAAGACGCAAATCCTCATTCGCCTTCTTTTGTCTGATAGCATTACGCCAGCTATAGAAGACCAGCAGCAAAAGAGCTATCACTATGGAAGAGGCAGCAAGAAGTGTATATAGGAACCTCATACGTTGCTGAGACGCCTTGAGTTCATCAACTTGGAACAGCGTGTTCAATTCGTCGAGATGCTGACGGGCATCACGTCCGAAAACAGAATCTTTCTCATGATACAGTCGCTGATAGATCTTTGCTGCCTCAGTGCCCTGTCCCAACATCATCAACGCCTGCGCCCGCACCTCTTCTATATGGTCATCTCTCTCGTTGGTGGTCATACCGACGCTATCGGCAAAAAGGAGTGCCTTCGCCGCATCACCTCGAGCCAGATTATAACGGGCCTCCATCTTATAGAAATGGTGGAAACTAAGTGACCTGTCAATCAGGTGAGCATGGTGTGCAGCTGTATCAAGAGCCAATCTTGCATCGTCGAGTTTGTTCAGTCCGATAAAGGCAGCAGCACGTGCCAGATAGCAGGCATGCCAACATTCGCGCACATCTGCCGTTTTTACCTTGCCTACCTTGCTATGGAGGAAAGCGAGCCATTCGTTTGTCAGTTTTAACTCACGATCGTAGGCCTTGTCATAGTCGTAAGCCTTAGCCATACGATAATAGATGCTACTCAACGAACTGAAGTCACCATTCTCATCCTTCATCAGTTCGGCATATCGTTTCAGCGCCTCAACGGCAGGCTCTGTCTGCTTCATATTCAGATAGATGACACCTATCTGCTTATAGGCCATCGCCCGTCCCAGCTTGTTGTTGCGCTCCTTGGCATCGTCGAGCATTCGTTGGGTTTCCTGCAAAGACTGTTTCAATTTACCCTGTGCACTCAAGGCATTGGCTTTGAGTTGCCAAGTACGGTAATAATTATCCCACTGACCATGACTACTGAACCATTCCATTTGGATTTCAGCCTCTTCTGCCTGTTCCTGGGTTTTCGAGAAATTCTTCAAGGTGACGATTTTCTGCCAACGGGCCTGACCCTCCTTTTCGACGTTTCCCGTCCGCTGCTCATAGGCAATCAACTCGTCAGCCTTTGCAAGGGCTTCCTTTGCGGCATCCTCGCTCTCCGGATTTGCACAAATCGTAATGCATCCTGCCAGAAGACATAAGATTAATAGTTGTCGTTTCATATCTTCCAATCTATTCCTAAGGGATTATTCTTCATTTCCAACACAAGAGGCAGATCCGCATCTTGTTTGATCCACATCTCAGTACGGTCGACATCAGCCTGGACATGTATAGTTGCAGCCGATTCCTCAACTTTTCGCCAGGTGATGCCATCATAAATGGTATAACCGTTCTCTTTTAGCTCACGCAAGGCCCTACGGGAGATAAAAGCAAAGGTGCCTTTTGCCTCATAGACAACACCATCGGCAGGAATGGCCCAACAGAAGTTTCTGCCATTCTCTACGATGGAACGAGCAATTTTATAGGTTGTCTCCTTGCAGGTCATCCATAAAGTATCGCCTTGCCAACCATAGGTTAAAGGCCACGTGCGATGCTGGCGGTTCAAGGTGAAGGCTATGGACGTCTTTTCATTCCCAGGCTGGGAATACTTTGTTCCCGCCTTGGGAACATTTGTTTCCCAGGCAGGAAACAAATTGTCCGCTTCCTTTGGGCGTTTTGTCGAGACAAAGAAAACGAGTTCTCCACCTTGCATCAAATCGGCATGCTCCAGACGGGCACCATCCAAGACCTTGCCATTCAGCATGACCTTTTCAAAATGTGTGCCCTTACCTTTCATAATGCCGTGAAGCATTCTGCCATTCGAAAGTCGCAACGTCCATTCTGGTATCAATGGTGCATGTAGCAGATAGTAACTCTGGCCAGCGTTGGGATAGAGACCTAACATGTGGAAAGCAAGCCATGAAGACATCGCTCCGCTATCGTCATTGCCAGGCAGGCCATCAGGCTGGTCTGTATAATTGTCGCTGATAATTTGTCGCACACGCTCGGAAGTCAAGTCAGAACGATCTATCCAATGATACAGACAAGGCGTGAGGAACGAGGGTTCATTGCCCACATTATAACGTTTGCGCTCAAAAAACAAATCGAGTCGTTTACGGAAAGCCTCCGCGCCACCACAAGCCTCAATCAATCCTTTCACATCATGCGGAATACTCAATGAATACTCTGCTGACAGCGCCTCATAGAAGAACGTGCTCCACCAAGGCAGATACCAAGGCGCCACTTTTGTAATCGGCGTATAGGGAATCTGAGGATGATAGACCTTCGACTTACCCCAAGGCACAGAGTCGAGCCAACGGCCCTCAGCATCGCGAGGCATGATATAGCCCTTTACATCATCCCACTCATAATCTGAGCGCCAAAGGTTCTTCCAGTTGGCCGACTGTCTCAGATAGTGCTCATAGATATCCATCCGACCTAAGCCTTTCGCCACCTCAGCGATGCAATAGTCATCATAGGCGTATTCGATGGTTCGCGTACCAGCACGATCAATGCCATAAGGGATATAGCCGTATTTCTGATATTCCTGCAAGCCGCCTCGTCCGTGTTTCTCATGATCAGCTCCAGGATCCACCTCTGCATCCTTCAGCATTGCTTCAAGCGCATAGTTGTAATCAATGCCTTCTAAGCCTTTCATAAAGGCATCGGCAATCACCACTTCTGCATTTGAGCCGCCTTGTGTCCTGCCATTACAATCGCCACTGCGGGCATCGGGCATATAGCCCTCCCGTTTGTAGATATTCAGCAGAGAATTAATGATATTCACTTCACGCTGAGGATCGATGAGGGTAATCAGGGGCGACGATGAACGATAGGTATCCCAGATGGCATAGTAGTCATCGTAATAAGGTGTCTCCCGCCATTTGGGATTCTCGCCACTCTTATCCACAGGCATCAGCATCGTATGGTAAAGGGCGGTATAGAACATCCGCTTGTCCTTTTCGCTGCCTTTAATCTGCACGCGACTCAACAACTGCTCCCAACTCTCGCGTACCTTATTCAACTGTGTATCGAAATCACCATCAGGAATATTTCGTTTTGCCTGTTGCTCACTGACATACGAAATGCCCACCTTTATATTTAATAAGGTGTCGGTGAATTGAAGGTTGTTTTGTCCGCTAGCAGCAGAAAAAGCTTTATCAGATATCAAGCAGAAATACACCGTATAGGCATCGCCATTGTTCCAACCACCACGAACACGCGAATAGCCTCGTACCTCATGATTATTCACCACTTCGACCTCGCCACCAACAAACTGCTGCTGTTCACGTTGGTCAGGCACAGGGTTCTTGCCTAAATAATGTGTGGCATCAATTAAGAGGTGAGAGATAAGAGGTGAGAGGTAAGAGATATCATTTGAGGGATAGTGAATACGATAGAAAGCACAGCGTTCAGAGGTTGTAATCTCTGTGCGTATGCCATTCTCGAAGGTCGTAGCATAATATCCAAGAGAAAACTCTTCATTAACTCTTCTCTGCGAAAAGTCATTTCTCTCACCTCTTACCTCTGACCTCTCACCTCTAACAAACGGCATGATCAAGATATTGCCATATTTTTGTCCGCCGCCCGTTCCACTCACATGTGTCTGTGAGAAACCTGTCACCACCTCTGGCATCGGTGCCCAACCTGCATTCGGCTTTACCGTACAGTCTGGACCAGGCTTACACATACCGAATGGCATCGACGGACCAGGAAACGTACGTCCTACCCCCTCACTACCAATACGAGGGTCGACATACTGCCAAACCTGTGCCCTCACGACTATCGAAGATAACAACAGCCAAACGGTTAGTATAATTGGTTTCAGTTTCATGTTGCAAAGATACAAAAATATTCATTATTAACTATTTACTATTCACTTTTTTTAGTACCTTTGCAGCAAAAATATGAAAAAGATGAAAGACAGTATACTGATTCTGAGCGGAGGTATGGACTCCACCACCCTGTTATACGACTATCAGGAGCGTATCGCCCTGGCCATCTCCTTCGATTATGGCTCCAACCATAACGCCAAGGAAATCCCCTTTGCAAAGAAGCACTGCGAGCGATTGGGCATCAAGCACATTGTGATTCCCCTCGAATTTATGGCGAAGTATTTCCATAGTTCGCTGTTGGAAGGAGATGAAGCCATTCCTGAGGGTCACTATGCCGATGAGAACATGAAGTCGACGGTGGTGCCCTTCCGCAACGGTATCATGCTGGCCATCGCAGCAGGCATGGCAGAGTCGAACGAACTGCAATACATCATGATGGCCAATCATGGGGGCGACCACACTATCTATCCCGATTGTCGTCCTGAGTTCGTTGAAGCCTTCGACGCCGCCACTCACGCTGGCACCTTCAATGGTGTTCGTCTGCTTTCCCCCTATTGCAACATGACAAAAGGGCAGATTGCTGCCCGAGGTAAAGTCCTCGGCATCGACTACGCTGAAACATGGTCATGCTATCGTGGCGGCAACAAGCACTGTGGCAAATGCGGCACCTGTGTCGAACGTCGCGAAGCCCTCGCCGAAGCCGGCATCCCCGACCCCACGGAATACGAATAAATGGCATTTATTCAACAATCAAAGCCTTTCTCGGATAATAAAACCCGTCTCAATCTATACAAATTATCCAAAAAGGATAATCTTTTTTGGATAATTAGAATATGAATCATTTGCTTTCCGCCATTTTGAAAAGGCAAACAAGCAGATAGATGATGGTGTGGTCATGTGTACTGGTCATAATTTGTCTCGGAGAAAAAGAAATTAGTCCGAAAGTATTGAAAATTACTCCGAGAGTATTGATGATTACTTTCGGAGTGATTGACGTGGGAGATAAATTTTGTATACCCAAGTACCTACGACTAACGAAATGAAAATTTTGCGAGAAAAAGGGAAAGAGGGAAACGGGGAGTCGGTATGGTTTGATGTACGAGGAAAGAATAAGATTATTAATAATGTATTATAATTTATAATCGTATCATTAATACTTATATTAACTTTCCCCGTTCTATACCAAAACCAACCCGATTCCCTTTTTCCCCGTTTCCCCGTTTCTACCTCATTTATAGCGAGAATACTGCAATCTCATAGATTGAACTATTCCTGCTATAGGATTGCAGTATCCTCGTTTTTTATTACAAAATTACAATACTTTGCGTCGCGCCTGAAAACGTGCGTTTTCGAGCCTCCCTAGGAAAAACGTATTCCCTCCTTGGAAAATTTTGCTACCTGCCCAGACTGCAAAAACTCTCAGGTATGCCCTTTATCGTCCTCCTAATCCCTTGCTTGGAAAATATCTTACACCCTCGTGTCACATAGGGGTCAGGATACTTCATGACAGTCACAAATTGTCCTGACCCCTCTATGTGACACGGAGTAATTGAAGTGGGGAGTGAATTTTGTGAATACCCAAGCAGTCTGAAGTGAACCCAGAAAGTTGGACACAACTTAAAGGTTCAAATGAAACGCAGTTACAGTCTAGAAGAAAAGTTATGCGCAATTGGATTTGTATTCCAAG
>CADAAR010000013.1 GCA_902785945.1 uncultured Prevotellaceae bacterium
CTTGGAATACAAATCCAATTGCGCATAACTTTTCTTCTAGACTGTAACTGCGTTTCATTTGAACCTTTAAGTTGTGTCCAACTTTCTGGGTTCACTTCATTCTGATTCCCTTTCTTTTAACATGCTGCAAAGATAATACATTTCTATCAGATTTCCAAATTTTTTTTCATTGCCTGCTGGTATAATTTCTGTGAATCGTCTGACAGTAGTTTTTTGTGTTGCCAAATTAACGGAAAAGTGACCGTAGAGTGTTAAATTACATCAAAAATGAAATTATGGCTGGTATTAGTATATGAAATAACACCCTTTTTTTGTAACTTTGCAAGGTTTTTCACATTATCTTAAAAATGGAGCAATCTAACTCAACTACATATAGATTGTTGTCTGGCATTGAACATAAGATGGAAGTCTTATCATGCAGTCCTTGTCTGCTCTCAGTCAACTTGATGAGCATGAGTCTGGCTGTGGACATCCGCAGAATGGTAAGATATTCAAAGGGATTGCTTGAACAGTGGCAAGAATGTCTGCCGTTGGGTGATTGGCATGATGTGAACTTTGCTCTTTGGGGTAATAAGATGTGGGATTTGATAGGAAAAGCCTGTGAAGTGTATCGTCTCAATAATGTGAACATCAATATTTATGAGTTTGAATCGGAGAGCTATCGTCAGTTCAAAGAGCTTCAAGACCAAATAGGACCAATTGACAACACACCCTTGCCAATGTCGAATTTCAGTTCGGCAGCAGTCGCCAGTATTCTGGTATGTGCTCTGCGCGAATTGAATGAGGTGATGATGAAGATAAATGAATTTTTGAATTCTCCGACTGAGGATTTGATCAAGAGGTCGTATGATCAATGGGAAGCATGTTTCCGAAAGCACTATCTTGCAGATTGTATTAGGAAATACCAAACATGGAAACTTCAGTATACACCAAGAACCTTGAAGAAACACTTGGTTGATCGTAGAAATAAGGAGCTGGAAACGTTTAAGACCTTGTTCATTAATGAAGATGAATTTGAACTCGTTTATGATGCTGATCAGAAAATCATTGATATCGACGGATTATCGCGCTTCTTGTTCCTGCATGCTTATAATAGGTTTGGGGTCTCTTACATAGATCCTCGCCCCATGTTCAGTCAGAAGTTGCAATCGCTTTTTACCTTTGTTGAACTGTGGCAGCTTATGCAGTTTGATTTGCAGTCGTCGAAGAAGAGCCACGAGAAAGCCCTTCAGACAATCAATCCCACAGAAAACAAGGTAAGGGATCTTGTGAAAAAAGTGCACGATTTGGCGTCGGATGAATGGAGTAAGCATCTGGCGGATCTGTGGAAGCGTATCTATCAGGAGTTCCATAATGAAATAGAGAAGGCTGGAAGTCACGAGAAATTCAAAGAGTTCAGCAAAAAGACTGTTTATTGTATCTTGGGCCATCTGAAGCAGAAAGGCGTTTATCAGAAGGTTAATAACGTGGCTTTTACCATAGCTCTAGAGGGTGATAATAACGGCATGAGGAAATATATCAATAATGGACTAACTGAGTTAGAACAATCACTTGGTCTGCGAGTTGAGAGGATGATAGACAGGGAGTTAGCGGCTAAATCTGCTTGAGAATTGGCCCTGATAGCTTGAAAGATAATTACGAGATAGTTGCGTGATAGTTGATGATTGTTAACTATCACGCAACTTTTTTGTGCTGATTATCAGCGTGATAGTTAATGATAGTATCTTTCCTTATGATCGTTTCTGAACACCATTTGAATACACTACCTTTGCACCTGATGAAAGAAGTAGTATTGCAGATAGACGATTCGGCTTACAAGAAGTTCTTGGAGTTTATCCAGCTCTGCCCGTCGGTAGAGTTGGTTAGCACCAGTGAACTTGTTGATTCTAAGGATCTGCTCGACAAGTGCTTTTCGGCAACCATTTCTGAACTGCGTCAGGATAAGGTGTTTCGTACTCGTGGTGATTACGGCTATATTATGCTGGCCCTGAATGAGAATGCCGTAAAGGGGTTCTTCTTTTATTCGCCTCATGATTATATTTCATATCTGAAAGAATTGGGATTTGATCAACTACCTGGCCTTTCTACATTGTATGATACCTTAAATAAGGTGTCGGGTCGTTATCCTGATTGGGAATATTTAGACCATCCGGATAACAAAGAAAAGCTAAGAAGAAATAACATTATTATTCGTTTTGTGAGTGCTTTCAATAGGGCTAAAAGAAAGCTTTCGGAAGGTTTTTCGGAAAATCAACCATAATCCGGAATGTTTTTCGGAAAGTAGAATTTTTATCAGGATAGGGTATTGATTAATGCCCTACCTTTGCAGTGTCGAAAGACAAAAAGTTCATTGAGGTTGCACCTCTAAAACGACTGAGCGTTCATTGACTTATTGAAACAAAGATTGCTGGGGTAGGCCTCAGGATTAACAAAACAATATGATTCGATTAGTGTTGTTCATAAATAGTTTTTGTTGTGGTTTTAATTTATTTGTGTCAAAGATTGCACTTTCTTTTCGAGTTTAGCGGTGAAGCGTCGCCGCACAGCCACTTGGTTCGGGAGAATAGAGTGGATTTTTCAAGAGAGTTAGTTCACATTATTAATTATTAAATAAAAAAATATTATGGCAAAAGAAAAAATTTGTGAGATAAATGTGGGAAAGCTGATGAGCGAGTATCACAACCTGAGTAACGAGATTCTGATTAAAGAGAGTTACTTTGAAGGTATAAAGCGAAGAATCGCCGAAGAAGTGGAGGATTACTTCAGTGATTATCGGGGAAAATATTATCGGATGAAATTTGATGGTAATACTTGTGATGAAGCAACGGTGCGAATCGGCAAGATAAAAGCAAGCTTCTGCTGTGACACTTTACATGTTACCTTCTACTTGGTTGTCAATCCTGATGATCTGAACAAGACCATCAAATGGACAGAAAAGGAGAAGAAACTGCTGGCTGAGGCAAAGAAGTACTGGAGGCATAGTGATTGTGATTGGTACGTTCAATATTTTAGTGAGCTAGAAGATATTTCTGATCAACTGAAATGCCTGAAGAACGAGGCTAGTCTAGTGGCAGGATATTTTTTTACCTTCAGTAAGGCAGAACTCATAAATGGGTACACAGTCTGCAAAGAGAATTATGTTCTGGGTGATCGTCATAATCAGCAGGTGATGTTGAATATGTTTGAGCGTAAAATGTAATTAAGGCATCGGGTTATGAGAAATGAACACGGAATTGAAATTCGCGAATGCTGCGCTTCGTGTAAGCGTAAGGACCTGACGAGACTGATGGCGTCGAGGTTCTGTTTGCTGCATCAAAAGAAGGTGAAGCCCCGAGGCCATTGTAAAGAGTGGACCATGAGCGAGCAGATGGAAGCTGCTGGCTGGAGTGGGGGCAAGGTTAAGAAAAAAGCGTATCTGAAATATGTGCTGAAAGTGAGGGAAGACGAGTCTTTGGCTGACCAGCTGAAGGTTCAGATTCCACACAAGAGCCTCGCTGAGATACGACGCGATTTTGAAGCAAAAAACGGCTCGATTTATGTAGAGCTATAGTTATTAACAATTTAAATTTTAATTTTTATGCAAACAATGTTATTGAAAGTTGTCAGCTGCGGGGACATGTTCTCCGTGAAGTCTGAAAAGGCCGAAGGCGGCCAATTGAACAAACGCCAGCTGGTTCTGCAGGAGCTGGGTGGCAAGTATGAACCAACCTACGTGGTGACGGCCCTTGGGGATACGGCCACGATGGAATTCTCTGAAGGTGAGCTCGTGTTTGCTACGATGCGTTTTCAAGGCCGTGAGTACAACGGTCAGAACTACATGGACATCGTTGCTACCGAACTGATTAGGAAGTAAAAAAAAGTAATCGAGCGAAGGACTGGTGAAGGAAGTCATCGATGTGAAATAAATGGTACCAAATATTCCGACACACCTTCACTCAAAATTTCGCTAGATTATGAAAAAAGATTTAAAGAAAGTATCGAGAAAAGTGACTGTCGACGGCTTGATGACGATCGGCAAGTTAGACAACGACCTGAATCAGGCGGACTTTGTGCCGTGTGAGGATGTGGAGGTAGAGCCTTGTATAGGCCGTTTCAAGGTGCAGATTCTGCGCAACGGCTATGTGTATCTGGAGCAGTTGGCCAAGAGAATCAGGAACAGTCCGTTGTTCCGATTGGCGCACAGCTCATTCTCGTATGGCAGGAACGCCATTTATTACTATAATTTCTATATCCCAGACAGTGAGGCAGAACGCCTTCCGGACTTGTTGGAACAGGAGGCTCACGAGGCTGCTGAGAGAGTAAGGAAGATGATAAGAGAGAAAGGAGGAGAGAAATGATGACAGGACAATTAGCTGTTAACCCGAAGCATACGGGTGATCCTAAGAAGGACAACCGAGGCTATGCAGAACCATTTACTTCGGAGCAGGTGGACGGCCTGCTCTCCGAAGGTTGGCTCAAGCAGATGGTGGCTGATATCCGTTCGGGTCAGGAAGAGAAGAAAGATGAGCTGCCTTATGCCTGTCCGCACTATGAGAGGTTCCGCAACAACCATCGCGCCCAGGCCGACATTATACCAGAGGCATTCACGTTTATGACGTGTGTGGATGTGGACGATAAGAAGCTGGTGAAGAAGGCCATCAAGCGTTCACTGGAACTGAATAGCGAAGAGGGTAGCGACTGGCAGGATATGGTGCTGCGCATAGATTTCTCGGCACGTAAGAAGGTGCATATCTGGCTGAGGATGCCAGTCGGTAAGACCATCAGTGAGACGCAGCAATTGTTTTGTGATGAAATCGATGTGCCTTATGATGAATCGTGCTGCACACCAGAAAGGTTTATCTATCTGACGGGTATTGAGGAAGAGGTGTATCGTTCGGAGAATTGGCTGAAGCCATTAAGTGAAGAGGAGATCGAAGAGCGCAGAGAGGCGTTTCTGAACAGAGGCCTCGATGTGGATGGAAGGCCGCTGAAGAAAGAGGCTGGTCGCACACAGGGGACAGGGCCGCTGTACTCCGCTAGCTGCGCACAGACAGACCTGTCCCCATGTGCGACTGAGGTCATCGAAGCCAACGAGCGGACGAGGTTTATTTTCGATGAGTGTATGAAGGAGGCCGGGCTTGAGTTGAAGCACCTGAATGTGAAAGGCGGTCGACATAAAGCCTTGAAATCTATCCTGAGCGTTGGTGCTACACAGTTGTTGGAAAAATCGGAGCTTTTGGGTGTGCTTCAGGAGAAGATGCCGAATAACTGGCAGGATGATAATATCCAACAGTTGGTAAAGGACTTCTACGACAACTATACCGACCCCAATAGGAAGATGTCTGTGTTTGAGCGGAAAGTTTTTTCGCAGAGCCTGAAGATGGAGGAAGTTGGCGGTCTTCGCACACAGGGGTCAGAGCCGCTGTACTCCGCAAGCTGCGCACAGTCAGACCAGTCCCCGTGTGCGCCGGAGATGCCGAAGAAGCTGCCGAAGCTGATTCAGCTGCTGACCTCGAAGACACCGGAGATGTATAAGGCGGCGGTCTCTCATGCGGTGTTTCCTCCATTAGCTACGCATTTGTGCGATGTCAGGTTCTGCTATACCGACAATGTGGAACATGAGGCAACGCTCATGAACTGTCTGATGGCTGGAACGGGAGCCGGTAAAGGTTGTATCGACGAGCCCATTACACATATCATGGCCGATATCAGGGCGCGTGATAGGGAGAATGAACGTCGTGAGGCCGAGTGGAAGAAGGACTGTCAGAAGAAAGGTGCCAACAAGGATAAGATGGTGCGCCCAGAAGGGTTGGTAATCCAGATTATCGATGCTGATATGACAAAACCCGCTTTGGTAACCCGCATGGATGAGGCTGAGGGACATTTTGTCTATGTGAAGCTGAACGAGCTGGATTTGTTTGAGCAGCTGAAGGGGCAGACGGGCAAGCAGCACTTCCAGCTGATGTGTCTGGCCTTCGACCCGAGAGCGGAATACGGTCAGACGCGTGTGGGTACGCAGAGTGTGACAGCCAGACCGGAGTGTCGGTTCAATTGGAACGCTTGTACCACGATTCAGAAGGGTCGCAAGTTTTTCAGTCGGGTTTTGACCGATGGTCCGATTTCACGTATCAACTTCTGCACCATCCCCAAGGAGGAGATTGGCGGCGAGCAACCTATCTATGGCGTTTATGATGCTGAGTTTGACGAGAAGCTGAAGCCTTACATTGACAATCTGGTGTCGGCGCGTGGCTTGATAAATTGTCCGCAGGCTTTTAAGTTGGCTCAGAAACTACAAGCGGAGTGTGCCGAGTTTGCAAGGTTGTCGCAGGATGAGACCTATTGGAACCTTTCACATCGCGCTATCGTGATAGCTTGGCTGAAGGCTTGTGTGCTCTTTGTTGCCAACGGGCAGGTATGGGAAAAGGCGATTGAGGATTTCGTCCGTTGGAGTCTGGCGTATGATATGTACTGCAAGATGGCTTTCTTCGGTGCCGATATCGAACTGGCCAATAATGCCGGAGAACGTGTTGGTCAACGTGGTCCACGCAACCTCCTGGAACTTCTGCCAGATGAGTTTACCCTTGAAGAAGCCAGACACGTGCGACAGCAGCAGGGGCTGGATGCTAGTAAGAAAGAAACGATGCATATGATTCGTACTTGGAAGAGTCGCGGCTACTGCGCACAGCGCACAGAGCACAGTTTTCTCAAGAGCGAAAAATATAGGCATAAAACAGAATCTAATTAAACATCATTATTATGAATGAAGTAGAATTGAATAAACAAGCAAAGCTCTCCCCGCATTTTTCGCTGGGAGAGCTCACCAAGACAAGTTATTATACGAGTGATGGGAATATTCCTTCGCATGTGGTGCGGTTGGCTGGAGATTCTGAGGGAGAGGTATAATCGGAAGAACGGAAATCTATCGCTGGGGCCTGGCCCCGGTGATAGGTCGGAAGAGGAGATTCCCGTATTGATCTCCAGTGGCTATCGGAGTGAACAAGTGAATATGAAGTGTGGGGGAGCGAAGGGCTCGAATCACTTGACGGGCTGCGCCGTCGATATCAGGTGTCTGGGTCCAGAGCAGATGATACGCTATGCCTGTCTGCTGCTCGATACCGCTGATGAAAACGGCTGGGTGTTCGATGAGCTGATTCAAGAGAAGCGCGGCACCACCTATTGGATTCACTTCGCGGTTCGCCCGAAGGACAATCGCCGCAAGATTCTCTTTGATTGCAGGTAAACGAAAGCGACTCGCGGGAAAAGGTCCCGTGAGTCGTTCTCCTGTTACAAGAAAAAATGACGGGAAAAGTTTGTATATTCAGAAAAAAGTACTATCTTTGTGGCAGAAATTGTAAAACTATGATAGGAAGACTGATCATCTGCTGCTTGCTGTTCTCCTTGAATGCAGCAGCACAGGAACAAAAGACTACTGACAGCCTAAGTACACAGGAAAGCAAACCAAGCCTGATGACACGGCTTCATCAGGTACAGGAATACTTAGACACCAAGGCCAAGAAGAAGGTGGATCCGGCATATATCGAAGTGCCCGACAAGCCCTGGAGGGTGATACTGCGTTATAAGGAGAACGTGGTGGATGTGGACTACAGCCAAATTATCGAGTCTCCCGAAACCAACGAGTATGCCGACTGGAATCTGTGCTTCGAGCCTCCCGTGGCATCTTCCATTGGTTTCTGGGTGGGCTATCGCGGTACGGGATTCTCCTATTCCAAGTCGCTCACCAAGAACGCAGGCCGCTATTACTCCATCAGTTCGACGGGCGCCAAGTACGGGTTTAACTTCCGACTGAGGCGCTTCAAAACGCAAGACGGCCATTTCACCGGGAAAGACTACGAAAACGGACAGGTTACCTATGAGCTTGATGAGGATGTCACCCTGGCGGCACCCGTATGGATCCGTTCCGTCTATATCAACGGATACTACGTGTTCAACGGGCGTCGCTATTCACAGGCTGCTGCCTACAACCAGTCGGTCATTCAGCGTCGTTCCGCAGGATCATTGCTGTTAGGCGCCACATGGTATCAGTCGTCGTTCGACTATGCGGACATAGCCAACGCATTCTTTATGGTTATCGGCCACGGCATCTCCCGCATCAAAGTACACCAGGCCAATCTCGGCGTGGGCTACGGCTTCAATTGGGTGCCGCTGCGCGGCCTGGTGGTCAACGTGATGGCCATGCCTACCGTCAGCGTCTATAACCGCGTGAAAGCCTACAAATATGAAACCAACTATGACACGTCTGATATACAGCCTGTAGATGACTTCGGAGAGTGGAACCCGGAGACGAGGAGATGGGCAAACGGGAAGACACATAAATCCATTGGGATGCTCAATGGTGAGGGGGGTAATCAGTTTGACTACTGGGATGCAGAGCCGGAGGTGGACTACAGCATGCTCCGCCTGAACCTTGACCTGCGCCTCGGTATTGCCTACAACTGGAAAAATTGTTTTATTGGTACTCAAGCGCAGTACAACAATTTCCACTATAAGAATGATCATTGCAAAGTCAACATCTACGATGCCTACGCCCGCCTGGCATTTGGTGTGAGACTGTAGACTAAAAAAAGAATCCCGCTAGATGGCGGGATTTTTTTATGTTTAGTTGGCTGCTTCGAATTCTTCAAGGAAGCGGGTGTCGTTTTCAGAGAACATGCGGAGGTCGGAGACGCGGTACTTCAGATTGGTGATGCGCTCGACGCCCATACCGAAGGCGTAGCCCGTGTACTCCTTGGAGTCGATGCCGCAGAGCTCGAGCACGTTGGGGTCGACCATACCGCAGCCGAGAATCTCCACCCATCCGGTGTGCTTGCAGAAGCCACAGCCTTCGCCACCACAGATGAAGCAGGAGATGTCCATCTCTGCAGAGGGCTCGGTGAAGGGGAAGTAGGAGGGACGCAGACGGATCTTGGTATCGGCACCGAACATCTCCTTGGCGAAAGAGAGCAGCACTTGTTTGAGGTCGGTGAACGATACGTTCTTGTCGATATAGAGTCCTTCCACCTGATGGAAGAAGCAGTGTGCGCGAGCGGTGATGGCCTCGTTACGATAGACGCGGCCCGGGCAGATGACTCGGATGGGGGCGGTGAGCTTGCCGTTCTCATCGTGCATGCGCTCCATGATACGGGCCTGCACTGAAGAGGTGTGCGAGCGAAGGAGGATGTTCTTCGTGACCTCATCAGGATGCTGAGAGACGAAGAAGGTGTCCTGCATGTCGCGGGCGGGATGGTCGGCAGCGAAGTTCATCTTCGTGAACACGTGGAGGTCGTCTTCCACCTCAGGACCATCAGCCAGTACGAAGCCCATGCGTGAGAAGATGTCGATGATCTCGTTGGTGACAATCGTCAGCGGATGGCGGGTACCGAGCTGGATGGGGTAGGGCGTGCGCGTCAGGTCGAGGGCCTCGTTGCCCGTCTCCTGTGTCTCACATGCCTCACGCAACTGGTTGATACGCTCGGTGGCGAGTGTCTTCAGTTCGTTGATCTTCATGCCGACGGTCTTCTTCTGGTCGGCTGCAACGTTGCGGAAGTCGTTCATCAGGGCTGTGATCTCACCTTTCTTGCTGAGATACTTCAGTCGGAGCTGTTCCACTTCCTCGGCGTTCTTGGCGCTTAATTCCTGCACTTCTTTGAGCAGTTCGTCTATTCTGTCAAGTATCATATTATTTACAATTTGACAATTTACAATGTACAATTTGTGAAATTTGCGTGCAAAGGTACAAAATAATTCATAATTAATAATGCATAATTCATAATTATTTTGTAATTTTGCCCCAAATTTTGAGAGAAGACGAGAAAGACGATTACTAGATTGCGTCAATGAGAAAGGTTTTTGGTGCGTTTTTCGCATGTGTGCTGCTGATGTTCTCCTGTACGGGAAAACAGGCGCAGCGGGTGGAAGAGTCGCAGACGGACTCCGTAGCTGACACCCTCGACTCCGTGCCATTGGACACGCTGGAGCAATTGCTTTCGGAAATTCCGACACCAAAAGCGATGGACGAGTTCTTCGATGATTTCTTCTTTAACTTTGCTGCTAACAAGAAGGTGCAGAAGGCGCGCATTATCTTCCCCCTGACGGTGCATAAGGCCGACAAGGACGAGCAGATAGAGAAAAACAAGTGGCAGATGGAACGGTTCTTCATGCATCAGGGCTATTATACGCTGCTGTTTGACAACGACGAGCAGATGCAACTGTCGAAGGACACGTCGATTAACCAGGCTATCGTGGAGCGCATACAGTTGAAGAAGAATCTGGTGAAGGACTATGTGTTCAACCGTATCCGTGGGGCATGGATGCTGCGCGAGATCAGGGAGTCGTCGATGGAGGAGAATATCAACGCTTCGTTCCTGGCTTTCTATCAGCGCTTCTCGACAGACAAGGCTTTCCAGGTGAAGAGCCTTAATACGACGGTGAAGTTCGTGGGGCCTGATCCTGACGACGACTTTAATCTGATGGAGGGTCTGATTACCCCCGATACGTGGGAGGCCTTCGCGCCAGAGTTGCCGAAAAAGACCATCTATAACATCATCTATGGCGAACCGAAGTCGACTGGGAACGGGAAAATCTTCATTCTGCGTGGCATTTCCAACGGACTGGAGATGGAGCTGCGCTTTAAGAAGGTGGGCGAACGCTGGTTGCTGATGAAAATGACTACTTAGATAGTGAAGAGTGAATAGTGAAGAGTGAAGAGTGAGAGATATCAAGGATTATAGTCTGAAAGCGCATAATACATTTGGCATTGATGCTAAGTGCAGTCGCTTTTTGGAGTATGAAACGGTGGACGAGGCGTTGGCCGTTGCCAGGATTCTGCGTCAGGAGGCTACACCTTATATTATAATAGGTGGAGGCAGCAATCTGCTTCTGACGAAGGATTATGAAGGTATCGTTGTGCACTCGGCCATGAAAGGTGTGGCTTTCGGCAACTGTAAGATGTGCTGTGCCAGCGGTGAAGAGTGGGATGATGTGGTGGCGCTGAGCTTGCGTCACAGACTCTATGGGCTGGAGAACCTCTCGCTGATTCCTGGTAATGTGGGTGCTTCGGCCGTTCAGAACATCGGTGCTTACGGCGTTGAGGTGAAGGATGTGCTATTTTGTATAGATGCGGTGGAGATTGCCACAGGTAAGGTGTGCACCATCTATAAGGAGGCCTGTGAATATGGCTATCGTCAGAGCCGGTTTAAGAATGAATGGAAAAACAAATATCTGATCACGACAGTCACCTATGTGTTGAAAAAGACTTTCCAGCCCCATCTGGACTACGGTAATATCCGTGTGGAGCTGGAGCGGAAGGGAATAGAGAATCCGACGGCACAGCAGGTGAGGGATACCATTATCGAGATTCGTGAGGCGAAGTTGCCTGATCCGAAGGTGACGGGCAATGCGGGGAGTTTCTTTATGAACCCCATTGTGAGTCGTGAGACCTATGAGCAGCTGGCCAAGCAATATGAGGGTATGCCCCATTATGAGGTGGATGCCGATCATATCAAGATACCTGCAGGCTGGATGATCGACCAGTGTGGATGGAAAGGAAAGCATATGGGACGTGCAGGTGTACACGACAAGCAGGCGTTGGTGCTGGTGAACCTTGGTGGTGCGACAGGAGCAGAGATTGTGACGCTTTGTGAGACAATCCGTGCTGACGTCAAGGCGAAATTCGGTATCGAGATTCATCCCGAAGTGAACATTATATGAAACTGACGTTTTTGGGAACGGGAACATCGTGTGGCGTGCCAGTGATTGGATGCCAGTGTGAGGTCTGCCAGAGCACAGATCCCAAGGACAAGCGTACGCGTTGCTCGGCATTGGTGGAAACGGAACAGACACGTTTGCTCATTGACTGCGGACCTGATTTCCGCCAGCAGATTCTGCCACAGCCTTTCCGAAAGATAGACGGCATCCTGGTTACCCACGCCCACTATGACCACATGGGGGGTATGGATGATATCAGACCTTATTGTCAGTTTGGTGCTATCAACGTGTATGCCGACCCCTTGGCTTGTCAGTCGATGCTGGAGATGTTGCCCTATTGCTTTGCAGAGAACCGCTATCCTGGGGTGCCGGCCATCGGACTCCACAAGATTCAACCTCATGAACCCGTTCACATCGGTGATTTCGAGATCGTGCCTTTTGTGGTGATGCACGGTAAGCTGCCCATCATGGGCTATCGCATTGGTAAGCTGGCCTATATCACGGATATGAAGACGATGGATGAGAGCGAGATGCACTATCTGGAGGGAACGGAGCTGTTGGTGGTGAACGCCCTGCGCTTTGACAAACCCCATCACGCCCACCAGTTGGTGGACGATGCCGTTGCCTTTGCACGAAGGGTGGGGGCGAAGCAGACCTATCTGATACATTCCTGTCATGACATCGGACGTCATGAGGTGGTGAATCAGAAATTGCCAGCAGATATTCAGTTGGCTTATGACGGACAAACGGTGAGTTTTTAGTGGGATTTAGGCTGAAAAACGGTCTGAACGGCTAAAAAACGTTAATTTTGGAGACTTTTTTGGAGAAAAACTTGGAATGATGTGATATTAATCGTATCTTTGCAGTGTGTTTTTCATAGTATTAGATTTAAGGTTAACAAAGGTTAGGGTCCCAGCGGGGACCCATTTTTTTTGCTATAATAATACTTATTGAGGGAAAATCAGTGCTTCTTTTTCTTGGAAGAAGACTTGCCAAAAATGCCCTTGTAATTTTTCATCAGTTTGCGTACCACAAGGAAAATGTCGATAGCCGTTACACTGTTGGCTATCAGACCTGAGATATAGTCGCTCTTGGTGTTGCCCTCGCGCTTGATGAAGGTCTGGTTCCAAAGTCCGGTGAACTTTGTGTTGTCCTCCTGTATCTGGTCGATCAGTTCGTCTTTGCGTTGACGGATCTCCTCTAGCGTGCGGAACTCCTGAACGGGTTTTTTCTTAATGGGTAGCATAATTATTTACTGAGCAGCAAGCCGGCCAGGAAGTGAACAAGGGGCTTTTCGATCCAGGACTTGCGGAAGATGATGAAAAGAATGAATATCAGCAAATGGATGGCTCCTACGATGAGGAACGCTATTGTCATGCCCGTGAAGTTGGACAGCCAGAAGGCGAGGGCGAATGAGAAATACATCACCACTGCTATGATGATAAGGATGAAGATGAGGGCCAAAGTGGCAGCCTTTAGCAGGCGCACCACTTTGTCGATCACGTCCAGCTTCAGATATTCCGTCTGAAGTCCGAGATAATGCTTGAGCACCTCAATGAGCTGCGCAATCGTCTCTACATTCTTATCGCTTGACAGCATAGAAATGGATTATTCGTCCTCAGTAGCATCCTCGATGTCGTCCACCAGATCGCCTACTTCCTTACGGCTGAGCTTGATGTTATGCTTCTTCATGAAGTCCTCTACGGCATCAGTAATCTTTACGCGAGTGTCTGATCCTTTCTCCGGAGCCACGAGGATGCCCAGAGCTGCGCCGGCGATAGCACCGCCGAGGAATGCGCTTAAATAACCTAAACTCTTCATACCTAATATAATTTGAATTAAACAGTTGTTTCAGATGTGCAAATATACGCATTAATTTTGAAAAAAACATAAATTCGACCAATTTTTTTTGTTAAAATGCTATTTATTCCTTTATTTAACAAACTTTATGCAGTTTTTTACGTCAATTTGCGTAAGATTTTGTAATTTCGCACCAAATATTTGAATTTAAGTATAACATTAATAGAAAACAAAGATGAAAAAGTACACCGTATTGTGCGCAGGTCTGTGCCTGGCATTGGCTTTTACAAGTTGTAAATCAAGTGAGAGTGCCTACAAGAAGGCTTACGAGAAAGCAAAGCAGTATGACACTCAGACCGCTCAGCAGCAGGCTCAGCCCGTAGAGACAACAACAGCTGTTGTGTCTCCCGTTCAGACAAGACCTGCTAATGACACCCGTGTGACAGACAATGCAGACAATGTGTCTGTTCGTCAGGAGCGCGTGTCGATGATTAGTGGTAGCGGTTTGAAGGCTTTCAGCGTGGTTGTTGGTTCTTTCGGCTTGGCTACAAATGCAGAGGGTCTGCAGCAGCGTCTGCGCGATGCTGGCTATGATGCCCAGATCGTGAAGAACGAGGACCGCAATATGTACCGTGTGATTGCTGCCACCTTCGACAACAAGGCAGATGCCGCTCGTAGCCGCGATCAGCTGCGTGCTACCTACGCCGATGCTTGGCTGCTTTCTAACCAGTAAGCACATTGGCGCGGATTCTTTCCATTGACTACGGTAAGAAACGTACCGGTATAGCAGTCACCGACCCTCTTCAGCTGATAGCAGGAGGGTTGGCGACTGTTTCTACATCGGAGCTGTTCGACTGGCTGAAGGCTTATCTGGCGAAAGAGGTTGTGGAGCGCATTGTGATTGGTGAGCCTCGTCAGCCGAATGGCCAACCAAGTGAGAACCTCGAACGTGTACAGCAGTTTGTGAACCGTTGGCGCAAGGCAGTGCCAGAGGTGCCCATCGAATTCTACGATGAGCGTTTTACCTCGGTATTGGCGCATCAGGCGATGATTGATGGGGGCCTGAAGAAGAAAGCCCGTCAGGACAAAGCGCTGGTTGATGAGATTTCTGCGACGATTATCTTAGAGGATTATCTTCGCTCGAGAAAATTGTAAATTGTAAATTGTTAAATTGTAAATGATCCTACCTATTTATATATATGGACAGCCTGTGCTTCGTAAGGTGGGCGAGGATATTACTCCCGACTACCCCGATCTGAAGCAGTTGATCGCTGATATGTGGGAGACGTTGGCAGAGTCGGAGGGTATCGGCTTGGCAGCGCCTCAGATAGGCAAGGCCATACGACTGTCGGTGATCGATCTGGATGTGATTTCTGACGACCTGCCTGAGTATAAGGGCTTCCGTCAGGTGTATATCAATCCGCATATCGTGGAGTATGACGAGTCGAAGACGGACACCTCGGAGGAGGGCTGCCTGTCGTTGCCTGCCATCCACGAGAAGGTGGTGCGTCCCACACGTATCCGTGTAGAGTGGGACGATGAGCAGTTCCAGCATCATGATGAGTGGATAGAAGGCTACCTGGCCCGTGTGATGCAGCATGAGTTTGACCATCTTGACGGAAAGATGTTCGTAGATCGCATCTCTCCGCTCCGTAAGCAGCTGATAAAGAGTAAGCTCGTGGCTCTGACGAAAGGCCGCTATCGCTGTGGTTACCGAACGAAACCAGTTAAGAGATAAAAAATGCGCCGCATTTTTTGTCTCTTATTCTTCTGGCCTTTGGTCGTCTGTGCCCAATACAACATTGACAGGCTGGTGATGATAGGGCGCTCGGCGCTTTATTATGAAGACTATGTGCTCTCTATCCAGTATTTCAACCAGGCGATCTCTGCCAAACCCTATCTTTACGAACCTTGGTATTTCAGAGGTATAGCGAAATTCTATCTGGATGACTATCGGGGCGCAGAAAGCGACTGTACCGAAGCCATCGAGCGTAATCCCTATGTCGTAGGACTCTATGAACTGCGCGGCCTCTGTCGTATCAATCAGAAGAAATATGCAGCAGCCATTGAGGACTATACCAGGGCTTTGCGCTATGATCCGGAGAGTCAGAACCTATGGCATAACCGCATACTCTGTCGTATTCAGGAGAAGGACTATGAACGGGGCTTGGCAGAGATCGATACGATGATTCAGCGTTGGTCGCGTTATGCAAGGGCCTATTCCATGCAGGCAGAGATCTATCTGCTGCAGAAAGATACGACCAAGGCTGTGAAAGCGCTCGATACAAGTCTGGAGTTGGACCCGTATGATGGCGGTATCTGGGCAGAAAGGGCTATTATCAGTCTGGCACGTCAGAAATGGAAGGAGGGTGAGGGATTTCTCGATAAGTCAATTCATCTGTTGCCCAAACATGCGGGTAACTACATCAATCGTGCGCTGGCACGCTATAATCAGAATAATCTGCGAGGGGCGATGGCGGATTATGATACTGCCCTCGATCTGGACCCCAATAATTTCCTCGGGCATTATAACCGTGGTCTGTTGCGTGCACAGGTGGGCGACGACAATCGGGGTATTGAGGACTTTGACTTCGTGCTTCGTCTGGAGCCCAATGATCTGATGGCGCTCTTCAATCGTGCGTTGCTGTTGGAACAGACGGGTGACCTGAGAGGCGCTATCCGTGACTATTCGAAAGTGATAGACGAATTTCCCAATTTCTGGTTCGGTCTGGAGCATCGTGCTTCCTGTTATCGTCGTCTGGGTAATAACAGACAGGCAGAGCTCGATGAGTTCCGTATTCTGAAAGCGCAGATGGATAAGCGCTATGGTGGTAAGCAGCCTAGGCTTTCGAAACGCCAGATGCGTAGAAAGAGTGATACGGATCCTGATAAGTATAACCAGCTGGTGGTGGCTGACGAGCAGGAGGTGGAGCACGAGTATAAGAGCGACTATCGTGGAAAAGTGCAGAACCGCAAGGTGGAAGAGGCCTTACAGCCGATGTTTGCTTTGTCGTTCTATGCTGTCAGGGATGAGATGCATACTTATATTCCTTTCGATAAGGATGTGGAAGGCTTTAACCAGCAGTCGAAGACAAAGCCCTTGCAGATTGGCTGTACGCAACCTGCAATCACGGAGGATAAAATGCATCGACACATCGCTTTTATTGACTCTGTAACCACAGCCATCGCTGATGCGAAAGGGGATGGAAGTGTGAAACCGTTGCTGCTGCTCAGGGCTGTGGCTTATAGTGGTATCCAGAATTTCGATAATGCCATCGACGACCTCTCTACGCTCCAGCAATTGGATTCCACCTCTGTGCTGGCTTATTGGCAGAGAGCTGCCTGTCAGGCTAAGTTGAATGAGTTTAATGCTTCGCAGGGTACGAACATAGAACTTAAGTCGGCTAATGTGCTAAGTGATCTGTGTGAGGCCTTGAAACTTGCCCCTCATAATCCCTACCTATTTTATAATAGAGGGTGTCTGTATGCCCAACGTAAGGATTTTCAGCATGCACTCGACGACTTCAATCGTGCTATCGAACTGGATGGTAATATTCCTGAGGCATATTATAACCGAGGTCTCGTGTATCTGCGTGCTGAGAAGAAGGCTGAGGGTATCGCCGACCTCTCGAAAGCAGGCGAATTGGGACTTTATGACGCCTATAGCATCATTAAGAAGTACCGTAAGAAATAATCTTTTGCGCAAAAGTTTGCGGGATTCATGAAAATGTAGTAACTTTGCACGCAATTTCAAATTCAAACATATATTGTAGATATGATTAACATTACTTTTCCAGACGGATCTGTTCGTTCGTATGAGCAGGGCGTGACTGGCTTTCAGATTGCAGAGAGCATTGAGACCGTAGAGCTGAACCGTCCTATTAACGAGGACGCTACCATCGAGCTCTACAAGTTTGAAGACGAGCAGGGTAAGCATACCTTCTGGCACACCTCGGCCCACTTGCTGGCAGAGGCACTGCAGGAGTTGTATCCTGGCATTCAGTTCGGTTTCGGACCTGCTGTCGAGAATGGTTTCTTCTATGATGTGCTGTTGAAGGACGGTGAGAGCATCAAGGAGAGCGATTTCCCAAAGATTGAACAGAAGATGAAGGAACTGGCAGGTAAGAAAGAGCCAGTGGTTCGTCGTGAGGTGCCTAAGGCAGAGGCTCTGAAGCAGTTCGCTGCTGATGGTCAGACCTACAAATGCGAGCACATTGAGCAGGATCTTGAAGACGGTTCTATCACTACTTATACACAGGGTAACTTCACTGATCTCTGTCGTGGTCCGCACCTCGTGGATACAGGCGAGATCAAGGCTGTGAAGTTGACTTCAGTGGCAGGTGCTTTCTGGCGTGGTGACGCTAACCGCGAGCAGATGCAGCGTCTGTATGGTATCTCATTCCCCAAGAAAAAGATGCTCGACGAGTATCTCGAGATGCTCGAGGAAGCCAAGAAGCGCGACCATCGTAAGATTGGTAAGGAGATGGAGTTGTTTATGTTCTCTGATAAGGTTGGTAAGGGTCTTCCTATCTGGTTGCCCAAGGGAACAGAGCTTCGTCTGCGCTTGCAGGATCACTTGCGTAAAGTTCAGAAGAGGTTTGGGTATCAGGAGGTTATCACACCACATATCGGTTCTAAGAGTCTCTATGTAACCTCTGGTCACTATGCACATTATGGCAAGGATTCGTTTCAGCCCATCCATACCCCTGAGGAGGATGAGGAGTACATGCTGAAGCCCATGAACTGTCCTCACCACTGCGAAATCTTCGCTTGGAAGCCCCGTTCATATCGTGACCTGCCGCTGCGTATTGCAGAGTTCGGTACGGTGTATCGCTATGAGCAGAGTGGTGAGTTGCATGGTCTGACCCGTGTTCGTTCGTTCACTCAGGACGATGCCCACCTGTTCTGTCGTCCGGATCAGGTGAAGCAGGAGTTCCTCAATGTGATGGATATCATCGGTATCGTGCTGACGGCCTTTGGATTCAACTTTGAGGCTCAGATTTCTTTGCGTGATCCTAACGACCACGAGAAGTATGTTGGTACTGACGAGGACTGGGCTCTCGCAGAGAAGGCTATCGTTGAGGCTTGTCAGGAGAAGGGCCTGCCTGCAAAGGTGGAATATGGTGAGGCAGCTTTCTATGGTCCGAAGCTCGACTTTATGATCAAGGACGCTATTGGTCGTCGTTGGCAGTTGGGTACTATTCAGGTGGACTACAATCTGCCTAAGCGTTTCCAGCTGGAGTATACCGACGAGGATAACACGAAGAAGACACCTGTGATGATTCACCGTGCACCCTTCGGATCGCTTGAGCGTTTCTGTGCTGTGTTGATTGAGCATACCTCTGGTCACTTCCCCCTCTGGCTCACGCCTGACCAGGTGGCAATCCTGCCTCTTTCGGAGAAGTATAACGACTATGCTCAGGAGGTTGCAAAGAAGTTTGATCTGGGTGGTGTACGTGCTACCATCGACCTGCGCAACGAGAAACTGGGCCGTAAGATTCGTGACAATGAGCTGAAGCGTATCCCCTATATGGTGATCGTTGGTGAGAAGGAAGCTGCTGATGGAACAGTGGCCGTTCGTCCTCAGGGTGGTGGTGAGCAGAGCGTGAAGACCATCCAGGAATTCATCGACGAGGTGAATGCTCGAGTTGCAGAAATGACGAAGGATTTTTAAAAAAACAAGAAAAAAATTTGGCTAATTCGCTGAAAATTAGTAATTTTGCACCCGATTTTCTAAAAAATAGTTGATGAAGAATGACAAACTGAAGAATCAGTACCGAATCAACGAGCAGATTCGAGTACGTGAAGTCCGCATCGTCGGTGACAATGGTAGCACCGTTGTTCCTATCCGCGAAGCATTGAATATGGCCCGTGATGAGGGTGTCGATCTCGTAGAGATTTCACCCAATGCCAACCCCCCAGTATGTCGTCTCATCGATTACTCCAAGTTCCTCTACCAGCAGAAGAAGCGCCAGAAGGAAATGAAGGCCAAGCAGGTAAAGGTGGAGGTGAAGGAAATCCGTTTCGGCCCTCAGACCGATGAGCATGACTATCAGTTTAAGCTGAAGCATGCCAAGGAGTTTCTTGAAGAAGGCAATAAGGTTCGTGCTTATGTGTTCTTCCGCGGACGCTCCATCCTGTTTAAGGAGCAGGGCGAGGTGCTGTTGCTGCGTTTTGCCAATGATTTGGAGGAAGTAGGTAAGGTGGAGTCGATGCCATCGCTCGAAGGTAAGAAGATGTTCATCTACCTCGCTCCGAAGAAGGCAGGCGAGAAGAAGAAGAGTCAGCAGGCTCGTGACCGTGAGGCCGCAGCTCTTGAGGCCAAAGAGAGTCAGAAGCAGGCTCAGCCGAAGGAAGAGGTTGAAACAGAGATGCCAGCCAATGGCGGACTCTTTGCCAACGCGAAGATCAGCGATGAGGCTCTCAAGAAGCTGACAGAGGAACAGTAAAAAGGTAAAAAACAGGTGGCGCGCCCGGTATATGCGTAGCTGCCGATTATTAATAACAATTTAATTTTTTAAAAACAATGCCAAAAGTAAAGACAAATTCCGGTGCCAAGAAGAGATTCTCATTCACCGGTACAGGTAAGGTTAAGAGAAATCACGCTTACCACAGCCACATTCTGACAAAGAAGACCAAGAAGCAGAAGCGCAATCTTGTGCACTCTGCCATCGTTGACCCTTCAAACATGAAGCAGGTTCGTGATCTGCTGTGTCTCCGCTAACCCTATTGTCTAACATTTAAAGAAGTAAGAAACTATGCCAAGAAGTGTAAATCACGTTGCATCAAGAGCAAAGCGTAAGAGAATTTTGAAGCTTACCCGTGGCTACTTTGGAGCCCGTAAGAATGTTTGGACAGTAGCAAAAAATACCTGGGAGAAGGGTCTGACCTATGCCTACCGCGATCGTCGTAACAAGAAGCGCCAGTTCCGCAGTCTGTGGATTCAGCGTATCAATGCTGCCGCTCGTTTGGAGGGCATGAGCTATTCTGTCCTGATGGGCAAGCTCACCAAGGCTGGTATCGAGATTAACCGTAAGGTGCTCGCTGACCTCGCCATGAACAATCCCGAGGCTTTCAAGGCCATCGTGGAGAAGGTGAAGTAAACAAATCCTTCAGAAATAAAGCAGGTGCCATCATTATGACGGCACCTGTTTTTTTATTTTCCGTGATTCTTATTTTCTCCGTTTGAGTTCTATGGTCTTGGGTATTTTCTGCCATTTGCTGTTCTTGGGCACTTTCAGGGTAGAACCACTTTCCTGCTTGAGGATATAGATGGAGTCGTTCTTTCGGGTGAGGGTTGCAGTGAGATCCTCAGAGCCGTAGTCATTGATGAGATTCATTGTGGCAGTCTTCTTATCCGTAATCTTGGCAGAAGTGATGACCCAACAGAAGGAATTATTCTTTTTGCCAAGATAGCCAGGTAGATTGCCATAGAGCTCCTGTCCGGGCACCTTGATATTCTCGTCGTAGAAGTTGATATTCAGGTAGACCTCATAATCATTATTATATAGGTACGCGCGAAAAGTCGTACTGTCTTTTTCTTCAGCGAAAGTGCTGATAGTCAGAAAAAAAGCAAAAAATATAAAACCTATTTTTCTCATATTTCTATTTTTGCCGACAAAGATACCAAATCTAAATCAATAAAAAGCAAATACATGGAAAAATAGTTGGAAATATAGGCGGTTTTTTAGTTTTTTTTAAGTACCTTTGCAGCGTTTATAATTATAACGCATGGTAAGTAAGCTTTTGAACCCCGACTACATCTTTGAATCGAGTTGGGAAGTGTGTAACAAAGTAGGTGGAATCTATACAGTCCTTTCGACACGTGCCAAGACCCTGCAGGAGGCACATCAGGATAAAGTGATATTTATCGGTCCTGGTCTATGGAAACGGGAGGACGGTAATTACACGAAGGAGGAGAGTCCCTATTTCAGGGAGGATCCGTCTCTCTTTGCCGATTGGCAATGGGAGGCTAAGGAGAACGGCCTTCAGGTAAGGGTAGGGCGCTGGACGGTGCCTGGAGAACCTATCGCCATTTTGGTGGACTTTGTGCCATACTTCGAGAAGAAAAATGAGATTTACGGTTGGCTGTGGGAACACTATAGCGTAGACTCGCTTCATGCCTATGGTGATTACGACGAAGCCTCGATGTTCTCATATGCTGCTGCTTTAGTGGTAGAGAGCTTTTATAATCACTTTCTGAACGCTAAGCAACAGGTTATATATCATGCTAATGAATGGATGTGCGGTCTTGGAGCCCTCTATATCAACAATAAGTTGCCTCAGATCGGTACCATCTTCACTACCCATGCCACCAGCATCGGACGTTCGATAGCTGGTAATATGAAGCCGCTGTATGATTATCTGTTTGCCTATAATGGTGACCAGATGGCTGGTGAGCTGAACATGGAGAGCAAGCACTCGATAGAAAAGCAGACGGCTCATCATGTAGACTGCTTCACTACCGTCAGCGATATTACTGCCAAAGAGTGTGTAGAATTGTTGGATAAGCCTGTCGACGTGGTGCTGCCTAATGGTTTCGATGACAGTTTTGTACCCTCAGCAGCACAGTTCACCCGTAAGCGCAAGGCTGCACGTAAGCGTCTGCTCGATGTAGCGAATGCTTTGTTAGGTGAGCAGCTGAATGATGATACGTTGATTATCTCTACTTCTGGACGCTACGAGTTCCGTAATAAGGGCATCGATGTGTTTGTGGAGTCTATGAACCGTCTGTTGCGCGACAAGGACCTGAAGAAGAATATTGTTGCTTTCATCGAAGTACCAGGATGGGTTGGCGAGCCTCGCAAGGATTTGCAGGAGCGTCTTCAGAAAATCCAGAATACTCCGAGTAGTAAGAGTACTCCGATCTTCGACACTCCCCTCGAGGTGCCTCAGGTAACCCACTGGCTGCATAACATGAGCCATGATAATGTGCTGGGAATGATGAAGTACTACGATATGCACAATCGTAAGGACGATCGCGTAAAGGTGATCTTCCTGCCTTGTTATCTGGACGGAAAGGATGGCATCATGAATATGACCTATTACGACCTGGTGCTGGGCAATGACCTCTGTATCTATCCTTCCTATTACGAGCCTTGGGGCTATACCCCGCTGGAGGCTGTGGCTTTCAAGGTGCCTTGTATCACTACCGATCTGGCAGGCTTCGGCCTTTGGGCAAACTCGGTGTTTGGCAAGTATGGTGAGATTCAGGATGGCGTGAAGGTGATTCATCGCACAGACTATAATTATTCGGAAGTGGCTGATATAATCAAGGATACGGTGGCTGACTTCTCTGCCTTTACAAAGAAACAGGTGGACGAGGCCCGTAAGAATGCCAGCCAGTTGTCGAAGAAGGCATTATGGAGTGAGTTCATTAAGTTCTATGAAGAGGCTTATGACATCGCCCTCCGTAAAGCCGAAGAGAGAAAAAAGAACTTAAAAGACTGAAATAATTAATTCAAAAGATTATGAAAATTAAAGCAGATTACACAAATGTTCCTTCTTGGAAAGTGTTGACCGTTAAGGCCACTCTGCCCGAGGAACTGAAGTGTTTGGACGAGATTGCCCACAATATGTGGTGGGTATGGAACTACGAGGCACGTGACTTGTTCCGTGACCTTGACCCTGAGCTTTATCATGATGTGAAGCATAACCCCGTGATGCTGCTTGAGCGTCTCAGTTTTGCCCGTAAGGAAGAAATTGTGAAGGATAAGGCGCTGATGAAGCGCGTGAAGAACGTTTATGACTCGTTCCGTAAGTATATGGATGTGAAGCCTGACTCAAAGCGTCCGTCAGTGGCCTACTTCTGTATGGAGTATGGTATCCATTCTGCCCTGAAGATTTATTCTGGTGGTCTGGGAATGTTGGCTGGTGACTATGTGAAGGAGGCTTCCGACTCAAACGTGGATATGTGTGCCGTTGGTTTCCTGTATCGCTTCGGCTATTTCACACAGAGTCTCTCAATGGATGGTCAGCAGATTGCCAACTACGAGACTCAGAACTTCGGTTCACTGCCAATTGAGCGTCAGCTTGACAACGAGGGTAATCCTATGGTTGTCGATGTGCCTTATACCAACTATCAGGTTCATGCTTATGTATGGCGTGTGAACGTAGGTCGTGTGAAGCTCTATCTGCTCGACACCGATAACGAGATGAACTCTGATTTCGACAAGCCCATCACCCACGCCCTCTATGGTGGCGATTGGGAGAACCGTCTGAAGCAGGAGATCCTGCTGGGTATTGGTGGTATGCTGCTGTTGAAGAAGCTGGGCATTAAGAAGGATATTTATCACTGCAACGAGGGTCATGCTGCACTCTGTAACCTGCAGCGTCTGTGCGACTATATCGAGGAAGATGGTCTGACATTTAATCAGGCACTTGAGCTGGTGCGTGCTTCAGGTCTCTATACCGTTCATACCCCTGTGCCCGCTGGTCACGACTACTTCGACGAGGGTCTGTTTGGTAAGTACATGGGTGGCTATCCTCAGAAGCTTGGTATCTCTTGGGATGAGTTCATCGGCATGGGTCGTACTAATCCCGACAACCATGAGGAGAAGTTCTGTATGTCCACCTTCGCCTGCAACACCTGTCAGGAGGTGAACGGTGTGTCGAAGCTTCACGGCTGGGTGAGCCAGAAGATGTTCGCCCCCATCTGGAGCGGCTATTATCCAGAGGAGAACCATGTGGGCTATGTCACCAATGGTGTTCACTTCCCCACCTGGTGTGCTGCCGAATGGCTGAAGGTCTATGCCAAGTACTTCGATCCGAAGCACCTGAGCGACCAGTCCAACGAGGAAATCTGGCACGGTATCTATAACTGTCCTGATGAGGAAATCTGGAAGACCCGTATGGCTCTGAAGATGAAACTCTTCGAGTATATCAAGCAGCAGTTCCGCGAGACTTGGCTGAAGAATCAGGGTGATCCCTCACGTGTGGTCAACCTGCTGGGCAAGTTCAACCCCGATGCATTGGTCATTGGCTTCTGCCGTCGTTTCGCTACTTACAAGCGTGCTCACTTGCTGTTTACCGACCTCGACCGTCTTAGCAAGATTGTCAATAATCCCGAGCGTCCTGTGGTATTCCTCTTTGCAGGTAAGGCTCACCCCGCTGATGGTGCTGGTCAGGGTCTGATCAAGCGTATCTTCGAGATCTCACAGCGTCCTGAGTTCATGGGTAAGGTCATCTTCCTCGAGGACTATGACTTCCTGCTGGCTCGTCGTCTGGTATCAGGTGTTGACATCTGGATGAACACGCCTACACGTCCTCTTGAGGCTTCTGGTACCTCTGGTGAGAAGGCTGAAATGAACGGCGTTGTGAACCTCAGTGTGAAGGACGGATGGTGGTTGGAAGGCTATCGTGAGGGTGCCGGATGGGCACTCACTGAGAAGCGTACCTATCAGAACCAGGGTTATCAGGATCAGCTCGATGCTGCTACCATCTACAACCTGCTCGAGAACGAGATTGTACCTCTCTATTATGACAAGGATAAGAAGGGTATCTCTAAGGGTTGGATCAAGGTCATCAAGAACTCGATCGCCACGATTGCACCTCATTACACCATGAAGCGTCAGTTGGACGATTACTATTCTAAGTTCTACGAGAAAGAGGCCAAGCGCTTCAAGGAACTCTCGAAGAACGACAACCGTCTGGCCAAGGAGATTGCCCAGTGGAAGGAGACCGTCGCTGAGCGTTGGGATGCCATCAGCGTGGTCAGTGCTGAGTCTACGGCACCTTCTAATGGCCTGCACCTCACGGGTGTGAACTACACGCTGCGCTATGTCATCAACGAACAGGGCCTTGATGATGCTGTGGCATTGGAGAAGGTCAATGTCTACACCGATGAGAATGGCGAGGATCATGTATTCTCTATCGAGCCGCTGAAGATGGTAGGCCACGAGGGCAACAACTATACCTTCGAGGTGGTTCATTCGCCCAAGCAGGCCGGTCAGTACAAGAGTGCCGTCCGCATGTATCCGAAGAACAAGAACCTGCCTCACCGTCAGGACTTCTGTTACGTGAAGTGGTTGGAACTCCCACTGTCTAACGCATAATAGACAAAATAGATAAAGAAATCCCTCGCCCGAATGAGCGAGGGATTTTTTTATTCTTCCGTGTAGTTCTCGCGGATATATTTTCCGAGATCGTTGTCTTTGTTGCGCTCCAAACAATTGCGGATGGCATGTTTCATCCTTTGGTCGATGCTGTCTATGTCGTGCAGCAGACTTTTTTGTGTTTCTTCTGTGGTATATGGACTCTGGTGGATGACGTTGACGATGTTCTGAATCTTCTGACTACACTCTTTGATGGTATCGTTCAACGCCTGCCACTCCCGCGCCTGCTGAACCTTACTGTCGCAAGATGTGAAGAGTGAACAGTTAACGGTGAATAGTATCAGCAACGAAATGCCCCAGACTCGTTTTTTCATATGAGGTAGAGGTCACTGATACTCATGTTGTTAATGACACGATGGATGGCTTCTGCAAAGGTGTCGGCCACAGAGAGCTGCTTCACCTTGGCACAGCGATTAGCATAGGGGATAGAGTCTGTGAAGACAATCTCCTCAAGAGCCGAAGCCTGTACACGTTCACTGGCAGGACCGCTCATCACACAGTGACTGGCGCAGGCACGTACGGTCTTCGCGCCTGCTGCTTTCATCAGGTCAGCAGCCTTAGTAATGGTACCTGCGGTGTCGACCATATCGTCGATAATCACTACATTCTTACCATCTACCTCCCCGATAATCTGCATCGACTCCACCACATTGGCACGAGCACGTGTCTTGTTGCAGAGTACAAGCGGACATCCCAGGAACTTGGCATAGGTGTTGGCACGCTTGGAACCGCCTACATCGGGTGAGGCAATCACGAGATCCTCCAACTTCAGGCTCTGCAGATAGGGTAGAATGACGCTGGAGCCATAAAGATGGTCAACAGGGACATTAAAGAAGCCCTGAATCTGGTCGGCATGCAGGTCCATGGTGATGACACGATTTACACCAGCCACACTGAGCAGGTCGGCCACCAGTTTAGCCCCGATGCTGACACGTGGTTTGTCCTTGCGGTCCTGACGGGCCCAGCCGAAGTAGGGGATAACTGCATTGATGGTTCTGGCTGAGGCTCTCTTGGCAGCATCGATCATCAGCAGCAGCTCCATCAGATTGTCGCTGTTGGGGAATGTGCTCTGTACCAGGAAGATGTCGCGGCCACGGATGCTCTCCTCGTAACTGACGGCAAACTCGCCATCAGAGAACTTGGTGATTTGCAGTTGTCCTAAAGGGCATCCCAGACTTTGGCAGATCTTTTCTGCGAGGTACCTCGTGGCGGTACCCGAAAAAACCATGTAAGAGTTCGTTGTGCTCATTTTTCTGATTATATGTTTTATTAGTCTATCGCTTTCTTTAATCGCTCGAAGTGCAGCAGCAACTCCTTGTAATCGAGTTCGTTGTGGATGTCAAAACGGTTCCAGAGATCACCACAGATGACGACACCGCCAAATCCTAGATCGCGTACCACCTTAATGGTGTCAAGGTTCATACCACCAAGGGCGTAAACCTTCTTGTCAATCAATCCCTGACGCGAGGCATCCTTCAGTTCTTCCATTGTGAAACCGGATTTCTCCTCCTTGATGGTCTGACTGTCGAAGACGGGGTGCAGGAATACGTAGTTGCATTGCTTCTTGGCATCCTTGAGCTCTGATATCGCGTGGCAGGTACGACTGATGTTGCCTTTGTAGCCCATAGGTGGCTCTGTAAAGGCATCGTCGATGTGAATGCCACGCAAACGGTATTCTTCTTTCAGATAGAAATGATTGTGGACAGTCGTCTTGCTGGCAATGTCTTCGCCCAAGAGGGTCAGCAATCGCTCTGAGTACATCGGAGAGGAGCCTGGCTTGTGTAGGTGCAGGTTGTCCATTCCCTCCTCAAAGAGATTGGTAAGAATCTTGTCTTCCTCCACGAAAAACGTGGGTCTTGTCATTACAATTAACTTCATTTCTTCAGTCTCGACTCTTTCTCATGTGCAAAATTACACCAAAATTCCGATATTCAGCCCTCTTTCGCGAAAAATTTATCTTTTATGGGCCATCTTTCAGAAAAAAAGCGTAATTTTGCACCTCGAAAGGATGGAAAAGTGATTAATGAATAGTATCAATAATAAATAAGGTAAAAAGAAAATGAAAGCATTTGTTTTTCCCGGACAGGGAGCTCAGTTTGTAGGTATGGGTAAGGATTTGTATGACAACAACACACTTGCAAAGGAACTTTTTGAGAAGGCCAATGATATTCTTGGCTACCGTATCACTGATATTATGTTTGAGGGTACCGACGAGGAACTGAAGCAGACAAAGGTCACTCAGCCTGCTGTTTTCCTTCATAGTGTGATTTCAGCCCTCTGCATGGGTGATGCCTTTGAACCAAAGATGGTGGCTGGTCATTCTCTTGGTGAGTTCTCGGCCTTGACAGCTGCTGGTGCCCTTAGCTTCGAGGATGGTCTGAAACTGGTCTATGCCCGTGCGATGGCCATGCAGAAAGCCTGTGAGGCTCAGCCTTCTACGATGGCAGCTATCATTGCTCTGCCTTTCGAGAAGATCGAGGAGATCTGTGCAGAGGTGAGCAAGCAGGGTAAGGGTGTTGTGGTGCCTGCTAACTATAACTGTCCTGGACAGCTGGTCATCTCTGGTAATATCGAGGCTATCAACGAGGCATGCGAGCAACTGAAGGCTGCTGGTGCCAAGCGCGCTCTGCCCTTGAAGGTGGGTGGCGCTTTCCATTCTCCCCTGATGCAGCCCGCTAAGGATGAGCTTCAGGCTGCTATCGAGAAGACGGAGATCAAGGCCCCGAAGTGTCCTGTCTATCAGAATGTTGACGGTAAGCCTCACACTGATCCTGCAGAGATCAAGGCTAACCTGATTGCTCAGCTCACCAGCTCAGTTCGTTGGGCTCAGAGTGTAGAGAATATGATTGCCGATGGTGCTGACGACTTTACGGAGTGCGGCCCAGGTAAGGCTTTGCAAGGTATGATAGCCAAAATCAATAATGAGGTTGCTGCTCATGGCATCGAATAAGATTGTTATCTATCAGATTTTCACCCGTCTCTATGGCAACCGTAATACCACTCGTCAAGAGGGTGGAACGATACAAGAGAACGGCTGCGGAAAGATGAACGACTTCACGCCCACGACCCTGAAAAACATCAGGGACATGGGCGTGAGCCATATTTGGTATACGGGTATCATCCGTCATGCCACTCAAACCGACTATACAGCCTACGGTATTCCTAAGAATCATCCTGCTATCGTCAAAGGTCAGGCAGGTTCTCCCTATGCCATCACAGACTATTATGATATAGACCCCGATCTGGCTACGGATGTCAATCATCGTATGCAGGAGTTTGAACAACTGATTGAGCGTACGCACAAGGCAGGCATGAAGGTCATCATCGACTTCGTGCCTAACCATGTGGCGCGTCAGTATCATAGCATCTGTAAGCCTGAGGGTGTGAAGGATTTAGGCGAGGAGGATAATCCGCAGTTTGGCTTTGACCCTCAGAACAATTTCTATTATTGTCCGGGTCAGCGTTTCACGCCTTATTTCGATCTCTATCATGGTGAGAACGAACCCTATATTGAGGAGCCTGCCAAGGCTACGGGTAATGACTGTTTCCACAATGCACCAGGCAGTAATGATTGGTATGAGACGGTGAAGCTGAACTATGGCCTTGACTACTATGCAGGTCGTATTGGCTATTTCAACCCCATTCCCAATACCTGGAGCAAGATGACTGATATACTGCTCTTCTGGGCCAGGAAGGGTGTCGACGGTTTCCGTTGTGATATGGCAGAGATGGTGCCTGCAGCCTTCTGGCAGTGGGCAACGGATAAGGTGAAGTTCGCTTATCCGCAGATCCTGTTCATTGGCGAGGTCTATAATCCTGCTGAATATCGCAACTATCTGGCAGCAGGTTTCGATTATCTCTATGATAAGGTCGGCATGTACGACACACTGCGCGAGGTGATGCGTGGCAATCTGTCAACATCAGCCATCACTGGTGCCTGGCAGGCTACCGATGATATCCGCAGCCATATGCTTTACTTCCTCGAGAACCACGATGAACAGCGTATTGCCAGCAATTTCTTTGCAGGCGATGCCCAGAAGGGTGTGCCCGCATTGGTGGTGTCGGCCCTTCTCCAGCAGAATCCGCTGATGATTTACTTCGGACAGGAGTATGGTGAGCGAGGTATGGATAAGGAGGGCTTCAGTGGTAATGATGGTCGGACAACCATCTTCGATTATTGGAGTGTGGATACCATCGTACGTGCTGCCCAGCGGAAGTTGACTGCCCAAGAGAAACAGTTGAAAGCCCTTTATGATAAAATCATCAACATCGCTACGACGGAGAAAGCCGCTATTAATGGTGCCTCCTTCGATCTGATGTATGTCAATGGGCGGTATAACCATGAATATGCCTTTATTCGTAAGGCTGGCGCAGAGGTATTGCTGGTAGTTGCCAACTTTGCTGATGCCGCTCAGGCCCTTGGCATTACGATTCCTGGTCATGCGTTCGATTTCCTCAATATGAAGGAGAAGAATGCTCAGGCTACGGATCTGATTACTGGCGAGAAACAGAAGCTTTCCCTGAAGCGCGACGAGGCTGTCGTTGTGAATGTGCAGGCTAATAGTGCTGTTGTATTGAAGTTTAAAGCATAAGTATATGGCCCCGATTCTTAATGACCACAATAAGGAAGAGTTCCCGCCAGCGCATACGGCAGAGCATCTTTTAAATCAGACCATGATCCGATTGTTTGGCTGCGAGCGGTCTCATAATGCTCATATTGAACGGAAGAAGAGCAAGATGAGCTTTTATCTTGACCATAAGCCCACACGTCAGGAAGAGAAGGAAATCGAGAGTCGGATGAATGAGTTGATCGACGAGGATCTGCCTGTGACCTTTGAGTTTGTCACGCGTGATAATCTCCCTGATGGGGTCTCAGCAGACCGTTTGCCAGAAGATGCCTCCGACACCATCCGACTGGTCCGTATTGGCGATTACGATGTCTGTCCTTGTATTGGTAAGCATGTTCGCAGTACCTCTCAGATAGGACGTTTCGAAATGCTAGGCACCAACTGGGATGAGCAGGAACGCTCCTTCCGCGTCAGATTTAAGATCGTATAAAAAAGAGATGTCCGACCTTCAAGGCCGGACATCTTTATTTTTCTTTGAGTGCTATCTTCATAAACACGGGATAGTGGTCGGAGTAGCTGAGCTCTTTCATGTAATAGGAGATACACTCGTAGTTCTTATCGTGGAAGATATAGTCGATTCTCAAGGGCGTCTTGCCACGAAGGGTATGCATCCATCCGCTTCCGCCTTCCTTGAAACCATCCGACAACTCACCCTTCAAGGTGTTGTATACGTAAGAGTAGGGCACATCCACGCAGTCGCCAGCTAAGATAACGGGATATTTGCAATCGCGCACATGCATGGCGAGGATATTGGCCTGTCCGGCTCGCTTGATCATACCCACAGTGTAGCTACCATAGATAGCCTCCAGCAGACGATTGCCCTGTACGTTATAGCCGTCTTCCTCCATTTTGTTGGCACGATAATACACGTGGTGGGCACCAGCCGTTTCCAGATGTACATTATAGACACGGAATATTTGTCCGTTCACATCGATGTCTACCCACATCGCACTGTTGGCGCTGGCAGGGAATTCAATAGGCGCACTGTCCTTGATGGGATAGCGGCTATAGATGGCATAGTGGCCGTTAAGGCCATATTTCATATAAGGGAAATATTCCTTATAACTTTCAGAGTTGTTCTTGTCGCCACTGTGGTCGTTATACTCCTGAATGCAGAAAACATCCACCTTCTGCTTCTTCATTTCTGCGAGCACATCCTGGGCGATGAAGCCTGATGCCTCGTGGCCAAAGCCTGCTACGTTATAGGTGGCAATCTTCAGTCCTGCCTGCTTGTCAGCTGTTTCATCAGGGCTTCCAAACTGATAGAGTGTTCCGATATAGGGAATGCAGCAGAGCAGCGTGATAAATGGCATCAGAGCCCAGTGCCAGCGCCTCATGATGAGCCAGTAGATCAGCAGGATCACATTACCCGCTATCAACAGGGGGAGCACATACACGAGCAGGGCGCGAGCCATGTTGCCTGAAGGGTTGGTTTCGCCTCCGTAAAGGCCTACGAGTGTGAAAATCATCATCAGCAATGTGATGATGAGTATCATAAATGAGAAATACTTCTGAACTGCAAGTTTACCCATATAGTGTCTTTGAAATGATTGATTCTAATAGTTATTATTCTTCATCAAGGTACTTCTTGACCATCTCCACGAGATTCTCCACTCTGAAGGGCTTGGCCATAAACTCGTCGCAACCAGCCATCTTTGCCTCGCGGATATTCTCCTCAAAGGCATAGGCACTCAGGGCGACGACGGGGGTTTCTTGATTGATCTCCTTAATGATACGTGTGGCGTCGAGACCGTTCATCTCTGGCATACGGATATCCATGAGAATCAGGTCGGGATGCTCGTCCTCATTCAGGTTGACAGCCTCGATACCGTTATGGGCACGCAGCAGACGGTAACGCTTCTGGAGCACGATCTTCACCAGCTCGTAGTTACTGTCTTCATCCTCAGCCACGAGAATTGTCTTCTGATTCATATCGTCAGGACGGGCACTCACACGGATGGTGCGCACATTGGTTGTGGTGGTCGTACGCTCTTTATTGATACCGCCTACGGTTCCCTGGAAGGGGAGCTTGAAGGTAAAGGTAGATCCGACATTAACGGTAGAGTCTACGCGGATGGTTCCGCCCATCTTCTCAACGATAATCTTACAGAGTGCCAGACCGAGGCCATAGCCCTTCTGCTGTTCCGCATCTTGCGAAGCGTAGGTGTTGAAGATGTTGTCGATGAATTCCGGTTCTATGCCTGAGCCCGTGTCTTTCACGAAGAATTCAATATCTGACATCTCGTTTATAACGCGGAAGCCATAGGTGATGCTACCCATTGCGGTATGCTTCAGGGCGTTGCTGATGAGATTGGAGAATACCTGTATCAGACGATTGGCATCTGTGTTCATCGTAGCAGTCATCAGGGGCTTCTCGAACTCCAGTTTTACTGACTCTGGGCAACGGAATTTAAACAGCTGTTTGATATTCTCACACAACTGATTGATGTCGGTCATTTCTTTCTTCAACTGTATCTCGCCCGATTCAACTCTGGAGAGGTCGAGGATTTCGTTAATCAGACTCGACAGACGCTGGTTGTTACTTTCAACAATCTGATAGTACTTCATGCGATCTTCCTCGGAGTCGGTCTCAACGATGATGCGCGTAAAACCCTCAATAGCGTTCAGGGGGGTACGGATTTCATGGGACATGTTGGCCAGGAAAAGAGATTTCATCTGACTGGCTTTTTCAGCCGTCAGAGCCTTCTCCTCGTATTCCTTCAGCTTTCTGTTAGCTATCTCCAGTTGCTCTGTCAAGAGGTTTAATTTCCGGGTAGCGTCAGCAAGTTTCTGTAATAGAATGTCCTTTTCGTTTTGTCCCATTCCCTTTTAAACACTATTTGGGTACAAAGATAGCTATTATTTTCCAAACAAACAAGTAAAATGTCGAAAAATTTAGCTTCTTTTAGCTTTTTCCCAAGCACCACTGTTGGAGTGGCTTCTGAGATAAGCCATTCCCTGAAATACGTTCAGGTTCATAAACAGGAAATAATAGGCGGTATAAAGCAGTTTGTTGCGATGTCCGCACTTGCTGAGTGCCCATCCCAGCAGAGCAGCCAGATAAAAGGCGGCTTGGAGTGCCAGCAGGATGGTATAGACAAGGCCTGCGCCCATCCATACAAGCAGGATGTTGACGATGGCCAGAATGACCAGTGCGATAGGGGTAATGCTCCAACGGAGCACGCGATGGCTGATGTATTGGAAGGCCACCAATGGCTGACGCAGCGGGTTGAGCATCTTTCTCAGCCACCAGATACTCTGCAGACCACCAGCTGCAATACGACGTTTACGTTTCGACTCTTCAGCAATGTTGGCAGAGCCGTATTCGAGTGCATAGGCCTCAGGGGCGTAGGCGATACGATGACCTTCATCAACGATGAGCATCGACATCATGAAGTCATCCAGAAGGGCATTGTCAGGCACCTCACGACAGAGTTCCGGACGGATGGCGTATAGCTCGCCAGCAGCGCCCATGGCCGAATAGAGCTCGCTGTCCCATTTCTTCAGCGTACTCTCATAGCGCCAGTAAAGGCCTTCGCCTTCTGCTGCCATCTCTCCGTTTCTCGAGGCGACACGCTTCTCACCACTCACGCAGCCAACGCTTTTGTCCATAAACAGTCTGGCTATCTCGCGCAGCGCACCACTGTTAATCATCGTGTTGGCATCGGTAAAAGCCACAATCTCTGTCTTTACCTCACTGAGACCGTGCTTCAGGGCGGCTGTCTTGCCCTTACGCTCAGGACTGAACACCAGGTCTACCTCAGGATAGGCCTTCAGCAGCTCGTTGGTGTTGTCTGTCGTACCATCGGTAACCCACATCACCCTGAACTTATCCTTTGGATAGTCCAGGGCGCGGGTGTTTTGCATCTTCTCTGCCACGATATCCTGTTCGTTATAGGCACAGATCATGAGTGTCATTGTGGGCAACTCGTCGTCTGTGGGCAAGGCTGTTGTCTGAGGCTTTCCTTTCACCAGTCTTTTCAGACGGATGATCAGGTAAAGCAGCATACCGTATCCCAGATAGGTGTAGAACACGATAAACAGGCAAAGCCAGAACAGAATTTTCAGCGTCAGCATAGATGATAGTGTAATTACTACTGTAATGTGGATTCAATCTCTTCCTGCATGTCGATGAACTGATGCTTGGCATCATAGAACTCATACTGCAGGAAAGCCAGTTTCTGCGAGGGAACGATATGTACGCCCAGTCCATACTTCAGCTGCCATTGCATCTTCATGCTGAAGACGCCCTTGTTGATATAAGCAGCTACGTAGGGGTGTACATGCAAATAGAATCGCTTGATACCAATCTTGTTTACCATGGTGTCAATTTTGCTCTCTAACTGGTCTGTAAACAGGAAGCTCGACTTGATCTTACCCTGTCCGTGACAAGTAGGACAGGTCTCCTCCACGTTCACGTCCATCGCGGGACGCACACGCTGACGGGTAATCTGCATCAGTCCGAACTTCGACAGGGGCAGGATGTTATGGCGGGCGCGGTCTTTTTGCATGTTCTTACACATGCGCTCGTAGAGAATCTGACGGTCTTCCGCCAGTTTCATGTCCACGAAATCCACCACGATGATACCTCCCATGTCGCGTAGTCTCAGCTGACGGGCCAGCTCGTCTGCAGCGCCGAGGTTGGTCTCCAGGGCGTTGGCTTCCTGACCGTTTTCCTTCTTCACGCGGGTACCGCTGTTCACATCCACCACATGCATGGCTTCCGTATGCTCAATGATCAGATAGGCTCCATGTTTGTAGTTGACGGTTCGTCCGAATCCTGATTTCAACTGCTTGGTGACACCGAAATTGTCAAAGATGGGCAGTGTGCCGTTGTATTGCTTCACAATGTCCTTCTTCTCCGGAGCAATCAAGCCGAGGTAGTCGCGAATCTGCTCGCCAATCTCCTCGTCGTTCACTTGAATGCTGTCGTAGGTGGGATTGAACAAGTCGCGCAACAACGCAACGGCGCGGCTTTGTTCCTCAAAACAGAGTACAGGCCTTTCTATGGTCTTCTGTACCTTTGTAATAGCGTCTTCCCAGCGTTTGAGTAGGATTTTCATTTCTGCATCCAGCTCTGCGGCCCTTTTGCCTTCGGCTACCGTACGTACAATCACACCGAAGTTCTTGGGTTTGATACTCTGGATGAGTTGTTTCAGACGACTCCTTTCTTCACCTTTCTTGATCTTTGTCGATACGGACACAGTGTTGTCAAAGGGAATCAGCACGAGGTAGCGTCCTGCGAAGCTGAGTTCGCACGTCAGACGGGGTCCTTTCGTGTTGATAGGTTCCTTCACAATCTGTACCATGATCTCCTGACCCACCTTCAGCGTGTTGGCGATGCTGCCTTCCTTGGGCAGAGTCGGCTGGATGGTGGCTTTCTGGATGGGGTAGAGTTTCTTGCGGTCGCTGACTACCTGTTTCAGGTATTTTTCATAAGAGCTAAATTGAGAGCCCAGGTCAAGATAATGCAGGAATGCGACACGCTCGGAGCCGACATCCACGAAACAGGCGTTCAGTCCGGGCATCAGCTTTTTCACCTTTGCCACGTAGATGTTGCCCACGGAGAACGATGCCGACCGCTGCTCCTTCTGGTATTCCACCAGCGTCTTGTCTTCGAGCAGTGCGATCGAGATGTCCTTCGGTTGCACATCAATGATAACTTCACTTGTCATTGTCTTTTGCTTGTCTTGATAATGGGTTTTTAACTCAAAAGGGTGTGTCGCAATCCTTTCGGATCTGCAGACACACTCCTTTCATTTCTTTTTGCTGCGTCTTGCCGTCGCGGGCAGTAATCAGTGATTACTTGCTCTTATGACGATTCTTGCGCAGTCTCTTCTTACGCTTGTGAGTAGCCATCTTGTGGCCCTTCTTCTTTTTTCCGTTTGGCATAATACTTAAATGTTTATTGTTAAAATTCTAATCTTTTTAGCTCAGCATTTTCTCAATGAAGCTCTTAGAGGGCTTGAAAGCGGGGAAATCGTGTGCGTCGATCACCAGCGTCGTATTCTTTGAGATATTACGAGCTGTCTTGGCTGCACGATGCTTTACGGTAAAGGTACCGAATCCACGCAGGTATACATTCTCCTTGTTATCCGCCAGGCTTACACGGATTTCTTCCATAAAGGCCTCTACGGTAGCGGCCACATCTTTCTTGGCAATGCCTGTCTCTTCAGCAATTTTGTTGATGATTTCTGCCTTTGTCATTTTTGTCTTCTTCTATATATTAATAATGTGAATATCTGCTTTTTCGCGATTTTGGACTGCAAAGTTACTAATTTTCAGCCGATTACAAAAATATTTCCCCATTTTTTTTTGAATTTTATGATTTTTGATAATTATTTGCCCCCTTTTTTGTATCTTTGTGGCTGAAAACAGAGTTTTTTGTATGAAACGAAGCAGATTTTTGATTTTGGCCGTTGTCGCCATCGTGATGTTGTGGGGCTGCAACAGTCGTCCGCAAGCCAATGGCTATGTGAGTGAACTGACAAGTGCTGATAGCCTGTCCATCAAGATGGGACAGTTTACCCTGCTGAAGTATCACAGCGACCGTCTTGGGTTCAATATCAACTACCCCTCGTACCTGGTTCATCAGGACCTGCCCGACGAGGTTGGCATGCAGGAGCTTTTCATGATGGACGACGTGTCGATATCTGTCTTGGTCGACTCGCTCGCAGGCATGATGCGCAGCTCTGGCCAGCGCATGATGGGCATGGGTGCCGAGCTGCTGGAGGTGGGCGACGACTATACCATCCTCGAGGGTCAGGACGACAAGTGGGAGTATTATGGCAAGGTCATCGACTCCGACTCGTTGCGACAGATAACCATCATCCTGCGCTATTATCCGGAACATGAGGATGCAGTGATCGAACTGAAAGAGTGGGTGAAAAACTTCGAGGTACAATAAAAAATAAATCCCTGGCGTCTGCCAGGGATTTACTTTATTTACAAGGGATTTTATCGACGCGTTTCTGATGGCGCCCACCTTCGAAGGTGGCGGTAAAGAACTCGTCCATAATCTTACGGGCCATATTGTTGTCGATGAATCGTCCAGGCATCACGAGCACGTTGGCATCGTTGTGCTGACGAATCAGATGGGCTATCTCAGGAATCCAGCACAGTCCGGCGCGCACCTGCTGGTGCTTGTTCAGCGTGATGCTGATACCCTCGCCTGAACCGCAGATGGCGATACCAGGATACACCTCACCGCTCTCGATACCCTCAGCCAGTGCGTGGCCGAAATCGGGATAGTCTACTGAGGCATCGCTCCAGGTACCATAGTCCTTATAGGGGTAGCCCTTCTCCTCCAGATACTGGAGTACGAACTTCTTTAAAGGGTAGCCTGCGTGATCACAGGCTACACCTACAGTCTTTACTTCCATTATGCAAGCAGTTTCTTAACCTGATTGTACACGTTCTCACCAGTGAAGCCGAGCTTCTCGTCGAGCACCTTGTAAGGCGCAGAGAAACCGAAGCTCTCCAGACCCCATACGGTACCGTCGGCACCTACCAGACCCTCGAGGTTTACGGGCAGACCAGCGGTCAGACCGAACTTCTTCTTGCCTGCAGGCAGCACGCTCTGCTGATACTCCTTCGACTGGCTGCGGAACAGACCCTCAGAAGGAACGCTCACCACGCGTGTCTTGATACCGTCAGCTGCCAACAGCTTGGCACCAGCCTCCAGTGTAGATACCTCAGAACCAGAAGCCAGCAGAATCACGTCGTAGTTCTCGTCGGAACCAGCCACAACGTAAGCACCCTTGGTAGCCTGGCTGTAGTCGTTGCCCTCGGGCAGCATCTCGATGTTCTGACGAGAGAAGATCAGAGCCGTCGGGGTGTCGACATTCTCCATAGCCATGCGCCAGCAAACGGTGGTCTCCTCTGCATCAGCAGGACGAACCACGAGTACAGAGTTCTTACCGTGATGGTTCTTCAGCTTCTCCATCAGGCGGATCTGTGCCTCCTGCTCCACGGGCTCGTGGGTAGGACCGTCCTCACCAACGCGGAAGGCGTCGTGGGTCCAGATAAACTTCACGGGCAGCTCCATCAGGGCAGCCATACGAACGGCGGGCTTCATATAGTCAGAGAATACGAAGAACGTACCGCAGGCGGGGATCACACCACCGTGCAGAGCCATACCGATACAGCAGCAAGCCATTGTGAGCTCAGCCACACCAGCCTCGAAGAATGCACCGCTGAAGTCACCCTTCACGATGTCCTTGGTCTTCTTCAGGAAGCCGTTGGTGTTATCAGAATTGCTCAGGTCGGCAGAAGCGCAGATCATGTTGGGCACCTGCTCAGCCAGCTGACCCAGCACAGCTGCAGAAGCGCTACGAGTAGCCGAGCCAGCCTTCTGCTCTACCTTGCTCCAGTCAATCTTCGGAGCCTTGCCGCTGAACCACTCCTCCAGCTGCTTGGCCTGTACGGGATGACCCTTGGCCCACTCAGCCTTCTCAGCATAGCGCTCAGCCACAATCTTCTTCAGCTCCTCAGCACGCTTAGCATACAGCTCCTTCACCTCGGGGAAGATCTGGAACGGATTCTCAGGATCAGCACCCAGGTTCTTCATCGTGTTGATGTAAGCATCGCCACCGAGCGGTGCACCGTGGGTAGCGCAGTTGCTCTCGTATGAAGAGCCGTCGGCCTTGCGGGCACCCTTACCCATCACACAGTGACCGATAATCAGACTCGGACGCTCCTTCTCAGCCTGAGCCTTCTTGAGGGCCTCACGGATCTGGTCAACGTTGTTACCGTCGATCTTCTGAACATACCAGCCCCAAGCCTCATACTTCTTGGCGGTATCCTCGCAGGTCACCACCTCAGTCTTCGTAGAGAGCTGGATATCATTGGCGTCGTAGAACATGATGAGGTTGTCGAGGCCCAGGTTACCAGCAATACGGCCAGCACCCTGTGAAATTTCCTCCTGCACACCACCGTCAGAGATGTAGGCGTAGATGGTCTGGTTCATCACGTTGCCCAGACGAGCCTTCAGGAACTTAGCTGCGATGGCAGCACCTACAGCGAAGGTATGACCCTGACCCAGAGGACCAGAGGTATTCTCGATACCACGCTCAATCTCGCGCTCGGGGTGACCAGGTGTCACGGAGCCCCACTGGCGCAGGTTCTTCAGATCCTCCAGCGTGTACTTGCCGATGAGGGCGAGCTGGCTGTAGAGCATCGGAGCCATGTGACCAGGATCGAGGAAGAAACGGTCGCGACCCTCCCATGCGGGATTCTCGGGGTCGTACACCAGGAACTCACTGTACAGGGTGTTGATGAAGTCTGCACCACCCATAGCACCGCCGGGGTGTCCCGACTTAGCCTTTTCAACCATTGAGGCAGCAAGGATACGGATGTTATCCGCTGCCATGTTCATCACTTTGTTGTCGTTCATAATGAAATTTGTTATTTAATAGTTGTTATTTATTTGATGTTCAGTACGATAATCGATTTTGCGGGGATGGTCAGCGTCAGCTTGTTCTTGTTCAGCTTGGCCTCCTTGAACTCCTTCGGAGCCACCACGTTCGGATTCTTGAAATCATTGTAGTCGGCCACGTTCTTCGAGGTGAGGATACGTCCGCTCACGCTCTTGGCATTATAGCCGTCGATGGCAAAGTCGATGGTCTGGGCCTTGTCGAGGCTCACGTTGGTGATGGCCAGCACGAGGCTGCCGTCGGTGGTCTTCGCTGCTGAGGCTGAGAGCATGGGGCAGGGACGATAGCCTGCGTCCTTGGCACCCTTCTTCTCTTTGAAATATTCCTTGCTCACTGCCATCACCTCGCTCTCCAGGTCAACGGGCAGATAGGTAGCCTCCTGGAACGGGGTGTACATCTCAAACACGTGGTAGGTGGGTGTCAGCACCATGTGGCCCGTGCCCTCCTGGTCGGTGAGGATCATCGACTGCAGCACGTTCACGATCTGTGCAATGTTGGCCATCTTCACGCGGTCGGTATACTTATGGAACACGTTCAGGCTCAATGAAGCCACGAAGGCGTCGCGCAGGGCGTTCTGCTGATACAGGTGTCCGGCAATGGTGCCAGGCTCCTCGTCCCACCAGGTGCCCCATTCATCCACCAACAGACCTACCTTGCCTTTCGGGTCTTTCTCGTCCATGATGGCCTTGTGCTTCTTGATCACCTCTTCAATCTCCAGACACTTGCCCAGGGCCCAGTAGTACTGGTCGTTGTCGAACTTCGTGGCAGAGCCTTTCGAACCCGTCCAGCCCGAGCATGTATAATAATGTAAGGAAACGCCCTGCATCCTGTCGCCGATCTTGTCCATCAGCACCTCTGTCCAGTTGTAGTCGTAGTCCGAGGCACCCGAGCCGATGCGGTAGAGCTTGTTGCCCGTATAGTCGCGCAGGTAGGTGTTGAACTTGCGGAACTCGTCGCTGTAGTATTCCGGTGTCATGTTACCACCGCAGCCCCAGGCCTCGTTGCCAATACCGAAGTACTTCACGTGCCAGGCTTTGTCGCGACCGTTCTGACGGCGCAGACGGGCCATCGGGGTATCACCGTCAGAAGTCATATATTCTACCCATTGCGCCATCTCCTTCACCGTGCCTGAGCCCACGTTACCGCTGATATACGGCTCGCAGCCCAGCATCTCGCAGAGGTTCAGGAACTCGTGGGTACCAAACGAGTTGTCCTCGATCGTGCCGCCCCAGTTGTTGTTACGCAGCGAGGGACGCTGGTCCTTCGGTCCGATACCGTCCATCCAGTGGTAGTCGTCGGCAAAGCAGCCACCCGGCCAGCGCAGCACGGGCACCTTCAGGGCCTTCAGGGCCTCGAACACGTCTTTACGATAGCCGTTGATGTTGGGTATCTGCGAGTTCTCACCCACCCAGAGACCGCCATAGATACAGCTGCCTAAGTGCTCAGAGAACTGGCCGTAAATCTCCTTGTTAATCTTGGCTCCCGCCTTGTCGGCATGGATGGTAGCCTTTACCTGGTCAGCGGCCGTTGCCCCTGTGGCAAAAGCCAGCGCGATGGTTGCGCAAATGAATAGTTTCTTCATGTCGTTACTTGGTTATTTTACAATTTGGGCTACAAAGTTACGAAAAATATCCGACCCGCCCAAATTATAATGATAATAATTCTAAAAAAGTTGTTTTAGAATGCGATTACGCCTCTTTGGGTGGGTTTCTTGCCCAAGCGGCCAGAGGCCGGGCTACCACTATGCTTGCGGCCCTGCAGGTCGAACCAGCTGTCGTCTGTCTGTAGCCGTTCTGCCTTGCTTGCATCGATGCCAGTGCCTGTCTCAGGTGCTGTCAGCTCGATGTCCAGCGTCAGGTCGTTGGTCACGTCCTCGCGGTCCGTTCCGTAGTTGCTCTTGTCCTGCATCATGCTGTTGGCCATCATTTTCAGCGCCGTACACTCTTCTTCTGTCAGCTTGCCCCACAATTTGGCCATATTGGCGGCCGTTTCCAGCTTCGACAGCAAATCTGCACTGTTCTTGTTCTCGGGCTCGTTACCCTCCGCATGCACGATAAACGCATCTGCTACCGTTGGGGCGGCAACGGCATACACAGCCCCTCTGGCGGCAACAATATTCTCTATCGCCGTCTTCAGTCTGCCCTTGGCATACTCGGCAAAGTTGTCCGTTCCTTCCAGTGTCGAGATATGTGCTGTTGTGATGCTCATCTTCGAGAGGTCGTTGCTGAGCGTCACCTCACGGTAGTCGCAAGGGTAGGAGATGAGCGAACCCGTATTCATGTCGTAGATCTCTTTCTCCTTGGCCTCGTTCCAGTCTCTCGCAATGTCCGAGGTGTGTATATGACCCGTAAACACCACCTTGAGGTCGAGGTCGGCCAATCGGTTGCGCATCCGTTCGTAGTCCGTCACCGCCGTCGTTTCCACAAAGTTCTCCACACCGGTGAAGTGGGGTAGCAGCGGGTGGTGCATCATCGCGATCACCTGCTTGCCGTTTTTGCGGGCGGTGCTGGCTTGGGTCGTGATCCAGTCCAACGTCGTTTCCGACCATGATCCGTTCGTACCGCTGTCAATGCCGATCACCACCAGTCCGTCGATGGGCTCACAGGCGTAGGTCAGCGTGTTCGGCTCGCGCTCCGATCCTTCGCCATAGCCGTAGTTGGCATATTGCTCAGCAAACCAGCTGTTGTCGGCTGTTTCGGCCTTTCGGGTTTCGTCGCCATCGTAATACACGGCATTCCCACTGGCCCAGCGGTCGTGGTTGCCGGGTATCACCAGCGTCTTGATGCCTAGGTCGCGCAACTCGTCGAGCTTGCTGATCACATACTGATGGCTCAGCTGCTCACCGTCCTTGGTCAGGTCGCCTGTAATCAGCACCAGGTCGGGTTTGGCGGTTTTAATGCGGGCTATCATCTCATCAAACAACGGTTGACTGTAGTCCACCATCTTTCGTTGCCCGTTGAGATAGTCCGTCCAGGCCTTACCCTTGTTCACCAACAGTTCTGGCGCCATCACGTGCGGGTCCGATACCACCACAATCTTTTTCTGTGCGCTGATGCCGTTGCATACCATCAGCATCACCATCGCCATCAATATGTTTTTTACCTTCATACTTACTCGCATTATTTATTTACGAGTGCAAAGATACAACTTTTAATTTATATATCATCGAATTATATCGAGTTTTATCAAGTTTTATCGAGTTGTGCGCCTCTGAAACCGCAAAAATCCCGCGCCTGCTGCGGGCCTCCCCAATAAGAGCCTCTTAATTTCTGGAAAACGATTATCTACGTAGAGATAAGCGCCGTTGAAACAAAATCTGGTGGCGTTTATTTCTGTGTCTATTTTATGCCTGTCTGTGAATACTGCAATCTGCTTCGATGAATAGTTCAATCTACGAGATTGCAGTATTCACGCTTATTATGAGCTGGGTGGTACAGTATCGTGCCAACGTGCCATCGTGCCATTGCATATCTTTGTAGTACAAACGCAGCGACGCAGCGACTTTTGTGTTTTTGCTGAAACACCGAAACATGTGAAACACTGAAACATTACGCAAATTCATGTATCATAACCTCTTTTGTGATATTATTAATATAATAATTATATTATAATATAATTATTATATTAATAATATATTAAATACTCTCTAACCTTAGATCCAAATTAGATATTGCTGTCTTATACTAAAATAGGTTGACACTAATGTTTCGGTGTTTCACATGTTTCAGACACTAATTCAATTTTTTCTAGGGAAGTACAGAGTGTTCATAAAGCAAATGTAGCAGTGTTGCTGCGTCGCTGCGTGAAAACGCAAATGGCACGAAGGCACGTTGGCACGATACACTTTTTCTCCTAAAAACTTTGGAACTTCCGAATAAAGTTTGTATCTTCGCATCCGAAATAGAATGAAAATGTGTATGAAGAAATTTTTCGTGATGGCGGTAGTCGCCATGCTGGCTACGGTGATGCTGACATCGTGTAGTAAGGATGACGATGACAACGACGTGATGCCGATGCCGGAAAAGCCAGTGGCGATAAACTGCGCGAAGCCCGACTATCTGAAGGCGGGCGACAAGATAGCGATGATATCGCCCTCGTATTTTACGCCAATGGAGACCATAGAGCAATCGGCTGAGGTGCTGCGCTCATGGGGATTGGAACCCGTTATGGGTCCTAATGTAGACAAGGTGATGGACGGGCGAATAGGTGGAACGGTGGACGAACGCGTGAGCGATATCCGTTGGGCACTCAGCGACCCTAGCATTAAGGCCATTCTCTGCAATCGTGGGGGCTATGGCACAATTCAACTGATAGACCAGCTTCCGTTCGACGAAGTGAAGGCTGCACAGAAATGGATAATTGGTTACAGCGACATCTCCACCCTTCACGGATTCTGGAATCGTGCAGGCGTGATGAGCATTCATGGCACCATGAGTACGGTTCTGGCCAAGGGTGGTACTGATGCAACCTGTACCTTGTTGCGTGACCTGCTCTTAGGTAAGGTGCCTCGTTATGAGGTGCCTGCACACGAACAGAATATCTTGGGGAGCGCCAGCGGTGTGCTCGTAGGCGGCAATCTTTGCACCATCGCCCCCAACGTAGGCTCTCAGGCTGATGCCACCATTGGCAAAGACCTGATACTCTTTGTAGAGGAGATAGGTGAGAATATGCGTAACATAGACCGTCAGATGCGCAGCCTGAAGATGAACGGCGTGTTAGATCGTTGTAAGGGCGTTATTCTAGGTGAGTTCGTTAGCTGTGGCACAGAATTCACTGACGAGAATGGTGAGGTTATCAGCATAGAGGCGATGCTTCACGACCTGTTGGCAGCGTATCATATTCCCGTGCTTTGCGGGTTCCCAACGGGTCATGGCGATATCAATCTACCCTTGGTGATGGGTGCCCCTGTTACCATCGATGTGCGACAGGATGGAGCCACCCTCCAGTTTGACATTGAGGGTCAGCAGCAGACTTATATGAGCTGGAAGTGACGGAGGGCGGTGAGGATGCCGTCGTCGTCGACAGAGGTGGTGACGTAATCAGCGGCCTGTTTGAGGGCGTCGATGGCGTTGCCCATGGCGATGCCGATGCCTGCGGTGAGAATCATGGAGGTGTCGTTGCCACCATCACCGAAAGCGATGGTATAGGCTGGGTCGAGACCAGCATGAGCGGCCATCGTGAGGAGGCCTTGGCCCTTGTCGGCCTCGCGGGCGGTGATATCGGTGAATTCCGGATGCCAGCGTCCTGAGGTGCAAGAGGGGAGGCGCGACATCAGCTGGGTTTCATAGTCGGCATTGAAAAAGGCGGTGATCTGCAGGATGCGCTGGTTGAGCACGGCCTCAAGGGGCTTGGCCAGATGGAGGTTCTCGACAGCGAGCTCCTGACGGAAGATGCGGTTGACATCGCCCTTGGGATCGAAGACTGCCACATCGCGCTCGCCAATGACGATGAGGCCGTAGCTACGGGCAATGGCGTCGTCGGCGATACTGCGGGCGGCATCAGCAGGGATGGCGTGACAGGCTACGACTTCGCCATTGACGAGACAAAGGGCGCCATTGGTGGTGACGTAGCCATCGATGAGGTGCTCGATGGCACCGAGGTTGGTAATAATTATCGGCGGCCTGCCCGTAGCGATAAACACACGATGTCCGTTGGCTTTAGCCTGCGTCAACGCGAGTATCGTTGACGCAGGGATCTCGTGGGTCTTAAAGCTGACGAGCGTGCCGTCGATATCAAAGAATAGCGCGTAGCGGTCCACTTACTTGTTGTCGACAGCAGCCTGCTCGATGGGCAGACAGCGCTTGTAGTTTTCAATGTACTTCTCGAAGCCAGCCACATCTTCGGCTGTGGGCGCGATAGAGACACCCGTGTTGCCTGCGAAGACAACGTTCTCGAGGTAATCAGCCAGACTCAGTTTGTTGGGATTATTCACAGCGTAGCCAGCCAACAGGGCGATACCCCAGGCACCACCTTCGCCAGCAGTCTCCATGACGGAGATGGGGCTGTTGAGGGCAGCAGCGAGCATGCGCTGACCAACACCTGCAGTCTTGAAGTAACCACCGTGACCCGTGATGCGATCGACACGGATCATCTCCTCCTTGAAGAGGATGTCGTTACCAATCTTCAACACACCGATGGCGCCATAGAGGTGAGCGCGCATGAAGTTGGCGAGGTTGAACTTGTCGCCAGCAGAACGTACGAACATGGGACGTCCTTCAGCGAGACCCGTGACAGGCTCACCACTGACGTAGTTGTAGGCCATGAGGCCTCCGCAGTCGGTATCGCCCTCGAGGGCTTTGTTGAAGAGCTTGCCATAGAGCTGGTTCATATCTACCTCGATGCCAAGCAGTTGCTGGTATTCCTTGAAGAGACCCACCCAGGCGTTGATGTCGCTGGTGCAGTTGTTGCAGTGAACCATAGCGACGAGCGAACCATCGGGTGTGGTGACCATATCGATCATCTCGTAAGGCTTAGACAACGGCTTCTCGAGCACGATCATTGAGAACGATGAGGTGCCTGCAGAGACGTTACCCGTGCGCTGCTTGACAGCGTTGGTGGCAACCATGCCTGTGCCTGCGTCGCCCTCAGGAGGACAAACAGCGCAGCCTGGCTTCAGGTGGCCAGATACATCGAGCTTCTTTGCGCCTTCGGGGGTGAGGAAACCTGCGTTCTCGCCAGCGTTGAGCGACTTGGGCAGAATGTCGAGGAGCTTCCAAGAGTAGCCCTTTGGTGCGATGAGCTCGTCAAACTTTTTCACCATCGTAGCGTCGTAGGTCTTCGTGGCGGGATCGACGGGAATCATACCTGAGGCGTCGCCTACACCGAGGACGAACTGACCTGTTACCTGCCAGTGAACATAGCCTGCGAGGGTGGTGAGGTACTTGATGTCCTTGACGTGCTCGTTGTTCTCGAGGATGCACTCATAGAGGTGCGAGATGGACCAACGCAAAGGGATGTTGTAGTTGAAGAGCTTGGAGAGCTCAGCAGCAGCCTTACCGGTGTTGGTGTTACGCCAGGTGCGGAAGGGTACGAGGATCTCCTGCTTCTCGTTGAAGGCCATGTAGCCGTGCATCATTGCTGAGAAACCGATGGCAGCGAGGGTCTCGATCTCGCAGTCGTACTGCTTCTGGACGTCCTTGCGGAGGTCGGCATAGCAGTCCTGAAGACCGTACCAGACGGCCTCGGTGCTATAGGTCCAGAGGCCATCGACCAACTGATTTTCCCACTCGTGTGAGCCCTGTGCGATGGGCTTATTGTCCTCGTCGATGAGGACAGCTTTGATTCTTGTGGAACCGAACTCGATTCCCAATATGGCTTTTCCAGCCTCAATAGTTTGCTTTGCAGTCATATCTTACTTCAGTGCTTTGTTCAACATGTAGTAAACCTCGTTGTTGCGGAGGGTTTGCTTGAAGTCGGCAATGGTGGTCTGCTTGTTGATCTTGACGTACTCAATGCCTGTCATCTCAGCGAAGTCTTCCCAATACTCCTCGTTGATGTCGTAAGAGAAGGCGCTGTGATGGGTACCACCAGCGAGGATCCAGGCAGCAGCACCGATTTCGAAGGTGGGCTGGGGGATCCAGAGTGCAGAAGCCACGGGCAGCTTAGGCATGGGCTTCGGCTCGATGCACTCTACCTCCTGAGAGATCAGGCGGAAGCGGTTGCCGAGGTCAACGACGGTAGCCTTGATACCACGACCCGTCTTTGAGGTGAACACGAGACGAGCGGTCTGCTGCTTGCGGATGCCGATGCCAAGGAAGTGAACCTCGAGCTTGGGCTTGTCGGAAGCGATGAGCGGACAGATCTCGAGCATGTGGCTCTGCAGACATGACGAGCGGTCGCCAGCAAAGTTGAGGGTGTAATCCTCGAGGAACGAGCAACCTGTGGGCATGCCCTGCTGGATAACCCAGAGGGTGCGATAAAGACAAGCAGTCTTCCAGTCGCCCTCAGCACCGAAACCGTAACCCTCTTCCATCAGACGCTGAGAAGCGAGGCCAGGAATCTGGTCGAAGCCACAGAAGTCGGGTGCGTCGATATCGGCATCGCCAAGGTCGTCGAAGTTGGTGGTGAAGGCGGTAGCGCCCTCATCCTTCAGCACGCGACGCAGGGCAATCTCTGCCTTGGCGCTGTTCTTGACCTTCTCCCAGTAAACCTCTTCGCCACTCTCGTCGATCTTGATGGTGTAGAGCTTCTTGTACTCCTCGACAAGGGCATCAGCCTCTGCATCGGTGACCTTCTTGAAGTACTCCATCAGAGAAGAGACGGGGTAGTAGTCGACGTGGTAGCCCAGACGCTGCTCGAACTCCACACGGTCGCCATCAGTAACGGCCACGTTGTTCATGTTCATACCGAACATCAGACAGCGTACGTTGTGAGCATCAGCGACACCAGCAGCGACGCGTGCCCAGACGGCAATCTGCTTCTGAGCCTTCTCGTCCTTCCAGTAACCACAAACCACCTTGCGGGCCACGCGCATACGAGTGCAGATGTGTCCGAACTCGATGTCGCCATGAGCGCTCTGGTTGAGGTTCATGAAGTCCATATCGATATCGCTCCAGGGGATTTCGGCATTATACTGTGTGTGGAAGTGGAGGAGGGGCTTCTGCAGCTGCTGCAGACCCTTGATCCACATCTTTGCGGGTGAGAAGGTGTGCATCCAGGTGATGATACCTACGCACTTCTCGTCGTTGTTGGCAGCGAGCATGATGGCTTCCACCTCTTTGCTGCTGTTGGCTGTGCCCTTATAGACGATCTTCACGGGGATGTTGCCGCTCTTGTTCAGGCCTTCGACCATCTCCTTAGAGTGTCCATCAACTGCAACCACTGCGTCGCCTCCATACAGGAGCTGTGCACCAGTTACCCACCAGATTTCGTAATTATCAAATGCTTTCATTGTTGTTTTCGTTTTTATTGTTAATACTTATTTCTTTTTCTGACCGTAGTAGGCGTTGGGGCCGTGCTTACGGGAGAAGTGCTTCTCGATGAGGAGCGGATTCATGGTGAGGTCGGGATTCACGGAGTAGGCGATGAACGCCATCTTGGCCACCTGTTCAGCAACCACAGCGTGATAGACGGCCTGGGCAGGATCCTTACCCCAAGAGAAGGGACCGTGATTCTTGACCAATACAGCAGGCGTGTGGACGGGATTGATGTTGTCGCGACGGAAACGATCGACAATCACCACACCCGTCTCCTTCTCGTACTCTGGCATCTGTGCCTCCACCATGCTGTCGGTGCAGGGGATGCAGTCGTGGAAGTAGTCGGCATGGGTGGTGCCGATGTTGGGGATGTCCTTGCCTGCCTGTGCCCATGCGGTGGCATAGGTGCTGTGGGTGTGGACGATACCGCCCAGCTCTGGGAACTCACGATAGAGCACCAGGTGGGTGGGGGTGTCGCTGGAGGGGTTCAGTTCGCCATCGACGACGTCGCCCGTCTGGAGGTCTACCACCACCATGTCGGAGGCCTTCATCACGTCGTAGTCGACGCCAGAGGGCTTGATGACCACCAGTCCGTGTTCACGATCTATGCCAGACACGTTGCCCCATGTGAAGATCACGAGGTTGTGCTTCACGAGGTCGAGGTTGGCTTGGAATACTTTTTCTTTTAATTCTTCTAACATGTCTACTAAAGTTTAAAGTTCTGATCCTCGTTGTAGGCCCTCTTGTTGAAACGATAGAGGAACGCCCCACGTTTGGATCCGGTTTTATCAATTAATTCGGTCTTCTCGATGAAGTCCATGTCCTTGATACGCTTGCGGAAGTTGCGCTTGTCGATGGGCTCGCCATTGACGGCCTCATAGAGACGCTGCAGCTGCGTGAGCGTGAAGAGGCTGGGCAGCAAACGGAAACCTACGGGATGGGTGGCAATCTTCTGCTTCATCAACTTACGGGCCTTGAACACCATCTCGTTGTGGTCGGAGTAGAGCTGGGGTAGCTCGTCGAAGCTGACCCATTCCACACCGTGTTCCTTGCGAAGATGGTCGTCGTAGTCTTTGACGTTGATGAGGGCATAATAGGCAATGGAGACCACACGCTCACCAGGGTCGCGGTCGACATTACCAAAGGCACCCACCTGTCGCATATAGAGATTCCGAAGTCCGGTGAGCTCGTAGAGCACGCGGTTGGCAGCATCGTCGATACCCTCGTCGCTGCGGACGAAGCCTCCGTAGAGACTCCATTCGCCACGACCCGGGTCCATCTTTCGACGACCAATCAAGATCTTCAGTTTCCCTTCGTCGAAACCGAAGATGATGCAGTCGACAGACAGCCAGACTTTGGAATGCTCACTATAAAACTTGGTCATATCCTATGTGTGGATTACCAGAAGTAAATATAGAAGGCCACTGTGAAGCCGAGGATGATCACCGTATGGATGATATCCCAGTGGTTCCAGCTCTTGCGTGTAGCCTCGATCTGCTCTGGTGTAGAGGTGCCAAACACGAGACCCTGAATCTTCTTCTGGTCAGGCGCCTCAGTGCAGAGAGAAACGATGATGACAACCAGACAGCACACGATGAGCATCACACCACAGAAGAACAGCCAGTTGAAATCGTAGAAGACAGCCTTGAACCAGCTATCGGCAGCATCAGTTGCATTGCTGTAGTAGACCTTGGCACCCAGACGGGTAAGACCGATGATGATACCAGAGAGCAGACCCCACTGGCCACCCTTAGGAGTAGCACGCTTCCAGCAGATACCCAGCAGGAAGGCGGCTGCGATACCAGGAGCCAATACGGACTGCACGTCCTGCAGATAGTTGTAGAGCACATTACCTACGGAACGCATGATGGGAATCCAGAGGATACCGAGAATCACGATCACAACGGTAGCGGTCTGTCCGATGCGGACGAGGCTCTTCTCAGAGGTCTCGGGCTTCAGACGCTTCCAGAAGTCGATGGTGAACAGCATGGCAGAAGAGTTGAACAGCGAAGCCAGCGATGACATCAGGGCTGCGAGGATACCGCAGACCACAAGGCCCTTCACACCAGCAGGCAGGATCTTAGCCACGAGGGTGGGGAAGGCAGCATCGGCATTAGGCGTACCATCAGCGAGCAGAGGCAGGAAACCACCGTCGCCAGCATACTTCTGATGCAGGGCAAAGGCAATCATACCAGGAATGAGGAAGAGGAATACGGGCAACAGCTTCAGATAAGCTCCGAAGATGGTACCACGACGGGCTTCCGTCTCGTTCTTACCAGAGAGGACACGCTGAACGATATACTGGTCGGTACACCAATACCAGAAACCAATGACAGCCGATCCGATAAGGGCACCCAGCCAAGGATACTGCGGGTCGGTGTTCGAACGCATCAGATGGATCATCGTGCCTGTGGCACCTTCGTAGTTAGGCTTCACGTCGCAGAGCTGCAGCATCTGATCCCAGCTGCCTAAGGCCTTCATACCCAAGACGAGGATGATGAGCGAACCCAAGAGCAGGATGGGGGTCTGGAGCACAGAGGTGTAGAGCACACTCTTCATACCACCGAAGATGGTGTAGAGCGCAGTGATGAGCACCAGTCCGATAGCTGCAATCCAGAAGAAGTCGATACCCCAGAGTTCCTCGATACCAAACACCTGCTGGAACACCAGACCACCAGCGTAGACCGTTACGGCCACCTTGGTGAGCACATAAGAGATCAGCGAGATGACGGAGAGGATGGTGCGGCTCTGTGTGTTGTAGCGACGCTCCAGGAACTCAGGCATGGTGTACACCATACTACGCGTATAGAAAGGTACGAATACCCATCCGAGAATCAGGATCATCCAGCCCTGGATTTCCCAATGGGCCATTGCCATACCAGAGGAAGCACCTGCTCCTGCGAGACCAATGAGGTGCTCGGAGCCGATATTTGAAGCGAAGATAGATGCACCGATAGCAATCCAAGTCGCATCCTTACCACCCAGGAAATAGTCTGCTGAGTTGTCGTTCTTCTGGCTGACAACCCAAAGTACAATGCCAATCAGCGCACAGCAGAAGACGCCAATTACAATCCAATCTAATAATGCCATGTTAATTTACAATTTTATAATTTACGATTTAGAATTTATTTCACGGAGAACTTGTAGGCAGCGTGGCTGAAGTACTTCTCGCCTGGCTTCACAACGGGCTGTACCCACTGAGGCTTGTTGGGAGAATCAGGATACTTCTGGCTCTCGAGACATACGCTGACGTGCTGTGGATAAGGACCATGTTTGTGCTGGATGTTCAGCTCGTTGCCAACACCCTGGAAGTTACCGCTGTAGACCTGTACACCAGGCTCGTTGGTGAACATCTCCATGAAGATGCCAGTCTTCGGGCTGTAGAGGCTGGCGCAGACCTGCGTGTCGTCGCCCTGACCGTCCTTATAGGTGTTCAGACACCAGTTGTGGTCGTAACCACCGGCATTCTGAATCTGATCGAACTGTGACTTGATGCTGTCGCCAATAGCGTGAGGCGTACGGAAGTCCATCGGAGTACCCTCTACCGACTTAACCTCACCCGTGGGGATGTAGAGTGTGTCGCTGGGGGTGAAGTTGTCTGCATTCACATAGAGCACCATGTCGTAGCCGGGCTGTGTGAAGTCACCACTCAGATTGTAATAGTTGTGGTTGGTCTGATTGATGATGGTTGGCTTGTCGGTCTCTGCCTCCCAAGTGATGTCGAGCACGTTGTCAGAGGTCACTGTATAAGTGGTTGTAGCCATCACCTTGCCAGGGAAACCGTTCTCACCGTCAGCAGCGACAATCGTCAGCTTCAGCACGGAGTCGCCAATCTGCTCGGCTTCATAAACCTGGTTCATCCAACCTGTGGTGCCACCACCGTGCAGGCAGTTAGGACCGTCGTTCTGCTTGAGCTGATACTCAGTGCCGTCGAGGGTGAACTTACCACCCTGAATACGGTTCGCATAGCGGCCTACGCTAGATCCGTAGTCGGTGGGGGAGTTGAGGGTGTCTGCATACTGGGCGATGTTGTCGAAACCGAGAACAACGTCGGTAGGCTTACCGTCCTTATCAGGAACAACGAGCGATACCACACGTCCGCCATAATTGGTGATGCACACCTCCATGCCATTGGCATTCTTCAGGGTGTAGAGCTTCACGGGCTTGTCCTGAAGGGTGGTGTCGAACTTGGCAGGGTCGAGACCCGAAACCGTTAACACAGGAGCCTGCTGGCCACCTGCACATGCTGCGAGCATCAGCGCTGCTGCGCCAAGACTCAGAATGCTACTTTTCAGTACTTTCATTGTTACTAAGTTTTAAGTTGTTTAATAAATGTCGATTTTGGGTGTAAATTTACAACTTATTTTTGAAATGACAATGAAAAAGGGCATAAAAATAGACGGTAAAGTGTAAAATCTACACCTTACCGCCCATATTTAACCTTTATAAACACATTTTGTGTGTTTACAAGTGTCTTTTAGCAGAGTTTACGAGAGCCGTCGCTGATGACTACATCATAGACTTTCGGCTCGTGACCATACTTCTCGTTGAACTTCTTCTTGGCGTTCTCGACGAACTGCTTGTAGAGGTCGTTGCGTACGAGGTTGATGGTACAGCCACCAAAGCCTCCACCCATGATACGAGAGCCAGTGACACCGTACTCTTTGGCGAGATCGTTCAGGTAGTCGAGCTCCTCGCAAGATACCTCGTAGTCCTTCGACAGACCTTCGTGGGTCTTGTACATCAGTTCGCCCACCTTCTCGTAGTCGCCTTCGTTCAGGGCCTCGCAAACGCCCAGCACACGGTCTTTTTCACCGAGCACGAACTTAGCGCGCTTGTAGTCTTCAGCGCCTACCTCTTCCTTCACTTCCTCCAGCTGCTCCCAAGTGCAGTCGCGCAGGGTTTCATACTTACCCTCCGGATGCTTGGCCTGAATGTGCTTCACCACATTCTCGCAGGAGTTACGACGATCGTTGTAGGGCGAGCCTGCCAGCTGGTGCTTCACCACAGAGTCGAGCAGCACGAGACGATAGCCATCGGGCTTGAAGGGGAAATACTCGAACTCACGACTGCGACAGTCGAGGCGCATCAGACAGCCTGCCTTTCCGAAGACAGAAGCAAACTGGTCCATGATACCACAGTTTACACCGCAATAGTTGTGCTCTGTAGCCTGACCAGCCAAAGCCATATCCCACTGCGACACCTTGTTGTCGCCAAAGATATCGTTCAGACCAAAGGCGAAGCAGCTCTCCATAGCAGCTGAAGAAGACATACCTGCACCCAGAGGTACATCGCCAGCGAAGGCGATATTGAAACCTTTAACGGGCACACCTAACTTCTTCATTTCAAGGGAGATACCATAGATGTAACGAGCCCATGAAGCACGCGGGCCATTGGGGTCGCTCAGTTTGAAGTCGACACGATCCTTCAGGTCAATGGCATAGGCCATCACGGTGTCTTCTGTGCCATTGGCACGCATCTCTGCCAAGATGCCTTTGTCTACTGCACCAGGGAATACGAAACCGCCATTATAGTCGGTGTGCTCGCCAATGAGATTGATACGACCAGGAGAGGTATATACATTGCCGGTTTTTCCATCAAAGTGCTTGATGAAACGGCTTCTTACAAATTCAATATCCAACATACGAATTTACAATTTAGAGATTTACAATTTTACAATTAATCCACGGGGATGTCGGTGTTGACGTTCTTGCAACCGATGAGGGCATAGAACAGGATGTAGGCCAGCATGGCGATAACGAGCCAATAGCTGAAAATCGGACCTGCCGACTTGGCCATAGCTTCCTGTATCAATGGCATGATACCACCACCAACTACCATCGTCATGAAGATACCTGAGGCAGCTTCAGTATACTTGCCAAGACCCTCTACAGAGAGGTTGAAAATACCTCCCCACATGATAGAGGTGCAAAGACCGCAAACGGGGATGATGAAACTCTTGGCTGGTACATCGTGACCATTGAAACTGATGGTGACGCTCTCTGGCATGAAGATGGCAATGAGCAGCAGGATGATAGCCACTGTACTAACGGTGGTCAGCTGCAGCTTGGTAGACACCTTACCAGAGATGGCACTCGAGCAGGCACGTCCGATCATCATCAGGAGCCAGTAGGCTGCAGCAAGCGTACCACCCACAGCAGCAGCACCTTCGAAGCCGAGGTCTGTGACATAGAAATTCAACTCCATGGGGATACCAATCTCGATACCCACATAGAAGAAGATGGCAATGACACCCAGCAGACAGTGACGGAAAGCAATGGGGCTGTGCTCGTACTTAGGCTGTACCTTTCCGAGTGTAGGCTCTGGGATGGCCACACGACTGATGATCACAAACGAGATGGCGAATACAGCCATACCGATGAACAGCAGAGGAGCCACATCGCTCATGCTGGTGTCCTTGGTGACAGTACCTACGAGGATACCTGCCAGCAGCGGGGTCAGAGTACCTGTCAGCGAGTTCATCGTGCCACCAATCTGAATCAGCTGGTTACCCTTGTTACCACCGCCTCCGAGAAGGTTCAGCATCGGGTTGACAACGGTGTTCAGCATGCAGACGCAGAAACCGCAGATGAATGCACCAAGCAGATAGATAAGCAGGTTGAGAGCCACAGGAATATTGTCATAGGTGAAGACATAGGTTCCTGCACCTACGAGACTCGAAAGATACTGGAACACCAGTCCTACGATACCAACGACCAGTGCCGTCAAGGCTGTCTTCTTGTAACCGTATTTGATGAGCATCTTACCAGCAGGAATACCCATGAAGAGGTAGGCGGCAAAGTTCATCAGGTTACCCCACGCCTTGGCAAAGGGATATTCGAATCCCCAGATGTTGCCGAATGGTGCACCCATATTCGTCACGAAGCTGATCATCGCAAAGATGAAACACATCGTGATGATGGCAATCAATTTGCCATTGTTCTTTGTTTCTGTCATAATGTTTGGTCTTAAGTTTTGTGTTTGTTATTCTGCGATACCGAAGCGATAAATCGTCTTCTGCTTGTAGCGCTCACCGGGTTTCAGCACTACGCTGGGGAAGTAAGGACGATTAGGTGTATCGGGGAAGTGCTGGGTTTCCAGGCAGACGGCTGAGCGACGTGGGAACGTGCAACCATTGGCGCCCTTGTAACCATTAGCGAAGTTAGCAGTGTAGAGCTGCATGCCAGGCTCGGTAGTGAAGCACTCCAGTGTACGACCGCTCTTCGGATCGGTTACTTTGGCAGCGAAGCTCAGCTCGCCTTCCTCGCGCTTGTTCAGCACGTAGTTGTGGTCGTAACCGTGACCAAAGATAATCTGCTCATTATCAGCGTCAATCTCCTGTCCGAAGGTCTTGGGCTTACGGAAATCAAATGGGGTACCTTCTACCTTCAGAATCTCACCAGTAGGAATAGCGGTGTTGTCGGTAGGCAGATAGAAATCGGCATTGATTTCGCAGATCTGATCCTCAATTGTCGGGGTGGGGTCTGCAGTGCCAGGCAGGCTGAAGAAAGCGTGATGTGTCAGGTTCACGATGGTCTTCTTATTGGTGGTAGCCAGATACTCGATGATGAGCTCATTGAGGTCGGTGAAGGTGAATTCTACCGTAACATCCAGCTCGCCCGTGTAACCTTCCTCACCGTAAGAAGAGATACGGTGGAGTGCGAGTGCACGAGGACCCATCTGACGGGCATCCCACACCTTAGCGTTGAAGCCTACAGCACCGCCATGCAGGTGGTTAGGGCCATCGTTGAGTGCCAGCTGGTAGTCCTTGCCATTCAGCGTGAACTGACCCTTGCAGATACGGTTACCCCAACGTCCAATCAGTGTTGAGAGGTAGGGCTCGTTACCGCTCATGAGCTGCTTGATGCTGTCATGACCCTGAATCACGTTAGCTACTTTGCCATTCTTATCTGGCACCATAATAGCACAAATGGCACCGCCATAGTTGGAGATTGCCACTTCATAACCCTTACGATTCCTCAGAATGTACAGATCTGTCTTTTTACCATTGATAGTGGTCTGGAAGTTTTCTCTCTTCAGACCACACAAATTCGCATTTTCTGTTGTTGCCATAATTGAAATGTTTTTAGTTACAAACTATTTTTTGCAAAGTAACAGAAAAAATTTCAATTGGACAAAGGAAACGACGAAAAAAATGTTGTGGATATATTAAAAAAAGCTAAACGCAGTTTTTCAGGAACTCTGCAACCACATAACTGCTACCTCCAATAAACACAAAATCCCCTTCTTCTGCCTTTGATTTCGCAGCTGCGTAGGCTTCTGTCACAGTGGGATAGGCCTCGCCTTCGAGTCCTAACTGCTGTCCCATCATATGGACTACACGCTCAGAAAGGGCACGTTTGTTATTGGCCTTTGTAAAGAAATAGGTGGCATGCTTGGGCAGCAGGGCCATCACGCCATCCACATCCTTGTCTTCTACAATACCGAACACGATATACATGTTGTCGCAAACCACATCGTTCAGCTGACGACTCAGATATTCCCATCCCGCTGTGTTATGGCCTGTGTCGCAGACCACAGTGGGCGACTTGCTCACCACCTGCCAGCGACCCTTCAGACCTGTTGCTTTACAAACATTCTTAAAGCCTATCTTGATCTCATGTCCCTTTGTGGGTGCCTTAGAGTCGTCGGTATAGCGGTACATATAACCTGCGTCCTCCAGTTGTCTAATGGCGCAGAGAATGGTGTTGGCATTCTTGGCCTGATAGTTTCCGCATAGCTCACCGATAATCTTGCCATAGCTGCGGGTGTCGTAATTCATTTCCGAGTATTTCAGTTCTGCCTTCAATACCTCGGGCTGGTCTTCTGCAAAGACGATGGGTGCCTTGTTCTCTGTTGCCATCGCCTCGAAGATAGGACGTGTCTCTGGCAGCGCCTCGCCAATCACTACGGGCACACCGGGCTTGATGATACCTGCCTTCTCCATCGCAATCTGTTCGAGGGAATTGCCCAACATGTTTGTATGATCCAGACTGATGTTGGTGATGACCGATAGGATAGGGGTGATGATGTTCGTGCAGTCGAGCCTGCCACCAAGGCCTACTTCTATCACAGCGATGTCAACGTTCATATCGCTGAAATATTTGAAGGCCATAGCCGTTGTCAACTCAAAGAACGAGGGCTCCAAGGGTTCAAAGAAGAAGCGCTCCTGATCCACGAAATCTACGACGTAGCTCTCCTGAATAGGCAGACCGTTGACGCGGATACGCTCTCTGAAGTCCACCAGATGGGGTGAGGTATACAGACCTACTCTGTAACCACACTCCTGGAGGATGGCTGCAATCGTGTGCGCACAGGAGCCCTTACCGTTGGTGCCTGCGATGTGGATACTACGGAAGTTCTTGTGCGGATGGCCGAAATGCTCGTCTAAGGCAAGCGTGTTCTCCAGGCCTTCCTTATAGCCGCTGATACCCACCTTCTCAAACATCGGTGTCCGCGTGAACAGATAGTCACAGGTCTGCTGATAATCCATCCTCAATTATCTATTTATCAATTATCCATTATCAATTGAAGTAGTTCTTGAAGCGCTGGAAGATGGAGTCCTTCGTCTGCTTGTCGCCTTTGAAGTTGTCCGAGTTCTTGAACTTCTCTATCAGCTCTTTCTCCTCACGACTGAGTGTTTTGGGGATATACACGCTGATGTTCACTACCAGATCGCCCTTACCAGAACCATAGCCCTGTACAGCAGGCAGTCCCTTGCCCCTCAGACGGAGCGTCTTGCCTGGCTGTGTGCCGTTCTCGAGTTTCACCTTCAGCTTCGTACCGTCGATGGTGGGTACTTCCACCTCGCCACCTAAGGCTGCTGTGGGGAAGTCGAGCAGCAGGTTATATATCAGATCGTTGCCATCGCGGATGAAGGTGTCGTTCTCAGCTTCTTCGATAAACACCTGTATGTCGCCAGCAACGCCGTTATGCTTTCCAGCATTTCCCTTGCCTGGCACATTCACCACCATACCTTCTGCCACACCAGCGGGGATGTTGATCTCCACCACTTCCTCGCCTTTCTCAACACCAGTACCTCCGCAGTGCTTACACTTGTTCTTGATCACCTGACCCTCACCGTGACAGGTGGGGCAGACGCTCTGCTGCTGCATCATACCGAAGATGCTCTGTGTGGTGTGGGTGATGACACCGCTTCCGTGACAGGTGGCACACTGCTCCTTGCCGCTGCCAGCCTCTGCGCCAGAACCGCTGCAATGGGGGCAGACGATATCCTTGCGCACCTTGAACTTCTTGGTGACACCAGTATTGATCTCCTCCAGTGTCAGTTTTACCTTCAGACGCAGGTCACTGCCACGATGCTGCTGCGGACGACGTGCACCGCCTCCGAAGCCTCCAAAGCCGTGACCTCCGAAGATGTCGCCAAACATCGAGAAGATATCGTCCATGTTCATCGAGGCACCACCGAAGCCGCTGAAGTCGAAGCCACCACCAGCCCCAGGACCTGCAAAGCCAAACTGGTCGTACTGCTGACGCGTCTTCGGGTCGTGCAGCACGTTATAGGCCTCTGCAGCCTCCTTGAATTTCTCCTCGGCTTCCTTATCACCGGGGTTACGGTCAGGGTGGTACTTGATGGCTATCTTTCGATAGGCTTTCTTTATCTCGTCTTCCGAGGCGGTCTTATCGACCCCAAGCACCTCATAATAATCTCTTTTCTGTGCCATGTGTTATTATTGTCCTACGGCCACTTTTGCGTGGCGGATTACCTTGTCGTTTAGTTTGTAGCCCTGCTGCAGACAGTCGATCACTTTACCTTTCTTATCGTCGCCCATTCCGGGAACCATCGCCACAGCCTCGTGCACATCGGTGTCGAAGTCTGCATTCTCGGTCTCGATCTTGCTCACGCCTTGCGCCTCAAGGGTCTTCAGGAACTTCTGATAGATCAGTTCCATGCCCTCGCGCAGCACAGCGGGGTCTTCGGTCTTGGCACCATTCTCGATGGCGCGCTCCATATCGTCGAGCACAGGCAGGATGGCAGTGATGCATTTCTCACCACCGTTCAGAATCAGCTCTGCGCGCTCCTTCAGCGTACGCTTGCGATAGTTCTCAAACTCTGCCACTGAGCGGAGCCACTTGTCTTTCAGCTCGGCATTCTCTGCCAGTGCCTTCTCCAAAGGATCTTGTTCCTCTGATTCCTCAGCGTTTTCTGATTCCTCAGCGTTTTCTGATTCCTCAGCGTTCTCAGTGTTTTCAGCGTTCTCTGATTCTTCTGCCTGATTGTCAGTTTCTTCAGCGGGATTCTCGTTCAGAATCTCCTCTTCCTCGATATTCATATCTTTTTCTGTCATAATAGCGTTGTTTAAATCTTTATAGATCTACAAGCAAAAAGTGTGCCATTAGGCGTACATCTTGGCCTTTTGCTCCTTGATGGCCTCGTCGTAGATATAGTCATCGTAGGTCATCAGCTTGTCGATTGTGCCCTTAGGTGTCAGTTCGATGATGCGATCGGCCACCGTATTGATAAACTCATGGTCGTGCGATGCAAAGATGATATTACCCTTAAATCCAATCAGGTTGTTGTTGAAGGCCTGGATACTCTCAAGGTCAAGATGGTTCGTGGGGGTATCGAGAATCAAGCAGTTGGCATTCTTCAGTTGCATTCTGGCAATCATACAGCGCATCTTCTCACCTCCGGAGAGTACGCACACCTTCTTCTGGATATCCTCATCCTTGAAGAGCATACGTCCCAGATACGACTTCATGGTCACCTCATTACCCGGTCCCCATTGTGAGAGCCAGTCCACGAGGTTCATCTCGCTCTGGAAGAACGACGTGTTGTCGAGTGGCAGATAGGCGGTGGTGATGGTCACACCCCACTTATAGGTGCCTGCATCAGCCTCACGGTTACCATTGATAATCTCGAACAGGGCGGTCATCGCCTTCGGATTGTGACTCAGGAACACGGTCTTCTGTCCCTTCTCGATGGTGAAGTTCACATTGTCGAACAGCACGGTGCCATCCTGGTCTACAGCCTTCAGACCCTCTACCTCGAGAATCTGTGTGCCAGGCTCGCGCTCCATCGAGAAGATGATGCCCGGATACTTACGTGTCGAGGGTGTGATCTCCTCAACGTTCAGCTTCTCCAGCATCTTCTTACGAGAGGTGGTCTGCTTCGATTTTGCCACATTGGCAGAGAATCTGCGGATAAACTCCTCCAATTGCTTGCGCTTCTCCTCGGCCTTCATCTTCTGGTTCTGGGCCTGACGCAGGGCTAACTGCGAACTCTCATACCAGAACGAGTAGTTACCTGAGAAGAGCGTCACCTTACCGAAGTCGATGTCAACGGTCTGTGTAGAGACTGCATCGAGGAAGTGACGGTCGTGAGATACCACGAGCACACACTGCTCCAGATTAGAGAGATATTCCTCCAGCCACTGCACGGTGTCGAGGTCGAGGTCGTTGGTAGGCTCGTCGAGCAACAGGTTGTCGGGATGTCCGAACAGCGCCTTGGCCAGCATCACGCGCACCTTCTCGTTGTTCGAGATGTCCGACATCTGCTTATAGTGCTGACCCTCTGCCACACCCAGGTTCTGCAACAGCTGTGCAGCCTCGCTCTCTGCCTCGTAGCCGTTCATCTCGGCAAAGGCCATCTCCAGCTCAGCGGCTTTCACACCGTCTTCTTCTGTCATTTCTGGCTTGGCATAAAGGGCCTCACGCTCTTTCATGTTGTCCCACATGGGCTTATGACCCATGAGCACGGTGTCCATCACCGTGAAGGCATCGTATTTAAAGTGGTCCTGCTCCAGCACGCTCATGCGCTCACCGGGCAGCATCTCTACCGATCCTTTGTTGGGTTCTAATTCTCCGCTGATGGCGCGCAGCAGCGTTGACTTGCCCGCACCGTTGGCACCGATAATGCCGTAAATGTTTCCACTTGTAAACTTCAGGTTCACGTCTTTGTAAAGAACCTTTTTACCGAATTGGATAGCCAGATTTGTGACTGTAATCATCTCTTTCTTATACCTTATTTATATATATACTACTGAATGAGGGTGCAAAGGTACGAAAAAAAATCGATACTTCCAAGAAAAACCTCCAATCGTTTGGTGTTTCATCTGATTTGCTGTAACTTTGCAGCCAAAATCAGTTGATATGAGATACAACGCAGGATATAACCGTGAGGGAGAGTACGACCATTTCGTCGTTGCTGAGCCTATGCCGCTGTTAGAGTGGCTCATTGCGAATGTGCCACAGACGAAGTCGAAGATCAAGGCCACGCTGCAAGGTCGGGGCATCAAGGTCAACGGAAAGACGGTGTCGCAGTTCGATTTCCCTTTGGAGAAGGGCATGAAGATAGCTGTGAGCAAGACCAAGCGTAACCAGCAGGGTTTCAAGAGCCGTTGGGTGAAGATTGTGTATGAAGACCGTTGGCTCATCGTTGTCGAGAAGGCCGAAGGTATTCTCTCGATGGCTGCTGGTCACTCCACGCTGAATGTGAAGACCGTGCTCGACGATTATTTCAAGAAGTCGCGTCAGAAGTGTACCGCTCATGTGGTGCATCGCTTGGATCGTGACACCAGCGGACTGATGGTCTATGCCAAGGATATGGAGACGGAGCAGATTCTCGAGCATAACTGGCACGAGATTGTCTACGATCGTCGTTATGTAGCTGTCTGCTCGGGCGAGATAGCCGAGGATGATGGCACGATAGAAAATTGGCTCAAGGATAACAAGGCCTACGTCACCTATTCCTCGCCTGTCGACAATGGGGGCAAATATGCCATCACCCATTACCACGTGCTGGCCCGTACGGGTGACCATTCGCTTGTAGAGTTCAAGCTCGAAACGGGTCGTAAGAACCAGATCCGTGTGCACTCTGCTGATATGGGTCACCCCGTGTGTGGCGATACCAAATACGGCAATGGCGACGATCCCTTGCATCGTCTGTGTCTGCATGCCTGGCTCTTGTGCTTCCATCATCCTGTGACGGGTGAGCCCATGGAGTTCGAGACCCCCATACCAACTGCTTTTAAGAAAATGTTCTGATTATGGAGAATATCGGTTATTATATTTTTATTCTGGTGGCCATCATCGTGGCCTTCCTGATCATCAAGAAGGTCACCACATGCCTCATCCGTTCCATCGTACTGATCGTGTTGGCTGCTGTGTTGGGATATATCTATTGGATGTATCTCAGGTAGTCTCTTCCGCGAAGATCTGTTCGAAACGCTCGCGGAGCTGCTGCGGGTTGGCAATGAGTTGGCGCAACTCGTTGAGGCTCCGTTCGTTGGGCGAGTGGGGGAGCCACAGACGGATATAGCCGTTCACCGAATATTTCTCGTCCAGATGTTGCTTGAAGCGTTTCCAGTGTCCTTCCTTGTCGAGCTCGGGATAGTTGCCCAGCCCATACTGGATGGTGCGACGGATCACGATGTCCACGCTGATGTCTCTGTCGGCCTCTGCCACAATCTTCCCATAGAGACTTCTGGGTGCATGACTGGCTGAGGCGCGATGATCCTCCACCGCCTCTTTCATAATCTTGATCTGTTCCTTCGAGAACCATTTCTTCAACCTGGCATCATTGGCGAGTATCTTTCCACCCGTCAGATGGTGGATGGCGCGCGGGCCCGACATACCCAGATCGTGATAGGCAGCAATGACGTAGGCCATGTTGATGTCGGCACCTGTGGTCTTCACCATCTCCATCGAACGGCGTATCACACGGGTTACATGCTCCAGGTTGTGGGCACGGTCAAAGTCTGCATAACGGGGCAGGATCTGTGTCTCGACGAACTCCATCAGATCGAGGCTTGGGCTATTAGTAATCATAGATAAAGTATGTATTTTGATGCAAAGATACGAAAAAATTATGAATTATGCATTACGAATTATGAATTATTTTGTATCTTTGCACGGAAATAACTAAAAATATGATGGAAGAGAAGAGAATCGAGACTAATTCCATGAAGGCTTGGATGCTGGCTGCTCGTCCCAAGACCTTGTCGGGCGCCGCTGTTCCCGTGATGATTGGTGTGGCGCTTGCCTATGTCGATGCCAAGACGTATGGCGACGATGTGTTCAGCTGGCTGGCAGCGCTCCTGTGCCTGCTCTTCGCCTTCGTCATGCAGATTGATGCCAACTTCATTAACGACTTCTTCGACTTTGCCAATGGCACCGACGATAACGATACGCGCCTGGGCCCGCGTCGTGCTTGTGCCATGGGGTGGGTGAAGCTCGACGCCATGAAGAAGGCCATCGCCACCACCACCTGTCTGGCTTGTGTCATCGGTCTTCCCTTGGTGTTCTGGGGCGGTCTCGAGATGATACTTATCGGAATGGTATGCATCCTGTTCTGTTTCCTCTATACCACTCATCTGTCGTATATGGGCTTGGGCGATGTACTGGTGCTGGTGTTCTTTGGCATCGTGCCTGTCTGCATCACCTATTACATCCAACTGCACACCGTAACGTGGGAGGTGTTTCTGGCCTCTCTGGCCTGTGGCTTGGTGATCGATGCCCTGCTGCTGGTAAATAACTTCCGTGATCGCGAAACCGATCGTGAGGCGGGTAAGAACACGCTCGTGGTACGCATCGGTGCCAAGGGTGCCCTGCAGTGCTATCTGGGTGTGGGTATCGGGGCGATGATCTTAGGTTTCACCTTCGCCATGAACGGCCATCTGCTGGCGTTCTTCCTACCCTTCATCTATTTGATTTTCCACGTGTATACTTATCTGAAAATCAAACGTATCGATCGAGGTAAGGCGCTGAATATCTGCCTGGGCGATACAGCGCGTAACATCTTTATCTACGGGGTTTGTGTGGTGCTGGGCCTGTTGCTCGTTTAGTTGAAGAAAGGCCACGACACACCCATGTGCAATACCTGTCCGTTCATCGGGTAGTGCGGGGTGGTGAAGTATTTTCTGCCAGCAGAGTTGTAAAGCACGTTGCTCATCATGACGAAGAAACGCACGCCCTTCAACTTCAGGTTGGCATACACGTCCACGAAGGGGAATTCTCCTAACTCCACCTTGCTGTCGCTGTTCTTCTGGATGGCAAACTGGTTCAGTGCGGGACAGAAGTCAGGTGCCTCGTACTTCGTGTAGTAGGTCACGTTGCCACCCAGCTCCACATCGAGCACCTTCGCAATCTTGAACTTCAGATAGAGGTTCGAGAAGATATTCAGCGCTGGCACGGGCAGCACGTCGGTATTGCTCGAGTTCTGATAGGTGATGATATTCTCCCAGTTCAATGGTCCGAGCCTGAAGTCCTGATACAACTGAGCTGTGATCAGGTTGATGTTTCCGCCCTCCTGATACACGCTGGCTGTCATGTTCTTACGTCCAACCTTGGTACCGTTGCCATCCGCAACCACGTCGTAGCTCATACCGAAATAGGTGTAGTTCTGTATCTCTTCGAGGGCCAGACGCAGACGGGTGTTCGTCAACGAGTACGACAGCATGCCTTCGATTCTCGTGTGCATCTCCTGATTGAAGTCGTCCTGACGGTCCCACCACAGGTGCTGTGAGTGGTAACGACGCTGGAAGAACGAGGGGTTCATGCGGTGGAAGAAGGCCTTGGCAGCCACGCGAACGCTGTCCTTGAGGAACCTGAAGTTCAGGTCGGTATTGAAGTCGAGCTTCAGCTGTCCAGCATCCTCGCCAGCCATCCAGAACTCACCCGTGAGGTTGAAGTGCAGGGTCTTGCCCTGTGTCTTGTTCAATTGTCCGCCTACGCTGACGTTATGCTCCGTCCATCGCTGCAGGAACACGTCCGATCCCAGGGAGTCGGGCATATCATAACGACGGTACTCGTGGGTCACAAACGCCTTCAGTCCTGCTTTCATATATTTGTTGAAGCCCTCGAGCAGCGCCAGTCCCAGGGTGTTCTTCACCTGGAAATGCTTGTCAATGTCGTTGATGCTGTCATTACCCAAGACGGTGTAGAAACGGTCGAAGTAATAGTTCTCGGGGGTGGCGTAGGCCAGATGAGTGCGCTTGTAGTTGTGCAGCTCAAAGGTGTGGATAATGCTCGTCACAGGCACGTACTCCTTCTTCATCGTGGCGTCGATGGAGTCCTGTATGGCCTGCAGACGGTTCAGACTGTCGGCTATCTCCTGCGAGTCCACCTTGATACGTGTGCTGTCTGTTGCCTCGTCTGTCTTCTCCTTGGCTGGCTCCATGCCTGCTATGACGGCCCCGTCGGGACGACCCATAGGCGCATCTGTCTTACGACCAGAGGGCACGTCCTTGTTTTCTTTCTTCTGTTCCAGCTGCTCCTTCTCTTTCTGTGCGGCCTTGGCAAACTCACGGGCCTTGATCTCTTCCTCGGTCATCTTCACCTGACGGTAGAAACCAATGTTGTAGCGGTGGCTCAGAAACACGTGCTGGTTGTCGTTGCGGTTCCAGTTCTCCTGGAGCACCGTGAAGATCTCATCGTCAGAGAAGTCATCTTTAAACGATTCCGGATGCTGTATGTATTCATCGTCGGTGATACCTCCGTTCTCGGTAGCCTTCTGGTGGTTTGCCGAGAAGAGGAAGTGTGCGTTATAACGGTCGCCCAGGTATGTACCGAACAGTGAGCCGTTGAAGTGCGACACACTCTGGCTCTTATAGTAGCCACGTGCGTAATCGTATGTAAATTGGAATCCGAAACCCAGGCGTTTGTTCACGTTCACCGCAAACTTCGCGTCGAGCCTGTCCTCACCGTGCTGCTTGTCACCGCAGTTGTCGTAAGTGAGGTAGGTGAGGGGCGAGAGGGTGTTGGTAAACAGGAACTCGTCGGGGTCCACCATAAAGAATGAATAGGGGTCTGTGAAGATAAACGAGCTACTCTCCTTACGGTCTATGTAGATGCGGTTCTGGCGGGCGGAATAGTTGTTGCCGATGGTGTTGTATTCGCCATACTTACCTGTGTTGAACAGCGATTGTGGGAAGAGGTGGTGCAGCGTGTCGGGAGTTACGGGAATCACATTGCCGAACTTCCGGTCGACCGTCCACGTCTTCAGGCCCTTGGGCACTTCCTTGTTCTTCGAGGTGGTGTCGTTATTGTGCTTGTTGAAGTTCTGGTTGCGCTGCGACACATTACCCATCTCGTCAATCTGGTTAAACGTGTCTTGCGCCATCATCGGTCTGATGGCGAGCATAGCGAGCAGCAGCAAATAAACTTTTATTCTCATTTGTTGAACATTCTCATGGAGGCTTCTGCCATCTTGAAACACATGGCGATAAGAATCACGATGATACCCTTCGTCCTATCGTCGGTCAGGTAGATCACGACGCCTACCACCGCCACGATCATAAAGATCAGATTCAGTATGTTGCGTATTGCGTCCTTGCTCATTTCGCGTTCAGGAGTGCTGTGAACTTATTGAAAATGAAGTCCTTACGGTCGATGGTCTTTCTGCGGAACTTGGCCGAGAGCTTCGTCAGTTTCGTATGTTTCTTATTCACAGCATACTTGTCGGTAATCCATTCCTCTGCTGTGTAGTGGGTGGGGTCGCGCTCCAGCTCGTAGTCGTAGCTCACGCGGGTCATCTGCACATCGGCCTTCCCGTCGCTGCAGTCTGCAATGAGCTGGAAGTTCAGCACGGTACGGTCCAGCGAGAGGGCGGTGTTCTTAAACACGAGCCACTCGTGGAAGGTGGCGCCCAGCTGGTGGTTGGCCTGATCCTGAATGGCCACCTTGCTACGCTCCTCCAGTTGGTTTTCCTCTTTCACCATCTTGTTGAGCTGTGCCAGCAGAATGTCGTATATCTGCTGTGCGCTCTTGCCTGGCGCGTTGATGGTGGTCTTCCAAGTCACCTTTCCGTCAACCACAGGCACCGCGTTCTCCACCAGGTATTTGGCGTCGGGATTAGCCTTACTAACGGGCTCTGTTTCTATTCTCTCCCAAGTATTGTCCTGTGCAGCTGCCATCATGGGCAATGCCAGCAACAGGGTTATCAAAATCTTTTTCATCGTTACCTTATTTATATTATGGCTGCAAAAGTACAAAAAAATAGTGAATAGTGAATAGTGAAGAGTGAATAATTTGGAACAATTAACTATTCCCTAAATCCAACTGCTGTTGGATTTTAAACACTTCGTCTCTGTATTGTGCTGCTTGCAGGAAGTCCAGCTGCTTGGCGGCCTCCTTCATCTTACGGGTCGTTTCGAGCAGCAGCTTCTGAAGCTGTTCGCGCGTCATCTGCCCGATAATCGGGTCGGCTGTCATCATGGCGCCCTTACTGCCGTTTTCCGCAGCCACACCGATGTCACGCAGCATCTCCTTCGTATCCGCGCGGTTCTCCTTCTGCAGGGCACTCACGCTCAGGTTCTTCTTGATCTGTGTGGGGGTAATGCCGTGTGCCTCGTTGTATTGTATCTGTTTCGTCCTGCGTCGCAGTGTCTCGTCGATGGTCAGCTGCATCGAGGCGGTGATGGTGTCGGCATACATGATCACCTTACCGTTCACGTTTCTCGCTGCACGACCTGCTGTCTGCGTCAGACTGCGATGGTTGCGCAGGAATCCCTCTTTGTCAGCATCGATGATTGCCACGAGCGACACCTCTGGCAGATCCAGACCCTCACGCAGCAGGTTCACACCCACCAGCACGTCGTAAGTGCCTTGTCTGAGGTCGTTCAGAATCTTCACACGATCCAGTGTCGACACGTCGCTGTGTATATAGGCGGTAGCGATATGATGGTCGAGCAGATAGCCGCTCAGTTCCTCTGCCATACGTTTGGTGAGCGTAGTCACCAGCACGCGTTCGCCCCGATGACTGCGGGTGAGTATCTCGTCCATCAGGTCGTCAATCTGGTTCTCGCTCTTGCGCACCTCTATCTCGGGGTCCAGCAGTCCTGTGGGTCTGATCACCTGTTCCACCACCACGCCCTCAGCCTCTTCCAGCTCGTAGTCGGCTGGGGTGGCAGAGACGTAGATCACCTGGTTGATCATCTCGTGAAACTCCTCGAAGGTCAGCGGACGGTTGTCGAAGGCAGCAGGCAGACGGAAGCCGTATTCCACGAGGTTGGTCTTTCTGGCTCTGTCGCCACCATACATGGCCCGTATCTGTGGCACCGACACATGACTCTCGTCGATAATCATCAAGTAGTCCTTGGGGAAGAAGTCCAGCAGGCAGTAGGGGCGTTCGCCCGCCTTGCGTCCGTCGAAGTAGCGGCTGTAGTTCTCAATGCCCGAGCAGTGGCCCAGCTCCTTTATCATCTCCATGTCGTACTCCACGCGCTCCTTTATTCTCTGTGCCTTGATGCCGTCGCCCAGCTCCTCGAAGTAGGCCACCTGCTGCACCAGATCGTCCTGTATCTCTCGGATGGCAATGTTCGTCTGTTCCTGCGAGGTCATAAAGAGGTTGGCGGGGTAGAGCTGGTATTCCTCGAAGCGTGCCAGTCGGTCGAAGGTCACAGCGTCCACCTCCTCGAGGGCGTCGATCTCATCGTCCCAGAACGTCACGCGCAGCACCACCTCGCTATAGGCCATCGCAATGTCGATGGTATCACCCTTCACACGGAAGTTGCCACGTTGCAGATCCACGTCGTTGCGCACGTAGAGTGCTGTTACTAAATTCCTTAACAGTGCGTTGCGGTCCAGCTTCTGACCTACGTGCAGTGTGATCACATTCTCCTGCAGCGCCACCGGACTGCCCATACCGTAGATACACGACACCGACGATACCACAACCACATCCTTTCTGCCTGACAGCAAGTTAGATACGGCTGAGAGCCTCAGACGGTCAATCTCATCGTTGATGGAGAGGTCCTTCTCGATATAGGTGTCGCTGGCGGGCAGATAAGCCTCGGGCTGGTAGTAGTCATAATAGCTTACATAATACTCCACGGCGTTCTCGGGGAAGAAGCCCTTCATCTCGTCGTAGAGCTGGGCAGCCAGTGTCTTGTTGTGACTCAGTATGAGGGTAGGGCGGTTCATCTTGGCAATGACGTTCGCCATGGTGAAGGTCTTTCCCGAACCCGTTACACCGAGCAGCACCTGCGACTGGTCACCGCGCTGCAGTCCTTCCGTCAGTTCCCTGATGGCCTCGGGTTGGTCGCCAGTGGGCTGATAGGGTGAAGTTAATTTGAAATCACTCATAATAAGGTGCAAAGATACTAAAAAATTGATAATTGATCACGGAAAATGGATAATTATTGAAAATTTCTTTGTTATTTTGCCGAAAAATCGTAACTTTGCACCCCGATATGAAGAAAAGTATCATAATAGGTTCGTGCGCGATGCTGTTTTTGTGCAGTTGCGCAGGAGAGTTCAACAGGGTCTACAAGTCGGCTGACGACGCCTACAAGTACGAGTTCGCCAAGGAGGCCTTTGCCAATAATAAGTTCCAGCAGGCAAGCATCTTGCTGGAAGAGCTCGTGACTGTCAAGAAGGCCAGTCAGGATGCCCAGGAGTGTCTTTACATGCTGGGTATGGCGCAGTATTGCAACGGTGATTTCGAGGCCGCCTCTGCCACTTTCAAGAAGTATGGCAGCAGCTATCCTCGTGGCACCTATGCCGAGGCTGCCGCCTATTACGTAGGTCAGTCGCTTTACGAGAGTGCCCCCGAGCCCCGTCTCGACCAGACACCCACCGTGGGCGCCATCAATGCCTACCAGAACTTCCTCGACCTCTATCCCGACTCCAAGCTGCGTCCCGCTGCCCAGAAGCGACTCTACGAGCTGCAAGACAAGCTCATCATGAAGGAGTATCTCTCCGCCCAGCTCTACTATAACCTCGGCGGCTATTTTGGCAATATCAACAAGAACGACGAGAGCAACTACACCTCGTGCATCATCACTGCCCAGAATGCGCTGAAGAGCTATCCCTACTGTTCCATGCGTGAACAGTTCTCGCTGCTCATCATGAAGAGCAAGTTCGAGCTGGCTGAGAACAGCACCGAGGACCGTCGCCTCGACCGTTACCGCGATGCTGAGGACGAGTGCTACGGCTTCATCAACGAGTTCCCCGACTCAAAAGACGTTCGCACCGCCGAGAAGTTCATCGCCAAATGCAAGAAAGTTATCAAAGATTAAGAATATGGATTACAAGAAATCAAAAGCACCGGTTAATACCGTGACCCGCAACATTATGGACCTCTGCAAGGATACCGACAATATCTACGAGAGTGTGGCCATCATCGCTAAGCGTGCCAATCAGATCAGCGCTCAGATCAAGGAAGACCTCTCCAAGAAGCTGGCTGAGTTCGCTTCTTACAACGACTCTCTCGAGGAGGTGTTCGAGAACCGCGAGCAGATCGAGATCTCACGCTATTACGAGAAGCTGCCGAAGCCCACGCTGCTGGCAACACAGGAGTTCATCGAGGACAAGGTCTACTGGCGTGACCCCTCGCGTGAGAATCAGCAGTTCGATTAATCACGTTTCGGCTCTGTTCTTATGTGGCAACGTAAACAAACCGTTTTCCTGATAGTGGCCGTCATCCTGACGGTCATTTGTCTGTGTATGCAGATTGGTGCCTTCAACCTCGGGGGCGTCGATGTGGCACGTGTCTACAACCTCTGGTTCACCGACCCCATCGGCAAACGTCATTTCGACGTGTGGCCCCTGATGGCCATCCTGCTGCCCACCGCAGCCCTTGGCACCTACGCCATCTTCATCTTCCACAACCGCAAGGTGCAGGCGCTGCTCTGTGCGCTCAACGCGCTGTTGATCGTGGGATGGTATGTCTGCTTCTTCGTCGTAGGCCAGATGGCTGGCAATAAGTCGTGGGGCACGGTCGACTTCCGTCCTGAGTGGCCCGCCATTTTCCCCGCCATCGCCCTCATCCTCTATCTCATGGCCCGTCGCGCCATCCGAGCCGACGAGAAGCTCGTCCGCTCGCTCGACCGCATCAGATAAAAAGAATCCCCGCCAATCGCGGGGATTCTTATTTAGAAGGGGCCGTAGCCCATGCAGCTCGTGGTCGTAATGGCCGTCAGGAAGGCTGTGAGTGCGGCTACTATCACCTTCACCGCCACCTCAATAATCTTCTTCTTCATGACTATTGATTCTTCACGTACTGGCCTGACCGGGCATAGCGAAGCTACCGGAGTAGACACCACCGTCCTCAGTCAGCTCAATCTCCGAGCCATTCACGGTTGCGGTAGGAACTTGGCCCTCAGCAGGCGTGATGCTGATCTCCACCTCGTCGTCCTCGTTCAGACTGGTGCCTGAGGTCACAGCATTACCATCCTTGGTGACAGTGGCGGAGCCAACGCCCGTCCTCGAGATCGTCAGCGCGTAGCCCGTGGACTGATTCTGGTCACCCTGCTGGCTCTGGCCGCCCTGTTCACTCTGACCCGAGCCTCCGGAGTTGCCACCGCCCTCGGTTCCTGAGTCCGAAGATGATCCACCGCTATTGCCACCGCCCTGAGCAGCAGTCTTAGCTGCCAGGATCTCAGCAGCGGCCTTATCGGTCCAGCCCAGCTTACCATCCTTGTTCAGCTCCTCGCGGGTGTACTCGCCCGTAGCCTGTGCCAGCAGCTTCAGACTGTTCACGGCAGCACCCGTCTTGTCGTTCTTACCAACGGTACCGATGCTCGCAGTGATGGTCTTGTCCAGGTCTGCATCATACAGCTCCTTGCAGCCGTTACCAATCACACTCACTTTGAAGATCGCCAGGTTGTCCACCTTCACGGTGTTACCGTTCAGCGTCTGCTCGCGCACGCACTTCACGAAGTCTCGCAGAATACCCTCAATGGTACCCTCGGAAAACGGGGTGTTGTGCTCAGCCATATGAACCGCCATGTCATGGATGTTCATGGTCTGCTTGTAACTTACTCGGGGGTAGTACTTACCGTAAGCGGCAGATCCCACA
>CADAAR010000014.1 GCA_902785945.1 uncultured Prevotellaceae bacterium
CGGTCAGAGAGGGGTGACACGCGAGGGACAGTCCCCCTGTAATTCGGTCGCAGAGCTCCCTGCTCACAGAGGGGACAGTCCCTGTGTGTCACCTGACATCCCCATAGTAATTACGAGTGGGTTCAGGAGTGAGGAGGTGAATCGGATGTGCGGAGGAGCGAAGAGGAGCAATCACCTGACGGGTTGTGCGGTGGATATCCGTTGCTATGGCCCTGAGCACATGATTAGGATGGCGGGGATTCTGCTGGATATATCGGATGGTACGAAGCGCGACTTCGATGAACTCATCCTCGAACAGCGCGGCACAACCTACTGGATTCACTTCGCCGTGCGCCCGAAAGACAATCGCAGGAAGATTCTGTTTGACTGTAGGTGAAAGAAATCGACCTCACAGATTCGTTGAATAAAAACAGGTGTTCGTTGAATAGATTAGGCGGATGCCTGTTTTTTAGTTAATTTTGCACCATAAATATTAATAAGTGAAAATATGAAAAAGAAGTTTTTGTTATTTATGGCTTTTGTAGGCGCGCTGACAGCACAGGCTGGCGACTATACCTACCTGACGTTTGAGACGACTGACGGGGCAAAGACCTCCGTGGATGTATCGTCGCTGCCAGTGACGATTAACCTGGACAACTCGACGCTTACCATCGGTAACCAGACATTCGCGCTGGCCGACCTGAGCAAGATGTACTTCTCGACGCAGAGCGAGAGCACGGGAATAAGTGAAGAGTTAAGAGTGAATAGTGAAGAATTATCTACCGCTACTTTTTACGACCTGCAAGGCCATAAGGTGACTAAAGAGCAGATGAAAAAGGGTGTGTATATTGTAAAGACGAACGGCAGGACTTATAAAATCGTGGTGAAATGAGACGTATATTATTATCTGTGACCGCGCTCGTACTGACGATAGCAGCCACGGGACAGACGCTGAAGATTACCACCAGCAGCGGCACAAAAGAGTATCAGGCATCGCAGGTGACAGCCAATCAGCCTGCTACATTCACAGGCGGCACTACGCTGACTGTGGGTAACGACGTGTTTACCATCAGCGACATTACGAGTATGCTGGTGACAGGCAGCAGCTCGACAGATGTGGAAGCCAACACAGTAAACATTATATATAATGGTTCGACGGTTACGGTGACGATGGCCGACAACGTTTCGAGCTATGTTACGGCAGAAGTAAGTGGTGCACACGTCAGCATCACGCAGACGAACACTGAAGCCGTTGACGACAAGGAGATTACCTACGTGCTCAGCGGCACGACCACCGACGGCTCGCTGACACTCGACGGCTCGTACAAGTGTACCGTATCGCTGGCGGGGCTGACGATGACCAATCCCAGCGGTGCTGCCATTAACATCACCAACAAAAAGCGCATACAGCTCAGTGCCAAGAACGGCACGGAGAACACGCTGACCGATGGTAGCAACGGCTCACAGAAGGCCTGTATCTACAGTAAGGGTCAGCTGCAACTGCAGGGCAAGGGTACGCTGAACGTCGTCGGCAACACGAAGCACGCCATTAAGAGCGGCGACTATGTCACGGTGAAGAACCTGACGCTGAACATTACCAAGGCCGTGGGCGACGGCATCAGCTGCGAGGAGTACTTCCTGATGAAGAGCGGCACGGTGACCATTAGCGGTGTGGACGACGATGGCATACAGTGTGACCTGAGCGGCGATACCTCGACAGGCGAGACTGCCGACCATGACGACGAGGACAGCGGCAATGTATACCTCGAAGGTGGCACGCTGAACATCACGGTGACAGCCGCTGCCGCCAAGGGCATCAAGGCCGATGGCGACATGAAGATCAGCGACGGCGACATTACCGTGAAGACCACAGGTGGTGGTGCGTGGGACAGCGACGATAAGAAAACTAAGGCATCGAGTTGTCTCAGTGCCGACGGCAATATGACCATCAGCGGAGGTACGCTGAACCTGACCAGCACAGGTGCCGGTGGTAAGGGTATCAACGGCGACGGCACGCTGACGGCTACAGGTGGTACGGTGACTATCAAGACTAGCGGTAATGCCGTTGTGGCATCGTCGAGCGGCAGTATCTCTACCGTCAATTCATCACAACAGCTCGACCGTTACGACAGCGACTACAAGTCATCGCCCAAGGGTATCAAGGTGGATGGGGCCATCACGATCAGCGACAATGCTGTGATCAGCGTCACTACTACTGGTGCAGGCGGCGAGGGCATTGAAAGCAAGACCTCGATTGACATCACTGGCGGACAGGTGACCGTGAATGCAGTTGACGATGCCATCAATGCCTCGTATAATGATGATACCAAGAGTCTGAGCAATGCTGGCGACCTGACCATCAGCGGCGGCTACGTGTACGCCCATTCTACCGGCAACGATGGTATAGATGCCAACGGTAATGTCTATATCAAGGGTGGACTGGTGTATGCCATTGGTACCACATCGCCTGAGGTGGCCATCGACGCTAACAGTGAGGAAAAGAAGAAACTCTACGTCACGGGTGGTACGATCATTGCCATTGGTGGTCTGGAGAGCGGTGCCAGTCTCACGCAGTCGTGCTTCTCAGCATCGAGCTGGAGCAAGAATACCTGGTATGCGATGACCGTAGGCAGCGAGACCATCGCCTTTAAGACGCCTTCGAGCGGTGGTAATACACTCGTCGTTTCTGGTGCCTCACAGCCCTCGCTGAAGAGCGGTGTTACCGTGAGTGGCGGCACGAGCATCTTCGATGGTGCAGCTTACACCAATGCCACTATCACTGGCGGTTCCAGCGTCAACCTCTCGTCGTACTCAGGCGGAAATGGTGGTGGCCCTGGCGGTGGCGGTCCTTGGGGGCCTGGCGGCTGGTTCTGAAACAATATTATTCTGATTCTTACGTTATATAGTATGAATAGAAGATATTGGATGAAGCAGTCGAAGCAGGAGAACCTGATTTACTTGGCAGTGTGGGGCTTGCTCTTTGCAGCCCCGCTGCTGAGCCTTTATGTGCGTGCGGTGAACGATGCCAACTTCACATTCGATTGGACGGAAGTGTTCCTCGTGTGGCGTCAGTTCGCTGTCTATCTGCTCTTGTTTTTAGTGCATAATTTCTTGTTGGCGCCACTGCTGGTGCATCAGCATAAGCGCGTGGCTTATTTCTCTATTGTGGTTGCGGTCATGATTGCTTTTACGGTTTATCAGTGCAGCAGCCGGCCGGGGGATTTCATGCGTCATCAGGGACCACCGCCTCATCTGAAGGAGATGGAACGGCCGGACTTCCCGGATAGACCCGATTTTCCGGATAGACCCGATTTCCCGGATAGACCGGACTTCCCAGATAAAGCGGATTTCCCTGAGGCTCCGGAGCACCCCATGCCACCACGTCACGAGATGCCTGAGAAGCACGGTAAGCCCGAGATACGACGCCATGATCCACCGCCTTTCGTGGGCGAACATGACATTCTGGTCGTTGTGGTGCTGCTACTGATGTTTGGTGCGAACCTCGGTATCAAGAGCTATTTCCGTAGCCGTGACGACCGTAAGCGGTTGGCAGCATTGGAGAAGAAGAATCTGGAACAGCAGTTGGAGTATTTGCGCTATCAGATTAATCCGCACTTCTTTATGAACACCCTCAACAATATCCATGCCCTCATTGATATTGACCCGACAAAGGCACAGGAAACCATCCTGGAGCTGTCGAAGATGATGCGTTACGTGCTCTATGAGGGTGACCGGAAGGGTGTGCCGTTGACAAAGGAAGTGGCGTTTATCCGCACCTACGTCAAGCTGATGCAGCTGCGCTATACCGATAAGGTGCGCATCACGTTAGACCTGCCCACTGAGGTGCCCGAGCGCCAGATACCACCGCTGATCCTTATTACTTTTATCGAGAACGCCTTCAAACATGGTGTCAGCTACCAGCACGAGTCGTTTATCGAGATCAGAATGGCAGTGGAGGGAGAGTCGTTACGGTTTGAGTGCCGCAACTCGAAGGCAGAGGTGCCGAATGAGGAAAAGGGTGGGGTAGGCCTTGCCAATGTGCGTAAGCGTCTGAACCTGCTCTTCGAACATAACTACACGCTCAGCATCCACAATGAGCCGCAAGAATATATCGTTGAACTTAACATCCCACTATCATGATACGTTGTCTCGCCATCGATGATGAGCCATTGGCTCTGCAACAATTGGTTGCCTATATAGGCAAAGTGCCGTTTCTGGAACTTGCCGCCCAATGCCAGAGTGCCTTGGAGGCCCGTAAGTTTCTGGAGAACGATACGGTCGATGCCATTTTCTGTGACATCAACATGCCCGACCTTAACGGCATGGATTTTGTGAAGTCGCTGGCTGTGCCGCCATTGGTGGTCTTCACCACCGCCTATTCGGAGTACGCCGTCGAGGGCTTCCGCGTGAATGCTGTCGACTATCTGCTGAAACCCTTCGGCCTGCAGGATTTCCAGAGAGCGGCGAACCGATTAAAAGAGAGACTTGATAATACGCCTGCTGCAGACAATTCTCTCACCTCTCACCCCTCACCTCTTACCTCTACTGACGATCTTTTCCTCAAGACTGACTATCGTATTGTGAAAGTCAGTATCCCTGATATCCGTTACATCGAGGCTATGAGTGAGTATCTGAAGGTCTGGATAGAGGGTGAGGCGAAGCCTATTGTCACCCTCCTCTCTATGAAAAAGATGGAGGAGCGACTACCGGATTACTTTATGCGAATCCATCGCTCCTACATCATTAACTTAAATAAGATTCAGGAAGTGAATAAGAACCGCGTCATCATGGATGCTGATACTTACCTTCCCGTTGGCGACCTTTATAAAGACACCTTCCAGGCCTATCTGGATACCAAATTCCTAGGTAGGTGACACACTATTGAAGGAGTCTTAGCTTCTGCTGGGGTGCCAGGGCATTGGAGGTCTTCTCGGTATACTCGCTGAGTTTGAGCGAAGCCGTAGCCTTGATGTCACGGCTGGAAGCACCGATGCGGAAAGTGTAGGTACCAGCTTCGGTGAGCCATTGCGAGTTGGCCTCGTCGAATGAGGCAAGGTCGCGCACGGGAATCACCATGGTGAGCACCTGGCTCTCGCCGGGCTTCAGCTCACGCGTCTTGGCGAAGGATTTCAGCTCCTGAGCGGGCTTCTCCAGACGACCCTTCGGTGCCTGTACATAGACCTGTGCCACTTCCTTACCTGCTACAGAGCCAGTATTCTTGACGGTGATGCTTAGCTCGACAGCATCCTTACCCTTTGCCTTAGCAACGGGCTTCGAGAACTCGAACGTGGTGTAGCTCAGACCGAAGCCGAAGGGATAGGCCACATTCTTCTGGAAAGTGTCGAAATAGCGGTAGCCCACGTAGATGTCCTCTTCGTGGTTGGTATAGGCATGTCCGGCGATGGGGCGCTTGTTGGCGGCCATCTCCTTGAAGGTGTAGAAATCAATCTGACCGGGGAAGTTCTTCGTTGAGGCATGGTCGGTGGCGGCGATGGGCCAGGTCATGGTGAGCTTGCCCGAAGGATTCACCTTACCCGTGAGCAGGTCGGCGATAGAGTTGCCGCCTTCCATTCCCGGCTGCCAGGCGCAGAGAATGGCATCGGGATAGCTGCTCCATGAGGCTGTCTCGATGACGGAACCGGAGTTGATGATGACGATGACGGGCTTGCCGGCAGCGTGGAAGGTATTGCAGACATCGGTGATGAGGGCACGCTCCTCGGGGATGAGGTTGAATTCGGTGTCAATGTCACGGTCGACACCCTCACCGGCCTGACGACCGATGGTGATGATGGCAGCATCGGCAGTCTTTACCTCGTTGTTGATGGCGATGGGGGAAAGACTGATCTCGGGATACTTCTGTTGACCCATCATCTCGGTCTGATACCACTTGGCGGGATGACGTTCGGCCTGGAACTTCACACGGGCATAAGCGATGTACTTGCGATAGATATCGGTAAGCACGGGCGACGACTTGATACCGGCATTCTCAAGACCCTGAAGCATGTCGACCACATAGGGGGGATGCACGCAACCAGAACCTGTACCGCCGGAGAGGAAGTCGTAGGAGTTCTCGCCAAAGAGAGCGACGGTCTTGATGTCTCCCTTCCAAGGCAAGGTGCCGTTGTTTTTCAGGAGTACGATGCCCTCGCAGGCGCTCTGACGGGTGATGGCGGCGTGGGCCTTGAAGTCGGGAGCGTTTGAGGCGGGATACTTATGGAAACTAGGGGTCTTGACGATGTATTCGAGCATGCGACGCACGTTGCGGTCGACATCCTTGATATCAAGTTTGCCATCTTTTACACCCTTGATGATTTCTTCGACCTGGGCGGGCTGACCGGGCTCCATGAGATCGTTGCCGGCGTGTACCTCGCGGGTGGTGGGCAGACCATCACGGATGCCGATCCAGTCGGTCATGACGATGCCCTTAAAGCCCCAGTCATCACGGAGGATCTTGGTGAGCAGGTCGTGGTTGCCCATCGAGAACTCGCCATTGATCTTGTTATACGAGGCCATGATGGTCCAGGGATTACTCTCACGGACGGCTATCTCGAAACCGCGGAGGTAGAGCTCGCGGGCGGCACGCTGGGAGAGACGCTCATCGACCGAGGTGCGGTCGGTCTCCTGAGAGTTCACGGCAAAGTGCTTGGCAGAGACACCAGCACCCTGACTCTGCACACCATTGATATAGGCTGCTGCAATCTTACCCGTGAGCAGAGGATCTTCGGAGTAATACTCGAAGTTTCTGCCGCAGAGGGGATTACGGTGCAGGTTCATGCCCGGACCGAGGATGACGTCGCAACGGTACTCCTTGGTCTCGTTACCAATGGCCTCGCCTACCTTGCCGACAAGCTCTGTGTTCCAGGTTGAAGCGAGACATGAGCCGATAGGGAAGGCGGTAGCATAATAAGTCTTGTCGGTGCCACGGCGAGTGGGGTTGATACGCACACCGGCAGGACCGTCGGTGAGAACGGTGGCCGGGATGCCCAGACGTGGGATGGCGGGAGAGGTGCCGGCAGCACCGGCCACGAGGTCGGCCTCGCCACCTACGACGGCGTTAGCACCGAAAAAGTTGTTTGCACCACCAACGAGTAGTTTGGCTTTCTCTTCAAGGGTCATGGCCTTGAGTACCTCGTCGATGTTATCGGCGCGGAGCTGGGGCTGAGCATTTGTTGTCATCATGAATGTGGTTGCTAATAAGCAGGTTGTTAGTAATTTCTTCATATTGTTGAATTTTAGGGGAAAATGCGGAATTCATAGCCCTCGTCCTTGAGCCATTGAAGGGCCTGAGGCAAGGCTGTCTGGAGCTTGTCGATTGATTTCAGCGAGTCATGGAACGTGATAATCGAACCATTGCGCGCATACTTCTTTATATTATTGACCACATCATCAGCAGTCAACCACTTGGAATAGTCGCGGGTGACTAGGTCCCACATCACGATCTTGTATTTCCGGCTCAGCCAGGCATATTGGCTCAGACGCATCCAGCCGTGAGGAGGACGCACGTAGTGACTGTGGATATAGGCATTGGCCTTCTCAACGTTATAGCTGTATTCCTTGATGGTATGTCGCAGACCGCCGATGTGATTATGCGTGTGGTTGCCGACCTGATGTCCCTCGCTCACGATGCGCTCATAGAGCTCAGGATACTTACGCACATTGTCGCCCACCATGAAGAATGTGGCCTTTATCTCGAACGCCTTAAGGGTATCGAGGATAAAGGGTGTCGCCTCTGGGATGGGACCGTCGTCGAAGGTCAGATAGACGGCCTTCTCGTGACGGTCCATTCTCCAATAGGCTCTGGGATAGAGCCAGCGGAGGTAGATGGCGGGTTGCTCGATAAACATATATTATTGCTCGAATCTGCCGCCCTTAGAGTGATAGAGCTGAATCAGACCTTCCAGTTGCTGGTCTTTCTGAGCGCCCTTCTTCTCGTCGATGGCGTTTTGAATATCTAATAACTGATTCATTACATAGATATTGATCATGCAGTCGCGCTGTGCACCGTCGAAACGATAGTCGTCGAGCGAACAGTACCACATCAGGTATTGCTGCGACTTTTTCCAGAGTTGGTCAACCAACTCCTGAGCCTTCTGCTTCTGACCTGTGAGGTGGTAAGCGCGTGCAAGGTCGATGGAACCGCAGCCATAGTCGTGAGGCACATTGTAGGCAGGCAGCTCCTTCTCACACTTGTCGAGCACCTTCTTGGCCTTATCGGTCTTGCCTTCGTTGATAAGACTGATGGCCAGGGTTGCCAGCAGACGACGGTGGGTAAAGCACATGCGGGTGACGGTTTCGTCGAGGTAGATACCCTTCTGACTCACATTGCCGTACTTATATTTGTTCATCACGTTGTCGTAGACTTTCTCCGTGTCGAAGTCGGTGGTGCCAGGCATGGGCACGAGGTTGCCGCGCTCGTCGGTATAGTGGGTGCGGAACGGTGTGATGCGGTTGGCAAGACCTTCCTGAACGAAGTGCTCACCGAGGTTCATGTAGTTCTCCTGACCAACGGTGGTAGCCACGTAGACGGGACGCTCCCAATTGGCATTGGCAACCAGCTCAAGCATCATCAGATCGCCCTTATAAAGGGCGCCCTTGCCCTTGAGCGAGATGACCATCTTGTCAGGGATGGAGTCGGCAGCCATCATCATGCCACTGCGACGGACAGCCTCCTTGTCGATGGTAACGTAGACCGTATCGGTTGGGATGACGTGGAAGTCTTTTACGTTAGAACGTACCCAGTATTTCAGCACGTTCTTCAGCTCGAAGGGATCGTCACCGAACTGTTTTTTTGCCTCTTCGGGACTCTCGCGGTAGAGTTGTAGTACCTGTTCCTTGAGTGACGGGTCGACCTGCACATATTCGTTGGTGCCGGCACAGTACTCCAAACGGTTCCAAGTGATGGGCAGTGACGGAGAGTCGTAAGCCGGACGCACCATCTGGTCGATATACCAGTCGGTCTGCAGATAAGAGAGGTTGCAGACACGGGCATCGGTACGCACACCCTCTGTATCCTGGTTGTACCAGAGGGGGAAGGTGTCGTTGTCGCCGTTGGTGAAGATAATAGGATTGCCTTTTTCCTGCAGGGTCATAAGGTAGTTCTGTCCGAAGTCGCGGCAGCAGTAACGGTCAGAGCGGTCATGATCGTCCCAGGTCTGACTGGCCATTTGGATGGGAACAATCAGACAGACCAGAGATACGAGACCGGCCAGAACGAGGTTCTCCTTCTTTGTCTTACGGTTGAGCCAGTCGATGATGGCTGCTACACCCATGCCGCACCAGATGGCGAAAGCATAGAAGGAACCAGCGTAGGCATAGTCGCGCTCACGGGGCTGTATCGGTGTCTGGTTTAGATAGATGACAATGGCGAGACCTGTCATGAAGAACAGGAAGAACACCACCCAGAACTGACGGATACCAATGGGATCGTCGACGGTCTTTTCTGAACCATTGACCGTTATCTTACGTTTACGGGTATACCAAGCCTGCCAGAACAGTCCCAGCAGACCGAGGATCAGAGGCAGACAGTAGAAGACATTATGTCCCTTGTTCTCCTTCAAGTCATCAGGCAGCAGGTCCTGATCGCCTAAACGGGCATTGTCGATGAAGGGGATACCGGTAATCCAGTTGCCGTGCTCCAGTTCGCCATTACCCTGAATGTCATTCTGACGTCCGGCGAAGTTCCACATGAAGTAGCGCCAGTACATGAAGTTACATTGATAAGAAAGGAAGAACCGGATGTTCTCGAACTGGCTCGGCACCTTGATCATCATGGGTTCGCCACAACGATCATAGGGCACCTCTGTGCCGCTGACACCACCCATCCACGATTCGTAAGCGCTGGCATGACCAGCGTCATACATACGTGGGAAGAGCATGTTCTGCGCATATTTGTATTCATCCTTCGTACGGACTACAAAGTATGAGTCTTTCTCGTCGGCAGAGGCTTTCTCCTTACGCTGGTAGACGGGTTTGCCCTTCGACATGACGGGCTTGCAAATGTTACCCTCTACCTCGAGAGCTACCTGTGAGGTGTAAGCCTGACCATAGAACAACGGGCGCTGTCCGTACTGATCACGGCCTAAGTAGTCGCCCAGGGTGAAGATGTCCTCAGGGGAATTCTGGTCCATCGGGGGATTGGCCGATGAACGGATGACGATAAGGGCATAGGTGGAGTAACCAATCATCAGCATCAGCATACAGAGCAGGGCTGTATTCTTGGCACGTGCTGTGATAAGCGGGAGCTTGTCCTTGGAGAGCTTTAGCACGAACCAGAGAGCCGCCAATACGATGATACCGATGATAAAGGCTGACCAACCATAGCCATAGAACGGGATGCCGAGCATGCCGACTGCTATCAGGAAGGCGATGTTCTGCACCGTCAGACTATGCTTCTGGGTCTGGGTTTCGTAAACGGCCCAGATGACACAGGCTACCAACAGGAATATGTAGATAATCTCACCCGTGTTGAACGGCATGCCCAAGGTGTTGACGAAGAACAGCTCGAACCATCCGCCGACGGTGATGATGCCTGGTACGACGCCATAGAGTACGGCGGCCAGGATAACCACAGAGATACCCAGGGCTATCAGCGAACCCTTGAGGTTGGCATTGGGGAACTTGCGGTAGTAATAAACCAGTCCGATGGCGGGCAGACAGAGCAGGTTCAACAGGTGGACACCAATGGAGAGACCTGTCATGTACATGATCAGTACCAACCAACGGTCGCTGTGAGGCTCGTCGGCCTGGTCTTCCCATTTCAGGATGAGCCAGAACACTACAGCCGTAAAGGCGGAGGAGTAAGCATAGACCTCACCCTCGACAGCAGAGAACCAGAAGGTGTCGCTGAAGGTATAGATGAGCGCTCCCACAAGTCCGGAAGCCTCGATGGCTATCAGTTTCGCCAGAGTGATATCCTCGAATCGGTCTACCAACAATCGGCGTACCAGATGGGTGATGCTCCAGAAAAGGAACAGGATACATGTGGCCGAAAGAAGGGCACTCATGATGTTGACCATCTTTGCCACCTGTGTGGGATCGCTGGTAAACTGTGAGAATAGGTTGGCCGTCAGCATGAAGAACGGTGCCCCAGGCGGGTGTCCTACTTCGAGGCGATAGCCTGTGGTGATAAACTCCGGGCAGTCCCAGAATGACGCAGTGGGCTCAATGGTAGAGCAATAGACAAAGGCGGCTATCATAAACGCGAGCCACCCGAGGACATTGTCCACCAGTCTGAATTGTTTCATCTAAAAAATGTATTTTTTAACGTTAAAAATCTGATTTGGATGCAAAGGTAATAAAAAGAAGTGTTACATAAATAAACCTGCACCGTAAATTAAGATTATATAACGAAAAATCTTGCCTAATGTGATGGCGAGGAAGGTGATAATGATGTTTGAGCGCATCAGACCTAAGGCGATGGTGATGGCACTACCTAATACCGGCAGAAAGGCGAAAAAGCCCATCCAGGCACCGCGACCCGCCATGAACCGGTGGGCCTTGTCGAGATCTTCCTTCTTCACATGGAGATATTTCTCAATCCACTCCATCTTACCTAACCGTCCGACGCAGTAGTTGAGAATACTGCCCAGCACATTGCCTGCTGTACCGTAAATCATCAGAATCCATGGGTCGAGACCGGTAGCCATCAATCCGATAAGAACCGCCTCGCTGGAGAAGGGGAAGAAACTACCTGCCAGGAAAGCCGCCAGGAACATGCCCCAATAGCCGTACTGGGTCAGAAAATGAATGATGAAGTCCATAGGTTGAAGCCTGTCAGCAACAAGGCTGTGATCAGGATGAGGTAAAAAGCAATGTTCGTAATCTTAGTACGGGTCAGCGCAATGAAATGGCCTATCAATGGGCTCGTCAGGATGATAGCCGGACGGAATAACAGGTCGTAGTATTGCGGAAAGAGAGCCAGAAGTACCAAGACCACAATGTCGAAGAATATAATGCTGTAGTAGAACTGTCGGGTTCGGATCTTATCGTTGTAGCTCTTCCTCAGGAAATGGATGATGCCAGTGAAGGCCAGAATGACCAGGAAGGCATAAGTCAGATAGTGGGAAAGCGGAATACTACCATAGGCATTGAAGAAGGTAACCTCTGTTAACGGTTGGAAAAGATTGGTGAATGGGGTTAGGTTGTCTTTGTAAAAGAATAACACCACTGCTATCCAGATCCAATAAGGCGTGAGCAGGCCAAACAAGGAGGCAATAAAAGTGCGCAGGCTGAGGCTGTTGATGAAGATCATCATGATCCAATAGATAGGGATGAATACCAAAAAATGGATATTCGCCACGCTGGCCACTCCGAGGAACAGGAAGGTGTAGTAGATCCATCCTGCTGCCTCGCGGTTCTGATAGGTGGTAAAGAGCGTCAACAGACTTGCTACGAGTCCTACAGTTACAATACATCCCTCCAATGACGGGAAGATAAAACAGGCCACGCCGGAGAGAATGATAAAAGCCGAAGTGATGGCCCGGCTATAGATGCGGATGAGGGCGTGGAAATTGTTAAGTAATATCATTAGATAGGTAGCCAGGATGTAACATGCCAACTGAATCCACCACTGGTGCTGGATGACACCACCAATGAGGCAGAGCAACAAACCATAGAGAACCGTCACGGGAAAGGTGAGACGGCTCTCGGCTACTATCTTTTGTAACTGACTACCTTTCAAGGTTGTTTTTTATAGGTCTGCTCCGATGTCACGTCGGAAGTACTTGTCAGTGAACTGAATCTTCTGGGCCTCCTGGAACGACTTTGCCAGAGCTTCAGCCTTATCTTTGCCATATGATGATACGGCGATGACACGGCCTCCGTTGGTGACAACGTTTCCATCCTTCAGTGTTGTGCCGGCATGGAAGACAATACTACCCTCTACCTGGTCGATGCCTGTGATGGGGTAGCCTTTCTTGTAGGCTTCCGGATAACCACCTGAGACGAGCATGACGCACACGGCAGCACGTGAATCGAATTCAATGGTGCGCTGGTTAAGGTCACCATTGGCTACGCCTTCGAAGAGGTCTACGATGTCACTCTTCAAACGCAGCATGACGCTCTCGGTCTCCGGGTCGCCCATTCGACAGTTATACTCGATGACGTAAGGCTCGGGCTCTGTGCTGGGCGTATTGGTTCGGTTGATGAGTCCGAAGAAGATAAAGCCCTTATAGTCAATGCCTTCTGCAGCCAATCCTTCGACGGTGGGACGGATGATACGGTCCTCCACCTTCTGCATCCATTCCTTCGTTGCGAAGGGAACGGGAGAGACGGAGCCCATGCCACCTGTGTTCAGACCCGTGTCGTGCTCACCGATACGCTTATAGTCCTTGGCCTCAGGTAGGATCTTATAATGGGTGCCATCTGTCAGCACGAAGACCGAACACTCGATGCCACTCATGAATTCCTCGATGACCACACGGCTGGAGGCATTACCGAACATGCCACTCAGCATCTCCTTCAGTTCTTTCTTGGCTTCCTCAAGGGTGGGCAGGATCAGTACGCCCTTGCCAGCGCATAGACCGTCAGCTTTCAGCACATAGGGGGCTTGGAGCGTTTCCAGGAACTTCAGACCTTCCTCCAAATGCTCGCCGTCAAATGTCTCATAGCGGGCTGTGGGGATGTTGTGACGCAGCATGAAGGCCTTGGCGAAGTCTTTTGAGCCTTCGAGCACGGCGCCAGCCTTCGATGGACCGATAACGGGGATGTCCTTTGTGCGCTCATCCTGTTTCAGGTTGTCGTAGATGCCCTTCACCAACGGATCTTCAGGACCAACGACCACCATATTGACACCCTTCTCGACCACAAACTGCTTCACGGCCTCGAAGTCGTCTGCCTTCATGGCCACATTCTCTCCACAATTGCTGGTGCCAGCGTTGCCAGGAGCAATATAGAGCTTCTCACACTTCTCTGACTGAGCAATTTTCCATGCGAGGGCGTGCTCACGTCCGCCACTGCCTAAAAGTAGTATTTTCATATCTTTATTTTAAATAATCTTCGAAGTATTGGGTGATGCGTTCATGCAGATGGACGCTGGCATGACCACGCATGTTGTGCTCTTCACCTGGATAGGCAAAGAAATCGGGCTGGGTACCGGCCTTGATGCAAGCATCGAGGAATGAGAGACAATGTTGGGGCACGACCGTATTGTCGTTGTAACCCGTGATGATCTGGAGTTTGCCTTTCAGGTTCTTCGCTTTGGCAATCAGACTGGTCTTGGCATATCCCTCTGGATTGTTTTCAGGTGTTCCCATATAGCGCTCACCATACATCACCTCGTACCACTTCCAGTCGATGACGGGACCGCCAGCTACGCCAACTTTGAATACATCGGGATAGTTGGTCATCAGCGAGATGGTCATAAATCCGCCGAAACTCCACCCATGAACGCCTAAACGGTTCATATCGACATAAGGAAGGCTGCGAAGATAGTCCACACCCTTCATCTGGTCTTGCATCTCGACTTGTCCCAACTGATGGAAGGTGGCCTGCTCGAAGTTACGACCACGATGCTGGCTGCCACGATTGTCGAGGATAAAGACGATATAGCCCTTCTGAGCCATGTAGGTCTCCCAAGTGCGGGAGGCCCAGTGCCAAGAGGCCTGCACGTTGTTGGCGTGAGGACCACCATAGACATAAACCACAGTGGGGTATTTCTGGGCGGGGTTAAAGTTGTAGGGCTTCACCATTCTGTAATAAAGATCTGTGACACCATCGGCCGCCTTGATGCTTCCGCACTCAAAGATGGGTTGTTGGTAACCTGTCCAAGGATCGTCTGCCTCTAGGAGATTCGTATGACGTGGGGTCTTTGGTGTGAGATCTACCACATCGATGACACGTGGTCTTGTGGGAGTCGAGAATCTGTCGATGAGGAAGTTGCCTGAAGGAGATAACACTCCATTGTGTACACCATCAACGGTCTCCAATTGCTTGACATCTCCTGTCATGCTGACACTATAAAGACGATGGTGTAGGGGGTGTTCCTTATTCGCCTTGAAAATGATAGCCTTCTGTTTCTTGTTGAAACCCAGTACGTCCATTACTACCCAGGTGCCCTTGGTGAGTTGCTTCAGTTCCTTACCACTCTTGTCAAATAGATAGAGGTGGTTATACCCATTCTTCTGACTCTGCATGATGAATTTGGTCTCATCCCAGGGCAGGAACTGGATAGGATGCAGGGGCTCTACGTATTTGTCCGAGGTCTCACGATAGAGTTCTGTAAGTTTTTCGCCTGTCGTAGCATCATAAGAAACTAAGCGACAGTCGTTCTGACCACGATTCAGTTCGAACATATAGATGGTCTTGCTGTCCGGGCTCCAGGCGATATTCGTGAAATAGCGGTCTGTAGGATCTCCTGCCTTCAGGTAGATGGTCTTATCGGCCTGCAGGTCATAGACCCCCACCGTCACTTTGTGCGAGGTCATTCCCGCCATCGGGTATTTGTCAGGCTCATACGAGGCGCTGCGGGGGAATATATCCACCTGCGGATAGTCGGTCACCATGCTCTGGTCCATGCGATAGAAAGCCAGTCGTTGTCCGTTAGGACTCCAGAACGTGCCTTTCTCAATACCAAATTCATTGCGGTGAACGGACTGTCCATAGACAATCTCACGAGAGCCGTCGGTGGAGAGCTGGTGCTTCTGCTCATTGGCATCCACCACAAAGAGTTGATGGTTTTCTACATATGCCGTCGCCTTGGAGACACTGTTCCAATCATTGGCCGTCTGTCCTGCAATACTATCCTGCCATACGATCTTCTTCTGCTTAAAGTCCACAAGAATGACCGCCTTTCTGTTACCCACCTGAACGATAGGCTGGTCAGGGTAGGGGAAAGTGGCATTCATGAGGTGACGTACATATTTTACGTCATCGCTTTCCGCCCATTGGTTGATGTCTTCAAGCGTGAAGAGTTTGGTCTTCTTGCCTGTCTTGGCGTCAATGGTATAGCACTCTTCTACATCGGTCTGTATCAGTTGGTCGCCCCACCATGTGAGCCACATGTTCTTGGGCTGCATGTTGCCGTAGTTCGTACCGCCGAAGTTCAGGTCTTCGAGGGTGAAAAACTTGTCCTGCGCTGTCATGGTTGTTGTTAAAGTAACGAGAATGGCAAGAAAGGCTAGCCTGATTTTAGTCTTCATCATCGTTAAACCTCCTTTTCTTTGCGAAGTTAAGTTCGGCTTTATTGAACTTCCTGTCTCCACGGTCAAAACGATCTCCTCTTTCTTTCTTCCCACCACGACGGTCTTCACGGTCGTCCCGGTTTTTCCGGAGAGTCTTGTCTCTCCGATCATGATGTTCCAGGTCATGGTGATGGAAGGTGAAACTGCGGATGTCGGCTTCTTCATTCTGCTCGGTCTCCTCAAGGCGCTGTTTAAACTCGCGCTCTTTCTTGAAACGGTGTTTCTGCGCCATCTGACGCTTCTCTTCCTCAGTTTTCACGACACCACCTTCGTGACGGAAATCTTTAAGTTTTCCATCAAACATCTGATATCTGCGGAATTCACATTCCAACGAGCCATTATATAGGGGTATCTTGATGCTGGGCTTTAGACCAATCTGTTCGAAACATTCTTCTCTATAGGAGAGAATCCAGGCATCGTTGCCCTTGAACTGGTGCTTCAGACGTTCGCCAATCATGCGATAGGTGCCCAGAAGGTCGGGTGTAGAGATACGCTCACCATAGGGGGGGTTGGTAATCATGATGCTTTTGTTCTGTGGCTGCGCAAAGTCCTTGAAATCCTGCTGGTCGATAGTGATGATGCTCGTCAGACCAGCAGCCTTCACATTCAGACGGGCTGTGTTGACAGCCTTGATATCGATATCGTAGCCATAGATATGATGCTTGAACTCCCGTTCCTGACTCTCGTCATTATAGATCTCGTCGAAAAGATCTGCATCGAAGTCGGGCCATTTCTCGAAAGCATATTCCTTGCGGAAAAGTCCAGGTGCCATGTTCTTGGCTATTAAGGCAGCCTCGATGGGCAGCGTGCCAGAGCCACACATGGGGTCGATGAAATCGGTGTCGCCCTGCCAGCCTGAGAGAAGGATCATGCCTGCTGCTAACACTTCGTTCAGAGGTGCTTCGACACTCTCCTGACGATAGCCACGACGATGCAGTGACTCACCGCTGGAGTCAAGACTCAGCGTACAGTGGTCCTCGGCGATGTGCATGTTCAGACGGATGTCTGGATTAGCCACGGAGATATTGGGACGCTTGCCGGTCTTCTCACGGAAGAAGTCAACTATGGCATCCTTGACCTTATATGATACGAATTTCGAATGACGGAACTCCTCGGAGAATACCACAGAATCGACAGCGAAGGTCTTCTCGGGTTCCAGATATTGAGTCCAATCAATCTTTTTGATTTCTTCATAGACATCATCCGCACTCTTTGCTTTAAAATGACGGATGGGCTTTAGAATTCGGATGGCGGTATGCAGTTGGAAATTTGCCCGATACATCATTTCCTTGTCACCGGTGAATGACACCATCCGTCGACCTATTTGCACATTGTTTGCCCCTAATTGGGTCAGTTCTTTCGCCAGCACAGGTTCCAGTCCCATGAACGTTTTGGCGATGAGCTCATACTCAGCTGCGTGAGTATTTCTCAAGTCATTGTTTTGCTCCATTTGACATGTTATTGTGGAAAACCTCCATATAAAAGTTGACTTTTGTCGACTTTTCGAGTGCAAAGTTAATGCAAGTCGGGCGAAAAAACAAATAAAAGCAAAAAAAAGTGTTTCTTTTTTGTGTTATTCCAGATATTTTCTTTAATTTTGCCACATCTTCTAATTAATTATGGTATCGATTCTGTTAAATATCTCGTTTTTCGGTACCCAATCCGTCTTGTTGTGGTGGATTGGAGGAGGAATTCTTTTTCTACTTCTCTGTTATGGAATCTATTACCAATGGAGGGCAGGAAAGAAGCTTCGTCTGGAACTGATTGAGATAGAAAAGGTTCGTCAGAACAACATTGAATACGATTTTATACTGAAGGCTATGAAGATAGCTGTCTGGCGGTATGATCCACGAAGAAAGGCATTCGTTTTTGAGAGTGACTACCGTGAAGGGAAAGATAACTACACACCGAGTACTGATGAGACGTTTCTAGATACGCTGGATCCCATTGCTCCTACTGATGCAGAGCGTGTGAAACAGGCTTTTGGTGAAATATCTGAGGGACGCGTTGATTCCTATCATCAGGAATATCAGGTGACGAGCAAAGTTTCTGGAAAGACCTATTGGGAAGAGAGCTATGCCACTATCGTAGATCGTGATGCAGATGGCAAACCGACTAAGATTGTCGGAACGTCTCAACGTATTGACGAGCGCAAAAGAATGGAGACCTCATTGGTTGCAGCCCGTAACAAGGCTGAGGAGAGCGACCGACTTAAAACGGCCTTCCTGGCTAATATGGGTCATGAGATTCGTACACCTCTCAATGCGATTGTTGGCTTTGCTGACTTGTTACCTGTCATTGAGAGTGATGAAGAACGGGCTCAGATTATCACGGAGATACAGAATAATAACAAGAAGTTGCTTCAAATCATCGACGGACTGGTCAGCATGTCTAAGATTGAGGCCGGTGCTAAGAGTCTACTGATGGGTAAGGTTGAGCTCAACCAATTGTTACAGCAGATGGCCGAAACCTACCAGCCAACCACGAATCTGTCGATTAACGTACAATGTCCATTACCTCAGTTGAAGATAGAGACAGACCGTGAGAAACTACTTGAGATTCTTGACAATTTGTTACAGAATGCCATTAAGTTTACCACAGAGGGAGAGATTACGCTGAGTTATGAGGTACAGGGTAATCAAGTGCGTGTGAATGTGACGGATACAGGAAAAGGTGTGGCCGAAGAAGACCAGAAGCGTATCTTTGAACGATTTGTCAAGGTTGATGAGTATGTTCCTGGTACGGGTTTGGGACTTTCTGTTGTTGAGTCACACATCAAGAATCTGGGAGGTACGGTCGGCGTGGAGTCATCTTTAGGTAAGGGCTCTACATTCTGGTTCGTACTTCCATTAGAATAACCCTGCCTATGCGCCGTCTCCTTTTAATACTATTCACTATTCACTATTCACTATTCACTCCTATTTCGGCCCAGGAGTTCTCTGTGCAGCCGATTCCTGACTCTGTTTTCCAGCGAATGCAAGGTCGCTCATGGCCGGAGGGTTGTCCCCTTCGCCGTGCTGACCTGCGCTATCTGCGATTGTCGCATTTCGATGCAGAGAAAAAGGAACATGTGGGTGAAATGGTGTGTAACAAGGCTATTGCGAACGATCTCATTGCCATCTTCCGTGAACTCTATCGTCAGAAATATCCCATCCAGCGTATCCGTCTGATTGATGACTATGAGGCAGAAGATGAGCGGTCTATGCGCGATAATAATACTTCCTGTTTCTGTTATCGCAGGGTGTCGGGAACGACCAAACTTTCCAAGCATGCTACGGGAATGGCAGTTGATATCAACACCCTTTATAACCCGTATGTTCGGAAAGGTAAGGATGGACATCGCATTGTGGAGCCGGCTATTGCCACGAAGTATGTGGACAGGCGCAAGGCCTTCCCCTATAAGATTGTGAAAGGCGACCTGCTCTATAGGCTCTTCGTGCAGCATGGCTTCAAGTGGGGCGGTTCTTGGCGTACGGTGAAAGACTGGCAGCACTTTGAGAAGTGAATAGTTTCGTCGTCTGCAACTTTTTCGAAACTTGTTACGTCAAACAGACAAATCACTAACAAAAAAAGATGAAGAAAATGAAAGCAAAACAGTATTTGATGTATAACGGTCTGTTACTGATGGTCGTTTTGGGTATGACATCATGTGTGAGATGTGAAAGAACGATCACCCTTGATGATCAGACTGTGGAATGGCGGCATCTCCGCAACTTTGAGCGCATTGAGATCCTTGGCTCTCCTACCGTGGTGTACAGCCAGGCTGATACTTTTGGTGTTAGAATCGAAGGACCGGACAATCTGATTCCCCGCATCATCACTGACACAGACGAAGGTACGCTCTATGTGCGCAATAAGGGTAAGATGGGCTTCATCAACCTGACAGTGGGCGACAAGAATGATGTTACGGTCTATGTGTCATCACCTGATCTGGTAGGTGTGTTGGTGAGCGGCTCAGGTGATTTCATCAGTCGCAAGAAGGTTGATACAGATACGATGGATATTGTGCTGCGCGGATCGGGTGATATTGTCTTCGACGATCTCATCTGTGACGTGAATAATACCGAACTGGTGGGCTCTGGCGACATTCGTATCAATCATCTGGAGGCACAGAAATCGACAGCTGTGCTGGTTGGCTCGGGCGACGTTAACATCACGCAAGCCAACGTCCGTGATACTGACCTGTCGCTACGTGGCTCTGGTGATATCGTTGTCAATTTCTTGGAGGACTGCAAGTCTGCGGATGTTCAACTGAACGGCTCGGGTGATATCACGCTAAAGGGAACCTTGACGCATTACGACGCACATAAGAACGGTTCAGGGGATATTCATACAAGCGATTTGAGGATAGAATAAAAAAATAAGAGCCAAGAGTGTCATCACGACAGTCTTGGCTCTGTTCTAACTAACTTATTATCAACTATTCATTACTCATTCTGAATTTGCGCTGCAAAGGTACGCACTTTTTCCCTGTTTTTAAGCGATTTAGGATGAAAAAGTGACGTAAACGTTTGCGAGGTTCGGGGATTTTTTGTAATTTTGTCGCCGTATAGTCAGTATGAGTTAAAATGGCAGTAAATAAACATCGAACATCGCTGAAAGACTTAGCCCAGGAACTGGGTGTCAGCATTGCAACAGTCAGCCGTGCTCTTCGTAGTAGTCCCGAGATCGGACAAGACATGCAGGCGAAGGTGAAGGAACTGGCCAAACGGTTGAATTATCGTCCTAATCCGTTTGCGCAGAGTCTCCGAAAAGAGGCCCCGCGGGTGATAGGTGTGGTTGTTCCTAATCTGGTGACCCACTATTATGCTGCGGTATTAGACGGCATAGAGGATGAAGCTCGTAAGGAGGGCTACTCGGTAATCAGTGCCAACACGCATGAAGATACTGATTCGGAGATACGAGCCATCGACAACTTTATCAGTCTGCATGTAGAGGGTATTATTGCCTGTCTGTCGCAAAATACTACCGACTATAGCCATTTTGAGGAGATTGCCAACATGGGCATCCCGCTTGTGTTTTTCGGTCGTACCTGCCTTACAGACCGTTTCTCCAGCGTTACCGCTAATGGTGACGAGGCAGCCTTCCAGGCCACTCAACACCTGATAGATACCGGTAGCCGTCGCATTGCCTTTATCGGTGGTCCTAACCATTTGGATATGGTGAAGCGTCGTAAGCATGGCTATCTGGAAGCCCTGCGTGAGAATCGCATTCCCATCGACCGTAATTTAGTGGCTTGTGAGAAGATTGACTATCAGTGGGCGCTCGAGACTACTTCACGGCTCTTAAGTCTGCCAAAGGAGGAACGTCCTGATGCCATTTTAGCCTTCAATGATATCATTACTTTTGCGGCTTTTACTGCAATTAAACAACAGGGATTACGTATTCCTGAGGATGTGGCGTTGATTGGTTTTACCGATGATGTCCATGCCCAATACGTTACACCTCGTATGTCGGCTATTGAAGACCAGTCGCATCTGATGGGACAGACGACTTGTCAGTTGCTGCTGAAGACGATTAATGGCGATCCTAAGATATACCGTGAAATAGTTCCACAGAAGTTGGTTATTCGTGATACATCAGCAAGAAAGTAATTTAAATCAGAAAATATGAAGAAAGTATTATTATTTTGGGCTGTAGCAGCTATGACGATTGTTGGTTGCCAGCCCCAGAAGAACACGGGCTCATGCCACGTGAGTGGAATGGTGCCAGACAGTGTGATGGAAGGACAGCGTATTGTCATTGAACCGTTAGACATGTCGACTACCTTAGTAAAGTCGGATACCGTAGTCGTCAAGGAAGGCAAGTTCGAGACCTCCCTCGATTCCCTCATGATCTACAAGGTGATGCCCGCCGATGGCTCGCTCTATTCTGTGCTCCAGCCAATCATTATCGTTGGCGAGCCAGGTGAGGTGTGGGTAAAACTTGGTGTCGACAGCCATTCGGGCGGCACTGTTCAGAACGACACCCTGGAGAATTGGAAAGTCCTGACCGAGGCTCATTCGCATACATATACTCAACTCCGTGCGACGGCTTCCCAGCTGGCATCGAAGGGCGATACGGCTCAGGCCGTTGTTTTACAGAAACAGGCAGATAGTCTGCATGTCGTTTATACCGCAAAGACACGTAAGATGGCCGAGGGTGTAGGGAAAGGACCTCTTTATGATTTCCTTAGTCGCTTCTTTCAATAAAGAACAAGAAAATAATTAGGGCTCGCAAACTTGCGGGCCCTAATTATGTAAATGCACTATTTTTTTATTTCCTATTGCGCCAGAGCTTGGTCATATCCTCGAGCGTCTTGCCCTTGGTCTCTGGAACAAGCTTCCATACGAAGATGGCAGCGATGACGCAGATGATGCCATAGAGGCCGTAAGTGAACCAGTGGCCGAAGTCATCACCCTCCGTAAGATGCATGTTGAACATCGGCACGAAGGTTGACGAAACGATGAAGTTCGAGATCCACTGGAAAGCCACAGCGATGGCCACTGCAGCACCACGGATGGTGTTGGGGAAGATCTCGGCGATGAGCACCCAGCAGATGGGACCCCATGAGAACATGAACGATGCCGAATAAATGAGTAGCGAGGCAGCGGTGACAAGCGCCAGACTTTCATTACCGAAGGTGATGGCCACACCGAATGCACCTATAGCCATACCTAAAGAACCGGAGATAAGCAACGGCTTGCGGCCCCACTTCTCGACAGTGAATACAGCCACCAGCGTGAACGTAATGTTGATAATACCCATGAAGACGGTCAGCATCATCGGGTCGTCCATACCCATATCGCCAAAGATGCGCGGAGCGTAGTAGAGAACGGCATTGATACCCACGGCTTGCTGGAACACGCTGAGCATGATACCGATGAAGATACACATGGCACCGTAGGTCATGAGTTTCTCGGTCTTCACCACCATGGTATCCTTGATATCCTGCAGAATCTCGGCGGCCTTGCTGCTACCGTTGATCTTAGAGAGGATACCCAAAGCTTTCTGGTCTTGGTTGACGCTGACAAGGTAACGTGGCGTCTCAGGTACGAAGCAGATCAAGAGGGCGAAAAGTCCTGCGGGTACAGCTTCACTTCCGAACATATAGCGCCAACCTGTTGTGACGGTCCACTGAGCAGCTGGGTTGATGGCGGCAATGCCCTTACCCATCTCCTCTACCAATGGCTGGATGTGGTCGCCAAGGATGAAGAAGTTGACGAAGTAAACCACTAACTGACCGAAGATAATGGCAAACTGGTTCCATGATACTAGCATACCTCTGATATTAGAGGGTGCCACCTCACCAATGTACATCGGACAGATGGCAGAGGCCAGACCTACGCCAATACCCCCGATGACACGGTAGAAGTTGAACATGATGAGCAGTGAATAGGTGGGCTGACCATACTCAAAGAACATGAACTCGGGGTCCATTGATCCTAATGCTGAGATGAAGAAAAGGATACCAGCGATAATCAATGACTTCTTACGACCGAGGTTCGTGGCCAGGAAACCTGAGAGTGCAGAACCGATGATACAGCCGATAAGGGCCGAGGCAGAGGTGAAACCATGCCAGCCATCGGTGTAGGCGAAGTCTTTGGCTTCCATAAAGAACGCTTGGAGACCCTTTTCGGCTCCAGAGATTACTGCGGTGTCATAACCGAATAGCAGACCGCCTAACACGGCCACCATCACAATACTGATGAGGTAGGACTTGCTACCTTGTTCTGTTTGTTGATTCATTGTTAATTAATTATGTGTTGAAACTTATAGTCGATAATCACACGTATGGTCTTAAGAAAATTCTCTGCAAAAGTAGTTTTTTTTTGTGATATTACCAAATATTTTGCCAATTATGCGTGTTTTTTTGCAGAATGTTTGCACAGCTCACGTTTTTTTCTTACTTTTGTGACATGAAATAACAACTAACGAGAAAAAATGACTCTGACAATGAAACGGCTATCTATCCTAATGACAATATTCTGTTTAATAACAGAAGTGAGTGCAGGCGTGATACCTGAAATGAAATTCAAACGACTGGATACTCGTGAAGGACTTTCTAATTCAATGGTGAATAGTATAGTCCGTGACTCTCGGGGATATATCTGGTTGGGTACTGGCTATGGCCTGAATCGCTATGATGGATATAGGGTACGCACTTTCTTCTCTTATGATCAGGATACCACTACCCTCCGTAATAATCGTATTGACGAGATACAGGAAAGTCATGGAGGACGACTCTGGTTGAAGCAAGGTATGAACTACTCCCTCTATGACCCCGTGACTGAGACGGTAGATCGTACACCTGCCAGATGGCTTAATTCGCAGGGTATTGCCGGTAGTATCGAAAATATACACTTGGATTCACAGAAAAGCTATTGGATCAAGACTTACGAAGACGGATTTTATTATTTTGATCCTACAAAAAAATTGCTCAAGCACTTTAATTTCGGCTATGGTCCTCATGAGTTTTCCAAGGAATTTGGTGTCTCGGCCTATGCTGAAAGCAAGGAAGGTATGATTCTTGTATCCACTTTCGGTGAGCTGATGTGCATCGACGGTCCTCGTGGGAAGGTGCTTTGGAAAGATGACTATGTGAAGCGAGCCTTAGATGCCTATAATGACTATTGGGTGTCTGTGGATAAAGAGGAGAATATTTGGGTCATTACACACTCTCTTAGTACCTATATTTATAATAAGCATGAAAAGCGCTGGTATACTTCGTTGACAGAGTTTATGCGCGCCAAGGGCTTTGAGGGTATGCCAGATGATATCCAGGTATGGGAAATCTGTTATGACACAAAAGGATTCTTATGGGTGGCTACCGACCATTATGGTGTATTGGTGCTTGACTTTAAAACCAAGGAATGGCGTCAGTTTACGAATGTGAAGGGTGACGAATCCTCACTGCCTGATATCACCTGTAAGCATCTGTATCTGGATCAGTTGGGTAGAATGTGGGTTACCACTTACAAGAATGGTGTGGCCATGTGTTCAGAGTCTATGTCCAACTTCGTCAGTCTGAATATCGGTGATATTAATGCTATCTGCGAGGATCGGCAAGGCTATTATTGGATAGGCCGCAATGATGGTGGTATCATCAAAATGGATCCCAAGACATTGGAGGCCGTAGATACTTTCTCGAAACAACGGCTTGGTGTGCCTAGCGATATCATCGTTGGCAGTTATGCTGCTAAGGATGGCAGTCTGTGGTTTGGTACGTATGAAGGTGGTATCCTGAAGTATAAGGATGGCCAATGGAGCAACTACCGTACCACCGATCCGGGTAGTGCGCTGGTGACCAACAATATCTGGGGCATCACTGAAGACAAGTGGGGAAACATCTGGGTAGGTGTGCTTGGCGGAGGTGCCGTAAGGATCGATAAACGTACTGGTAAACAGCGTAACTTCATTTCTGATAATACCGTATTGAAAACCGTATGGACAAACAGTATCTCTACGGCCTCTAACGGTTGGATTCTTTTGGGCAATTCAGAATACTATGCGATGATCCATCCGGGAAATTTCAGAGTTGTTAATGGCTGGTTGGCCGAAACGAAAGGCAATAAAGCAATCACGATATCAGATGCCACCTCACAAGCTGTGATGGATAGCCGACGACTGATCTGGCTCTGTTCGCCAGCAGGTGTGGCTGTGTTCGACAGAAAGAATAACCAGACCACATTGTTGGATATGAAGTCGGGCCTTCATGGTTCGAACGCAGTGTCTGTGACAGAGGATACACGTCATACAATGTGGGTGGCTACAGATCATGGTGTGTCGAATATCATTCCCCAACAGCAGGAAGATGGCACTTGGACCTTTATCGTGCGTAGTTATAATGATCGCGACGGACTGCAACCAGGCCCGTTTAACCAACGAGCCATCTATTGTTCGCGTGATGGACATCTGCTCATTGGTGGTCAGGAAGGTTTGGACATTATCAGCACACTCCGTCTGAATGAAAACGATGGTAAGGAACAGCCTGTGTTCAGCGGGTTGGAACTCTTTGGTCAATTGGTTGAGGTAGGTGCTGAGGTCAATGGCCGTGTCATCCTGGATGAGGCGCTCAACCTGAAACGCAGTTTCACCCTGAAGTACAATGAGAACCAGTTTACGATACTGATGGCCTCTGATAATGGTGGCGTAAACAATAAAACCCGTTTTGCCTATAGACTGAAGGGCTTCAATGACATGTGGATCAAGACTTCGAATGGTCAGGCAGATATCACCTATATGGGACTACCGCCAGGCAGTTATACATTTTGTGTACGTATCCTGCATGACGATGGTACGATGGATGAGGAGGAAAGTGAACTTGACATCGTGATTCTCTCGCCCTGGTATCGCTCTTGGTGGGCATGGATTATCTATGCGCTGCTGATTGGTCTGTTGTTCCTTGGCCGCAAGAAGATTGTCAGGTTGTTCAAGGAGCTTGGAAAGAAAGATGATAAGCCATCATCTGAAATACCACCTGTTGAGGCTGCCGAAGAGGAGGAAATAGAAGAGGCTGTTATGATGGATGAATAAGAAATGGATAGATGAAAATATGAAGAAATTAATTGTTTTATGTTTGTCGGTCCTGTGTTTGACCGCTGTAGCGCAGACTTCATTGATTCCAGATATGAAGTTCCGGAGACTTGACACCCCGAATGGTTTGTCGAGCTCACAGGTTAACAATATCTTCAAAGACTCCAAGGGATACGTGTGGATTGGAACACCCTATGGCCTGAACCGTTATGACGGCTATAGAGTAAAAACCTACTATTCTAATCTGCGCGATACCACCACGATGCGTGATAACTATACGGACCGTGTGTTTGAAGCTGCTGATGGGAAACTGTGGATGCGACAAGGTATGAACTACTGTGTCTATGACCCTGTGACGGAGAGCTTCGAACGCAAGGCTTCCAGAGAATTGGCTAAGTTGGGCATCAAGGATTGTAATGTGGAGTGGCTGCACATCGACTCGAAGAGAAACATCTGGGTGAAGGACTTTGAGAAGGCCATGTATATCTACCATCCCAATGACAAGAAGATTACCACCATCAAACTGGGTTATGCCGACAAGGAGCTGGATCCTCGCTTTGGTATCTCGACTGTTGCGGAGGATGGAGATAAATTGCTGATGGTCACCAATAATGGCGAACTGGTGTGTATGGATGGTAACAAGGGTCGGGTGGACTGGGTCGACCGTTGGATGTATGAAACAGGAGGTATCGACAGTCAGGAATACCGACTCTATGTCGACAGACACGGCAACTGGTGGTGTGGCGTGTTGAATCTGATGTTTGTGCATGATAAGAAGGCCAACAAGTGGTATGCCTCGCTGCCGGAATATCTGGCATCGAGGGGTGTTGACGGCATTCCAGGCCCCCTGATGGTATGGAACATCCTTGTCGATGAGAATGATTGGTTGTGGATGGTGTGCGACCACGATGGCCTCATTGTCATTGATATGAAAAATAATCAGTGGAAACAATTCCTGAATAATAAATACGACGAGACCTCTATCAGTGATAACACCCTTCGTACCATCTGCCAGACCGATGATGGCAGCATCTGGATTGGTTCCTATAAGAACGGTGTGAACCAGTATATCAGGGGTCATGCCAGTCTGAAGAGTGTGGAACTGGGTGATGTTACCACCGCTTGTGAGGATAAGCGTGGCTATTATTGGGTGGGTACCAACGATAAGGGTATCCTGCTGTATAATCCCAAGACGGGTGAGGTCATGAATCATTTTACCAAGGACAACAGTGGACTGGTGAGCAATATTGTTGTGGGCTCATGGGCTGCCAGCGATGGTACCGTGTGGTTTGGTTCCTATAATGGTGGATTGTCGCATGCCATCCCGTCTGCCACTGACCCCGCACAGGCTCAGATCATCAATGTACAGGCAAGTCCGGGTGGATTGGCTAATAACAGTGTCTGGGCTCTGACAGAGGATAAATGGGGCCGCATATGGTTCAGCACCCTCGGTGGAGGCTTGCAGATGTGGGATCCCAAAACAAAAAAATACACCACGTGGGATTCTAAGAACTCCATTTTGCCTTACGATTACCTGACATCCGTCGAATGGACTAAGAAAGGTTGGTTGATGGTAGGTTCGAACCACTTCTATTCTTTGGTGAATCCCGTGAGTCACAAGTTGGTGAATCTGGAGATACCCGAGAATCCTAACATCAATGTCAGTACAGGTAATACGAATTATGCCATTGAGGATAGTCGTGGATTGATTTGGCACGGCTCGAATGTGGGTATCATCGTCTATGATCCCAAGACGAAGTTCCAGAAACTGATTGATATGACCGATGGCTTGTTTGGTTCTAGTATCAACTCTCTCATCGAAGACAAACAGCATAATATTTGGGCGGTTACCGATCATGGTGTATCGAATATTATACCTCAGAAACAGGACGATGGCACCTGGCAGTTTAATATCCGCAGTTTCAATAGCCGCGATGGTTTGCAGAAGGCCACTTATAACCAGCGTTCTACCTGGCTCACACGCGATGGTAAGGTGTTGATAGGTGGACAGGGTGGTCTCGATATTATCAATCCTGCCTTGCTACAGGAAAACAAGAGCAAGGAGCGTCCCGTCTTCAGCGGCTTGCAGATATTCGATCAGGATGTGGAGGTTGGCGAGAAGTTCAACGGACGTGTCATCCTGGATGAAGCTCTTGATGTGTGCAGGGAGTTGACTTTGAAGTATAACGACCAGTTTACCATCCAGTTGTCAACGAATGAAGTCTGTATCAATAACCACAAGCGCTTTGCCTACAAGCTGGAAGGCTTTAACGAGAACTGGGTGAAGACCTCAGAGTTGAACCCGAACATCACCTTCAACTCTTTGCGTGCAGGCTCCTATACCCTTCATGTCCGTATCCTGAATGAAGACGGCTCATTAGGTACAGAAGAGAGTCTGCTCGACATCACCATCCGTCCACCACTGTATCGCACCCGTTGGATGATTCTGCTCTACATGATCCTCATTGCTTTAGGCGCATGGCTGTTTGTGAAGTGGTCTCTGAAGAAGCAGAAGGAAAGATCCGATATGGAACAGCTCCGCCGTGACCAGGACAAGCATCAGTGGATGAGTGAGATGCGTGCCCAGATGATGAAAGAGATACAATCCCAAAAGGCTAAGGCCGAGGAGGAAAGGCAACAGGTAGAAGTGATCCATGAGCCTGAGGCTGTCGACAACCAGAAGATAGTATCAGCTACGATGCCGAAACTGGAGGTTCATCGCAGCGAAAGAGACATAGTGGCCTTCCTAAAGGACTTCTGCAACAACTACAAGCCGTTGGAAGACAAGAAGCTGAAGCTGACCTTCAATTCACCACTCGACTCCATATCTATGGCTTACGATGAGGAACAGCTGCGCAAGGCATTTGAGATATTGCTGGCAAACTCTGTGAAGTTCGGTCCTTCCACCTGTAAGGTTCAGGTGACGGCCCTGAAACCCTCAGAGGAACGTGTCGCCCTGCTGCTGGCTGACAATGGTATCGGTATCCCCGATGAACATAAACCACACCTGTTTGAGCCTTTCCTGGGTGATGAATCGGAAAACCTCCGACTCGATATGGTGAAACAGATTGTGGATGCCCATCACGGCACCATCAAGGCCGATGATAATCCTGGCGGTGGAACGGTGTTTACCATCACGCTGCCTGTGGAGGATCCCGATATTGAGGAGGCGACGATTATTGAATACGAATAAAGTATACTAAAACATAAGAAAAAAGAATATGAAGAAACTACTTTTTATGGTGTCTGCCCTGATGGCGGGCTATTCCTTTGCCGCAGAGGTGCAGACAAATGGAAACTATGTGACTATCCGTCCTGATGGTGGTCAGGCAAAAGTGATCCGTCTGGAGGTGATGAATGATAACATCATCCGAGTACGTGCAACGTCGAAGGATGCACTGCCTGACAAACCGGCATCGCTGATGATTGTGCCGCAGGTGGCGCCTGCAAAAGGCAGCTATACGGTGAGTGAGGAAGGAGAGACGGTAGTGGTAAAGGCCAAGAACGTGAAGGCGGTGGTGCAGAAGGCTACGGGTGAGGTGACCTTCTTTGATGCTGCCGGTAATCTTTTGCTGAAAGAGGCAGAAGAGGGTAAGAAGTTCTGGGACTTTACGGTGCCTGAGCGCGAACTGGGAATGAAGACTGGCTATACCGTGCCTGAGGAGCAGAAACATGGCCTGACCTGGCAGATGACGTTCAGATCATCCAGTGATGAGGCTTTCTACGGACTGGGTCAGCACCAGAGTGAGGAGTTTAATATGAAGGGCAAGAACGAAGACTTGTTCCAGTATAATACAAAAGTGAGCATCCCCTTCGTGCTGTCGAATAAGAACTATGGTCTGTTGTGGGACTCGTACAGCTACTGCCGTTTTGGCAATCCCAACGACTACCTGCAGTTGAACCGTGCCTTCAAACTCTACGACAAGCAGGGTCGCGAGGGTCATCTTACGGGTACTTATGTGGATGCTCGTGGTAAGAAACTGGTGCGCGATGAGGATAGTATCTATTATGAATATGGTACACCCGCGAAGTCTGAGATTGCTCTTAAGACCGATAACGGTGGCATCAAGAATTTCCCCAAGGGCTTTAATCTGATGGGTGCAACTGTCACTTACGAAGGCTTTATCGAACCCGAGTGCTGCGGACAATGTACTGGTAAGTCGCAGGAGTATCAGTTTATTCTCTACTATAGCGGCTATGTCAAGGTATATATCGATGGCAAGGAAGTGGTGCCTGAGCGTTGGCGCACGGCCTGGAACCCCAATACCTATAAGTTTACTGCTGATGTTCGTAAGGGCGTGAGGAATCACCTGCGCATTGAGTGGCAGCCCGATGGTGGCGAGGCTTATTGTGGATTGCGCGTGGCAGAGCCTCGTAGTGCTGAGGAGCGCGGTCAGCTCTCTGTATGGAGCGAGATGGCTAAGGATATGGACTATTACTTCATCGCAGGTGAGAATCTCGATCAGGTAATCTCAGGCTATCGTACTTTGACAGGAAAAGCCTCTCTCTACCCCAAGTGGGTGCTGGGCTTTTGGCAGAGTCGTGAGCGCTACAAGACGCAGGATGAGATTGAAAGCACATTGGCTGAGTTCCGCAAGCGCCATATCCCTATCGACAATATCGTGCAGGATTGGAACTACTGGCCTGAGGATCAGTGGGGCAGTCACCAGTTCGAGGCTTCGCGCTATCCCAATCCTCAGCAGATGTTGGACAATGTACACCAGATGCACGGACGCTTTATGATTTCTGTCTGGCCTAAGTTCTATTGCAATACTGATAACTACAAAGAGTTAGATGCCAAGGGTTGGATGTATATCCAGTCGCCCACGGATGATATCCACGATTGGGTAGGTCCTGGTTATAAGAATGGTTTCTACGATGCCTACGATGCAGGTGCCCGTAAGATGTTCTGGCGACAGATGGATGAGAATCTCTATACTGGATTATCCGGTAAACCTGGAAAGTCTGGCTCTCAGAGCTATGTCGATGCCTGGTGGATGGATGCCTCAGAGCCGAATGTGCGCGACTGTACCCCCATGTGGTATCGTAAGGCCCTCTCAGGTCCTACGGCCTTAGGCACATCAACCGAATATTTCAATGCCTACAGCACCGTGAATGCCGATGCCATCTACAATGGTCAGCGTTCAGTCTGGAAGGGCAAGACGAATGAGCCTCGTGTGTTCCTGCTCACCCGTAGTGGCTTTGCTGGCGAGCAGCGTTTCTCCACAGCTACCTGGAGTGGTGATATCGGCACCCGTTGGGAGGATATGCGTGCGCAGATGACAGCAGGTCTTAATTACTCCATCTCTGGTCTTCCTTTCTGGGGAATGGACCAGGGTGGCTTCTGTGTGGAGAATCGTTATGTGGCTGCCCAACAGCTCTTCGATAAGAGTGGGGTAGAGAATGAGGACCTGAAGGAGTGGCGTGAGTTGCAGACACGTTGGAACCAGTTCGGTACCTTTATCCCCCTGTTCCGCTCTCATGGTCAGTGGCCATTGCGTGAAATCTGGAACATTGCGCCTGATGAACACCCCGCTTACAAGTCATTCGTTTATTACGACAAGCTGCGCTATCGCCTCATGCCATATCTCTATTCGATGGCTGGTTGGGCTCACTTCAAGGATTACACCCTGATGCGTGCTTTGGTGATGGACTTCAATGGCGATAAGGAGGTTGAGAACATCGGCAACCAGTGGATGTTCGGTCCTGCGCTGATGGCTTGTCCTGTAGGCTACTACAAGGCTCGCAACCGCTCGGTTTACTTCCCCAAGCAGTGTGGCTGGTATAACCTCTATACTGGCGAATATACCGAGGGTGGTCAGCGTTTGATTGTGGATGCACCTTACGAGCAGATTCCTGTCTTCGTGCGTGAGGGTGCCATCATCCCCTTCGGTCCTGAGATGGAGTGGAGCGATGAGAAACCCGCTGAGCTCATCAACCTATATGTTTATGCTGGACAGAACGGTGAATTCCAGCTCTATGAGGACGAGGGCACCAACTACAATTACGAGAAGGGTAAGTATGCCACCATTGATATCACCTACGACGATGCTGCCCGAACTGTCAGCTTTGGTGCTCGTAAGGGTCAGTTCAATGGCATGCTGAAGAATCGCCGTTTCAACGTGGTGCTCATCACTAAGGATGCCCCGAAGACGCTTAACCTCGAGAATCCTGAGGGTAAGATGGTCGACTATAGCGGTAAGGCAGTAAGTGTACAACTCTAACACCCGACACCCATTATGAGAAAGATATTGTTTTTACTGGCTGCAGTACTGACAGCGCTGACAGCATCAGCACGCGACAGACAGAATTTTGATAAGAACTGGCGCTTTTTCCTTGGCGACTCCATTATCATGTCAAAGACTGATTTTGATGATAATAAATGGCGCCTTCTCGATGTACCTCATGATTGGGCCATTGAGGGCGATTTCTACGTCAGCAATCCCAGTGGTGCAGGTGGTGGCGCTTTACCTGGTGGCATTGGTTGGTACCGCAAGCATTTTACGCTCGATAAAATAGAAAAGGTCTTCATCGAGTTTGATGGTGTGTATATGAACTCCACCGTCTATGTCAATGGCCGTGAAGTGGGCTTCCGTCCTTATGGTTACTCAAGCTTTGAGTATGACATCACGTCTTATGTCCGTGAGGGCGACAATGTGGTGGCAGTGCGTGTTAACAACTCCGACCAGCCCAATTCGCGTTGGTACTCAGGTTGTGGCATCTATCGCCATGTGTGGCTCACGAAGACCGCCCCCGTTCATGTGGCTCATTGGGGCGTTAATGCCAGCTCCTCTGTGGTCAAGGGCAAGGGCCGTCTCGATATTGAGGTTACACTCGAAGGTAAGGGCACAGTGGAAAACACTCTGATTGATCCCAATGGCAAGGTGGTTGGCAAGTCGAAAGGTCTGAAGTCGTCCATTACTGTTGCCAAACCCATGCTCTGGTCGTGTGAAACGCCAAATATATATAAGGTACGCACGCAAGTGAAAGTAGGTGGTAAGGTGGTCGATAGCTACGAGACCACCACAGGTTTCCGCACATTCAAGTTCGATGCTCAGACGGGCTTCTGGCTCAATGGTAAGAACTTCAAACTCAATGGTGTCTGCGAGCATCACGACTTTGGTTGCTTGGGTGCAGCCCTTAACGAGGATGCCTTGCACCGCAAGCTCTTGAAACTTAAGCAGATGGGTGTCAACTCCATCCGTAGTTCTCATAATCCGCCTGCTCCTGAGCTGTTGAATATGTGCGACACCATGGGACTGATTGTGATGGATGAGAGCTTCGACATGTGGCGCAAGAAGAAGACCCAGAACGACTATGCCCGTTTCTTTGATGAGTGGCATGAGCGTGACCTTACTGATCTGGTGGTGCGTGACCGTAATCACCCCTGTATCCTCATGTGGTCAATCGGCAATGAGGTGCTCGAACAGTGGTCTGGCAAAGGTGCTGATGAATTGTCACTCGAGCAGGCCAATCTTCTCTTGAATGCGGCCCGTGATGCTTCTACCCTGGCGAAGGATGGTGAGATGAGTCCCAACTCGCTGCTTACCAAGCATCTGGCTGATATCGTCAAGCGCAATGACCCCTCAGGCCGTCCTGTCCTGGCTGGCTGCAATGAGCCTTCGCCCAACAACCACCTCTTCAAGAGTGGTGCCATCGACATCATCGGCTTCAACTACCACCACCAGTGGGTGAAGGATGTGCCGAAGAACTTCCCTGGTAAGCCCTTCATCTTCTCAGAGAGTGTGTCGGCCTTGCAGACGAGAGGCTATTATAAGATGCCTTCCGACTCTGTCACCTGGGCACCAAAGGAGTGGTGGCTGCCTTATACCGACCCAACTTATATGTGCTCTGCCTATGATAATTTCCACGCCTCTTGGAGCTCTACGCACGAGGAAACCTGGGATGTGGTGAAGCACACGCCTTATGTTGGTGGACAGTATATCTGGACAGGTTGGGACTATATTGGTGAGCCTACGCCTTATGGCTTCCCTGCACGTTCCAGCTACTTCGGACTCATCGACTTGGCTGGTTTCCCCAAGGATACCTATTACATGTATCAGAGCGAGTGGACCGAGAAGCCCGTGCTGCACCTCTTCCCCCATTGGAACTGGGTGGCTGGCGATTATGTTGACATGTGGTGCTACTATAACAATGCCGACGAGGTGGAGCTCTTCATCAATGGCAAGAGTCAGGGTGTGCGTCAGAAGACTGGTGAGAATGCTGATGGCCGCTATGACAGCCACAACATGACCACACGCATGAACAGTGAGTATCACGTAGGTTGGCGCGTCATCTTCGACCCAGGCGAGGTGAAGGTGGTGGCTCGTAAGAATGGTCAGGTGGTGGGTGAACAGACCATCCGTACCGCTGGTCCTCCTGCCAAGATCCGTCTCTCAAAGGACTATCAGGGCAAGAATACCACGTTTATCACAGCCGAGGTGGTCGATAAGGATGGTAACCTCTGTCCTTGGGCTGACGACCTGATCCAATTCATCGGTGAGGGTGATGGCCGCATCCTTGGCACCGACAATGGCTGCCAGACCTCTATGGAGCGTTTCACCTCTCCCCAACGTCACGCTTTCCATGGCAAATGTATGGTTGTTGTCACTGGCAACGGCTCCATCACCGCCAAGTCGCCCACCTTAGATCCCACGTGGATAGAATTTACGGTGAAATAAATAGTGATGAAAGGTATTCGTCAATGGGTGTTCGTTACCACTCTTGTTTTCTGTCTGGCAGGCAAAGGCTGGGGACAGACCTATAATGGTATGCATAAGTATGACGGCACTCATCAGAACATGGTGACAGGCTACATGATGCTGGGCGATAATATCATCTGCGATACATTCTACGGTCTGGAGGCATCATATACACGTCATCTCACCGACCGCTGGCATGTAGGAGGCGATATACAGGTACAGATGGGCAAACAGCTCTATTCGGTGGATGTGCAGGGCGGCTACCGGCTGCCCGTCAAGTGGATGGATTTCTACTTAGATGGTAAACTGATGTATAACCGCTACAATCTTTGGGGGACAAACGAGATGATGGCAAACCTCTCGCTGACGTGGGAGACACCCTACTTCAACTTCCGTATCGGTGAGACATATATCCACTACCACATGCTGCATTTTGGCTATACGGAACCGCTGACCCTTACCCTCGGCGCAGGGGTGAACATCCGTCCGCGCTGGGATTCATGGAACATTGGCCTGTTTGCCCGCAACTACGATGACTTCTACTACGAGGCCTACAACATCAACTGGGGTGTCAATTTCTGGGCAAATCTGATGAAGGATGTCCAGCTCTTTGGCGAGTTGAACCTCCGACCAGCTGGCAGTTTGAGCCAGTTGGCCACAGAATACGAGAAGTCATTGAAGTTAGGATTAAAATATGTATGGTAAGCTTATGAAGAAATATATATTATGGACCCTGCTGGCAGTCCTGACCCTGACAGCCTGCGACAAGGTGAGCCCTGCGGGAATACTCATTGCGAATACCGACGTTGATGACCGCATTAAGATGTCGAAAGACTACTACCGTATTCATGAAAGAGATTTTTTTCTGATTAAGCAAGCCAAAGATGGTGAATACACCTTTCTTGTAGGAGCCGACAGCCATCTGACGACGGATCCTGGACGTATGCGTGAGATGCTGCAGATAGGCATCGATGACGATGACCTGTTCTATGCCCACTTGGGCGACATTGCCGACACAAAGGCTGAATACTACATTACCCTCGACGAGGTCATCACGGATGCCAAGGAGAAGTATGGTAAGAAGTACTATAAGCCCGTGACCTACATAGATGACTATGATCGCCCTCATACCATATATATGGACACAGTCGCTCAGAAGATCTATGAGGTCAAAGATATTCCCTTGCCGTTCCATCCTGTGGTAGGCAACCACGACATCACCAACAACGGCTGGGCACTGTGGACCAGTCTGTTCCACTCATCGTTCTACATGGGTTACGTCTTTGTCGGTAGTGATGCCCAAGGTGTTGAGTATCTTGACCGTCTGATCTTCCTTGATTCCGCCAGTGGCACTTTGGGGGGAGAGCAGATAGACGAGATTGAATCACATTTTTTCGATATTGATATCCAGAACAGTTCTAGAATAAAAATCCGCCACACGTTTATCTTTGGCCATACCAACATCTTCCGGCCGTCGGCCACAGAGTTTGCCTCGACCTTCACCCGCGAGGAGACCTACTATTTGCTGAACAAGTTTGACCAGTGGAATGCTTCCATCGTCTTCAGCGGGCACGTCCATGCCTGGGATGAGCGCAAGGTGGGCAACATTACTTACTTGACATTAGACGCTATGTCTGAGGAAAACAACCCTGGCCCAGGCGAATACTTAGTACGTGTCCATGTTGAGCGCGACGGTTCCCTCAGTTGGAAGCGCATCCGCATGAACTATACACCAGGCCTTATTTCCCAATAACCTGACCCCTCTATGTGACATATAAAAAAAAGACCGGCATCTTTAAAGGGATACCGGTCTTATTTGTTAGAAGAGGTTAGGCGTTGGGATCGTAGTCATCATCCTCACCTTCACCCGTGTTAATGATCAGGGTTGAGGCCTGACCAGGCATGGCGAAGCTACCAGTGTAGACACCATTGTCCTCAGTCAGCTCAATCTCTGAACCGTTCACAGTGGCAGTAGGAGTCTGACCCTCTGCAGGCGTGATGCTGATTTCCACCTCATCGTCCTCACTCAGGCTTGCACCCGAGGTCACAGCATTGCCATCTTTGGTGACAGATGCACTACCAATACCAGTCTTGCTGATAGTCAGTGCAAAGGTGGTTGCCTGCTGACTCTGATTGCCCTGTTCACTCTGGCTGCCCTGCTGGCCCTGCTCGTTGTTCTGAGTGTTCTCTGAGTTTTCGTTCTCAGGATCTTCCACCGTGCCAGGATCAGCACTGGTCACACGCTTCACGATATTACCCAAACGGTCGTAGCAGGTAATCTGGATCGAGGTGTTGGCCAGTTCCTCCTTCAGAGCCGTAGTGGGTGTGAAGATGATTCTTCGGGTTGAGATCAGTGAGGTCTTCACGTCCTCAACCTTCTCCACAGCTTTGGCTGAGAGGCCGAAGCGCATGTTGCCCAGACCAGGCAGCGCCACGCTGTGACCCTCTGTTGCCCAAGCTTTAATCACTTCGCCAGCGCCTTTCCAGCAGGCTTGCATCACTCCCTCGCTCACGCCTGAGCGGATGGCAGCTTCCTTAATCACTTTGTCCTGGTCGAGTGTGCTGTACAAGTCGGGCACCATCACATAGCGCCAGATACCAGGATCGTTCTCGTCTTTGGAGAATTTCAACTTCTTCTCCTTTGCTTTTACTTTTAATGCCATAATATTAAAAGGATTTCATGGTATTAAACTATCTTCGACCAACTACACCGGGTGGCCGCTTCCCGCTTTATTATTATGCTACAAGTGAAGTGCAAGGTGAGCGAAAATCCGAGTTTTTACTTGAGTTTTTCCGAGCCGCAGCCTTCACTCGCATTGTATCTTTTATACAATGCAAAGATACTAAAAATATTTGAAATAACCAAATTTTTCCGCAAATATTTTTATCTTAAATATCAACTTTTACCCTCATTTTTTATATGGCCTTTCAACACTTTTTCCGAGGCCTTCCAACAAGTGTTACGAGGCCTTCCAGCAAATATTCTCTCGGGAAAAATTGCAAATGTTCAAATTGCATCTATTTTTTCAGTAGTGAGAAAGACAAGGAAAGAGTAGAAATAATATATAAAGTTATAGTAATCAGTAGGTTATATCATATTTTCTATTATTTGTCCCTTTGCTTAACCTTTTTCAATTTTCCAAATGATGAAAGCAATTTGGAATTTTGCACACTTAGCTAAATTGCCGTATCAAATTGATTTCCTTTTATGCGGTCAAAGATTCTTTTTGGAAGTGATTAAGTCTATCACCCTTTTTTTCTCTATTATTCTTTGGTTGTTGTTAGAATTTGATGTATATTTGCAACAAAATAATAATAATTAAGATGATTATACCAAGAGAATTGATTTACGAGGACAGAAAGGATCTTAAGGAATTTGGCGTTTACGACGATTCGTCGCTCAATCATTTAATATACGAAGAGTGGTTGTTGAACCTGCCAGAATTAAATCCATTTAAACCTGGTTTATCACAAAGAAGGCTAAAAGTGTTTAACGACGCTTATTACATTTGTACGCTTGTGCTAATGCATCCCACTAATGAAGACTTCGTTAGCTATGCCAAAGAAAGGTGTTCGATACCATCTGTAGTTTTTCCAATGGTTTATTTTTTAATTTCGAAGGTCAAAGATATGAACGTTACCAATTCAAGATTATTGAAAGACATAAAAACTGGTCTGAAATCGGAAGGTTGGGAAGATAATCTTAATAGTCTTATCAAAATCACTACTAATTATTCTGGTAGCATACTTTCAATCGAATTTGCACAACGAAAGTTGACGTCTGAACTACTTTCAAACATCAAATGGTACAAAACAACTGGTGGATATGAAAAAGATGATATTCTGAAAATAGTCCGTTATATATCCCAAAGCGAAGAAGATTGGATAATGTTGCTGGATGCAATAAAGAAAGCTGCTGGTGATTATGAATGGGAATACAATCAAGATCTCAATTATGTGGATGAAGAGGGCCAATGGCACCAAAGCTCTCCAAAAGACATGTCACCAATTTATAATTATTGTGATGATCTCATGAAACAATATGCTGAGATGTCAATTAAACAAGAATCCACTTATCTCTCAAATTGCATTGAACCTGCATATTTACATGACAATACATCATTAATTAAGAAGAATGAAGAATCAATTAACGAAGTTAAAATCATTATATCTGATTCAAGATACGATGAAAAGAACGAAACGCTATATCTCAATGATATAGATAATAATAACAAGAATAAAGCAAAAAGGGGGCGCCCTAAAGCAAAACCTTTTGAAGATTATTTAAAGTCAGATGCCCCAGAAGGATTAATGAATGTGTTGGAAGATATGCTTAGAGGTAAAAATGGAAAAGAAGCTGCAAGCATTATCGTCGCAATTACAGGGGTATGGATAGATGAACCACCTACAGCAAGTATCTGTGAAAGATTCCCAAGTATTACAAGTTCTTCATTTGAGCCCGCAAAGAACAGACATTATGGAAATAACAGGTTCGCTAATAAAGCAAAACCATTTGATGAAGAAGTTTTAGAAGAAATACGCAACAGTATAAGAAAGAGATTAGAAAATAATGGTGAAATAGTATGAAATAAGTTAGTTTTAATTGGTATTAATTGGATTAAAATGTCGATTATTTTAATCCAATTTTATATTTGTTATTAATCCAATTTTCCTCATTATCTTTGCACCGTCAAAAGGACAAAATTATAATAAGTCCTGCGACGGTGCTTCTATTTTCTGTTGTCGAGTTGTACATAGATGACGATATAGGATACACGCCAATTTATATTAATAATATAAAATATAAAATTATGACAGATAACAAAGAATATTCCCTCTGGGAGGTAGAATATCAGAGTGAAGTTGAAAGAGTTGATTGTAGTGACGGAGAAATTGATTATGGTTATGAACCTCAGTGCATGCTTATGTTGAAGAGTCCGGGCAGATTTTCAACAGAAAAGATAACGGGGCGCTTACATGGCAAAGCTGCATTACACCAATTCAAGAAAGGAGATTTGGTGACTGTAAAACTCCGCTTTTGGAGTTGGAAGACAGACCATGATTATGTGAATAGCGTGACTATCAACGACATCAAATTAGTCAAAAATTTAAGAAATATTTTATTATGAGTAGATTTATTTATCAAGAAAACCAATACAAGGGGGCACTGCTCCCTTGTACATTGGCTGACTTCAACAGAATTGTTGATTCTGAGGATGTGGCTTGGCGTATCGGCATGCGCCAAGAAGTAGAGAACGCTATTGCAGAGGGATTGCCACTTGATAAATATGTGTCAAACAGCAAGTTCCAAAGTTTCTGTAATAAGCACGCTGATGAGGCTTCTTTTCAGAAGCTGACTACGGAGGAGAAGCTGCTGCAATGGACGAACTCGCTGAAAATGGGCCTGCCTTGTTTCATTTTTGCTGCCATATCATTTAAAGGTGATCAGCGTAAACTGGAGGATATCATACTCGGCCTGCTGTTCATTTTTGATGCAGACCACGTGCCAATTGACCCGAGGGAGATTTTTCAGCGTACGCAAATAGAGGGCTTTCCTTGGAAGCTCGCTTTAGCCCATATCACTTCTTCTGGCCATGGCCTAAGGCTGGTTTGTGTGGCGAGGCCTGAACTGGGAAATATTTCTGACAATCAGATTTGTTTGGCTCGTCAGTTGGGTATTCTCGACATGGTTGGGACCACAGGCAAAGCAGTGGTCGATGACTCGTGTATTGATGCCTCCCGAATCAGCTATGCCCCTCGCCGTCAGGACATTCTTTATATGGATGAACAGTTACTATTTGGCTCAGAGACTGATGAAGATGGCGACTCCGAGATGGAAACGCTTTATGGAGATTTATATCGACAGGGTAGGGGCAATTGTGGTCCCATTCATAGCGAGAATCGCTTTCATGAGGATAAGTCATCTTCTCCCCAAACAATAGCTAAGGTGGAAAATAATCAACAGACGATGCCCCAGCCCTCTGAAAAGAAAGAGTTGCCTCTGGTGTTCGGTCATCACCCATTGGAATATGTAAAAGCACTTTTGCCTAATGGCGTCCCTGTGGGTAGTCGACACAAAATGGGTATAAGTCTTGCCTATGACTTTCTCCTTTTACGCGACGGTAACATGGATGCTGTTCGTCAGGATTTGATGCAACTCAGCTTCATCGAGGATATAGTAAGGGAGCGTGGGCAGAAAGAGATAGAATCGATGCTAAATTCTGCCAAGAAACTGATGGAGAAGAAAGAACAAGAGTATATCTCCGCTCCGCAGCCTTCGAAGAACATGCGCAGAGCCATTGAGTTGGTGACAGGCCAAAGCTATAAAAGCTTAGTTCGTGAGATGAACAAACAGATAATGGGAGATCTTGACGGTACTCCTGACGCTGATCTCATGAAGTTTCTTAACCGATTAGGATTAGAGATAAAGAAATTGTTTCCTCGCTATCACTTATTGGAACTGCTCTGTCATGGACTTAAGCCCAAACATTATGTGGCTGCGCTTTTCGTTGGCAGTGCATATGCTATGACGTTGATGACCCGTAGTTGGTATAGTTTCTATGGTGCACCTGGCCGTAAGTGTCGTCTGAACTGCATCCTAGAGTTGATAGGCCGTATGGGTAGCGGTAAGCATATTTTGGTAGACCTCTATGAATTGATGATGTTCCCCGTTAAGAAGGCAGATAAGGCACAGGTAGATGCCTTGAACCAATGGAATCAGCAACAGGTGCAGAATAGTGGTGCCAAGAAGAATAATACTCCACGCCCAAATGGTATCTACCGTTGTCTGCCCTGTGAGACCTCGGCGGCTGCTATCAGAGACCAGATGTTCTTTAACCATGAGGATGTGAACGGTGAGGACATACAGTTGCATGTCAGCATCATGGACAGTGAGTTGGATAACACTTTGACACAGATGAAGAAGGACTATATGAATATCTCTGCCCTGTGGCTGAAATGTTTCCACTCGGAACCGCAAGGTGCCTTTTTGAAGACATCAACAGCTTGTGTCGGAGAAGTGAATGTCGTAGCTAATTTCATGTATTCTGGCACAGAATATGCCCTGAATAAACAAGTAACTCCAGACAATTATTCCTCAGGTTTGCCTGGACGTCTGACCGTAATACCTATGGGTGACTCTAATTTTGAGATGATGGAAAATCATCAGTATTCTGCTGAGGATGCCCGTCGTGATGCATTATTAAGACAATGGGCAGAAAAGTTGGACAGAGTCCGTGGTGAAATACCTTGTGAGGACATCAGCAATGCCCTCTATCATTGGACAGCACGTAGGATGGAGGAAGCTAAGGAGAACAACTCTAAGGCTGAGGAAGACTTATTGAAGCGTGTTGGCTGGCATGCCATGAACTATAGCCTACCTTTCATCGTTTCCCGCCATTGGGACTTGATGGATCATGATGACAAGGGTTATTGGTTTTGTAGTCAGAACTTCGGCACCGATAAGTATGATCGCCAACTAGCTTTGTTGATTGCCAAGGCTCAACTCGCCTTCCAACACCATTCTTTCAAGGCCATTGCCGAGCAGTATTATGAGAAGATATGTTCAGCACAACTCACTGGCAAGCATTGTCAAAGCCATACGGCATTGGCCTTTAGAAGTTTGCCAGATATCTTTACCAGAGAAGATGTTGATAGATGCTATGGCTATGAGGGCAACAAAAATAGCATCAACAGCTGTATGAAACGCCTTCAGGATGATGGCAAGGTACAGCGCATACGTGCTGGTCAGGATAAGGGCAAATACCGTAAGTTGGAATAAAGGGTGCAAAATTCCAATGTTCAAACACTTTTTGAATGCATCCATCTTAAAACAAATCGGGCAGGACTCTAAAGAGAACCTGCCTGATTTATAACTGAAATAATTATCCCTTTTTGAATAATTATTTAGAATTCAAGGTCATACGGACGTGGCCAATCACTTTACCATCCTCTATTAAGTCATCATCAAGAACCATCCTAAAGGACTTCTTTGTGAGTGACTGTATTTCAAAATTATAAGGCTCTGTTTTTGTGAAATTAATATAGTATTTCTCGCTTTTTCTTATTATTTTATAGCCGTTCCCTTTGGCCATACTCTCATAAATAAATAATCTTTCAGGATGATAAGAATGAGTCTCTGCTTTAATTATTACTTTTCCGTTATTAACCTTAAAAAAATAAGTACGTGAGTTTTTATTAAAAGGATCGAATTCAATATATGCTTCATAGTCATCAAAAATATCTTCTCCAGATTCTGTGCTATTATATGTAATTGTGAGATTACCAGATACATCCCATCCCCCTTTAAGGATCGACATTATCTCTTCTTCGGTATAGGCCGCAGCAGAACCATCATTACTATTATCATCACCACTACATGCTACCATCATTGGTAAAACCATGACTACGAGCATTATAATGATCCCAAAACTATATTTTCTCATAATCTTCAAAATTAAATTATATTACTTAATTACCACCTTCTTTCTCTCTCCATTCTTGAAAATAAGGATGTTTATACCCTTCTGGAGTTTTCCAATTTGGTTACCCTTCGTGTCGAAGACCTTCACCTCTCCAGAGCTGATCAAGACATCCGTGATACCAACAGTAAATGATGCATTGATAGTGACATCATGGGCAGGCATAGTTTCAGGAACGTTATCCCAGCCAGAGAAATCATAGCCATCCTTTTGAGGTGCTGCCTCTGGAATAATGGTAGTGCTGTATTCCACTTCGAACGTTTTATACACCTCATCATCAATTAAATATGTCAACTTATACTTATTGATAGTAAATGTACCTGTAATCGTGACATCCTCTGCTGGCATCTTACTTGGAATCCAACTCCATCCAGAAAACGTATAGCCTTCCTTTGTTGGAGCTGGTTCAGGAGTAATGGTAGAACCATACTCAATCTCAGTTATTTTATAATCAATACCATCTATCTTGTATGTTAGTTTGTATTTATTAGCAGTAAATGTTCCTGTGACAATCACGTCCTCTGCTGGCATTGTTGATGGAATCCAGCTCCATCCTGAGAAGATATATCCCTCTTTCGTCGGATCAGCCTCAGGAGTAATGGAAGAATTATAGTCAATTTCGTATGATTTGTATTCTTTGTTGTCCACCATATATATTAGTTTATATTTATTAATAACGAACGCTCCGGTTACAGTCAGATCACTCGCAGGCATTGTCTTGGGGATCTCACTCCAGCCAGAGAATGTGTAACCCTCCTTGTTCGGATATTGTTCAGTTGGAATAGCAGCTCCATATCCAATTTCTATCTCCTTATACAACACGCTATCCACCATATAAACCAATTTGTACTTATTGACGGTGAAGAAGCCTGTAACAGTGATGTCTTGTGCTGGCATTGTCGATGGTAAATTGCTCCATCCTGAGAATGTATGCCCTTCCCTTGTAGGCGCAGGCTCAGGTGTTATTACGGTTCCTTTTTCTATATTAGATTCTTTGTATAACTCACCGTCAACAATATACGTCAATCTATATTTCATTTTATTAGCGACAGGCCGGATTGGCAGTGATATATACAAATAGTTGTAGCTGCGAGTTGAGGATATATTATTATCAGATCCATCAAGTGCAATAGCAAAATCGGTATCCGCCTTGGTGTCACTCCAGTAACATACCCTTTGATTAGCCAATTGGTATGTGTCAGAGATATAATAACCAGCAGCTGGTAAAAAAATGGATTTGCCATTTTTACCTGTAACTTTGAAACCATATACAGAGTCGCCCACAACCACCCAAGAGAAATCACAATAATTAATGAGTTCTTTTATATCACTTTGATTTGGAACAGACCATTCTTCTCCCCATGTATTCTTAACATTTGATCTTGAGCTCCATTTAATGTAGCTGCCAGATTCTTCCTCAGAGGAGGCACCATAGTTCATCGTAGCCCATACTTTACCAGATGGTAAATCCAAATCAACATAATCGTGGCCGTTGATGGAGCAATCTTTGATGTCTTTTATTGATAGTATGCCATTTTTATAACTGATATCGTAGTTTTGTGCTTCTGCATCACTGACAGATACTGTGTATATTCCTACGGGACTTTCAGATGAGGCGGAGCAATTTATAACTGGTTGTTGAATGAGATTATTTTTTGTCTCGTTATTCTTAAATCCGGTATAAATAGGATTAAAATCGGGATTATCTTCTCCTTCTTTCTTCAAATAGTTTCCTGCACTTATTATCAGAGGCGCTTTTGTTATTGTCAACGTTCCACTCACAGAGGTTATAATGTCATTGGTTAACGACCCCCTTTCAACCACAATATCATATGTCCCTACTGGAGACGTCTTATTTGCGGAACATGTTAAGAGAGGATTTCCAGATTCAATTTTACCATCACATATCTCATATTCAAATATTGGGTTCTCCTCCCCGTATTCTCGAGTATAGTTATGGACTGCAATTATTACTTCGCCATCAAATAAAATGTTCGAGAAATGATTCCAACCTTCCGTAGCAAGATATTCTTCTTTTGAACCAACTGGCACGTATAGTTTTGCTGTGGAATATGACCCATACCCAGGATCAATCATAAACGCACTATAATCAAAAGCATTTGGGTGCTGATTCATAGAATATACTTCTTCTAAACCTGTACAATTGGCAAATGACCTATAATCTACAGATTTAAGAGAAGCAGGTAAAGTGATTGATTTCAATTGGACACAATCGTAAAAAGCTTCATAGCCAATTGATTTCAAAGAATTTCCAAAATTGACAGACGATAATGTCTTACATCTTGTAAAAGCCTCATTTCCAATATGCTCAACAGAACTTGGCAACTTTACAGAGGTAAGTGATTCACAACGGTCAAATGCACTCTCAGCAATGATCCTTGTCCCTTCCGCGATATTTAGTTCTCCATGTGGCGAACTACCTATATAACCTAAAACAACATTATCTTTATATATAATCCCATCTGCTAATTTATTGAACCATTTTGTACCTTTAAAAGCACCTATTCCAATAGAGCTAACAGATTCGGGTATAGTGAATGATCCTAAATTTGTGCAGAAACAAAAAGCGTTTTCCCCTATTGATTTTACAGAATTGGGAATGTCTATGGTTTCCAATTTTGAGCAGCCATAGAAAGCAAAATCTCCAATAGAAATAACAGAACCTGGAAGTGAGACAGAGGTTAAGTTACAACCATTAAAAGCATGTCCAGCAATTAGTCTTGTTCCTTCTTCTATGGTAATGTCACCCTTCGGTTCATTTCCCTTAAAACCTAAACACACATTATCTTTATATATCATTCCATTGGGAAGATTATCATACCAAGCTGTTCCTTCGAAAGGATTAGTTCCGATATATGTAACATTACTGGGAATTGTGATATCTTTCAAGCCACTGCAAGAGTAAAAAGCACTACCTCCAAGATACTTAACAGACGATGGAATTGTAATGGAAGTGAGGCCCGTACATCCTCTAAATGCATAATTCTCGATTATCGAAATAGAGTTATGCATGATTATAGATGTCAATCCAGTACAGTATGCGAATGCATACGAACCGATACGTGTTACACTGTTTGGAATTTCAATAGTTTTTAAGCGCGTGCAGCTTTCGAAAGCCCGGTCGCCTATGTATGATACTTTATTGCCAAAGGTTATAGAACTAAGGTTTATACATCCGGAGAAAGCAAATAATCCAATATATCTGACAGAATTGCCAATGGTGACAGACTTCAATGCGGTACAGCCTCTAAATGCTCCACTTTCAATGGACCTGACAGAATTGCCAATGGAAACAGACGTTAGACTGTTACACCCATAAAAGGCGCTTTCACCAATCTTTTTAACAGAGTTGCCAACAGTAATTGAAGTAAGCCCACCACATTCATACAGTGCTCCATTCCCGATAGTCTCTACATTGTCAGGAATAACCAAAGATGTCAGACCTTTACATCCCCAAAAAACATTATCACCAATACAAGTAACGCTATTGGGAATGTTGACAGAAGATAATGAAGAGCATCCGTAAAAAGCATAGTTACCTATTGCAGTTACACCATTAGGAATCTCGACCAAGGATAAGCCAGAACAATCGCAAAAAGCAAACTCGTCTATTGAAGTCACATTCTTTTTTTCATTTCTAATAGTTACAGACTGTGGTATTCTAACGGTACCAGTATATTTTGAAGCCCATATATTTCTTGTTACTTCAAGTTCATTCCCACCATTTACATAATTGTAATATATTGTAACTCCATCTTCATTTTCTACCTTTATGTCATAGGCAAAAGAATTAAATGAAAGAAAGCATATGATAATAGAAATAGTTAGTAATCTTTGTTTCATATTCGTAATTGTTTTGAGTTAATAATCGTTTTGGGTTGAGACAAAAAGAAAACGTGGACAGTTTACTTCGTCTACGTATTTCTGGTATCGGCAAACACCATGTCATCTTAAACGAGCAAATGCCCACGCCAACGGCGTGAACTATCTACTTCAGTTCTTGATGACGTTTTTGAAATTTTGCCGATTTCGAAATACAAGAATCAAAAGTGGACGTTCATCTTATGTCCTTATGTCTGTTGCTATGTTACCATACGCAGTTTTGTTTTGGGTTACACATTATATATATTTATATATGCCAAAATATGTTTGACGTTGCAAATATAGGAACTTTTTTCGATAATTCCAAATTATATGGCGAGAAAATAGCTTTATTCTATGTCACATCGGGGGCAGGATACTTCGTGACTGTCACAAAATGTCCTGACCCTATCGTGACATAACTTCCTCATTCTGAGGGCAAAGATACATAATTTGTTAGAATTATCCTATTTTGGATAATCCTATTTAGGATAATATGAGATTCGCATACTTATTCTATTTGATGTGGCTGCTTGTCTTTGCCGTGCACGCTCTTGACCTTCATGCCCATTTTGCTTGGGAGAATGGCGTTGAGCAGAACACCGATAAGGGCAGCGAGGGCCAGGCCGGAGAAATGGATGGGACCAACGCTCACATTGTCGTCGGCACCATACTTCACACCAATGGCGATGACCAGGATAGAGGCTGCCACAAACACATTGCGCGAAGAGTTGAGGTCGACACTGTCTTCCACCAGATTGCGCACACCAACAGCAGAGATCATACCGTAGAGAATCAGACTCACACCACCAATGGTGGCTGCAGGCATCAGACCGATGAGACAAGCGAACTTAGGACAGAACGACAGCAGGATGGCGAAGCAGGCTGCCAGACGGATGACAGCAGGGTCGAAGACCTTGGTGAGGTTGAGCACGCCAGTATTCTCGCCATAAGTGGTGTTGGCAGGCGCACCGAAGAGTGAAGCCAAGGCTGTGGCCAGTCCGTCGCCCATAAGCGTGCGATGCAGACCAGGCCCCTTCAGGAAGTCCTTGCCTACGGTGGACGAGATGGCACACATATCGCCGATGTGCTCCATGATGGTGGCAATGGCTATCGGAACAATGGCGATGATGGTAGAGATGAGGAAGGTGGTGTCCATATTATCAAATACAGCCAGCACGGTCTGCTCACGACTGAAAGGCAGACCTATCCATGCAGCATCGTTTAATGCCGAGAAGTCCACTTCGCCCAATATGGCGGCCAGCGTGTAGCTGACCAATACGCCCAACAGGATGGGAATGATCCTGATGATGCCCTTGCCCCAGACACTGGTAGAGATGACCGTAATGACGGCCACAAGAGCCAGCAGCCAGTTGGTGGTGCAGTTCTGGATGGCGCTGCCTGAGAGCACCAGTCCGATGGCGATAATCATGGGACCCGTAACCAATGGTGGGAAGTATCGCAGAATCTTCTCCAAGCCGAACGACTTGATGAGGCCTGCCATCACGAAATAGCAGAGGCCGGCGAAGAAGACACCCACACAGGCATAGTCCAAGGCCAACGTTTCAGTCATGCCCTGTTCAACGCCCAATGCCTTTACCGACATATAGCCTCCCAAGAAGGCAAACGAAGAGCCGAGGAAGGCAGGCACCTGTAACTTGCTTACGAGGTGGAAAACCAATGTGCCGATACCTGCAAACAGCAGGGTTGACGACACGGAGAGACCTGTCAGTACGGGCACCAGAACGGTGGCGCCGAACATGGCAAACAAATGCTGGATACCCAGAATGATGTACTTGGGCATGCCCAATTGTCTGGCATCGGTGATGCCCTCTTTCGGAGTGATATTCATATTCTAATGGTTTGATTTTGCTGCAAAGTTACAATTTTTAAGTGAAAAGTGAAGAGTGAATAGTGAAAAATTTGCTACCGCTGCCAAAATATTCGATTCTTTTTCGTAACTTTGCAGCAGATAACTTGAAAACTAATGATGATGAAGAAAAGATTGATTTGTGCCATGTGTGCGCTTTGGGGCGCAATGGCTGTGAGTGCGCAGATTCAGACGAATGCGGGTGTACAGTATCTGCAGTGTATGCAGAAGGATATGTCGACAGACTTCTATGACCTGTCGAACACCTATTTCTTTGCTGACTCGCTGGTGAGTTTTGATGCCCAGAAGGGTGAGGGACTGGTGCAGTGGAAACGCTACAGGATGAGTCCGCGACAGGCGTTTAACCTGAATGGCTACTGGCCTGTGCGAATGCAGATGCTGGATTTTCCGGATGCTGCCTATGACAACGATCCAGCGCTGAAGATCAAGATAGAGTGGATTTCGCCAAGAACGGCGAGAATCAGGATGCTGACCACACCTGTGGAGCCCAAGACACCGGATGCTGACGATGTGATGTTCTGCGATGCCTTTAAGGCGAAGAAGAGTTATGTTGCCAACAAAACGGCATTCGGTAGCATTGAGATTCAGAAATACCCCTTCCGCCTGGTGATTAAGGATGCAAAGGGAAAGCTGCTGACACAGACAAGACATCTGATAGATAATGATTCAACGCAGGTGAAGCTGCAGCCGTTCTCGTTTATCAAGAGGGGATCGGACAATTCGCGCAGCATGAATCCAGTGTTCCTGTTGTCACCTGGTGAGCGGATTTATGGCTGTGGTGAGTCGTTTACATCGCTGAATAAGGTGGGGCAGAAGGTGCATCTCTCTGTGACAGACCCGCAGGGCCCAGAGACCGACGGACAGTATAAGCCTGTGCCTTTCTACTTCTCGAATCGTGGTTATGGTATCTTCATGCACACCTCGGCCCCTGTGACCTGTGACTTCGGAGCCAGCTACATTGGTGCCCAGCGCTTGTTTATGGCTGATGAGCAGATGGACTTCTTCGTGTTCTTTGGAGAGCCTAAGGAGATTCTCGATGAGTATACCAATATCACAGGCAAGAGTCCGATGCTGCCCCTCTGGAGTTTCGGCACGTGGATGAGTCGTATTACCTATTTCTCGCAGGAGGAGGGTTTGGAGATTGCCCATCAGCTGAGGGCCCACAAGATTCCCAGCGATGTGATTCATTTTGATACAGGCTGGTTCGGTGTTGACTGGCAGTGTGACTATCAGTTTGCGAAGGACCGTTTCAAAGATCCTGTAGGTATGTTGAAACAGCTGTCGAAGGATGGGTTCCACACCTGTCTGTGGCAGTTGCCTTACTTCACACCTAAGAACCGCTTCTTCCCAGAGATCATCGAGAAAGGACTGCATGTGGTGAATGCGACGGGAGGCATGCCTGTGGAAGACGCCATCCTTGACTTCTCGAACCCTGAGACGGTAAGTTGGTATCAAGAGAAGATTGAAGGACTGATGAAGCAGGGTGTCTCTACCATCAAGTGCGACTTTGGTGAGGCAGCACCCTATAATGGCTTCTATCATAGTGGCAAGGGTGGACTCTATGAGCACAATCTCTATCCGCTGCGTTATAACAAAGCCCTTTTCGAAGTGGTTGAGAAGAATCATCCTGGTGAAGGCATTATCTGGGCGCGCTCAGCCTGGGCAGGAAGTCAGCGTTACGCCCTCCATTGGGGAGGTGATGCCGCTACTAATAATATAGGTATGTTAGGCGATCTGCGTGGAGGACTGAGTTTCGGACTCAGCGGCTTCTCGTTCTGGAGTCACGATATGGGTGGTTTTGTGACCGCCTCGCCCGAGGATATCTATCGTCGCTGGCTGCCCTTCGGCTTCCTCAGCAGTCATACGCGTGCTCATGGTGCACCTCCCACAGAACCTTGGTTGATTTCAGAGTCGTTCACACAGGCTTTCCGTGAATGTGCCGAGATGAAATACAAGCTGATGCCTTACGTTTATGCCCAGGCGAAGGACTGTTCAGAGCGAGGTCTGCCAATGGTGCGCGCCCTGCTGGTGGAATTCCCACAGGACAAGGGTGCCTGGCTCGTGGAGGATGAGTATATGTTTGGTTCGCAGATACTCGTGGCCCCGCTTCTGGAGAGTGGTAACAGCCGTGATGTCTATCTGCCTAAGGGTAAGTGGATAGACTATCAGACAGGTAAGGTGTATGAAGGGGGCTATCAGACCATCGAGGCAGGTAAGATACCCGCCATCATCCTTGTTCGTGATGGCTCTCTGATTCCGCATGCGCCTTTGGCTCAGCGTACAGACCAGATAGATTGGAACAAGATAGAACTGAAGGCTTACAAGGCCGATGCTCAGAAATGCACAGGCCTGCTCTTCAAACCAGGCGATAAAACCATAAAAAAAATCGAGCAGTGATGCCCGATTTTTTTCTTTATTGATAGTCGCGGATGCGGACCTCTATGCCGCTGCCTGCCAGTTTCATCACAGCCTGTGTAACTGGTGTCTGGCTGTAGTGATAAGGAAATACCACTTTGGGCTTGATGGTCTTGGCTGCCTTCACCAACTGATCGACAGTCATGGTGTAGGGCTGATTGCAAGGCAGGAAAGCAATGTCGATATCCTTGATGGCTTCCATCTCTGGGATATCCTCTGTATCGCCAGCAATGTAGATGCGCAAGCCGTCGAGGGTGAGGATATAGCCGTTATCACGACCTTTGGGGTGGAACTGTGTGCGACCTTCTGTATAGTTATAGGCAGGAACAGCCTCGATCTTGATATCGGGTGCATAGATGATGCTGTCGCCATTATTCAGCGGAATGCTGTTGCGGAACATGTTATAAACGGCATTGTTGGAATAGATGCTTGTAGCTGGCGTGCGTATACTGGTGATGGCCTCACGGTCGAAATGATCCTTGTGCTCGTGGGTAATCAGGATGATGTTAGCCTTGGGAAACTGGTTGTAATCAGTCGTGGGCTGAACACCAAAGCCTACAGGGTCAACCTGTATCTCCGTGCCGTTGTAGTTGATTTCCATACTGGCGTGCTTGATGCACGTAATGGTTACTTTCTTGCCGCTCTTGGTGGTAAACTCATCCACTTTCTGCGCGGCCTGGCAGCAGGCAAATGACATGACTGCTGCGCAAATTAAGAACAATTGTTTCTTCATATCTGGTTATCTGTTTAATTTGACTACGAAACGGGCACCTTGCTTATAGCTTGTGTCGAGATTGACGGAACCGCCTAAACGGTTGACAATCATTCTGCAAAGCGGCAGCCCGAGGCCAAGGCCCTCTTTGAAGGTATCGAGTTTGACGAAGCGGTCGAAGATGGTCTCTGCTTCTTTAGCGGGAATGCCTGTACCCGTATCCTCCATTGCCAGCGTCACCTGCTCGTCATCGGCACTGGCCATCACGGTGATGCTGCCTTCCTGGGTGTATTTGACAGCATTGTCGAATAATAGGGTGACAACGCGCTTGAGCATCTCCTCATTGGTCTGAAGACGGAAATCTTCTTCGAGACTGCTCTCAAATTGTAGCTTGATAGTCTTCTTGTTGACCTTGTATTCATTCTCCTGCAGGAAATCGCGTATCAGGTCGTTGACCTCTACGGAGTCTTCCTTAGCTACACTACCTGGTGCGTTCTCGTTCAATGAGAGTTCCAGCATCTCGTCGATCAGTGACGTGATGAGCTGGGTGTTCTTCTGCATCATCTCTGCGATGTGAGCCCGTTCTTCTGGTCCAGTCACAAGTTCTGGGTCGGAAATGACCTGTGCAAAGCCGCTGATGATGTTCAGTGGGGTGCGCACCTCATGGGTGATGTTGCGGATGAAGGCCGACTTCATCTTGTCTGACTCCAAAGCGTGGTCGTAGGCTTTCTTCAACTGGCGCATATGACGGCGACGGGAGAAGTGAATGTAGACCAGTGCAGCTACCAACAACATCAACAGGAGTGCTGTAATCATCAGACCGATGGTGAGCTGACGGGCTGAGTCCCTTTCCATATCATAGATACGCAGCTCTTCACGGATACCCCTCATACTGTTGGCTAGCACCACATTGTTCACGGAATCGCTGGAGCTCATAAACTGGCGCAACGAATTGTAGGCTTCTTTCCAGCGGCCTGACTGTTCGTAGATCTTCGTGATGGCTTCACGACCCTCATCGCCTAGTTCATTCCTGGCTAAGGCCACCGCCTCGTCGATCTTTCCCATAGTGGCCAGATAGTATACTTCGATGCTGCGGCCATGAACGGAACTCTTGCCTTCAGCCACGCCCTCCTGATATGCTTTATAGCCTTCCAGGAATTTGGGAATGTCGCCACTGTTGTAATAGATGAGTGTCCTGCGTGTCTCGATGTCGAACACCCTTTCAGGGGAATATTTCTCTGCGATTTCCTTGGCTTTGTCGAGCAGCCTTCTGGCTTCCTCAGGATCATCGTCCAACTCCACGTTGACCAGATTCATGTAGATAGGTGGCATACTCTCGTAATAGCCTGCTTTCTCCATCATGCTGATCACGGTGTTGAAGTTGCGCTTGGCTGCGTCCTTGTTGCCGCAGTAACGGTTGATATGCCCCAACATGTTGTAGGCCATGTACATTTCCTTATCGAGGCCTTTCTCTCGCAGTTCGATGGAAAGTTGACGTCCTAGCATATAGGCTTCGAAGATCCTTTGACGGTTCATAAGCGTGCAGGTCACCCTGTTGCAGCAGGTAGTCCTGCAGCCGTTTGACGGCAGGAAAGAAACGTGCGCTGTCGCCACTGTTGAAACCATGGTGCATGGAATCTCGCAGAGCCAAATACTCTGGAGACTGCTTATAATCGTCAGCAGCCTTTGCTTGACCTATTGTGAAAAGCATGGTCAATGCCAAAAGGATTGTCTTCGTACCCATAGTTGCGGTCTCTATGATTTTTGTGGCAAAGATACAAAAAAAATCGATACGACCATCATAATTTAAGAAAAATTTTTGTTCGTTTGGGAATAATCTGCTATCTTTGCACCCGATGGAAATATTACCGATAGCCCATTTCCGGTCTCCGTTGAAGTCAAAATTCGGCATCCCTCGTCAGAGTGGACTTGCTGAAAGTCTCATCGGCAGCATTGTTTTCGAACCACCATTCCGACACATGGAGGCATTGCGTGGTATCGAAGCATTTGACTATCTATGGCTGATCTGGGAGTTCTCTGCCAATGGCCCATCCTCGGCTCAGAGTCTGACGGTACGTCCTCCGCGATTGGGAGGCAATAAAAGAATGGGGGTCTTTGCCACACGTTCTCCCTTCCGACCTAATCATCTGGGGCTTTCTTGTGTTCGCTTCGACAGAATTGAGGAACATCCGACTCTGGGACCAATAATCTATGTGAAGGGCGCTGACTTGATGGATGGTACACCGATTTACGACATCAAACCCTATGTGGTCTATGCCGATAGTCATCCGGAGGCTAAGAGCGGCTTTGTGGATCAGACGGCATGGAAATCGTTGGAGGTGGAGATGCCTGAACACTTGGCACGTCTTTTTTCACCAGCAGACTTGGAGACCTTGCGCCAGACGCTTTCCTTAGATCCGCGTCCCTCTTATCATGATGATGCGGAACGGATCTATGGTATGCCTTTTGGCGATTATGATGTACGCTTCGTTGTGGATGCTGAAGTGGTCAGGGTCGTTGACTGCGTGAGCTTGAGTAAGAAATAGTGTCCTCCATCTCTTTGTCGAGCTGTCCTCGCCAAAGATATTTCCTGGTTTCATGCACAATCACGCCACTGAGGCATAGCAGTGAAATCAGGTTAGGTATGGCCATTAGGGCATTCATGCAGTCAGCCAGATTCCAGACAATCGCTAAGTTGACAACACTACCGATTAGGACAGCAGTGATATAGATCACTCTATAGGCGATGACCCACTTCTTGCCTTTTAAGTATTCCACAGCCCGTTCGCCATAATAGCACCAGCCTAAGATGGTGGAGAAGGCGAAGGTCAGCAGACCGAAGGTAAGCAGAGGTGTTCCGATGACGGGAATCTTAGAGAAGGCAGCCTTTGTGAGGGTGGCACCATTCTCATAACTGATGTCGGGGTAGGCAATCACGCTGCTTACGATGACCATTCCTGTGAGAGCACAGATCACAACCGTGTCCCAGAAGGTGCCACTGGAAGAGACCAGCGCCTGACGTACAGGATTACGCGTCTGAGCGGCTGCAGCAACGATAGGGGCAGAACCAAGACCAGACTCATTTGAGAAGAGACCTCGTGCAATACCGAAGCGGGCTGCCATCATGACCGTTGTTCCGATGAAACCACCACCTGCCGCTTGTGGACTGAAAGCAGAGACCACAATCAACTTCAGTGCCGGCCATAGATAGTCGGCATTCAGACAGAGAATGATGATACAACCGATAACATAGAAAAACGCCATGAAGGGAACTAGCATACCACAGACGCGGGCAATGCTTTTCACACCTCCCAAGACCACAGCGCCTGTCATCAGACAGACAAAGGTACCTGTGATATAGGGCGAAATGCCATAGGTCTCGAAAGTAAGGGTGGCGATAGCGTTGGCTTGTACGGTGTTGCCGATGCCAAAGGAGGCACAGGCAGTGAAGATGGCAAACAGTACGGCCAGCCATTTCCAACCAAGACCCCGTTCCAATGCGTACATGGGGCCTCCTAACATTTTTCCGCTAGCTGTCTTTGTGCGGTATTTGATGGCCAGCAGTCCCTCGGCGTATTTGGTAGAGATGCCGAAAACACCCGTCAGCCAACACCATAATACGGCTCCAGGACCACCCAAGGCTACGGCTGTGGCTACACCGATGATGTTGCCTGTTCCGATGGTGGCAGCCAAAGCGGTTGCCAACGATCTGAACTGTGACACATCGCCGCTTGCATTGGGGTCGCGTTTTACAGAGAGTCGGATGGCGGTGAAGATCTTTCGCTGTGGGAAACGAAGGATGATGGTTAGATAGATGTGTGTACCTAATAATAATATAATCATCGGCCAACCCCATAGCCAACCGCTTAATGCTTCCAATATTTGATTGATTCCGTCCATTTTTGTGTCGTATGGTTTTATTTCTCGAATTTGATGTCTACGTTTTTATACCCCATTGAGCGCAGCATTTTCCTGAAACTCTCGCGAGCATTTTCCTCTGCCGTTTGGAGGTTGGTTGGTGTCAGACAGTGGGCTGTCATTTTCCGATAAGCCTGTTTGTACAGCGCTTCACGATCCTCAGCCTTCCAGGTGCCACTCTCAAAGAACGATTTAGTACGGGCCTCGTCGATAAAGTTACGGTCCAGAAGTCCCACCTTAGGCAGTGTCAGGAAGAGGGTATCATTCCGTTGCTGTATCCAACCAGGCTTCACTTGTTGCATGTTGACGCCTAAGCGGAGGGTACCGTAGTAAATGCGTACCAGTTGGTCGTCTTTGAAGAGACGTTTGCGCGTGGTGTCTACCAGTTCCTCTGTGCTGATGCTCAGAAACTCCCATTCTCCAACGGCTTTGATGCTCTCTATCTGAGTCGGTGTGAGCTCGATGCTGTCGTCTGCTCCCATTTCCAGACGGGCATCGCCTAACGAGCGGTATAGCCATACTACTAACAGGATGACGGCAATAATGGCTACAGCAACGGTGATGCTTCGGATGTTGTCTATCGTTTTTCTCATGGGATAATCTCTAATAGTTTCTTCAAATCACCAACACCGTATTGCTTACGGTAGGCAATGGTGATGTTCTCTTCCTGATAGCCTAATTCCGTGAGCATTGGTACGAGGATACGGGCAGAGTTCTCGCGGGCTATCTCGAAGATGCCTAATTGTGGAATGCTTTGGATGATGGCTGCCCGGCCCTGTTGCTCAAAGTTGGTCATCTCGGCATCGCTGAAATGGGCACGTGAGAGGGCCACATATTCACGAATCTCTTTCTGATTGATCTTAGAACTGGTCATCACCACTTTGGGCTCAGGCAAGAGGATGGTGATCTTGTCGCCTGAACGCTCAATGTTCTTCTCAGAGAACTGGCTGAAATCGATATAGGCCTTGAGGGTGGCGTCCATGGGAATGGCAATCTTACGTTCGCCCAAGGGAACTTTGAAGTTGAAGTCTTTTTGCAGCAGATTACCTCTCAGACGGATCACATCGTCGTGAGTCACAATCTTATGGACTTTGACCTCTGCCGTATAGAGTCGCGAACATTTCTGCACTTGCGTAATCAACATCGGCAGTGTGTCGGTAGCCTGATATATGCCACCATCATCAGCCTTTTCACCCTTACAAGCCGAGAGCGCCAATAGGAGTATGGCCCATATGTAGATGATTCTTTTCATGTTCGTTGATAAATGATGGGCAAAGATAGTAAAAAAATGGCATTTTGCTGAAAGTCAACGCAATTTTTTTCGATTCCATTAAACTTTTTTGCGGTTTTGGTGTCAAATAGATAGTTGCAAATCAAATAAATTAATTATAAACATTAAAAATTTAACAAAACATGAAACGAATCGTATTGATTATGACAGCCGCTGTACTGATGGGTACAACCGCTATGGCACAAGGTAACAATGGACAGCGTCCGCAGTTTGACAGAACAGAAATGATTAAGCAGCGCACCGACGCTATGGTTGAGAAGTACAAGCTCGATGCAGACCAGGCTAAGAAGCTCCTGGAGTTGAACACCAAGAATGCTGAGACAATGGGTCCCGGTATGGGTATGGGCCGTATGGGCGGTGGCCGTCCTGGTGGTATGGGTGGTCGTCGTGGTGGCGGTCAGGCCGGCCCCGGTGGTCAGGGTGCTCCCCAGATGGGTGGCGGTGGCTTCCAGATGACTGAGGAGCAGCGCGCTCAGTTCGAGGAGATGCGTAAGCAGAGAGAAGAGAACCAGAAGAAATACGATGCCGAACTTGAGAAGATCCTGACTCCTGAGCAGTTCAAGAGCTATCAGAAGGATATGGAGGAGCAGCGTGCACAGCGTGGTCGTCGTGGCATGGGTGGCCCTGGCGGCGGTGGTTTTGGCGGCAGAAACTAAAAAGAAGTCAAAAATATTTGGTTGTTTACTAAGAAAGCACTATCTTTGCAGCTGAATCATTAAAGCAAAAGTAATGAAGAAGCTTGTAAAGATAGTGTTTTTTTCTGTGTTGGCCATGCTTGTTGCCAGTTGTGGCGAAAAGAAGAAGCATGACGATATTATAGCACCGAAAGTAGAGAAACCTAAGTTACAGGCGCCCGTTCGTATGCAGGATTATAATCAGACGACGGACGTCAAGTGGCTGAACAAGAATTATCAGGTCGTAGTGAACCGTACACCTGATGACAGTCTCCGCATGGTAAAGGATGAAACGGGACAGAAATATGTTGATAACCGTATTTCCTTGCGTATTATCCGTGCAGATGGCAGCGTCTTTTTCAGCAAGTCATTCACCAAGGCTGCCTTTGAAAGTCTTTTGAATGACGATTATCGGAAAACAGGTATTTTGGAGGGTTTGGTGTTCGACAAGGTAGAGGGTAACAACCTCTTCTTTGCTGCCAGTGTCTGTCATCCTCAAACAGATGAATATATTCCGATGGTTGTGTCGGTGAGCAATCTGGGCGATGTAGGCATTAAGCTTGATAATCAGTTGGATACGAACGGCGGAAATCTCGGGGAAGATGATGACGAATGACAAGGGCCAGATCACGTTTGATAGTTTCATTCGTGGCGCCATCGGTGTTCTGATACTGGTGGGTATCGTGATGTTGCTCAACAGGTTGAGTAATGTGCTCGTCCCCTTCTTCCTGGCCTGGCTGATTGCCTATATACTGTTCCCACTGGTAAAGTTCTTCCAGTACCGTTGTCGGATGAAATACCGCATCTTCGGCATCATTAGTGCCTTCCTGGTGGCAGGACTGGTGCTGACCGTTGTATTCATCCTGATGATACCGCCAATGGTAGAGGAGAGCATGCGCGTCAAAGATTTACTGATAGCTTATGTCACCGACAATGAAACGGTAAGCAATATCCCCCGTATGATTCAGGAATACGTACGCGATCATCTCAGTGCCGACCAGATACAGGCTATCGTCACACAAGACGGTTTCCTGGAAGGCATCAAGGCCACGCTTCCAAAGTTGTGGGATGTCATTACCCAGTCCATTAGCATCGTGTCGAGTGTGTTCACGCTGACCATGGTAGCGCTCTATACCTTTTTAATATTATTGGATTATGAGGATATCAACCGTGGATGGCCTAATCTGCTGCCTCAGCGTTATCGTGGCTTTGCCAAGCAGCTGGTCAGCGATGTAGAGGTGAGCATGAACAAGTATTTCCGTGGTCAGGCTTTGGTGGCCTTGTGCGTGGGCATCCTCTTCAGCATCGGCTTCCTGATTATCGATTTCCCCATTGCCGTGGGTTTGGGCATGTTTATTGGTTTGCTTAATATGGTGCCTTACCTGCAGTTGATAGGTTTTGTGCCGGCCATCCTGCTTGCCATTGTGAAGGCGGCGGATACGGGTCAGAACTTCTGGTTTATTATGCTACTGGTGCTCATCGTGTTTGCTGTGGTGCAGATCATTCAGGACACTTTCCTCACGCCGAAGATCATGGGCCATGTTACGGGTCTCCATTCGGCCATCATCCTGTTGTCGCTTTCTATCTGGGGTTCATTGCTGGGTATTCTTGGTATGATTATTGCCCTGCCGCTCACCACGCTGAGCATCAATTATTATCAGAAGTTTGTCATCAGGAAAGAGAAGATATCTGAGGAATTAGCACCTCAGGAATCTGCGGAGTCTTAACAAAGTTTAATTCTTGACGGTTCGTACAAGAAAACGGCAGCTATAATCATAAAAAAAATACAAAGCCATAGTCGGAAGGTCTAATCTTCCGACTTTATTATTATCTTTGTAATCGAATTTATGAATAGTTAATAGAAACTTAGTTTAAGATTTTTACTTTATTATCAACTTAATATCAACCAACTAATTAATTTATGTACTACTATCAAAAATTCCTTTCTGCCGTGTGTGCAGGTGTGTTGATGTTTGGTGCATCATCTATTCCTGTTCGTGTAATGGCAACAGATGCAGTCGCCCAGTCGCAGACTGCTGTGCAGGTAAAGGGCGTAGTCCTCGACTCTAACGGTGAACCCGTCATGGGGGCTGCAGTCATTGAAGTGGGTACTCAAGGCAATGGAACGGTGACAGGCGCTGATGGTTCTTTCACCTTGTCCATTAACCGGGGTGCCAAGATTAAAATCTCTTATGTCGGCTACAAGACGGTGACCATGACACCGGTAGCAGGTCGTACAGCTAACATTACCCTCGAAGAAGAATCCGAGCTTCTCAACGATGTGGTGGTCGTTGGTTACGGTACACAGCAGAAGAAACTCGTGACAGGTTCTACAGTGCATGTGACCTCGGAGAACATCGAGGCCGTGAATGCTGTCGATGCCTTCGGTGCCTTGCAGAGCTTGGCTTCCGGTATGAACATCGTGATGAACTCCGGTCAGCCGGGTGAGGGTTACAAGGTAACGATTCGTGGTATGGGTACTGCTGGTTCTAACACCCCGCTTTATGTAGTCGATGGTGTGCCAGGTGCCAATATCGACGACCTCTCTCCGAACGACATTGAGAGCATCGATATCCTGAAGGATGCTGCCTCCAGCGCTATCTACGGTGCCCGTGCTTCTAACGGTGTTATCCTGGTGACTACCAAGAAGGGTAAGACTGGCAAGATACAGGTAGCCTTCGACGGCTATCTGGGTTGGCAGAATGTCAATACCAATGATGTCACCCCGTTGAATGCCACACAGTATATGGAGATCATCAACAAGGCCCGTGAGATACAGGGTGTTGAGCCATACGTTTGGGAGAACTATATCCCCAAGCAGTTGACCCAGATTCAGAATGGCACCTGGAATGGTACCAACTGGCTCGATGAGACCACGATCGACAATGCTCCGATGCACAATGCCTCCGTCACAATTTCGGGTGGTAGCGACATGTCACGCTTCGCACTCGGTTTCACGAAATACCACCAGACAGGTACGCTCGGTGCACCTGCCGATCCGAAGTTCGACCGTTACACCGTTCGTATGAACTCCGACTACTCTCTGATCAGAAAGCATGGTCGCGATATTCTGAAGTTCGGTGAGAACGTTACCTTCTCGGCTACCGACAAGCGTGGTGTCTCTGTAGGCGGTATCTATGGCAACAGCATCCGTACCCTGCTGGCCATGACCCCGCTGCTGCCCGCCTACAATGACGATGGCAGTTACTATGAGTACAAGGATATTCTGGCCGATAACTGGAGCTTTCTGGACGAGGCGCATAACCCGTTGGCAGCGATGAAGTATGATAATGGCAACGGCTATAACAAGGGCTGGCGCCTGCAGTCAAACTTCTTCCTGGAGTTCTCACCCATCAAGGGCCTCACATGGCGCACCAGCGCAGGTTGGCAGTACCGTCACAGGGAGAGCCGCAGTTACGTGCCGGTGTATGAACTCAGTGCCAAGAAGTCGCAAGCCAACGATAAGGTTTCACAGAGCCAGTCATACAATACCCGCTGGTCTCTTGAGAATACCATCAATTGGAAGGAGTCCTTCGGTCTTCATAATATCGATGCCCTCCTCGGACAGTCTGTCGAAAAATGGGGCTATGGTAATGGTGTTAACGTGACCAACGGTAATTCTCTCTTCCCGGGATCGTTCGATCATGCCTATATCACCAACGCCGATGTGATCGATACTTCCTTGACTTCCATCGGTGGTAGTCCGGAATCACAGGGCGCCATCTCGTCGTTCTTCGGACGTATCAACTATAACTACAACGAGACTTATCTGCTCTCACTCGTACTCCGTGCTGACGGTTCTTCCAACTTCGCACGCGGTAAGCGTTGGGGTTACTTCCCCTCAGTTTCTGCAGGTTGGGTGATGACCAACGAGAGTTTCATGGAGTCGACGAAGTCTTGGCTCGACTTCTTGAAGATCCGTGCCAGCTGGGGTCAGAACGGTAACTGTAACATCTCCAGTTTCCAGTATCTGGCAACCATAGCCCTCGACGATCCCTATTATTTCGATAGCAAAGACAACCCTGGTCTCGGTGCTTATCCCGATATCCTTCCCAATGAGGATGTGAAGTGGGAAACCTCCGAGCAGCTTGATTTCGGTTTCGATGCCCGTTTCTTAAACAGCCGTCTGGGCTTTGCCTTCGACTGGTATAAGAAGACCACCAAGGACTGGCTCGTAAGAGCTCCGATGTTGCTCATCTACGGAACAGGTGCACCTTATATCAATGGTGGTGACATCGAGAACAAGGGTTATGAGATTCAGCTGAGCTGGAACGACAAGATCGGCAAGGACTTCAGATATGGTATCACAGCCAACTTCTCACATAATAAGAATGAGGTAACCCGTCTGGCCAACTCCGAGGGTATCATCCACGGTGGCTCCAATGCCATCGCTCAGAACACCGCAGAGCTTTATCGTCTGCAGGTGGGCTATCCTATCGGTTACTTCTGGGGCTATGAGATGGAAGGTATCATCCAGAACGAGGCCGACCTTCAGGACTATCTCGACCGCAACTGTAATGGCGACAAGAAAAACTCTCTGCAGGGTGAGTCGTTACAGCCTGGTGACGTGAAGTTCGTTGATTACAACGGCAATGGTAAGATTGATAAGGATGATTCCGATAAGACGATGATTGGTGATCCGAATCCCGACTATACCCTTGGTCTGAACATCAACGTTTCCTACAAGGGCTTCGACCTCGGTATCAATGGTTACGGCTCCTTCGGCCAGCAGGTGGCTAAGAGCTATCGTCAGTTCTCCGACCATCCCGATGACAACTACTGTACGGATGTCTATACCAAGTATTGGACAGGCGAGGGTAGTACCAACGAGTATCCGCGCTTCTCTGACGGTAAGACCGCCAACATGTCTGAAATCTCACGCGTCTGGATCGAGGATGCCGACTTCTTCAAGATCTCACGCATCTCATTCGGCTATGATTTCAAGAAACTCTATTCGAAGCTTCCCGTACAGAAGTGCCGCCTCTATATATCACTCAACAATTTCATTTGTTTCACCGGCTACTCTGGTATGGATCCTGAAGTGGGCTTCGGCAATGGCACAAGCTGGGCTTCTGGTATTGACTGCGGTTATTATCCGTCTTCCCGTTCTTTCCAGGTGGGTGCAAATATCAACTTTTAAGTAATTATGAAGATTATGAAAACGATATATCAATTTATTTGCGCAATCTGCGTAATCTGTGGTGTCTGCGCCTGTGAGGATTTCCTCGACACAGATAACCTCACGAAGAAGGATACTTCGAACTTCCCGATCAATGAAACAGATGCCATCCAGATGGTGAATGGTATCTATTCGGTGATGAACAGAAATCTGGCTGACCCCGAGGAAGATCCTTTCTTCATCTTCGATATCGCCTCCGACGACCGTCTGGGTGGTGGTAGCCAGAGTAATATCGGTGCCCAGGGCGTCGACCGTCTGATGAATGCTTACGTCGACTGGATGAAACCCCTCTGGAAGCAGCGTTATGCCGGTATCAACCGTGCCAACAATGCGCTGGAAACCATCGACAAGGTAACGGAATGGTCTTCTCCCGACAAGAAGAACCAGCTGCTCTGTGAAATCTATTTCCTCCGTGCCTTCTATTATTTCAATCTTGCACAGGTGTTCAACGGTGTGCCTCTGGTGCTGTCGACTGAAGCCAAGAACCTGCCAAAGTCCTCGCCTGATGAGATCTATGCCCAGATTGCTTCCGACCTGAAGAATGCTATCGAGGCCGGTCCGTCAACCAAGTATCCCGACTTTGGTGAGGGTCGTGTGTCGAAATGGGCTGCCGAGGGTATGATGGCCCGCGTATGGCTGTTCTACACAGGCTTCTATGGCAAGTCTGAACTGCCCGTTGCCGGAGGTGGCAGCATCTCCAAGTCGCAGGTGGCTTCCTGGCTCGAGGATTGTATCAATAACAGCGGTTTCGGCCTCGTTTCCGACCAGCGTAACCTCTGGCCTTACACCAATCCTTATACCGCCAAGGACTATCCTTATGCCCTTGAAAACGGCTTGAACTGGGAGACCGACGAGAACAAGGAGAGCATGTTTGCCATCAAGATGTCGAACAAGCCGGGTTGGAGTGCTGATTCTCAGCTGCGCCACAACCGTATCGTCGAGTTCTATAATCCGCGTAAGACTACCGAGGCTGCCTTCCCGTTCTCCGTACAGGGCTACAGCAACGGTCCCGTATGCTGGAAGCTATGGACCGACTGGGCTGAGGATCCCGACTATGCTGGCGACTACCGCCGTGTAGGCTCCATCTGTAAGCGTGCCGACGAAATCCCCAATTACAAAGGTGATGCCGCCAAGGAGGTGGAGAATACCGACCTGCTGGCCAAGAAATACCTTGGCTGCGAGGCTTATAACGAAGACCACAGCGGTCGCTATCTGAGCTATGGCTACTACTACGGCAGTGAGAACAACCGTCAGACCGGTCTCACCCAGTCGCTGGTATGGTTGCGCTTTGCCGATGTGCTGCTCATGCACTCCGAGCTCACCGATGGTAAGGTGGTCTACAATGGCAAGAGCGGTCTGAATGCCGTTCGCCAGCGTGCGGGCCTGCCCGATGTCACTTATTCATTGCAAGCCCTGAAGAAGGAGCGCCGTTATGAGCTCTGTTTCGAGGCCCTGCGCTGGAACGACCTGCGCCGCTGGGGCGATGTCGCGGAGAAGGTGAAGAATCAGGTGGGCAATCCCATCCTGAATCAGGGCATCCCGGGCGAGTATGCCTTCACCAACGACTTCATGCAGCGTTACCGCGACACCGAGGGAGGTTTCTTCAAGATTCCTGAGGATCAGGTCACACTGTCTGAGGGTGTCCTTGAGCAGAACCCCGGCTGGGGCGATGGAACGAACTGGGTTAAGGGCGATCTGCCTTACAAGTTCAAATAAACAACAGATCCCCTCGCAATCGCGAGGGGATTTTTATTAAGTGTCCCATTTTAACGGGACACTAATGATCTCAGCAGAAAAATAAAAGCCCTGCAAATTGATAGGCGACCCTTCAAGGTTTGCTAGAAGAATTCCTTTAAATAACAAATAGTCCTCGTAAGGACTCATGACAGGAAATGCCATAGTGATAACAGCGATGTTGAAAAGTCGACGAAACTGTTTAATTTCTTGTATTTAACGTTATTTAAGGGGGTGGTAACACAGTTTAACGGATTTTTTTGTATCTTTGCCACATAATTCTAACAAACAAAACAATGGCAAAGAACAATCTATGGACGCTGTTACTAGTTATATTCATGGCTTTGACAGCCTGTACTAAGGACGGCAATACGATATATCAGACTAATCCTGACGAGGAAAAGCCCAGCACGGCGCCGCTCGTCACAGTAATCTACGGCCCCAACAGTCTGGGCGACCGTGCGTATTGCGACAAGATATACAGAGGCATCGAGGCTACGGCCAGCAAGCGCGGGCTCAGAACCCTGCATCTGATGCCTGAGAGCATGGAGCAGGGGCTGACCTATCTGGAGATGATTTTCCAGCAGATGGAGAGCGCCCAGGACAGCGTTCGCCGCTTGTTTATTGCCACCAGTCCCGTTTACGATGATTTTATCCGCAAGAATAACCGCCGCCTGGAGCATAATCCCAATGCCGACCTGCTCTATCTGGAGACGACGACACCTCTTGAGGGCAAGGGCTCCACGCTTTATATCGACTATTATGGCGCGATGTATATGGTAGGCAACCTCATCAACTATCTCTGGACCAATAAACTGCTGTTGGTGATGGCCAATCCATACATACAGAGTGTGGTAGAGGCGAGCGAAGGTTTCTTGGAGGGTTATCACGCTGCCATACCCGAAGAACAGAAACCGCTATACATCAGGTATCTGAGCGACGAGCCTGGTGGCGGATTCCAATTGGCCGACACCACGGCATTGCGTATCTTCGAAGAGTACCGCGAAAACGAAAGCGATGACGTTTGTTTGGTGCCCATGTGTGGAGGTGCCGGGAATGCCTTCTTTCGCATCCTCCCTCAAGCCTCCTATTATGTGAGCATTGATGAATATGTTCCAGTGAGTAGGTGTTATTGTTATGTGACCGTGTTTAAAAATATCGACAAGGTGCTGAATGACTATATAGAACAATGGGAAAACGGCACTATGCCTAAGCACCAGACACTGGGATTGGCTGATGGGGGTACTGACTTAGATTTCCCGGAGGGCACTGTCTGGCTAGAGAGAGAAAATGTGTATGCGGACAGTGTGCGCCAGGTAGCAATCAGAAAGGAGGCTGAGCATGCGAACAGATAAGTGGATAGTCTCGATGCTGGCGGCAGTGACGCTGCTAATGGTAGGCTGTAAGGAGGAAGACGATATCATCGTATATAAGGACTCTCGTCGATGGGTGGAGAAGACGGTGGCTGTGGTGGCACCGCTCAGCGATCCCATTATGAAGGCCCGTCTGGAGCGCACGGCAGAGTGGATGCTTGGCAGCCTGCACAACGCCCAGCTGCACGACACGCTCTGCATCGACCTGAAGCTGGAGTGGTACGACGAATACGGCAACGACCTGAAATCGTTGGGCCAACAGCTCGCTAACCGCGACGACCTGATGGCCGTCATCGGGCCTTTCGACAGCGACCATGTTGACATACTGGCTCCTTACTGTCAGCAGACCCTTAAGCCGCTCATCTTGCCCACCGCCACCAGCGAGAGTGTGATCCGTCGCTTTGCTATCACCAGCACGGGCGACGGTCAGCAGCCTTTCCTCTGGTCACTCACCGAGACCGATGTATCGCTCTCCGAGGTGATGCAGATGCATCATGCTCAAACCATCCAGAGGAGAGAAACGTATGCTAAATATGCTGATTATGCCGGCCTGTTCACGCCCAACAACAAATACGGCCAGACGTTCTTTGAGTGGGCGCCCTTCCAGGCCACCGAACTGGGTATTGGTTTCAGGTGGAATGTACAGTATTCCGATTCGGAAATGCTCTATCAGAATCTCCAAGCGTTTTACGACGATATTGACGATGTAAGTTACTATAACATTGTGATGCCTGCCTTTGTGGTAATAGAGCGTCCGGAACAATTGTTACAGGTTAGTAAACTTCGCTATGAGTGGTGGCATTTTGATTTGAATGAAATATATGAAGGGTTTAAGAGTTGGGATGATGAGGGTAAATTATCTGAATTGGGATGGGGATCAGGACTTATTCAAGTACTTGTCAGCACTTGGTCGCCCATTTATTTTGTCTTGTCGAACCTCACCGACGAAGGGATAGCGGCACTCGGACGTTATGATGCGCTCCTTGTAGATAACTACGAGGGATATTCGCCTTATGCCGATCCGATGACGGGATTCGAGATGAGCTACGAGGCGTGCTACAACACGAAGCCTACCTTTGCCGAGTGTAAGTTCTACGATGCCCTGTTGCTGGCCGCCTTCTCCGCCAACTATCTGGAACATCACCCAGAAGTTGACAATCTCAACGATGCCATTATCGCCATCACCACCACCGACAACTTCCTGTCGGGTTATGCCTGGAGCGAAATGGGTATGGAACTATACCTTGCAGCCTTGGAGCAGGGACAACTGATTGGCTTTAAGGGTGCTTCAGGGCCCGTGCAGTTCGACAAAGAGTGCTACACCGCAGCCCTTAATACCACCTATGTCAACTGGATCATTAATAGAGGGCGTGTGCAGCACCAGGGCTACTACAGCCGATCAGGCAATGCCCAGACGGCCAAGTCGCTCGCCTCGTGGAACTGGCTGGTGGAGAATGCCGAGGAGAAGTTCGACCAGCAGTATGGCGGTGCCACGGCTGCCATCAACTATCCCGCGCTTACCGACCAGTATGCCGTGCTTGTGCAGGGCAGCCATGGATGGGAGAACTACCGTCATGAGGCCGATGTGCTGAATATCTACCAGATGCTGAAGGCTGGCGGCTACGACGATGACCATATCATCCTCGTCAGCGCCGACGAATGCGCCAATGCAGCGGAGAACAGCGACAAGGGCGCCGTGCGTACCGATCCCGATGGCAGGAACCTGCTCGAAGGAGCTGTCATCGACTATAAGAATGCCGACCTCATGCCACAAGACATCTGTAACATCCTGAAGGGTGTGAAGACCGACAAGACGCCTGTGGTATTGCCTGCCGATGCCGGGCAGAACGTGCTGCTGTTCTGGAGTGGGCACGGGCGTAGCAAGACTACTAACGGCATCGACGAGATGGCGTGGCGCGACGAGATGGCGGGCAACGGCATGACGGCCGACCTGCTCAGCCAGACGCTGCAGCAGATGGCCGACCGGAAGCAGTTCCGACAGATGCTCGTCTGCCTGGAGCCCTGCTACTCGGCCAACATGGGCAAGGCCCTTGAGGGCATCCCCGGTGTGCTGGCCATCTGCTCGGCAGGGCCCTACGAGCAGTCGTTTGCCGACTCGTGGAGCAACGAATTGGGCATCTGGATGTGCGACCGCTTCAGTCGCAATCTGGTGGGCCATGCCTCGGACAACCCCGACGGCACCTACCGCGACCTCTACCTCTACTGCGCCCAGCACACGCTCGGCTCGCACGTAGGTATCTATAACTACACCAACTTCGGCAACCTCTACACTACGAGCCCGAAGGACTTCTTCGTAAAGCGTAAATAATGAATCAATTCTATTAATATGTACAAACTAAGATTAACAATTGCCCTCTGGCTGACGATAGCAGCTATAGGAGTTTGGGCTCAGGAAAAAACCGAAGTAACAGCCGGTATCACCGACTCGGTGACGGTGGCCGACCAGACTGTCGACGTGATTCCCGATCAGGTGAAGATGAGCGACGGCACGGTGGTGACCGCCCGCCGACTGCCCCGACGTGCACCCGACGAGGACTACACCTATACTTATAAAGGTGTGAAGTACACGTACATCACCGGTAATAACTACACCCGTTTCTTCGACACCAGCGTACACCAACCGTGGGACAACACCTATCAGTATCGCTTCGATGATGACGGTTGGCTGCGTTACCATGGCTATGAAGGTGCCCCCTACATAGTGGCCGCCACCATCGATGAAGAATCGGTGCCCGACAACGGCGAGGTGTTTATCCTCAACGACCTGGTGGGCTACTTCAAGAGCCATACCCATCTGGCCTGCGTGGCCGACCATGGTTTCTCGGGCAAGTCGAAGGTGAAGCGCGTCTACTTCCAGGACTCTGATGCGTGGTCATACAACTCGAACACCGACTTTATGTTCTTCATCGGCCACCGTGCCTTCAACAACGCCCCGCAGCTGGAGAAGATCGACCTGATGCAGTACATCACGCGCGGCACCAACCACTGGGAGCCGATGCCTACCAATTGCATCCCTCGCATCTGGAGCAACATGCTCGAAGGGTCGCCCAACGCCTTTATCCGCGTGGCCACCTCGACGCTCAACGACTACCGTTCGTCGGGCATGTGGAGCGATCTGAGAGACCGCATCATCAGCTATGAACCCTCTGGCTACGAGATCAACGACTACGGCGTCCGCTACAAATGTATGCTGGCACAGGACGGCAAGACCTATCTGACCAACGACGGTAAGCAGCGTGAGGAGGTGATGAAGCAACTGCGCCTTTGGAATGCCGACTACCAGAACTTCAATGCCGGCACGCTGCTGGCCGATCCCGACAATGGCGCCACGGTGTATTATACCACTGTCGAGGGCTGTGATGCCGACTATCTGAAGAAGAACAACGGCTTGGCCCGCATCTACAACGACGTGGGATCGTACTACAATTATAAAACGATTGCTATCCGTCGCAATGCCTTTGCTGGATGTAACGACTTGAAGGCAGTGGAGTTCTGGCAGACCAACGGCCGTAGCGAGAACTCGTACAGTGAGCCGAAAATCGTTATTGAGAACGGGGCCTTCCGCGACTGCAAGAACCTGAAGGAAATCCGTCTCTATTACTTCATACAGGACGGTGACGACCGATGGGTGAACTTGGGACCCAAGGATGTCATCCCCGCCGACAACATCTTTGGCGAGCCGACCTTTGAGGAAATGGAGAAAATGACTCCAGAAGAATTGGCAGCCTTACCCCCCGCCGTCAGCGACGGCTTCCGCATCTTGGTATCGCCCGACAGGTACGACGAATTCCGCGATGATCCCAACTGGATACAGTATGCCCGGTACATCGAGGCTGCCGACTACGAGCCCACCACCATGAAGCCCATCGTGAAAGACGGTCTGACCTACGAATATATGTCCACCTCATCGGGTATGCTGTCCACCGACAACGTGGTGTCGCAGAACCTGTCGTGGTGGAGTGCCCCTGTTCTGATTGCCGAGATTGCTCTGTACGCCTACTCGATCTGGTCGGTGACCAGTGCCCTCAAGAAAGAGGGTGCCCAGGCAGCCGCTGTCAGCCAGGCTCAGCAAGAAGCGTTTTACGAGTCGAGCCGGAAAGCCGCTGAGGAAGCTACTAAGGCAGCTGTTAAGGAAGCAACGAAGAAAACTGTGTGGACACAACTGAAGGCCTTGGCCAAGACCATTTATTCGAGGCCGCTTAGCATGCAGGGCGACGATGTACTCAACCTTTTGGCCGGTACGAACCTGAAAGAAGCAGGCGTTGCGGAGTCGTTCATAAGCGATTTGTTCTTTGCTGGCGTCTGCAACAAAGATGGCATCATTGTTTCTGTCGAAGCCTTACGCGAAATAACTCATCCTTTGATACAACAGACGCTCGGCACAGCCATCTTCAAGTTCTTCCCCGAAACAGTCAATATACTCTCTAATGCGACATTGGTTTCTAACATGGCCTTTATCTATAATGGTCCACTGGCATCAGTATCCTGGCTGAAGAAGTTGATGTACTTCGGCGGCTATGTGAGTGGTGCTACGAGTGCCAACATCAGTGCCGGCCTCCTTTCCGCCCGCATGCTGGGCAGTGGTTACAACGCTGCACAGATGCATCAGGGACTGATTGCTAACAACCTGTCGTACATGCACAACGTGGCGGTCACGGGTACGGGATTGAACCTTATCTATACGCCGTCGAAGAATTTGGTGTATCACCAGTATATCAGCAAGGCCGACCCGAATATCAGCCAAGCGACGATCTATGCCGGTGCCGACGACGACACCCGCACCATGACCTTCCGCCGCAATGTCTTCGCCGGAAACACAAACCTCCAGAAGGTCATATTCCACGAGGCAGAGGGGGCTACCACCAAGGAGAGTGTGCCCATGCTCATCACCATCCCCGACTCGGCATTTGCCGGCTGTACCAGCCTGAAGCGCTTCGACCTGCGACTCTACACGGGCGACAAGGCCTCGCAGGCGCTCGGACCGGAGAACTTCATCCTCTGTGGCGACAGCATCTTCGCCGGCTGCGACTCCACCAAACTGAAGATCATCATTCCCGAGGACCGCAAGCAGGACTTCCTCGACGACATCATGTGGCAGCGCTACAAGCGCTTCTTCGCCTATGAGGAGACAGAATATCCGGGCGGCTTCAACGACTACGGCGTGAACTACGCCTACGCCTACGAGGGCAACACCACGCAGAAGGTATCGATGGTGAGCGGCCATAAGGTGGAGCACCTTGTGGCTTGGCAGGCCGATAATGACTGGCTCAGCAGTCACAAGGGACAGTTGGGTCTCTTCAACGACATCGGCATCTATAACAGCTATAAGCTCGACTATGTGCGCAAGGAGGCCTTCCGTGGCAATCAGAACCTGAAGGGCGTCTCATGCTGGGACATCAAAGGCTGGCTCTGGGGCGGCGATACCTATTACGATTTCAACGTGGCCCTGCAGGACTCCTGCTTTGCCGACTGTAAGAATCTTCAGTCGTTCGACCTGTTGTATCTCTGCACCGACGGCATCAACGAGGCCAAGGAACTGCAGCCTTCACAGATACAGTTGGGTAGCGGCGTATTTGCCAACACGCCCAACCTGAAGCTGAAGATGACCCAGCAGCAGCTGCGCTGGTTTGAGGCCGACGAGGCGTGGGCAGCGTATAAGGACAAGTTTACACCGTGTCTGGTGAAACCTGTCGACGAAGGTGTGAAGAAAGCCCTGAGCGGTCTCCGCTATACCACCGCCGTAGGTAGCCCGTCGGAGTGGGACGATATCATCGACATGAGCCGCATAAAAGAGATTGACTTCAGTTTCTATGAAAATTTTAATAGAAACGAGAAGATCAGGCAGTTCCCAGAGTTCAAGCTGTTTGAATGGGCTGGACTCGACTTCGTTGGCAATGCGTGGTTTGTGGCTTGTAACAACCTGACGGCCATTGAATTTCCATCGACCATCAAGAGCATCGGCAGCTATTCCTTCCAGAACTGCGACCTGCGCGAGATAGAGATTCCCGCAGCGGTAACCAGCATCGGGGAGAGGGCCTTCCACAACAATTATAACCTGAAGAGCGTACGCTGCTTAGGTACCACGCCGGCAGAGATTGGAACAAAAGTCTTTGAGGTCAATTCATGGCCTTCCGAAGTAGTGACCGACGGTTTCAAGATTTATGTGCCTGCTGAGGCGGTCGCTGCCTACAAGGAGAAATGGAGTGACTACAAGGACTACATCGTGGCTGCCAGCGACGCACAGACCTTCCCCAAGCGCGTCACCACCACCAAGGTGGGTGAACTGGCCTCGAAGTTAGGTCTGGAGACCATTATGGACGGCAACTATCTGGAAGGTCTGAAGGGTGCCTACTGGAACATCGACTCTCTGACCGTGAGTGGTCCGCTGAACGGTGTCGACGTGGGCGTGCTGCGCTTCCTGGCCGGTGCCGACGTGAACAACAGTGACCCCACCTACGGCCGTCTGCGCTACCTGAATCTGTATAACGCGCGCTTGAAGAAGGACAAGACCAATCCCTACCAGTGCGACGGATTCAACAACTTCCTCGACAACGACGACCAGGTGGGCGAATATATGTTCTACTTCTGCAAGTCGCTGGAGACGGTCATCCTGCCTAAGGAGGCCACCTACATCGGCGAGCATGCCTTCGACAATGCTGTGAACCTGAAACGACTGGCCATTGGCGACAAGACCACGGGCTATGACGACCGTGTGACCTACGAGGTGCCTGGCATCGACGAGATGGTGTTCCTGACCACGGAGAAGGCTGTGAGCGACGCCTTTGGCGGAGTCTCCGGCACGGGTCAGCTGTGGTTCTGGACCTACGACTCGTGGGAGACGCCCATCAACGCCGTCTATTGCCGCGAGAACCTGAAGTCGGCCTACGCCAACGAGCCTACGCTGACAAAGTGGATGCATAACCTGGCCGCACCGTTCAGAGACGACCGTGCACTGGAGGCCTTCGTGGCCAAGGGCCATTTCTTCCCGTCGGAATATCTGCAACTGACGAATATCGACGGCATCCTCGAGGGCACTGACGTGGAAACGTTCGATGAGTTGCGCTATTTCACCGCCATCGGTAATCTAGGTAAGGCACTGGCAGGATGCGACAGACTGAAGCGCGTCACCTTGCCCGACACGCTTCGCTATATGGGCTACGAGGCCTTCCGAGGATGTAGGAATCTGTCGAACATTTTCATCAACTGTGACAGCGTACCGACACTGGGTAGCGGCGTCTTTGCCGACCTGCCCTATGAATTCCGCATCATCGTGCCCAAGACGCTGGTGAAACGCTACCGCGAGGCCTGGCCGCTGTATGCCCACCATATCTTTGCCGACAATTCGGCTGCTGCTGGCAGCGATGTGCTCGTGGTGACCACTACCGAGAAGAACACCCTGGCCAAGGAGTTAGGACTCAAGGTGAAAAAAAGTTGGAAAGACATAGTAACAGACGGCATGTCCATCGCCGAACTGGAAGGTAACTACACGGATATCCGCAAACTGAAGGTTGTTGGCCCCATCTCGGGTGCAGACTTCAGCGTGCTGCGCTACTTGGCCGGCTATTGCCCCTGGACCGATGCACGCAACTACTTAGGACGGTTAGAGTATATCGACCTCTACGACGCCCAAGTGGAACCGAGCGACTGGTATGCCGCCTACGACAAGAATGTTGTCACCAGCCACTCGTCGGTGGTGAAGGAGCCTAACGTGCTGCCTTACTACGCTTTCCTGAAGGCTTACTCGCTGAAGACGCTCATCCTGCCCAAGACCGTGACAACCATCCCCAGCCGCGCACTCTTGGAGTGTGAGAATCTGGAAACTCTCGTCATTGGCGACTCGACCACCTATATCAACTGGGATGCCCTCGACGACTGTGCGTCACTCACCCGTCTGTACCTGCTGCCGAAGCAGAAAGCGGAGATGACGCAGGACAACTGGGTATGGCGCAACATGTGCAACAACTACAACCCGACGTTCGATGCCTTCTACGTTCGTCCGTCGCTTTATGATGAGTATATGCGCGACGATGCCTATACCGGCTCATGGCAGCGCACCAACAACGTGTCGAGAGGTGCTTTCGATGACGACGAGTCGTTTGCTGCCTTTGCTGCACACGCTGCCGCCACCGAGGACGACTTGACGGGGATTGACGACGTGGGTGGATGGTTCCGTAACCGTGAAGGCATCAAAGACCTTACGCCGCTGTGCTACACCGCCGTGACGGAACTGAAGGCTGCCGATATGCAGCCGTTGACCAACCTGGAGCGGATTGCCCTGCCGGCATCGCTGGAGAGTATCGAGGACAAGAGTTTCGCCGATGCCAAGAATCTGCATTGGGCCGATTTCACAGAGTGCGACTCAACGATGGTTGTCGACGAGCTCCGCAATGGCGGCCTGCGCAACAAGGGCTTCTCGGAGAATACACTCTGCTACATGCCTAAGCAATACGGACAGACCGACGAGGTGAACGTCATCGTGGACAACGCCACAACGACCTACCGACTGGTGGATGCCCTCGACTATGACGTGCCTTATGCTTTCAAGGCTCAGAAGGTGGAAAACACCCGCACGCTGACGAAGAGCGCTGCGCCTTACACCATCTGTCTGCCTTATGACCTGAATATCCCAACAGGCGCTAAGGCCTACAAGATGTCCGGTCGTAGCGACAATGAACTGATCTTTACCCAGACACTCGACAGACTGGAAGCCCTGCAGCCTTATCTTATCTGGGCTGATCAGGGTGATGCGATGCTTGGTACCAGTGGCGATATAAGTATTCCTGCCAGTGGTGGTACGACTTACGGCCAGCAGCGCGATGCACCGGGCTTCTCAATGCGCGGTACGCTCTACGGTATCAGCAATGCCGAGGCCTCAGAGCTGGGCGCTTATACGCTGCAGAACGATGGTAAGTGGCATCCCGTGCTTTCGGACAACGACGAACACCGTGCGGCCAGCATCCCACCATTCCGTGCCTATCTGCTGCAGAACCGCGGTGCCAGGAACCGTGCCATCGGCATGACACTGGAGGATACGACGGGCATTGAGCAGCTGCGCACCATCGACAGCGACGGCACCGAGCGCGTCTACGACCTGAACGGTCGCCAGCTCTCTGCACCCACGAAGGGTATCAACGTTATGAATGGAAAGAAAATCATTAAGAAATAAATGGCAATGAAAAATCTGAAGATGATGAGTATACTACTCGGGGGCCTGCTGGCCCTCGGCAGCCTGACTGCCTGCGGCGGAGGTGATGATGACGATACACCGGAACCCACCCCCACACCGCCAACGCCAGCAGAGAAGGTGCTGACCAGCGTGAAGACCGACTACACGGCCACTGTGTCGCAGCAGTTGTTGGATGTGGCCACCGTCACCGTGCGATATATCGGTGAGAACGGTCAGGTGGCCAGCGAACAAATGTCGTCGACCACCTGGACGAAGAGTGTCAACATTCCCCTGCCCGCCAAGGCTGGACTAAATATCCAACCCACTCTGAAGGGTGCAGTGGCCGAGGGTGAGTACATCCTCAGCGCCAAGGGACAGGTAGCCTACAGCTGGCTCGACCAGGACGGTCAGCAGCTGAGCTCCGGCGGTACGGAGAAGACTCCCGTGATGGAGGCTGTATTCTATGCCGACGGTCTGGGACAATATCTGAACGCCATCACCGCCACTTGCTTCGTGGCCCGTTCGTTTGCCAAGGACTACGGTGTGACTGATACGTCCATCACCTGGGGCGGCAATGCCGATGGCGACACCACCCAAGGCACGGGCATCGACAACACCGGCGCCACCGACGATGGCCGCTAGACTGCGTGTTACAAGCTTTTATGACAGCCTCACTGCTCTTGTTGGACAGTGAGGCTGAATAGCCGTGGGGACAGGTACCTGGGTCATAGCAGCCGTCATACCCAAGTACCTGTCCCAGTGACTACTTCAAATGTTCCATCTGGCTCGACGGCAACAACCTGAAGGTTCGCGGCTACGTCGCAATGTTCTACGAAACCCAGACCTGGACAAAGAAGTAATTTAGAAAAGAAAATTAGTCCGATAGTATTGAAAATTACTCCGAAAGTATTGATGATTACTTT
>CADAAR010000015.1 GCA_902785945.1 uncultured Prevotellaceae bacterium
TAAGATTTTCTGACGCAGTATGTAGAATTTTTGTACGCAGTAAGTAGAGTTTTCGTACGCTGTAGGTAGAATTTTCTCACGCACCGTTAACAAAAAAAACCTCCGCGAGGGAGGCTTTTTTTATGAGGCGTTTAGAATAACTACTTTACCCTTTCACAGCTTTTGGTGTCCAGTTCTTGAAAAAGCGCAAGACCTTCGACTGATTGTAGCCTTGACCTTCTTCCAGGAAACTGGAGTCCTGCATGTGAATCACCTTTCCCTCGTCGTCGAGAACCACGAACACGGGGAAGCCGAAACGGGATGGGTTGTTTAGCCGTTCCATCACTTTCTTTCCACGTTCCATCTGGACGCCCTCAGACCTACGGGGATTATAGTTCACATGGATATAGACGAAGTTCTCGTCAATCACACGACTGATCGTGGTGTCGTTCGTGATGAAATCGGCAAAGCGCAGACACCAGGGGCACCAGTTGCAACAGCAGATTGCTGGGACGCTGCCAGCCGGACACGTGTATAATTTCGGATGTCCGAGTGATATACTTATCGAAGCGGGGTTGCCTGATTTACCTATTGAAATGGCAGCGCGACGCCTTGTGAATAAAGCCATGCAGGAGAATCACCCTTTCGAATTGTACGAAATAACAGACTTGGTCTTAGCGTTGAATAATCCTTTGTTAACTTCTTTTTACTTTTTTGTTTTTCCACAAAAGTAACAATTCTATGTAACGGATGGACTCTTTTGTCGCTTTATAGGGACTGCATCAACTTCTGCCAGTTGTCGCTGAAGTCGGTCATAGTGGGGAAGAGCAGATCGGCATTGGCATCTAAGAGCGTTTGCGCAGGTAGCGGCCCTGTGTTGATGGCAATGGTGAAGATCTTGGCTGCCACACCGGCACGGATGCCCAATGGGGCGTTTTCCACGACAAAGGCTTCGTAAGGCTGCAGGTCGCCGGCTTTACGAAGGCCCTTCAGATAGGGATCGGGTTTGGGTTTGCCCCGACGCACGTCGTAGGCGGTGGTGATATGGGCCTCGTCGACGAACGTGCCAAAATCCTTGAGAATGCGTTTGATGAGCGGCTTTTGTCCGCTGCCCGTGACGACACCAATTTGGATACCGTCATTCTGTATCTGTTGCATTAAATCCAGAATGCCCGGCATGATTGGCGCTTCGGGCAGTTCATGGAAGATGCGGCTCTTCACATCATACATCTGCTGGGCTTCGGCTTCGTCGATCTCACGGCCCTGTTGGCGCGCTACCATCTTACGGATGGTGTCCACACCGCGGGCGCCTTCTGTGGCGTAAGCATCATCGGCGGTCATCTCAATGCCAAACTGCGCCATCGACTGCTGCCAGGCAATGGCGTGATTAGGCATGGAGTCGTAAAGCACGCCATCCATGTCAAAGAGCACGGCTTTGGGACTCAGTGCCTCAAAGCCGTGTCTTTCCAAATATTGCTTAATCGCCAGTTGATACATTTATGCTTCTTTTGCCAGACGCTCCTTGATGGCCTTGCTGTCTGCCTCGTAGCCGGGTTTGTCGAGCAGGGCAAACATATTCTTCTTGTAAGCCTCTACACCTGGCTGGTTGAACGGGTTTACACCAAGCACGTTGCCGCTGATGCCACAGCCGATCTCAAAGAAATAGATGAGCTGGCCGAGGTAACGCTCGTTGAGACGAGGCATGGTGATACGGATGTTAGGCACACCACCGTCGACATGAGCCAGACGGGTGCCGAGCTCTGCCATCTTGTTCACCTCGTCGACACGCTTGCCTGCGAGGAAGTTCAGACCGTCGAGGTTTTCCTCATCCTCAGGGAAGAGCAGCTTCTTCTCGGGCTCCTCTACGCTGATGACCGTCTCGAAGATGGTGCGCTCACCGTCCTGAATCCACTGTCCCATGGAGTGGAGGTCGGTGGTGAAGTCGACGCTGGCGGGGAAGATACCCTTCTTGTCCTTACCCTCTGACTCACCATAGAGCTGCTTCCACCATTCACTCATGAAGTGGAGCTTAGGCTGGAAGTTGACCATGATCTCAATCTTCTTACCCTTTTGGTAAAGACCATTGCGCACGGCAGCATACTGGGCTGCGGGGTTCTCTGCGAAAGGCACGTCCTTGCCGCAGGCCTTCTCCATATCCTGGGCACCTGCAACGAGCTCCTTGATGTTGAAACCTGCACAGGCGATAGGCAGCAAGCCTACCGGTGTGAGTACGGAGAAACGACCACCCACATTGTCGGGAATGATAAAGCTCTTGTAACCTTCCTTATCGGCACAAGTGCGGGCAGCACCCTTCTTGGCGTCGGTAATGGCCACAATCACCTTCTTGGCCTCTTCCTTACCACGCTGCGCCTCACACTGCTTCTTCAGCAGACGGAAAGTCAGGGCAGTCTCGGTGGTTGTGCCAGACTTGGAGATGTTGATGACACCGAATTTCTTGTCTTTCAGATACTCGGTGAGCTCGAAGAGATAATCCTCACCGATATTATTGCCAGCGAAGAGGATGGTAGGATTCTTCTGATCCTTCACCAGCCATGCAAAGCTATTGCTCAAAGCCTCGATCACGGCACGGGCACCCAGGTAAGAACCGCCGATACCGGCCACGACGATAGCCTCGCAGTTGGCCCTCAGCGTGTTGGCGCAAGCCTGCAGTTCATCGATGAATGCGGGCGTGATGCTTGATGGCAGATGGAGCCATCCTAAGAAATCGTTACCAGGACATGTGCCGTCCTCTAAAGCCTGCTGTGCGGCCTTAACTTTTGGCTCAAAAGCCTCTACAGCGCCTGCCTCAAGGAAACAGGCTGCCTTTGTGATGTCAAGTTTAATGTTACTCATATAATTATTATCTAAATGAATCTGTTAAAAGTTTTATCTCAATTTGTGGGGCGATGCGCTCATACAGGATGTTATAGACGGCATCGAGGATAGGCATGTTCACATGCCAGTGACGGTTGATCTCCTTCATGCACTTTGTACCGAAATAACCCTCGGCAATCATCTCCATCTCTATCTGTGCTGACTTTACGCTATAGCCTTTGCCGATCATCGTTCCGAAGGTGCGGTTGCGTGAGAAGTTGCTATAGCCCGTCACAAGCAAGTCACCCAGATACACGCTGTCGTAGGCATTGCGCTCGATGGGGTAGACAGCTGTCAGGAAGCGGTTCATCTCCTGTACGGCATTGGCCATCAGAACAGCCTGGAAATTGTCGCCGTATTTCAAACCGCTGCAGATGCCCGCTGCAATGGCATAGACATTCTTCAGGACAGAGGAATATTCGATGCCGAGCACGTCGGACGAGGTCTTTGTCTTGATAAACTCGCTGGTGAGCACATCGGCAAAGGCCTGCGCTTTTTCACGGTCTGCACAGCCTACAGTCAGATAACTGAGTCGTTCCAAGGCCACTTCCTCTGCATGTGAGGGACCGCCCAAACAGGCCAGATTGTCATAGGGGACATCGAACACCTGATGGAAATATTCCGAGCAGACGAGATTCTCATCAGGGACGATACCTTTGATGGCCGTGATGACAAACTTATCGCGGATGCGGGTCTTCAACTTCTTGAGGTGACCTTTCAGATAGGGCGAAGGCGTTACGAACACCAACGTGTCATACTGCTGCACAATACGGTTGATGTCGTTCTCGAAGTGTATCTCGTTGACATCGAAATGGACACTGGTAAGATAAGCGGGGTTGTGGCCGAGGCGTCGGAAGTCCTCGATACGGTCGTCACGACGCATATACCAGCCGATGTGATGGGTGTGACCCACCACAATCTTGGCTATCGCCGTTGCCCACGAGCCTCCGCCAATAATTGCTATCTTACCACAGTCGAACACCTTGACAATTTACAATTTGACGATTTACAATTTGGCTGCGCGCTCAATCCATTGCTGGACCTCGTCGACGGAAGGCTTCTGGAGGTCGAGCTTGTACTTCTTGAAGATCTCACCAATCTTCTGCTGCAGACCCTGGGGCTTCTCGTCCTTGATGTTGGTGATCAGGTTGAAACCAGCCTTGCGGAGTACTGGTACGATATCCTCGGGAACACCAATCTCGGCCCACTCGGCTACAGACGACTGAGGAATCTTCTTCTCAGGTTTCATCTGTGGGAACAGCATGACCTCGCCAATAGCGAACTTACCAGTCATGAGCATTACCAGACGATCGATACCGATACCGATACCAAAGGTAGGAGGCATACCGTACTGCAGCGCGCGCAGGAAGTCGTGGTCGATGATCATCGCCTCGTCGTCGCCCTTGTCAGCCAACTTCATCTGCTCGATGAAACGCTCCTCCTGATCGATAGGATCGTTGAGCTCAGAATAGGCATTGGCCAGCTCCTTACCATTCACCATCAGCTCGAAACGCTCGGTGAGTCCGGGCTTAGAGCGGTGCATCTTAGTAAGTGGTGACATCTCAACAGGATAGTCGGTAATGAAGGTAGGCTGGATGAAGGTGCCCTCGCAGAACTCGCCAAAGAGTTCGTCGATGAGCTTACCCTTACCCATCGTCTCGTCGACATCCATACCCTTAGACAGGCAGAACGCACGAATCTCGTCTTCAGTCTTGCCATCGCAGTCGAAACCGGTCTTCTCCTTGATGGCATCAAGGATAGGCAGGCGACGGAACGGGGCCTTGAACGAGATGATGTTGCCATCGATCTCCACCTCGGGCTTGCCATTGACAGCTGTACAGATCTCCTCGAGCATCTTCTCGGTGAAGTCCATACCCCAAAGCAGGTCCTTATAGCTCACGTAGAGCTCCATGCAGGTAAACTCTGGGTTGTGGGTCTTGTCCATACCCTCGTTGCGGAAGTTCTTACCCATCTCGTAAACACCCTCGAAACCACCAACAATCAGGCGCTTCAGGTAGAGCTCTGTGGCGATACGCATATACATATCCTGATTCAGGGCATTGAAGTGGGTGATGAATGGGCGGGCTGATGGTGCGGATGATCGTTGCACGCTTCAGGAAGGTATCCTTTACGCCTGCATTAACCACCAGGTCAACATAGCGTTGACGATAGCGTAACTCAGGATCGTCGAAGGCGTCGTACACCTTGCCGTCGGCATCGGTCTTCACCACAGGCAGTGGCTTCAGGCTCTTGCTCAGTAATGTCAGCTCCAGCACGTGGACGCTAATCTCGCCAGTCTTCGTGCGGAACACGTAACCTTTCACACCAATAAAGTCGCCCAAGTCGAGGAGCTTCTTAAATACTATATTATAAAGGTCCTTATTCTCGTCTGGACAGATGGCATCGCGCTGCACGTAAACCTGGATGCGGCCTTTAGAGTCCTGCAGTTTGGCAAAGGCAGCCTTACCCATGATGCTCTTGCTCATGATTCTTCCTGCAATGCTTACCATGCGACTGTTTTCAGGTGTTGCTGTCTCGCGTACATCATTGCCTTCCTCATCCTTGCCAATGACGGGCAGGTCCTCGAAGTTCTCAATGATATCGGTGCTCCATGCGTTTACGGGATACTCTGCAGCAGGGTAGGGATTGATGCCCATCTTGCGCAGTTCGTCGAGCGACTGTCGACGTAAGATTTCTTGTTCGCTTAACTCTAAAATGTTCATCTTTAATATTCGAATATTTCAATTTTATGGGTGCAAAGTTACGAAAATATCTCGGAAAATGCAAGATTAGGGTAAATATTTGCAAAAAAAGTTGGTAAAGATTTGGTCGTTTATCAAATTATTTCTATTTTTGTGGCTGAATAACTAAGGAAGTAGCTATGGATCAAAAAACGGTTAAGAAAAGAGTTATAGGTGTTGACGTCAGTCTTGACACGACATCGTATGCTATCGTAGATGTCAGGGGAAATATCTTGGTCAAAGAATCTTTTCCGACAGAAGAGTACCCGGAGATAGGCGCTTTTGTAACGAAGTTGAGCGATGGCATCATCCAGTTGATTGAAGCCAATGGTGGTTATGAGTCCATCCGTTCGGTGGGCATCAGCGCACCGAGTGCGAACTATAAGTTAGGTAGTATTGTAAACTCCCCCAATTTCCCGTGGAAGGGCGTCATTCCCTTGTCAGCCTTGTTACGTGACAGACTGGGACTGGCTGTAGCCGTTGCCAACAACTCCCATGTGGTGGCGCTTGGTGAGCATGCCTTCGGATGTGCCCGTGGTATGCGCGACTTTATTGTGATCACCCTCGGATCGGGATTAGGCAGTTGTGTCTTTACCGATGGCAGTGTGAAACTGGGCTCTGACGGTTATGCGGGTGAGATCGGACATACCTGCATCCGTCACGAAGGTCGCCTTTGTGGCTGTGGTAATAAGGGTTGTCTGGAGGCTTATACCGCCACGAAAGGTATCATCCGTACAGCTCGTGAGATTATGACGGAGTCGGCAGATCTCTCAGAGATGCGTCGTGTGCCGAAACTCTCGCCAAGAGTGATTGCAGAACTGTGCGATAAGGGTGATGCGATGGCCATCGAGACTTTCCGTCGTACAGGTGAGGCCCTGGGTCTTGGACTTGCCAACTATGCCTCTATCATGGATCCTGAGGCTATTATCTTTACGGGAGGTATTGCCAAAGCTGGCAAATGGCTGATGGAACCTGCCCAGAAAGCTTTCGAGGAACACGTGTTCCATAATATCAAGGGTAAGGTGAAATTCTTGGCCTCCGAGTTGGAAGAAAGTGAACGTAACATCCTTGGTGCGAGTGTACTGGCTTGGGAGGTGAAGGAATATTCTCTGTTTGTTGAATAATAATGAAAACCAATATGGAAGCAGTTGATAAAATCAAAACCAGAGTTGTTGGCGTTGACATCCGAGAGGTGAGAACCACCTATGCTGTGGTGGATATCCGTGGCGAGATTATCGCGATGGACTATTTTATGACGATGGACTATCCTGATGTATCGGATTATGTCAGTGCCCTGAGTGAGAAAATCATCATGCTCGTCGAGGAGAATGGCGGCTATGACAAGATACGTTCTGTAGGTATGAGTGCGCCTAGCGCCAACTTTATGACGGGTTGTATTGAAAATGCCGCCAATATGCCTTGGAAGGGTGTCGTACCTCTGGCAGCGATGCTGCGCGACCGTCTTGGACTGGCTGTGGCATTGGCTAACGATGCACATGTCACGGCATTGGGCGAGAAGGCCTTTGGTAGTGCTCATGGTCTGAAGGACTTTGTGGTAGTGTCGATTAGTCACGGTGGTCTCGGCAGCTGTGTTTTCATGGACGGAAAGCCCCACCTGGGCGTAAATGGATTTGCCGGAGAGGTGGGACACACCTGTGTGGAAGTCGGTGGTCGTGAATGTGGCTGCGGACGTAGGGGTTGTCTGGAGACCTACTGTTCTGACAAGGGGCTTGTAAAGACTGTAGAAGAACTGCTGAAAGCCGAGGAACTGCCGTCGGCTTTGAGTGGGCTGAAGAATATCAGTGTGCAGTCGGTTGCTTACTATTGTGATCAGGGTGACCAGGTGGCTATTGAGGCCATGCGTCGTCTGGGATTCATGCTCGGACTTGGCTTGGCCAATTATGCCTCGATCCTGAATCCTGAAGCTATTATCCTGACAGGTGACATGATGCAGGCGGGTAAATGGTTGCTGAAACCCATGCGAAAGTCGTTTGATGAACATGTGTTCCATAATATCCAGGGTGAGACGCGTTTGTTGGTGTCCATCCTGAAAGAAGGAGAGCGCGATGTGCTGGGTGCCAGCGCTTTGGCTTGGGATGTGAAAGAGTATTCATTGTTTAAATAAAAATTCTGAAAATGGAGGAAAATAATATCAAAACAAAGGTCGTCGGTGTAGATATCAGCATCGAGAGTACAACCTATGCGATGGTGGATGTCAGAGGTAATATTCTGGCAGAAGACTCCTTCCCAACGGAAGACTATCCTGATGTGAACAATTTCGTGACGGCTCTGAGTGAGAAGATCGTGATGATGGTCGAGCAGAACGGTGGTTACGAGACCATTCGTTCCATCGGTGTCAGTTGCCCCAGTGCCAGTACGGTTTCCGGGTGTGTTGAGAATGCGGCCAACCTGCCATGGAAAGGCATTGTGCCATTGTCTGCTATGCTGCGCGACCGTATCGGACTGGCTGTGGGCTTATCCAACGATGCACATATCTCGGCTTTGGGTGAGCATGCCTTCGGTTCTGCTCACGGTATGAAAGATTTTGTCATCGTCAGTTTGGGTGTCGGCATCGGCAGCTGTTTCTTCTCTGATGGTCATGAACATTGTGGTCATGGTGGCTATGCCGGTGAGTTTGGACATACTTGTGTTTATCCTGACGGCCGTCAGTGCGGTTGTGGCAACAAAGGCTGTATCGAGGCCTATGTGGGTGCGAAGGGCATTATTCAAACCGCTCAGGAACTGATGGCAGAGAGCGATGCACCCTCACTGATGCGCACGCTGGAGAAGTTGTCGCCACGTACTATCAAGGAGTGCTGCGACCAGGGTGACGAGATGGCCATCGAGGTCTATCGCCGTACAGGTCGTATCCTGGGACAGGGCTTGGCAACCTATGCCTCCCTGATCGATCCTGAGGCCTTCATCTTTACAGGTGGTGTTTCCCACGCAGGCCATTGGCTGCTGGATTCTGCCGAGGAAGTGTTCAATGAATTGGTGTTCGGCAACCTGAAAAATAAGGTGAGGTTTATTGTCTCGACTTTCAATGACCGCGAGCGCGATGTGCTGGGTGCCAGCGCTCTGGCGTGGAGTGTACCCGAGTATTCACTCTTTAAGTGAATAGTTAATAGTGAATAGTTGTGAACGTAGAAAGAATAAATCGGATTATCAACGAGAAGCCTAACCTGAGTACCGCCCTCGGTATGGAGTTTATCTCCACACCAGAGGACGATACTTGTATGGCACAGATGAAGGTTGACGAGCGTAATCGTCAGCCTTTTGGTTTTCTAAGCGGGGGCGCATCCTTGGCGTTGGCCGAGAATGTTGCAGGTGTAGGCTCTTCCGCCCTTTGTCCACATTGTGCATGTGTGGGTATTGAGGTGAGTGGCAGTCATGTTAAGGCAGTGGCCGAGGGCGATAGTGTCACAGCTTTTGCCCGTCTGCTCCATCGGGGCACTACGCTTCATGTCTGGAATGTGGACATCAAGGATTCTTCTGGGGAACTGATTTCCAACGTCCGTGTTACCAATTATATTATCAAGCAGAAGAAAGAATGAAGGCATACGCCATATACAGATTACCCCATGAAGACCACGCCACCCTGATCAAGCAGTCAGAGGGTGAGCCTGAGGAATTTCTTTCTTGTGCAGAACTGAATGGCAGAAGGGGCTTTGTGGTGGCTCCTTTTCAGATTTCTGAGAAGCAACCAGTTCTTTTGATTTGTCCTGACAGTGTGGAAACTGTAGAGGTGAGAGGTGAGGGGCAAGAGGTAAGAGAATACGCTGCTGCGGACATATCTCTTACCTCTTGCCCCTCACCTCTCACCTCTTTCTACACCATCGATTTTGCCAATTTCCATGCGCAACTAGTATCCGGTACCTTCCGCAAGATCGTGCTGGCACGTTGTGCTGATGAAGAAACACCTGAGGCGATTCCGCCTATGCAACTTTTTCATCGGGCCTGTATGCTCTATCCCCGCATGTTCATTGCCTTGGTGAATACAGAGAAGAGTGGTTGCTGGCTGACAGCTACCCCTGAGATTCTCCTTGATGGTAAGGCTGATGCCTGGCGCACCATTGCGTTGGCAGGGACGATGAAGTTAGAGGGTGACCAGTTGAATGGTGAAGGAGAAACCTTGCGCTGGAGCACGAAGAACATTCAGGAACAGCGTATCGTTGCCACCTATATCACCGAGTGTCTCGAACGGTTTACGGGTGATTTCCACGAAGAGGGACCTCGTACCGTCAGGGCGGCCAATCTGGTGCATCTCCGTAGCGACTTTACATTCTCGCTTCCTGATAATCAGCACCTTGGCGATCTGCTACATACCCTCCATCCCACGCCTGCTGTCTGTGGATTGCCGAAACGCGAGACTTTTGAATTTATCACCCACAATGAACATACGCCCCGTCGCTATTATAGTGGTTTTATGGGCATGCTCGACCCTGCGGAGGAGACCCATCTCTATGTGTCGTTGCGCTGCATGAACATCGAAGGCAACCAATACCATCTCTATGCAGGTGGTGGACTGCTCAAAGACAGCCAGAAGGAACAGGAATGGCAGGAAACGGAGGCGAAACTTGAAACAATGAGAAGATGTATAGCAATAAAGAAAATGTAAACATACTGACTTCGCTGTTGGTGGCGCATGGCATTCGTCATGCTGTCTGCTGCCCGGGCAGCCGGAATGCACCCATCGTGCACAACCTCAACGTGTGTCCTGACATCCAGTGTTATCCCGTTACCGACGAGCGTAGTGCGGGCTTCTATGCCTTGGGTATGAGCCAATGCCTGCAACAGCCTGTGGTTGTCTGTGTTACTAGTGGAACGGCCCTGCTAAATCTCGCTCCCGCTGTGGCTGAGGCCTATTATCAGCATATCCCCTTGGTGGTGATCTCTGCAGATCGTCCTCAGGCGTGGATAGATCAACTCGACGGTCAGACGCTCCCACAATCTGATGCCCTTGGTCGTTTTGTGAAGAAGGCGGTTTCTCTGCCAGAGCCTCACGACGACGAATCATATTGGTACTGTAACCGCCTTGTCAACGAGGCTCTGCTCGAAAAGCACGCTCCCGTACATATCAACGTGCCCATCAGCGAACCATTCTTCGATTTCAGCGTCGCGGCCCTGCCTGTGGAACGGAAGATAGAATTGCTGCCAGCCGACATCACCAATCAAACGCTGAGTCATGTCTGTCGGATGTTCATGCAGTCGAAGCGTCCTTTGCTCATTGCCGGTCAACCGATGAATCCAGGCTACGATGAGGCCGTTTGTCTCATTGGCGATGACGAGAGCTATGTGCCCGACCTTGTGTTGTATATCGGTGGTTCCATCGTTAGCAAACGCCTGAAACGGTTCCTTCGCAAAGCCAAGGAGACGTGGGTGGTCAATGCCACAGGCGAGGTTACCGATACCTTTATGAACCTGACGCGTGTCATTCAGGGCGATGCGGCGGTGGTGGAAGATCAGATCCGCTTCTTCCTCGAACAACAACCCCATCCCTTCGTTCAGAAATGGGAAACGTTGCTGGCAAAGGTCAGCGCTCATGCTGCCGCCTATCAGCCTGCTTATTCAGAGATGGCCGCTGTTAAGTGTTTCGAGACACAGTTGACTCTTCACTCTTCTTGCGTCCCTACGGTAGCAAGCGAGCAGAGCTCGAGCGCACTCTTCACTCTTCACTATGCCAACAGCTCTGCCATCCGATTGGCGAACATCTTCGCACAGCACAGTGTCTACTGCAATCGTGGCGTGAACGGTATCGATGGCTCCCTCTCTACAGCAGCAGGTTTTTCTGTGGTGACAGACGAAAACGTCTTCTGCGTCATTGGGGACTTGAGTTTCTTCTACGATCAGAATGCCCTTTGGAACCAGAATCTGAAAGGCAACTTCCGTATCCTTTTGCTTAACAATGGAAAGGGTGGTATCTTCAATATGCTCCCAGGCTTGGAACAGAGCCCTGTCCGTGATCAGTTCGTCGCGGCTGAGCACCACACCTCTGCCGAGGGTATCTGCCAGCAAAACGATATTGTCTATCTCAAAGCCGAGAATATGGAGCAGCTTCAACAAGGCATCTCCACCTTATTAAATTTAGAGAGTTCGCGTCCCGTCCTCCTCGAGGTCTTCACCGACCCTGCTGAGGATGAGCGCGTATTCAAGGATTATTATAAAACACTGAAATGATGAGAAATTGGAAAGAAATTCGTAAGTTCGAAGAGATTCTCTTCGAGGAATATAATGGCATCGCCAAAATCACCATCAACCGTCCGCATTACCGTAATGCCTTCACCCCCAAGACTACCTGGGAACTTTCTCAGGCCTTTGCCATGTGTCGTGAGATGCAGGACATTTCTGTGGTGCTGCTCACGGGTGCCATGTCAGAAGTGCCTGAGGGCAAGACGCTCGCCGATGTCAAGCATGCCTTCTGTTCTGGTGGTGACATGCACGTGAAAGGTCGTGGTGGCTATGTCGATGATGAGGGCGTGCCCCGTTTGAGTGTACTCGATGTGCAGATGCAGATCCGTCGTCTGCCCAAACCTGTCATCGCGATGGTCAATGGTTATGCCATCGGTGGTGGTCATGTACTTCACCTGGTTTGTGACCTCACCATCGCTTCTGAGAATGCCATCTTTGGACAAACAGGTCCCAAGGTCGGCTCTTTCGATGCGGGCTTCGGTTCCTCTTATCTTGCCCGCATCGTGGGTCAGAAGAAAGCGCGTGAGATTTGGTTCCTCTGTCGTCAGTATAGCGCGAAAGAGGCTGAAGAGATGGGTATGGTGAACAAAGTGGTGCCCATTGAGCGTCTCGAAGACGAGTGTGTGGAGTGGGCAGAGATTATGATGGAGCGTTCGCCGCTTGCCCTCCGTATGATCAAAGCTGGTCTCAATGCCGAGCTCGACGGTCAGGCCGGTATTCAGGAACTTGCTGGCGACTGTACCATGCTCTACTACTTCCTCGACGAGGCCCAGGAGGGTGGCAAAGCTTTCCTTGAGAAGCGCAAACCCGACTTCAAGAAATACCCAAAGCTTCCATGACTTATCGCATAGAAGAGCGTCTGCTCCATTTCAAACAGCCTGCAGGGACGTCTCGTGGTGTTTATACAACGCGGAAAATCTGGTTGGTTCATTTGTCGGATGGTCAGCGCGAAGGAGTAGGGGAGTGCGCCCCATTGCCCGATTTGAGTTGCGATGCAATGGAAGATGAGCAATATGCCGCTCTGTTAAATAACTTTTGCAAGGATTTCTGTAAGGCGCTGGAAGGACACAATGGGGACTGTCCCCTCTGTGAGCAGTGCAGCGAATTACAGGGGGACTGTCCCCAGTGTGTCTTATCGATACTCCCTAACCTTCGCGACTATCCCTCAATGCTCTTTGGCTTGGAAATGGCGCTGCTCAATCTCCAGAATGGCGACCGTCTCTTCGATACCGCTTTCTCTCGTGGCGAAGTAGGCATTCCCATCAACGGCCTCGTCTGGATGGGCAATCACGAGGAAATGCTCCGTCGTATGGAGGAGAAACTGGAGAAGGGCTTCCGCTGCATCAAACTCAAAATCGGCGCCATCGACTTCAATCAGGAACTCGACCTCATCAAGCGTATTCGTGATCGTTTCTCCTTCCACGAGGTAGAACTTCGTGTGGATGCCAATGGTGCTTTCCCTTATGACGAGGCACTCTATAAGCTTGAGCTGTTGTCACAATATAATATCCACTCCATTGAGCAGCCGATAAAGGCAAGACAATGGGCCTATATGGCTGAGCTCTGTCGTGAGTCACCGCTCCCCATTGCTCTCGACGAGGAACTCATCGGTGTCAACGACCCAGCAATGAAGCGTCACATGCTCAATATCATCAAACCCCGTTACATCATCCTCAAACCCTCGTTGCATGGTGGTATGATGGGCTGTCGTGAGTGGATCGACTTCGCTCGTGATATGGGTATCGGCTCGTGGATCACTTCCGCCCTCGAGAGTAACATTGGTCTTAATGCTATTGCCCAGTTTGCTTCTTCGGTCTATGGAGACCATATTACCATGCCTCAGGGCCTCGGCACTGGCCAGCTCTTTACCGACAACATCCCCATGCCCCTTGAAATCCGTAATGATCAACTTTGGCGATGTCTTTAGACGAATTCCTCGAGGAGTGGAATAACCCTTCACCGTATGTCCATGTGCAGACGAGTGGTAGCACAGGTGTTCCCAAGCCTATGTCGGTTGAAAAGCGTCGTATGCTCGCCTCTGCCCGTATCACTAACGACTTTCTCGGCCTCCAGTCAGGCGATACTGCGCTTCTTTGCATGTCGCTCGACTATATAGCAGGTAAGATGATGGTGGTCCGTGCTCTAGAACGAGGATTGAGGTTGTTGGCTGTTGAACCCAGTGGCCATCCCTTAGCGGTAGCAAGCGAGCAGAGCTCGAGCGCACTATCTTTCGCCGCTATGGTTCCCCTTCAGGTCTATAACTCTTTGCAGGTGCCTGAAGAAAAAGAGCGCCTTCAGCAGATCCGTCATCTCATCATCGGTGGTGGCGCCATCGACGATGCTCTTGCTTCTGAACTCAAGACCTTCCCCAATGCCGTCTGGAGCACTTATGGCATGACCGAGACCCTCTCCCACATTGCCCTTCGTCGTCTTTCTGGCCCCAATGCCTCCGATTGGTATACTCCCTTCCCCTCTGTCACTCTCAGTCTCTCAGAAGATTCAACTGTTATCATCGATGCGCCTGAAGTGTGTGCCACACCCCTTGTTACCAATGACATTGTCGAGTTTTCATCTGATAAGACCAAATTTCGTATTCTCGGTCGTAAAGACAACATCGTTTGTTCTGGTGGTTTGAAGATCCAGATTGAGGAACTCGAACGCCAACTCCGTTCTCATCTTCGCGTTCCTTATTTAATAACCAAGCGTCCTGATGAGAAGTTCGGAGAGATTGTTGTTCTCCTTACAGAAGGCTCCATTGATGAGGCTCGTCAGATATGTGAGCGCATTCTTCCTAAATACCATCAGCCTCATGCCTACCTCCGCGTCGCTCAAATCCCCCTAACAGAAACAGGCAAGCCCTCCCGCCATGAAGCAGAAAAACTTGCCCGTTTGTTCAAAGACGACTTCCTTATTTGATGATGCTCATTTGTTTCGTGTCCATCAAGTGACGGTCAGTGATCTTGATGTCGGGAATCACAGGCAGACACATAAATGCCATCGTGATGAAAGGTGACTTCATCGGACAGCCGATACGCTTCACCATGTCGTGTAGCAAGAGCGTGCGGAAAGCAACCTCATGCCCGCTCAATGGCGCCATCAAACCAGCGATAGGCAGTGGGATGTCGAGCATTTCGTCGGCTCCTACCACCACCTGTCCACCCTTCATCTCAATCACACGGTTGATGGCGCGAACCAGATACTCATCGTTCGAGCCGATGGCCACGATGTTATGGCAGTCATGGGCTACTGATCCTGCGAGGGCACCTTCTCTGATGCCGAAGCCACGCACCAGTCCCACTACGGGCTTGGCACCTGGCTGGTAGCGGTTGTAGACCACAATCTTCTGCACCTTCGTCCACGGGTAATGTGAGTCGAACAGCGGATTTCCCGACACCTTGATCTCATCGTGCTGCGTGAGCAGACTGCCATCCGAAGCATAGATCACGTGGACCGTATCGCCGCTCTTGATATCCATGAAGATGTCTTTTTCGGTGATGGGGGCGGCCACGAACTTATTGGGGAACTCCGCATCTGCAGTCAGGGTGTCTCTCTCAAACAGATCCCTCGGCAGGTTGGCGTTATAGTTGAATGCCTCCTTTCCTCGTATCACTGTGCGTTCCACCCTGAAGTGCGGGGTCAGACAGTCTGTGCAGATAAATGTGGCAGGGTCGCCCTTTTGCAGCAGTCCCCAGTTTTTGTGATAGTGCCGCTGTGCGTTGACACAAGCCACCTGCAGCACATCCCACAACTGATAGCCGTCGGCCAGCGCACGTTTCACGATGCTGTTGATATGGCCGCGCACGAAGTCGTCAGGGTGACAGTCGTCGGTGCACAGCATCACCATATCGGGACTCTCAGCAATCAATGGACTCAGCAGCTGGTAGTCCTTGGCTGCGCTACCCTCGCGGATAATCACCTTCATACCGGCCTTGATGCAAGCCCGTCCTTCTTCGAGTGTCGAACACTCGTGGTCGGTCGTGATGCCCGCAGCGGCATATTGCGAGCGTTGCTCTCCCTTCAGTCCGGGCGCGTGACCGTCCACCGGCTTACCGTTTCGACGTGCAGCCTCAATCTTGCGCAATACCTCCTTGTCACCGCTGAGCACGCCTGGGTAGTTCATCATCTCCCCAAGAAATCCGATGTCGTCGCGTTGCATCAGCTGCTCGATGTCGTCGGCACTGATCACGGCACCGCTGGTCTCTATCTCGCCTCCTACGGCTGGCACACAACTGGGTGCTCCGAAGCAGAAGTTAAACTGCGCCTCGTTGCCCGAGCGTATCATAAAGTCAATGCCCTCAATACCCATCACGTTACCAATTTCGTGTGGGTCGGCTATCACGCCGATGGTACCATGAGTTACGGCGATGCGGGCAAATCTGCTAGGCACCACCATACTGCTCTCTATGTGTATATGGCTGTCGATGAAGCCCGGGAGAAAATAGGGCCACTTTCCGTCGCCCAACTCACAGCGCTTTACTTCTGTGATTTGCTCTCCGTCAACCACCAGCTCACCGTCGAATATCTCGCGACGAACCACGTCTACAATATGTCCTTTGAAACTTTTCATATCACATTAGGCTTATTTATTGTTTTCGATTTCCGTTGCAAAGATAAATAAAATCTTTGAAAAAACAAAGGAATAGCAATCAAAAAAAGAGATGCAGCTGCTTTCACAAGTGGCTGCATCCGCGATTAGTTAGTAATATGATCAGGTTCATTAAGCTGATTGGTCTTTCCTCAGCCCTCACGATAGAAGTCGAGGGCTTCGTATATTTCTTCCTTCGTGGCAGTCTGGTTGATGCGGATGTCGCCGATGCCACCGAGCAGAGTGAAGTTGATGCTGCCCGCCGTGTTCTTCTTGTCATGCGTCATGAGTTCGAAAAGGATGGGGTAGTCATCGCAGGTGATGGGCATACGACCGTAGTGTTCGTGGATGAAACTGACGGTCTGGCGCATCTTGTCGGTGGGGAAGCCGGTCTTGATGGTGCTCAGGTAGAGCTCGCAGACGAGGCCAAAGGCGACGGCATAGCCGTGAAGGATAGGGGTGTGGTTCAGGGCAAACGACTCAAAGGCGTGGCCAACGGTGTGGCCGAGGTTAAGCGCCTTGCGGATGCCGTGTTCTAAGGGGTCTTCGGTAACGATGCGCTGTTTGACGGCCACACTGTCGGCCAGCATGCGCTGAAGGAGTGAAGAGTGAAGAGTGAAGAGTGAAGAGTCTGTCGTCGACATGGCGTCGATATCAAAGTTGACAAGCTCTACCCACATCTCTTCATTCGAAATCAGTCCGTGCTTGAGCATCTCGGCATAGCCGGAGAGGATGTTCTCGCGGTCGAGGGTACGCAGGAACTGTGTACTGAGAATGACTGTAGCGGCATTGTTGAACACCCCGATCTCATTCTTCAGGCCACGGAAGTTGATGCCTGTCTTGCCGCCGACACTGGCATCGACCATAGCAAGCAGAGTGGTGGGGATGTTGATGTAGTTGATGCCGCGTTTGAAGGTGGATGCCGCAAAACCACCCAGATCGGTCACCATGCCGCCCCCTATATTTATTAATAAGGTGTGGCGGGTACCCCCCAAGCGTCCGAGTTCTTCCCAGACATGGGCTAGTGAGTCAAGTGTCTTGTGGGTGTCGGTAGCCCCGATGCTGATGACCTCAGCACCTTGAAGGCAGGTGTAGCCGCTGACCACGGGCCAGCAAAGCTCTCGGGTGGTATTGTCGGTAAGAATGAAGAGTTTGTCATGCTCGCAGCCTTCGATGGCACTGGCGAGTGACGTCTCCAGATTCTCCGCTATTTCTACCTTTTGGGGGTTCATCTTCCTTTTAATGGTCATTTTTGCGTGTGCAAAGATAGTCAATTTTTTGGAATTAACTCTAAAAAGAAAAAAATAATTGTAGAAAATACATTTTTTTTCTTCATATTGATTAAACTTTTGAAAAATAAATGCGTCAAAAGAGCAGAATTTTATACAACTATCATGAGAAGATTACTGATTTTAATGATTGTCAGCGTGATGACAATCGCTGGATTTGCTCAACGGACCGTAACCGGTACAGTAGTGGAACAAGACACTAAAGATGCTGTGATTCAAGCCACAGCCTCTCTGTTGAGTGGTGAGAAAGTGGTATCAAATGCCGTAACTAATGCTGATGGTAAGTTTAGTGTGAAGGCACCGAGCGACGGTACTTTCACACTAAGAATTACCTATGTGGGTTTTAAGACCTACACGAAGAAGGTGACCGTAGCCGATGGTAAGAGCGTGTCGGCAGGCACAATCAGCCTTGCCCCTGACGCTATCATGCTGCAAGGTGCTACGGTGACAGCCCATCTGGCCAAAGTGCAGTCGAAGGGCGACACTCTGATTTTTAATGCCGACGCCTATCGTGTGCCAGAAGGCTCCGTGGTTGAGGAACTGGTGAAGCGTATGCCGGGTGCAGAGATCGATGACAACGGAAACATTACCATCAATGGTAAGCAGGTGTCGAAGATTAAGGTGGATGGTAGAGATTTCGGTGACTCGAAGACAGCACTGAAGAACCTGCCTACTTCTATTATTGAAAAGGTTCGCGCGTATGACGAGAAGAGCGACTTGGCCCGTATCACCGGTATCGACGACGGTAACGAGCAGACGGTGCTTGACTTTGGACTGCGAGCTGGTATGAACCGCGGTATGATGGCGAACGTCGATCTGGGCTACGGTACAAAGGACCGTTACACCAGCCGTCTGTTCGGTATGTACATGCGTGATGACTGGCGTGTGATGACGATGCTCAATGCCAACAACACCAACGACCAGGGCATGGGCGGCGGCGGTGGTCGTCGTTTCGGCGGTGGCGGTGGTATGGGTGGCGGCGGCCTGAATGCTGCCAAGACCGGTATGGTGAACGTGAACTACGAGAAGCCCAACAAGCTGATCGGTCAGGCCAGCGTGAACTTCAACCATCGTGACGGTGACTCATGGTCACGCCGTTCAAGCGAGAACTTCACTGGTGGTGTTTCTTCTTTCCAGAACTCTGTCAACCAGAGTTACTCACGTAACAACAACTGGAGCGTACAGGGTCGTTTGGAGTGGACACCTGATACGTTGTGGAACATTGCCTTCCGTCCGAACTGGAGCTTTGGTGACAACGATGGTATCAGCTGGAATACCTCGGCTACCTTTAATGCTGATCCCTACGATTTAATCGACTATCAGTTGGATGCTGCTATCCTGCAGGAGATTCTTAAGACAGGTGGCGATCTGAGCGATATCGTTGTCAATGGTTCTGGCAATAACTCGTTGAGCTATGGTGAGAATAAACGAATCGGTGGTACCTTGCAGGTGAACCGTCTGCTGAACGGTAGGGGCCGTAATATCACCGTACAGTTGACTGGTAACTACAGCAAAAACGAAAACAACCAATTGTCGAACAACCAGACGAGACTTTTCAAAGGAACTACGACCTTCAATGGCGTGAGCGGACTGTCGCAATATCAGACTAACCGTTACAACCTGACACCGACTGAGTCGTATGACTACAGCGTGCGTGCTACCTATAGCGAGCCTATCGCCTATGCAACGTTCCTGCAGTTCAGCTATACCTTCCAGTATCGTTACAACGAGAACGATCGTCAGACGTTTGACTATTCAATGCCTCTGCTGTCAAATCCTGAACTGGGCTATGATTTCAGTAGCGTGAAACCAGCCTATGGTAACTGGAGTGACTATTTCAATCTGGTTAATAGCGGCTATTCTCCTGTGAAGGATGATTTCTACTACAGCAAGGATCAGAGCCGCTACTCGGCTTATAAGAACTATATCCATACCGGTGAGATCATGCTGCGCTTCATCCGCGACACCTATGACTTCAATGTAGGTTTCCAGATCATCCCGCAGTCATCGGAGTATACCCAGCGCTATCTGGGTGTGGATACCATCGTGAACCGTAATGTGACCAACTGGAGCCCGACAGCCAATTTCCGCTGGCGTCCCTCTCAGCAAGGTAGTCTTCAGTTCCAGTATCGTGGTAGCACCAGTCAGCCGTCGATCGACCAGCTGCTTGTGATCAACGATGATACCAACCCGCTGAACAAGACCACTGGTAACCCCGACCTGAAGCCTTCGTTCACTCAGAACTTCAACCTGCGCTACAATGACTACTTCATGAAGCACCAGCGTATGATCTTCGCCAACCTGACCTTCTCGACCACGTCGAATAGCATTGCTAATAAGGTTACATACGATCCTACTACTGGTGGACAAACCTCACGTCCTGAGAATATCAACGGTAACTGGAACCTTGGTGGTAACATTACCTTCAACTCAGCCATTGACTCATTGGGTTACTTCAGCTATAACCTCTCATTGAACGACCAGTATAACCACCGTGTAGGTTATGTGACCGATAACACGACCAGAGAGTCGGTGAAGAACGTGACCAACTCGAATAACATCGGTGGTCGTCTGGGTGGTAGCTACCGTAACGACTGGTTGGAAGTGGAGCTCAACGGATCAGTGAACTACAATAAGACCCGCAATGAGTTGCAGCCGAATTCTAACCTTGATACCTGGACTTTCTCCTACGGTCTAAACTCTACCGTTTATCTGCCTTGGGGTTCACAACTCACCACTGATATCAGTATGAACAGCCGTCGTGGTTATACCGACGAATCGATGAATACCAATGAGCTGATCTGGAACGGACAGATTTCTCACAGCTTCCTGCGTGGCAAGCCGCTGACACTCTCTGTACAGTTCTACGATATCCTCGGTCAGCAGTCGAACTTCTCACGTACCATTTCTGCTATGGCCCGTACCGATAATGAGTACAATGCAGTGACCAGCTACGTGATGTTCCGCGCCAGCTATCGTCTGAACTTGTTTGGCACACGTGCTTCTCGTAGAGGCATGATGGGCGGCATGGGCGGTATGATGCCTATGGGCGGCGGTGGCCGTGGCGGTGCCCGTGGTGGCGGTATGCCTATGGGTGGTGGTATGCCTATGGGCGGCGGAATGGGCGGTGGCTTTGGAGGCCCCGGCAGATTCTAAGCCAACCCACAAAAAGAAAAGAGGCTTCGGTTATTCCGAAGCCTCTTCTTTTGTTTCTTGCTGTTCTTCTGTCTCATCCTTGAAATCGGTAATGCCGCTTTCGATGAGGATGTTATACCAGGTGATGAGCTTTTTGATGTGACTGTTCTGTACACGGTCGCGGTCCCACTCGGGCAGTACCTTGGTGAAATAGTCCTGCAGCTCTTTGCCAGAGGCTTTCTTCTCATTGATGCTGGCCTTCTTGCCACCCTCGAGGGTCTTCATGTTGTCGAGAACGGTCATCAGGGGTACATCGTCGGTTTCTGTAAACATGGCGATGTCGCCAAGCGATGTGATTCTGTCGGTGGCGAAAGCGGGCTGACGACGGTGTGTGGCGTCGAGAGCCTCGACAATCAGGTTGTTCTTACCTCGTGTAACGAGTTTGTAAAGACCGGGCTTGCCGGCAATTGCTAAAATGGTTTCTTTCATCTTTTTATTTCGTTTATTATTTATTAGTTTATTTATTATGTCTGTTATTTGTTGGTCTATGTCTGCTTCTCCATCGTTGACAATCTCGAAGTCAACTTTGCGACGCACTTCCTCCTGCGGCAGCTGGCGTGCCATCCATTCAAGCACTTTCTCTCGGCTGATGCCGTCGCGCTGCATGACGCGTTGGATGCGTACTTCCTCTGGAGCCGTGACGGCGATGGTTTTATCTACCAGACGGTAGGCACCGGATTCAAAGAGAATGGCACTCTCCATCCATTTCATCCCACTCGCCTCAAAATCATTGAACACAGCAGGGTGAACAATGGCATCGACAGCGTGGGCATGTTCTTCGGAAACAAGCAGGAACTTTGCTACTGCAGCCTTGTTAAGCTGGCCGTCGACATAGGTGTCAGGACCAATGAGGACTGTGAGTTGTTGCTGTATTTCTGGCGAGGTACGCATCAGACGTTTAGCGGCACTGTCGCAGTCATATACCTCATAGCCGCGCGCTATCAGTCGTTGGCAGACATAACTCTTGCCGCTGCCGATGCCTCCAGTGATACCGATTTTCATCTGTGTGTATCCTCTTCCTCAATCAGATAGTCGACGTGCGTGAGTTCCAGTCTGGCGCGGGAGATGCCTGAGGGCGAATCTTTCAGGACAATGCGGCACTTTTCTGATGGATTGTTGGCCAGTTCGTTGTAGTCGGCTATGACTGTGAAATCCTCTGGGCGCAGGTTACGGAACACGTTAGCACCCGTGACGAAACGTACTTTGACTCTAGCGGGGAAGGTACGTAGAATCTTTCCAGGCGGCATGTTGATGCCTTGAATGGGGACGCCATCGATGCTCTCTTCCGTTAATACATCGGTGAAAAAGCGGATACTGATTTCCTCTGGCACCGTCTTCACACCTGTCTGTTTCATCAGACGACAGTTGACCTGCAGCGTATCACGGAAGTTGACGTAGTTCAACTGCTCCGTATAGATGATGTTGATGCTGTCGAGCTTCTCCTTAGGGGCATAAACGGTTACGCTGTCGGGTTGATACTCCACCCTTGAGATGAAGAACAACTGTTCGGGAATGACACGTCCACTCCATCTCACCGGCACACGTTTCTTGTCGCCGAAGTTATAGTAAAATACCAGTCTGTCAGGTTTGAAGTTCGTGATCCTGGAACTGCTGGCCAACTGTTGGCGGATAAACTTCTGCAGCTCGCCCATGGGAATGCTGCCTGTACCGTCGTTACGGGCGTAGGTCTTGTAACTGATACGCACCTGTGGCAATGCCTTGCCATACATATAGGTAAGCAAAGTGGTGCCTTTGTCGCGGATGGTAATCTTGACGGTATCGGTCTCGTCGGAGGTCAGCATGATGTTCTTGGGCACATCCGTGATGGTCACAGGAATGGCAAACTCCTTCTCGTAACTCTCGTTGAGGGCCAGGAAAAGCCAAAAGAATCCTGACAGGGCGAGAAAGAACAAGAAAATCAGAAACTCCTTGTTAGTCTTGCTAAACAGGAAGTCTCTGATGATCTGCCATAGCTTGCGACTCTCCATAGTGGTTGGCGCTTATTTCTGCAAGGGGACATTCGACATGTCTTTGAAGACAGAGGTCTTCTCGACGGTGACGACGACGTCGCGGGCAATCTTCACATCAACGGTATTCTTGGCCAGGTCAATGCTCTTGACCACACCATGGATACCACCACCTGTGATGACTTCCGTTCCTTCTGTCAGCTCGTTCTGGAACTTCTGGATTTCTTTCTGCTTCTTCTGTTGTGGTTTGATCATGAAAAACCACATGATGGCAAAGATGGCAACCATCATGATAATCATGCTCATGCCACTGCCTTGTCCTGCTGCCTGAGCAGCTAATACGATATTTGTCATATTCCTTAATTATATTAGTTTATTATTCCTCTTTATCTTCCGAAGCCTTTTCGATGCGTTTACGGGGTGCCTTCTTCTTGGGCATGGGGTCGGATTTCTTCTCTGGCTTGGGCTCCATGAATTTTGTCAGGCGACCTGTATCTATCAGGTGACGGGCAATACCGTCGAGCATGCCATTGATATAGCCACCGCTTTTCCTGGTAGAGTAGAGCTTGGCCAGGTTGACATATTCATTGATAGTCACACTGACAGGGATGTTGGGGAACGTCATGAACTCTGCTATAGCAATCTGCATGATGACGATGTCCATATAAGCCAGACGTGAAAAATCCCAGTTGCGAGAGGCCTCACTCATGAAGTGCTGGTACTCATCGGCATTAAGGATGGCTGCACGGAAAAGTTTGCGGGCAAAGTCCTGCTCCTCATCGCTATCCCATTCCTGCAAAAGTTCTTGCTTGGGGCCATTCTGCTCACTGAAACGGTTGAAGGTCTTCAGCACGAAGGTGTCGATAATCTCCTTATCGTCGTTCCAATAGAGACTCATCTCTTCTAACAGGCTATCCAGATCTTCGTTTTTCTGGATGAAAGTGCGATAGAGTTTACGCCATAACTCACGATCGGTATCATAGCCGTCTTCCTCGCTGTTCATATACTCCTGATAGATCTCACTGCTTTCGATGTGCTCGAGGAGTGTACCGATGAACTCAGGATGATCGGCCCACGTCTGCTTCTGGGTACCAATGAAGTCGTTAAGCATCTTATTGCCTTCCAATTGGAGGGCAAAACGGTTTAATGCGAATTTCTGCGAGGGGGCAGGGGTGCCCTCACGCGCAGCACGGGTCTGCAGTACTTCCAGACGGCGCCTTGATTCCTTTGTAATGGCCACTACCAAGGCCAGAAGGTTGTTGTAAAGATCATAAGCTTTCGACAGACTGAAGAATAACTCCTTCTCAGCTGTATCGATGTTCTTGCTACCGTTTTGATAGTACGCATAGGTTAACTGAACAATCTTAGAACGAATAATTTCTCTGTTAATCATCTCACTTGATGTTTTAAATTATTATCGATTTTGTCGTTTTACGATTGCAAAGTTATACATTTTTCCCCGATTATACAAGAAAAAGCAAGAAAAAATGGTTAAAAAACAAAATTTTCAATTATCAGTTATCATTTATCAATTATTTTTCGTACCTTTGCACCCGCTTTTTCCGAAAGCACATCGATTTTTCGTGTGATGGTGAATTAAGCAGTAGTATTAACAACTTAATTTTAGAGTAACACAATTATGAAAGAAATTAGTGTAAAAGGTCAGAAGCGCACCGCCACTGGAAAGAAAGCTTCAAAGGAACTCCGCAAGGAGGGTATGGTTCCCTGTAACATCTATGGTGAGAAGAAGGGTGAGAATGGTCTGCCCGAGGCATTTGCCTTCACCGCTTCATTCGCTGAGCTCCGTAAGGCTGTGTATACCCCTGAGGTGTATGTGGTAAATCTCGACATCGACGGTGAGGCTCACAAGGCTGTCATCAAGGAGTTGCAGTTCCACCCCACAACCGATGCTCTTCTGCACGCTGACTTCTATGAGGTGAACGAGACGAAGCCCATCACCATTGGCATTCCTGTTAAGCTCAACGGTCTGGCACAAGGTGTTCGCGACGGTGGTAAGCTCAACCTCTCTATCCGTAAGATCAATGTCACCGCTCCCTACAAGCAGATTCCTGAGGTGCTTAACATCGACGTTACCAGTCTGCAGTTGGGTAAGGCTATCAAGGTGGGCTCTCTGAACTTCGAGGGTCTTGAGATCGCAACTTCTCCTGAGGTTGTTGTCTGCTCTGTGAAGGCTACGCGTGCTTCTCGCTCTGCTGCTGCAGCTGCTGAGGCTGAGGCGTAATCTGAATTGACCAATTGATAATTGACAATTGACAATTGTCTGATGGATAAGTTCCTGATTGCTGGATTGGGAAATATTGGCGACGAATACGCCATGACCCGCCACAATACGGGTTTCATGGTATTGGACGCTTTTGCGAAAGCGTCCAATATTTCATTTGAGGACAAACGTTATGGCTTTGTGGCGGAGACCTCGCTGAAAGGGCGAAAGGTGTTTCTGCTCAAGCCGTCGACGTTTATGAACCTCAGTGGTAATGCCGTACGCTATTGGTTGAACCACGAGAACATCGACCAGAGTCACCTGCTCGTCATCAGCGACGAAGTGGCTTTGCCGCTAGGCGATTTCCGTCTGAAAGCGAGTGGTTCTAACGGTGGACATAATGGCCTGGGACATATCCAACAACTGATAGGCGACAACTATGCCCGTCTGCGGATGGGTATTGGTAACGATTTTCCCCGAGGCATGCAGGTGGACTGGGTGCTCGGACGATATAGCGAGGAAGAGTTGCAGACGCTCCAACCTAGTATCGACATCGCTGTCGACATCATTAAAAGCTTTGTGCTTGCTGGTATCGACATCACGATGAACCAATACAATAAGTTGGGGAAGAGGAAAGTGAATAGTGAAAAGTGATGGTGGAAGAGGCGAGAATTGACAAGTGGCTTTGGGCTGCGCGTATCTTCAAGACGCGTTCCATTGCTGCCGATGCCTGTAAAAACGGTCGTGTGACGATTGGAGGCGTTGGTGTCAAACCCTCTCATGTGGTGAAGGCAGGCGAAGTGGTTGCTGTGAAAAAACCACCTGTGACCTACTCCTTTAAGATCCTCAAAACCATTGAACAGCGTGTGGGTGCGAAGTTACTGCCTGAAATCTACGAGAATGTGACTCCACCTGAGCAGTATGAACTGCTGGAAATGAACCGCATCAGTGGGTTTGTTGACCGTGCCAGAGGTACGGGGCGTCCTACCAAGAAGGATCGTCGTGCGATGGATGCGTTTTTTAGTTTAGAAGATTTATGACACTACTGAATATTGGCTTTATTATAATAGGTGTAGTCCTTATCATCTGGGGCGCAGACCGTTTGACGGAAGGTGCCGCCTCGTTGGCACGTGGTCTGCATGTGCCAGAGATTGTAATAGGTCTGACCATTCTCGCTGCAGGCACATCGGCACCAGAACTCTTTGTCAGTCTGGTCTCTGCTTTGAAGGGAACCTCCGACTTGGCTGTGGGTAATGTGATAGGCTCTAATATCTTCAATGCCATGCTGATTGTGGGCTGTTCGGCTGTTGCCGCTCCGATGGCGATCAGTCACTCTACCGTGAGAAAAGACATCCCCTTTGCACTGATTGCTTCGGCCCTGATGTTCCTGCTCTGTTTCGACGATATGGACTCGCCTCACCTTTGGGGCAATGAGATCAGTCGTTCCGACGGTCTGATTCTTCTGGTGGTCTTCGGCGCTTATATGATTTATACCTTCAATAAGGCCCGTAAAGACGGCATGATGCCTGATGAAGATGATGAAGACGATGAGGAGAAGCCAAAGGTGGACAGAAAGGTGATATGGAGAAACGTGCTGTGGATGGTGATAGGTCTGGCCTGTCTGATCTATGGTAGTAATCTCTTTGTCGATGCAGCCAGCTATGTGGCCTACCGTTTTGGTGTACGCCAGAGTGTGGTGGGTCTGACGATTGTGGCTGGTGGTACTTCGCTGCCTGAGTTAGCTACCAGCGTGGTGGCAGCACGCAAGGGACGGTCTGCATTGGCCATCGGTAATGCCATCGGTTCGAATGTGTTTAACATCCTGCTCATTCTTGGCACAACCGCTGTCATCTGCCCCATGCGTATCATGGGTATTAATATTATCGATCTTTCGATGATGCTTGTCAGCATGGGTCTGCTCTGGCTCTTCGCCTATACCAAGTATACGGTGTCGCGTCGCGAGGGCTTCCTGCTAATTGGAGGGTTCATAGCTTACATGGGCTGGCTCTTCTACCTGCTTTAGTATGATTTATCACAGGGGTACTTGCGAACGTCTGTAAAGACCGACCCCCTTTAACAAAACAAGATTATGCAACAAACAAAAGATCAACGTATCAGTGTGCTGTTTATGTTTTACGGCATACTGTTCTGCGTCTGCCTGATAACGGCAAACGTACTCGAGACAAAACAGATTTCATTAGGTCCTGCCAACATGACGGCAGGTCTGATTGTGTTTCCCGTGAGCTACATCATCAATGATGTGGTGTGTGAGGTGTGGGGCTATGGGCGTACCCGTCTGCTCATCTGGCTGGGTTTCGCCATGAACTTCCTCTTTGTGATCTTCGGCGCCATCGCCGACTGGATCCCAGGTGCACCATATTGGCATGGTGAGGAGGGCTTCCATCAGATTTTCGGACTGGCTCCACGTATCGCTGGCGCCTCTTTCCTGGCATTCGTTTGCGGATCGTTTATGAATGCATATGTGATGAGTCGCATGAAATTGTCGTCGGCTGGTAAGAATTTCTCTTCACGTGCTGTGCTTAGTACCGTCTTCGGTGAGTTGACTGACTCTATCATCTTCTTCCCCCTCGCCTTGGGTGGTGTGATTCCCTGGGAGGAGATGCCTTCGCTCGTAATCACACAGGTTACGCTGAAGACACTCTATGAGATTATCGTCCTGCCTGTGACCATCCGTGTGGTCAAGTTCACCAAGGCTCATGACAATGAGGATGTGTTTGATGACAATATCACCTATAACATTTTTAAAGTAAAAGACCTATGAGTACATCAAGAGAGACTGAAGGGCTGCAGGCCCTTGGCAAAAAGACGGAATACAAGTCGGACTATGCACCTGAGGTGCTGGAGACTTTTGAGAACAAACATCCCGAGAACGACTATTGGGTGCAGTTTAATTGTCCTGAGTTCACGTCACTCTGTCCTATCACGGGTCAGCCCGACTTCGCGGAAATTAAAATTGCCTATATCCCTGATGTGCGGATGGTTGAGAGTAAGAGCCTGAAACTCTACCTCTTCTCCTTCCGTAATCACGGTGATTTCCATGAGGATTGCGTCAATAAGATCATGAAAGACCTGGTGAAACTGATGGACCCCAAGTATATCGAGGTCCTCGGTCTCTTTACACCACGTGGAGGCATCTCCATCTATCCCTATGCCAACTATGGGCGTCCGGGTACGAAGTATGCCGAGATGGCTGAGCAGCGACTGCTGTCGCGTCAGTTAGACCTGCGATAATAGCCTTGCTCGTGGTCTGCGAACCGTAGTTGTAAGGTGTCACGACGCATGAAGACAATATCGACAGTATCCGTACTGATAATCTGCTGATGTCCTAACGTATCACGTTGTGTCTCACTGAAGAGTAGGTGGCCGTTGTAGACATGCCACTGACGATACCGCTTTAAGACAGGATATTCCACGGGGCCGGGCTGACGCTCGGCTTCGTTGGGTTGTACGCCAATGGGGCGCATCGTATTGTCACGACGGAGCTCAAAGCCGTATTCCCGGGGGGTGAACCATTTTCTGCGTAGGGAGTCGGGAAAATCAGGAGGTAGTTGTACGGCACTGTCGGCCGCAGCACCGACTCTGCGACGCAAACGAGGCATGACCTGGTAGCACCATTCGCCTTTCAGACGATCGATGTTGATGACGATATCCGCCACAGACTTCTTTCCCGCACTCATCAGAATAGCCACCTGGTCGCCAATTTCCGGACGTCCGAAGACGCGGCGATTGATACGTGCTTCCAAGACATCGATAGTGTCTGGGTCGCTATTCACAGATGTCAGAATAACGATGATGGAATCGTTCGACCCTTCACATGCAAGACCATAGATGGTGGAATCACCCTCCAATTGTTTGGCTATGGGTTCGTGATTCAGACTGTCGCCCGACGTCTGATTGTCTCCGTTGTTGTTGCCGGAATGACCACAGGCTGCAAACAACAAAACGAGGGAAAAGAGTACAAAAAATGTTCGTTTCATGCCTTTTTATTTGATTTACGCGACAAAGATAGTCAAAATATCAAAAAAAGTAGGCTAAGAATGTATATTTTTGAAATAATTTATCTATTTTTGTACCCTATAAGTATACAACTAACGGAAATATGAAGAAAAGAATCCAGTTTAGTCTCGTTTATCGCGACATGTGGCAGAGCTCAGGAAAGTTCCAGCCACGCAAGGATCAGTTGGAGCGTATTGCCCCCGTGATTATTGATATGGGCTGTTTCAGCCGTGTGGAAACCAATGGTGGCGCCTTCGAGCAGGTGAACCTGATGGCAGGTGAGAATCCTAATGCAGCTGTCAGGGCTTTCTGTAAGCCTTTCAATGAGGTTGGTATCAAGACCCACATGCTTGATCGTGGTCTGAATGCACTGCGTATGTATCCTGTGCCTGACGATGTGCGTGCCCTGATGTATAAGGTGAAGCACGCCCAGGGTGTGGATATCCCCCGTATCTTCTGCGGTCTGAACGATACCCGTAACATCATTCCCAGCATTAAGTGGGCCAAGGAGGCTGGTATGACCCCACAGGCCACTCTGTGTATCACTACCTCACCCGTCCATACGGTAGAGTACTACTCAAAGATTGCCGATGAGGTGATTGCTGCTGGCGCAGAGGAGATCTGTCTGAAGGATATGGCCGGTATCGGACAGCCTGCCATGCTCGGTGCTCTGACAAAGTCTATCAAGACCAAACACCCTGATATCATTATCCAGTATCATGGCCATTCTGGTCCGGGCCTTTCGATGGCTTCTATCCTCGAGGTTTGTAACAATGGTGCTGATATCATCGATACCGCTATCGAGCCTTTGAGCTGGGGTAAGGTGCATCCCGATATTATCTCTGTGCAGTCGATGCTGAAGAACGAAGGTTTCGAGGTGGCAGAACTTAATATGAATGCCTATATGCAGGCACGTACCCTCACCCAGGAGTTTATCGACGACTGGCTGGGCTACTTCATCAATCCTGCTAATAAGCACATGTCCTCATTGCTCTTGGGCAGTGGTCTGCCTGGTGGTATGATGGGTTCGATGATGGCTGACCTTGGTCCTATTCAGAAGATGATAAACAAGCTGCGCGTTCAGAAGGGTGAGTCAGAACTCACGATGGACGACATGCTTGTGAAGCTCTTCAACGAGGTTGAATATGTCTGGCCGAAGGTGGGTTATCCCCCACTGGTGACACCATTCTCACAGTACACCAAGAACATCGCCCTGATGAACCTGCTCACCATGGAACAGGGCAAGGGTCGTTATGTCATGATGGACGATGCTATCTGGGGTATGATTCTCGGTAAGAGTGGTAAGGTGCCCGGTGAGATTGCGCCGGAACTGATCGAACTGGCCAAGACCCAGAATCGTGAGTTTACCGATGCTGATCCTCACACCCTTATCCCCAATGCCCTTGAAGGCTTTAAGAAGGAAATGGATGAGAACGGTTGGGATTACGGACAAGACAATGAGGAACTCTTCGAGTTGGCCATGCATCCTGAGCAGTATCGCCCGTTCCGCAGTGGTCAGGCCAAGAAGCAGTTGTTGGCTGATATCCAGAAGGCGAAAGATGCCAAGTTGGGTGGTGGTCAGAAGATTCCGCAGGAGGAGATCGATGCGCTGAAACATGCCAAGGCTGATGCCGTGAGAGTGCCTGTCGCAGGACAATTGCTCTGGGGCTTTGGTGGCGAAGGTGTGATGGCGCCTTGCGTAGAACCGTTCATCGGCCAGAAATACAAGGAGGGTGACACCTTCTGTTATCTGCAGACAAAGTGGGGTGAGATCATTGCCATCCCTGCCGCTTTAGGTGGTAAGTTGGTGGATATCAGCGTGAAGCCAGGACAGAACGTCCGTCAGAACGATGTTATTGCTTGGATTGAACGTGAGGCCTAATGGATTACCAGGCGATTATCGATAAGTATTATCCGTCGGAGAACGAACTCCGACGGATATTGCTAATACACAGCCGTCAGGTGGCTGATCGCTGTATGAAGATTGCGAAACAGCATCCTGAACTGAAGTTGGATGAGGAGTTCCTGGAAGAGGCAGCGATGCTTCACGACATCGGTATCTTCCAGTGTGATGCTCCCAGTATCCAGTGCTTCGGCAGCGAACCCTACATCTGTCATGGAGCTATCGGTGGACGGATTCTCCGCGAGGAAGGCTGGCCGCGTCATGCCTTGGTCTGTGAACGACATACGGGAACTGGTCTGAGCCGTGAGCAGATAGAACGCCAGCACCTGCCTTTGTCGCCCGATGGTATCTATGAGCCTGAAGCGCTCGAAGAGCAGGTAGTGTGCTATGCCGATAAATTCTATTCCAAAACCCATCTGGAACGTGAACGTTCCGTCATCGAGGCAGCCCAGAGTCTGGAGAAATTCGGTGAAAAGGGCGTGAAACGCTTCTTAGAATGGGCTCATATGTTTGAGTGAATAGTAAAAAAAACACAATTTCCCTAAACTATTCACTATTCACTATTCACTATTCACTTTTTTGTTGTACCTTTGCACGCGTGAAACAGAAAACGGTCGTCATATCGATCCTTTGCGCTTTCATGCTGATGATGGCTTGTACACCGTCTTCGCTTCGTATGGGCAAGGCTCCAGAGGAAGAGAAGATAGCTGATGTTGTTTCTGTACCCAAGTTGTCCGTACCTGCTCTTCCTGTGGATTCTGTTTCGCTCCCGGCACTTATTGATAGCATCGCCAGTCGTCAGGATGTTGATAGTGTGATGGCCCAGATCGAGGACTCTCTGGAGGCACATCCGGAGATAGCTGCCGTAGCAGAGGCTTTGGTTGATAGTATTGACCAGGAACCCGTCGATACGATGATTCCTGCCAATCAGGCGTCAGCCATTAAGATCAAACGCGACACCACACAGATGGACTCTCTTGAACTGGCCATCTATAAATATAATAAGGTGATTGACGACTCGTTGGCCCGCGACAGTATCAACAAGCGTCGTAAGAATGGTATTGACGCGCCAGTGGAATATGCAGCCAACGACTCCCTCGTCTATGAGGCCAGTACCTCTCGCGCTTTCCTCTATGGTAGCTCAACAGTGAAATACCAGAACATGGACCTTGCCAGTGAGAATATCAGTATGAGTCTCGACAGTAATTTGGTCTATGCCTCTGGAAAGATGGATACAACAACCCATCAGATGACAGGAACGCCTGTATTCAAGATGGGTAGCGACCAGTATGAGCAGACCGAGATGATGTTCAACTTCAAGACCAAGAAAGGCTTCATCACCGATGTCTACACCCAGCAGGAAGACGGTTTTCTGACCAGTGAACACTCCAAGCGTGGTGCCGATGGTGAGATGTATCTTGAGCACGGTCGTTATACCACCTGTGACGATCCTCATCCTGATTTCTATATCGCCATGTCGCGTGCGAAGGTAAGACCTGGTAAGGATGTGGTATTCGGTCCGGCCTATCTGGTAGTGGCTGACGTCCCCTTACCCTTGGCCATTCCTTACGGATTCTTCCCCTTCACCAAGAGCTATAGCAGTGGACTGATCATGCCGACTTACGGCGATGAGACTAGTCGAGGTTTCTATCTGCGTGATGGTGGTTATTACTTCGCCATCTCCGATAAAATGGACCTCAAGCTGATAGGTGAGATCTATACCAAAGGTTCATGGGGTGTGTCGGTAACCTCAAACTATATCAAGCGTTACCGTCATCGTGGCTCTTTCCTGTTCAGTTATCAGAACACAAAAGATGGAGAGAAGAACATGCCCGACTATCAGGAGACTACCAGTTTCAAACTGCAGTGGAGTCACAATCAGGATGCCAAGGCCAACCCCTTCCGCACGTTTAAGGCCAGTGTGAACTACGCCTCTACGAGCTATGAGCGCAATAACCTCACGTCGATGTATAACCCTCAGGCTCTGACGCAGTCGCAGCGTATGTCGTCCATATCCATGGATAATAAGTTCTCTAGCATTGGCATGTCTCTTAGCACATCGATTAGTGCCAGCCAGAACATGCGTGACTCTACTGTGGATCTGACTTTGCCAGAGATGACTATCAACATTTCCAACTTCTATCCCTTCAAGCGTAAGAAGGCAGTGGGTGATGAGCGGTGGTATGAGAAGATCTCCATGCGTTATACGGGTAACCTGACCAATAAGGCCGTCAGTGTAAAGGAAGATAAACTGCTGCATACCAGTTTGACAAAAGACTGGAACAATGGTATGTCGCACTCCATTCCCATCTCTGCCAGCTTTACCGCGTTTAATTACCTGAGTATCACACCTTCTATCAACTTCAATGGCTATACTGTTTTTAAGAAGTTTGACAGGTCATGGGACGAAGAAAATCAGAAAGAGCTGGTCGATACCTTGACAGGCTTCTACAATTACTACCAATATAACGTGAGTCTTCAGGCCAATACCAAACTCTATGGTTTCTATACGCCCAGCCGTAAGATCTTTGGCGACAAAATCCAGACCATTCGTCACGTCTTCTCGCCACAAGTATCATTCACCTATACGCCTGACTTCAGTGCTGGTATGTATGGCTTCTATAAGCGTTATAAGAAGGTCGATAAGGATGGTAATGAGTCGGAGGTGGAGTATTCACCTTATACCGGAGGTATGTTCTCGGCTCCCAGCAACAGAATGTCGGGAAGCATGGGCATTACCTTAGGTAATAATGTGGAGATGAAATACAAGGACAAGGACGACTCTGTACACTTGGTATCCCTCATCGATGACCTCACCCTTCGTATGTCTTACGACTTTGCTGCCAAGGAACGTCCCTTGAGCGACCTCGACATGAACATCCGTATCAAGCTCTCGAAGAGCTATACCTTCAGTACCAGTGCCCGTTTTGCCTCTTATGTCTATGAGGCCGACAGTGTGGGTGCCACCCCAAGGGTGAGTACGAATACCACCTACTGGGAACAGTGGAAATGGGGTCGTTTCCAAGGCATGTCGCAAGGTATTAATTACACCCTCGACAATAACAAGGTCCTGAACTTCATCAAACGGTTGAAGGGTGAGAAGGTAGAAAAAGAAGACGACAAGAAGAAAAAGAAGAGTGATGATGAGGAGGACGAGTGGGATCCCGACCTGAACTCCAACATCGACAAGGATCTTGATCTGAACAAGGATAATAAGGCAGAAAGCAAGACGAAGGCTGAGACCGATGAAGACGGCTATATGGCATTCAAGATGCCGTGGTCGCTCACGTTTAGCTATAACATCAACATGCATGAGAGCACTGATGTGAAGAAGTTCAACTACGATAGGATGCGCTTCCCCTATGAGTTCACCCAGTCGCTCAACTTCCATGGCAATGTGCGTCTCAGCGATGGCTGGAACATCAACCTCAATTCTGGCTATGATTTTGTGTATAAGAAGATCTCCATGACCACAGCCTCACTCAGTCGCGACCTCCACTGCTTTAACATGTCATGTACAGTACAACTCGCACCTTATACCAGTTACAACTTCTCCTTCCGTTGTAACGCCTCTACACTTACCGATGCCCTGAAGTACGATAAGCGAAGCAGTTTCTCAAATGCTGTACAGTGGTATTAAGATCTAATCTTCTGATTTGAGTAGGAGATCGAGATCATCCTGTTCACCTACAATCCATAGAATATCACCCTCCTCAAACTTTCGGTTGGGCTTCACTGGCGACAGACTTTCCTTACCTTCCTCCAATCCTATGACCATACAGTTGTAATGGTCACGGATACGACTCTCGATGAGTGTTTTGCCGATAAACGGACTATCGGAGCCGATGATCAGCTGACGCAGCTTCATGTCGCGCTTCTCGATCTCCGGATCCTCACCGACCACGTCGTGTTCTACAGCCTCACGGAAGGCACTGAACTGTTCATCGCTGCCGATGGCCTTCAGCACGTCGCCGGGGAAGATAATTGACTCACCGTCGGGAATATTCACACGTCTTCCACCACGCAGGATACTGGTGATATGCACGCCATATTTCTGACCCAGATTCAACTGTTTCAGGGTGCTGCCCATCCACGAGGAGTTGAAGGGAATCGTGAATTCTGCTATATGGATATCGCGGTCGAGCAGTTTACCTGCATATAGAGGACGCTTCTTACCGTGCACCTGTGCCTCGATCTCCCTCGAACGCAGGTTCAGCATGAAGAGTCGTTCCATGGTAATGCTGCGGTGCTTAATCCATCGCGACAAGATAATACATACCAGTACCACAATACCGATGGTAATCACCAGGGCTTTTGAAAACTCGGAGAGATAATGGCATACATAGAAAATAAACATCAGGGCTATCAACGCGCGTACCAGGATGGTGAAGAGCAGCGGCAGACGATTGCGGTTTGATTCTGCCCAAAGCGACTTCCACTCCTCGCTGCGGTTCTTCTTCATCACCATGGCCCTAAGGAACGGGGCTATCAGCAACACCGTCAACAGTCCGGTGATACCATTGGCATATTGTCTGAGACTGTCGCCTGGCAGAACTTTCTGCATAAAGGGCAGCACGAAGGTCAGCATCAGCGCGATGGCGGCTGTGGTGAGAATGGAGTACACCAGTGTGTTTACACCCATCTGCGTTAGCAGACTTTTCCACAGACTGCTCTTCTGCGTGTTCGGGTGACTCATCGACAGATGGTTCAGCGACTGTATAATCTTGTGCGGCAGATGTTTCTCCAAGTTATTGTAAACCGGTGTGGCAAACCGTATCATGTAAGGTGTGAGGAATGTGGTTATAACCGATACGGCCACCACCACCGGATAGAGGAAATCGCTGATCACGCCGAGCGACAAGCCCAGTGAGGCGATGATAAACGAGAACTCACCGATCTGCGCCATCGAGAATCCGCAGCGCATACCCGATTTCAGGCTCTCGCCACCCAACATAAAGGCGATGGTGCCGAGGATGGCCTGTCCCAGAAGGATAGTCATCACCAGCGCAAAGATGGGGAGTGCATAGTCTACGATAATCATCGGGTCGACGAGCATACCCACCGACACGAAGAAGATGGCGCCGAAGAGGTTCTTCACCGGCTCCACCAGTTTAATGATATGCTCTGCCTCGATGGTCTCTGCCAAGATGCTACCCATGATAAAGGCACCAAAAGCCGATGAGAAGCCCACCTTCGTGGAGGTGACAGCCATGGCGCAGCACAAACCCAGCGATATGACGAGCAACATCTCATCGTTCAAGAACTGGCGCACCCGTCTGAGGAAGATCGGTACGGCAAAGATTCCCACCACGAGCCATAGCACGAGGAAGAAGATGATTTTCCAGATGCTGCCGAGCATCTCGCCACCACCCAACTCCTTTCCGCTGGCAATGGCACTTAACAGCACCATCATCACGATGGCAAGGATATCCTCCAATATCAGCACCGACATCACCAGTCCGGCAAACTGCTGTTGCCGTAAGCCTAAGTCGTCGAAGGCCTTGTAGATAATCGTGGTCGACGACATGGCGAGCATACCGCCCAGGAAGATGCAGTCCATCTTGCTCCATCCGAAGAGATGGCCTACAATCACACCCAGCATCGACATGGAGAAGATGATCGTACAGGTAGAGATGATTGGCGAGGCACCCATCTTCAGGATTTTCTTGAACGAGAAGTCCAGTCCCAGCGAGAACAACAGGAACATCACGCCGATGTCCGACCACAGGTGGATACTCTCCGAATCCACTACCGATGCCGTATAGGGCATGTGGGTACTCACCAGGAATCCGGCTACGATATAGCCCAACACCAGGGGTTGCTTCAGTCTCTTGAAAATCAGTGTCACGATGCCGGCCACCACAAGGATGAGCGCCAGGTCATCAATCAGTACGGGAATTTCACTCATTATAGTCTGCTGTCAGTTCACAAATTCTAACGATCACTTCGAGGGCTTTCTCCATTACCTGTATGCTCACAAACTCATACGGGCCGTGGAAATTCACACCTCCTGCGAAGATGTTGGGGCAGGGGAGTCCCTTGAAAGAGAGTTGGGCACCATCGGTACCGCCACGTATAGGCTTCACCTTAGGGGCGACACCACAGTCCTGCATGGCATGCAGCACCAGGTCGATGACGTGCATCTGCGGGTCAATCTTCTCTTTCATGTTATAATATTGGTCCTTGACCTCACAGGTCACTGTCCCTTCTCCGTATTTCTCGTTCATTTGCTCTACACAGCGCAGCATGAAATGCTTACGGTCTTCAAAGGTTTCTCTGTCGTGGTCGCGGATGATATAGCTCATCTTCGCCTGTTCCACGTGACTCTCGATGCCCAGCAGGTGGTAGAAACCCTGATACCCTTCGGTGGTCTCAGGCTTTTCGTCCTGTGGCAGCATCATGGCCAGTTCTGCAGCCAGGGCATTGGCATTGATCATCTTTCCCTTGGCATAGCCCGGGTGTACGCTGATGCCCTTGATGGTAATCTTCGCACTGGCAGCATTGAAGTTCTCAAACTCCAGCTCGCCCACATCGCCACCATCCATGGTGTAGGCCCATTCGCAGTTGAATTTCTCCACGTCGAAATGGTGGGCACCCATACCAATCTCCTCATCGGGATTAAAGGCTATGCGGATATCACCGTGTTTAATTTCTTTATGGTCGCGCAGATAGCACATCGCCTGCACAATCTCAGCAATGCCGGCTTTGTCGTCGGCACCCAGCAGGGTGTGACCGTCTGTCACAATCAAATCTTCACCGATATGGTGCAGCAGCTCAGGAAATTTCCTCGGACTACTGATGATACCCTCCGACAATTGTATCTCGCCGCCGTTGTAGTTGTGCACAATCTGTGCCTTGATATCAGCTCCCGAACAATCCGGACTGGTATCGTAGTGCGAGATAAAACCGATGGTGGGTACCTTTTCCTTGATGTTCGACTTCAGCGTGGCGTAAATATAACCTTTCTCGTCAAGCTCCACATCGCTGAGGCCTTCCGTCTCAAGTTCTTTTTTTAGGTACTCTGCAAAAAGCAGTTGTTTTGAAGTACTAGGCACGCAGTCAGCGTCTTCCGCCGACTGCGTGTCAAATTTGGTATAGTTTAAAAAACGTTCTGTCAGATTCATTCTTACTCGTAGTATTCAATGGTGCGGGTCTGCTCCATCTCCTGACCCATCATCGAGCTCTTGCGGCTGATCCAGTTGCCCTTAGCATCGTACTTGTAGTCAGTATAAGGAGTTTCCATTTCCTGGCCACCCATGTCCATTGACTGAGAAGCCACGGCACCCTTGTCGTTATATTTGTACTTGATCACCATGTCATTGCCCATCATGTTCATCGACTGGCTGACAACGCGACCATTCTCCCACTTATACTTGAACTCGATTTCCTGACCCTGCATCATTGAACGCTTGGCAGAAATCAGATAACCGTTCTCATCGTACTTGGCGTCCTTGATACCATCGCTCTGCATCTTACCCTCCTTAGAGAAGTTGATAACCTGCTCACGACCCATCATGTTCGTCTTGATGCACTTCACGGCACCTGTAGCCTCGTTGGCTTCAACGTCGTGGAACTTGGTCTGTGCCTGCATGGCAAAAGGCATAGCCATTAAGGCGATCATCATAAATAGCTTTTTCATTTTACTTTTTGTTTAAATTGTTAATAATTAAAAGTTGATAAATTAGTCAGATAACATCTGCTTTTCCTTTGACGTAATGTCGTTCGGAAAGTTTAATGCTATGGTAAACTATTGTTCATGGTGCAAAATTACAAAAAGAATTGATTAAAACCAAAGAGTTCTGAAATATTTTTGAGTTTTTTTTTGTTTCTCGGCGATTTTGATTAACTTTGCAGTCATCAAAACTAATTATGATAGATAGAGCAACGATAGATAAGATCATGGACGCCACGAACATTGTTGACGTGGTGGGGGAGTTTGTCACGCTCAGAAAGGCGGGAGTGAACTATAAGGGTCTGTGCCCGTTTCATGACGATACAACGCCGTCGTTCATGGTGTCGCCCTCGAAGCAGATCTGTAAGTGCTTTGCCTGTGGCGAGGGTGGTACGGCCATCAACTTCCTGATGAAGCACGAGCAGATAACCTATCCCGAGGCCCTGCGCTGGCTGGCGAAGAAATATAATATCGAGATTCAGGAAAAGGAACTCACCGACGAGGAGAAGCAACAGCAGAGCGACCGCGAGTCGATGTTTATCGTGAACGAGTGGGCGAAGACTTATTTCCAGGATGTGCTGAAGAACGATCCTGATGGCATTGCCATTGGTAAGCAGTATTTCCGCAGTCGAGGCATCCGCGACGATATCGTGGAGAAGTTCTGTCTGGGGTTTGCCCTGCCACAGAAAGATGCGTTGGCCAAGGCGGCGCAGAAGGCAGGCTATCAGGCGGAGTTTCTGGAGAAGACGGGCCTTTGTATTAAAAACGAAAAGGGACTCTATGACCGCTATGCCGGTCGCGTGATCTTCCCGTGGCTGAATGTGAGCGGGAAGGTGGTGGCCTTTGGCGGCCGACTGTTGGATGCCAGAACCAAAGGCGTACAGCAGAAATACGTGAACTCGCCCGACTCGGAGATCTACCATAAGGACCATGAGCTCTATGGCCTGTTCCAGGCAAAGAAAGCTATTGCCAAGGAAGACCGTGTGTATATGGTGGAGGGCTATACCGACGTGATAGCCATGCACCAGAGCGGTATCGAGAATGTGGTGGCCAACAGCGGTACGGCTCTCTCGGTGTATCAGATAAAACTACTCCGTCGGTTTACGCAGAATATCACCTTATTATATGATGGTGACGAGGCAGGCATCCATGCTGCCATGCGAGGCACGGACATGCTGTTGGCCGAGGGCATGAATATCAAGGTGTTGCTGTTGCCCGATGGCGATGACCCGGACTCGTTTGCCAAGAAACATTCGGCACAGGAGCTGAAAGACTATATCGAGAAGAACCAGACGGACTTCATTACGTTTAAGACACGTCTGACGGTAGAGAACGTGACGGACCCCGTGAAACGTTCAGAAGCCATCGGTGGTATTGTGAAGAGCATCTCGGTGATTCCCGATCAGATACTGCGCTCAACGTATCTCAGCGAGTTGTCGCAACGTCTGGATATCAAGGAACAGACGCTGCTCAATTCGATGAACGGCATGATACGCAAGGACCTCGAGGAGAAGGAAAAGGAACGCCAGAGGAGTCAGGAGAATACTCCTGCTGAAGGGAATTCTCAAACTGCAGACATTTCTCTTACCTCTCACCTCTCACCTCTTACCTCTCACCTCTCACCTCTTACCTCTAATCTTTCACCTCTTACCTCTGAAGTGGAAACCCTCCTGATTCAAAGCATCATCCGCGATGGTGAGAAGGTGATCTTTGAGCATGTGGAGACCGATGACGGCGAATTTACGGATCTGACGGTCGCCCAATATGTGAGTTATGATCTGGGACAAGATAACATCCTGTTCCACAACGAACTGTACAACCAGATATTAGAGGAGGCTGCGGCGCATGGTGGTGAGCCGGATTTCAAGGCGGAGACCTATTTCATGCACCACCCGGATGTGAACATCAGCAGTCTGGCAGCCCACCTGGCCATCGACACGCATCAGCTGGGCAAGAGCTTCCAGTTGAAAGAGCGCGAGGGGAGTCTCCGACAGCATGTTTTGCACCTTGTGCTCGACCTGCGCATGGATATCGTGGAAAAACGATTGAAGGAACTCAAGGCGCAGATGAAACAGGTGGGCAGCGATATGGATCGTATCAAGACTCTGATGGCGGAATTCAAAGAGACCCAGGAACTGCGGAATGCTTTGGCCCAACAGTTGGGAAACGATGTTGTTAATGGATAATTGAGAATTGGTGAGTTGGAACGTCATATTATTCAGTGTCTATCAGGTGATTGTCATCTTGGCCATCATCCATGTGATTATGGACAATCGTCAGCCTGCCAAGACCATGGCCTGGGCATTGGTGATATGGTTCGTGCCGGTGGTAGGACTGGTGTTCTACCTCTTCTTCGGACTGAACACCCGCAAGGAGAAATTCATCAGCCAACGCAGTATGGACCAGCTCTCTAAACGGTCCATGCTGGAGTTTGTTGAACAGAAGAACCTGCAGCTGCCTGCAGAGCACCGACAGCTGATAGACCTTTTCGTTAACGAGAACTTCTCACTGCCCTTCAAGGATAATCATGTAGAAATTTATGAAGATGGCTATGCTTTCTTCCCGGCCCTGTTGGCAGAGATTTCCAAGGCCAAGAGTCATATCCATATCGACATGTATATCTTTTCCGACGACCCCTTGGGTATGTTGCTCTCCGATGCGCTGATCGACAAGGCACGCCAGGGGGTAGAGGTGAAGCTGATATACGACGATGTGGGATGTTGGAACGTGAGTCACAGCTTCTTTGAACGGATGCGCGATGAGGGCGTCGAGGTGGTACCCTTCCTGCCCGTGCGGTTCCCGTCGTTTACGAGTAAGGTGAACTATCGTAACCACCGCAAGTTGATTGTGATCGATGGATCTGTCGGCTTTGTCGGTGGTATGAACGTGGCGTTGCGCTATGTGAAGGGTACTGGCACCCAGCCTTGGCGCGACACAATGCTGAAGGTGGAGGGAACAGGTGTGTATGGCATACAGCGTGCTTTCCTCATCGACTGGTATTTCTGTGATCGTACCATGATTTCCGACCGGAAGTACTACCCGCCAGCACGTCATTACGACACCGGTGTGTTGGTACAGACAGTTACCAGCGGACCCGTGGCACCCTATCCGGAAATTATGCAGGGTTATGTGCGCATCATCCTTTCTGCCAAGCGGTATGTGTATATCGAAACGCCTTATTTCCTGCCTACAGAACCCGTGTTGTTTGCTTTGAAGACCGCCTCTATCGCAGGCGTCGACGTCAGGATCATCGTGCCTTACCGCAGCGATGCCAAATGGGTGGAGTGGGCCAGTCGTAGTTACCTGCGCGAGGTGGTGGAGTCGGGCGTTACCGTCATGCTCTATCAAGCAGGATTCCTACACTCGAAACTGCTCGTCTGCGATGATAGTATCAGCTCTTGTGGTTCTACGAATGTGGATATCCGTAGTTTCGAGAATAATTTCGAATCGAACATATTCCTCTATGGCGAGTCGACAGCCAGTATGCTGCGCGACATGTTCCTGGCCGACGAACGACAGTCCGTCAGGTTGCAGGACAAACCCGAACGCATGCATCCGAAGTTCTTGAAACGGTTGTGGGAGTCGATGGTGAGGATGATGTCACCCTTGATGTAAAGGCTGGAAGATAGAGAAATTCACGCTGCCGTAGCTTCGGTGTTCCACAAAGTTAGGATGGGTACTGAAGTCCTGGTCTTTGCCGTGTTCAAAGACAAACACACCTTCTGGCTTTAACAGGTTTTTCTCGAAGATGAGCGAGGGAATGGTAGGCAGTTCCTTCAAGGCGTAGGGCGGATCGGCAAAGATAAAGTCGAACTGCATCTTACAGCTCTTGATAAAGCGGAAGACATCACCACGCAGGGCTGTTACAGGGGGATTAGACAGCTTCTGCAGACACTCCAGGATGAAGCGATGATGATCGCGGTCGGCCTCCACACTGAACACCTGGGCACAACCTCGTGATGTCAGTTCCAGTGAGATACTGCCTGTGCCAGAGAAAAGGTCGAGGGCTGTGGCACCTTCAAAGTCGATGTAGCCAGTCAGTACATTGAAGATGTTTTCTTTGGCAAAGTCTGTCGTTGGCCTCGCCTTGAATGAGCGGGGAATGTCGAAATGCCGTCCCTTATATTTTCCCGTAATGATACGCATGGTGGTTATCTTCCTTTCGTCAACAGGGTCGTCAGGTCGAAGGGCATCTCGCCGTCATGATGAATAACGTATGCCTTCTTCACATATTTGCGCGTCTCCTGCAACAGCCACTCCTGATCGGGTATGTCGCCTAAGATGTGAATCTCGTCATGTTCAGGCTTCAGGTTCAGTTGTTTCCACACATACAGCAGGAAATACAGCGAGTCGTAGGCACGACTGGTCTCAAACGAGTTGCAGAACTTAAAGCGGTTCTGCTGGAACGAGAAGATGTCGAGCTGCTTGTCGTGGAAATAGCCGTAAATCTTACTGCGGTGGCCTGTGAAGCTGCGCTGGTGGAGATTGTTCCACACGGGCATCATGACATGCATGAGCTGCAGGTCGCCGAAATGGTCGTTGAGCACCGTCAGCAGGTCTTTGTTGATGCAGAAGATACAGACCGCATTCTGTGAGGGGAGCACATTGTATTTTACCACCTCCTTATCGCTTTGGGGGAAGGAGTGCAGAAAGAGCGTGGCGGCATCGGCTTCCTGAAACTGCTCTATGGGCACCATCAGCACGGGGGTGTTGATCATGACGCGCGCCGTGGGAAGGTCGAACTCTCGTGAGAACGTCTTGAAGGCTTCGCGCAGGTTGGCGGCCATAGAGATACCGCTCTTCACAACGTAGGGCTCATACTGAACAGGTTGTTCTGCATTTGCCTTGTCCGTTATCGTAAACGACAGCGTATTGTTTCCTATACGTATCGTCAGTTGCTTGGTATTTGAGATACTTGTTGTGGCCATCCTTTAGTTGATTCCTGACATCACACTGGCTATGCACACGGCAAGGAGTCCTGCCGCAACAAGCGCCAAAGCAATGTTGATTTGTCTGTTGGTAATCTGCATATCGGGTGCAAAGATACGAAAAAAAAAGTGAATAGTGAATAGTGAATAGTGAAAATTTTCGTAACTTTGCAGTCATAATGATACAAGACGAGCTGAAATATCGTATTCTGCAGACTTTCGGTTTTACCCCTACACCCGAGCAGGAGCAGGCCTTAAACGTGTTTTCGCTGTTTATGACCGACAGGGAAGAGCATGTGGTGATGATTCTTCGAGGATCGGCAGGAACGGGTAAGACCACGTTGGCAGGCGCTATCGTCAAGGCGATGGCAAGGCTCAGCCAGAAGCTGATGCTGCTGGCACCTACGGGTCGTGCTGCGAAAGTGTTCTCGCTCTATGCAGGACATGCGGCCTATACCATCCATCGTCGTATCTACCGCCAGAAATCGGCGGGCGACCTCTCAGCGTTCAGTCTGAATGACAATCTGAATAAAGATACCTTGTTTATTGTTGATGAGGCTTCGATGATTGCCAACGATGCGTATGCAAATGGTGGCGATCCGAGGTGGTCGTTTGGTAGTGGATGTCTGTTGGACGACCTGATGCAGTTTGTGTATAACGGACAGAATTGCCGTATGTTGCTCATTGGCGACAAGGCGCAGTTGCCACCTGTGGGCGAGGAGGAGAGTCCTGCCTTGTCGGCATCCTTCCTTCGGGGTTATGGCATGAAGGTCTATGAGTGCGACCTGAATCAGGTGCTCCGTCAGAGTGAGGACTCTGGCATTCTGTGGAATGCCACGAGGATTCGACAACTCACGGGGACAGGTCCCGTGAGTTTGCCGCAGATCCGATTGAAGGGCTTTGCAGATATCGAAATGGTGCCTGGCAATGAGCTGGTAGAGTCGTTGGCAAGCAGTTATAGTCGGGTGGGTATGGACGAGACGATGGTCATTACGCGCAGCAACAAACGGGCGAACATCTATAATCAGGGCATCCGCAATATGGTGCTCGACCGCGAGGACGAACTGTGTCGTGGAGACTTGCTGATGATTGTGAAGAACAATTATTTCTGGGTGAAGGAGGATGAACCAGGTCTTGATTCTCAGTTGGATTTCATTGCCAACGGCGATCGCGCCGTGGTGCAGCGGGTGCGTCATGTACATGAGCTCTATGGCTTCCGTTTTGCTGAGGTCACCATGCTGTTTCCCGACTACGACGACTATGAGCTAACGGCTATCGTCAACCTTGATACTCTTACCTCTGAGGCGCCTGCGCTCACACGTGAACAGCAGGAACAGCTCTACAATGCGGTGTTAGAAGACTATAGTGATATTCCCAGACAGGCCGACCGTATCAAGAAAATCAAGGAAGACCGTTATTACAATGCTCTGCAAGTGAAGTTCGCCTATGCCGTCACCTGTCATAAGGCACAGGGTGGACAATGGGCGCATATCTATCTCGACCAGGGGTATATGACCGATGATATGCTCACCACTGATTATATCCATTGGCTCTATACCGCTTTTACGCGTGCTACGGAAAAACTCTATTTAGTGAATTGGCCCAAGACTCAGACGGATGGCACCGTTGAGTGAAGCTTGTTTAGCAGAATATCCACGAGGCGGGGAATGCCGTAGTTATCGATATCCTCTTCTTTAATCCAGATGTAATCCTCCGGCAGTTCCGGCTTTGTTGCTGTCTCCCAGAGATAAAAATCCGCCGTCAGCACCTGATGCGTCAGCACATGCTTCACTCCCTTCGCCACACAACGGAGTCCCTCTTCCATCTTCCCTCTTCCTTCTTCCATCTTCCTTCTTCCCTCTTCCATCAACACCGGTTCCCACAGTCCCTGCCAGATGTCACCTTCACCACGACGGTGGATGGCTGTCTCACCCTGACAACGTATATATATATAAATAAGGTGACGCGCTTTGATCTTGAGTTTTTTCTCTTTCACAGGTAGCTGACCGACCTTTCCTGTGCGCAAGGCTTCGCACGACTCCTGTAGCGGACAGACCACGCATTTGGGCGATTGGGGCGTGCATTGGATGGCCCCGAAGTCCATGATGGCCTGGTTATAGAGGCCTGCCGATGCCTCAGGCAGCAGACTCTGTGCCAAGGCGGCAAACGTCTTCTTTCCCTCTGTGCTGTTAATAGGTGTCTCAATATCAAAATGACGGGCCAGCACCCTGTAGACATTACCATCGACCACCGCAGCTGGCAGTCCGAAGGCGATGCTTCCAATGGCAGCTGCTGTATAGTCGCCCACACCCTTCAGTTGCTTGATGGCCTCAATGGTATGAGGGAAATGGCCTCGCTCAACGATCTGTCTGGCGGCGTAGTGCAAGTTACGGGCACGGCTGTAATAGCCCAACCCCTGCCATTCTCTGAGCACTTCATCCTCCGTAGCTGCAGCCAAATCCTCAACTGTGGGCCAACGACGCATGAATCGTTGCCAGTAGTCCCAACCCTGCTTCACCTGTGTCTGTTGGAGAATAATCTCTGAGAGCCAGATGGGGTAGGGGTCGCTTGTCTCACGCCAGGGCAGTTCGCGACCATAGGTCTCAAACCATTTCAGCAGCGTCTGTGCAAAGCCGTTAATCCCGCGATTACTCTCCATTATTCTTTGTTTTGACTGCAAAGGTAAGCACAAATTAAGAAAAAAAAGCATTGCAGAAGCAAATTCTTCACTATTCACTCTTCACTTTTCACTTTTATTTGTATCTTTGCAGCGTCAAAGCGACATTATTAATTTTATCATAAATCAAAAAGGTATGAAAAAGTTATTAGTTTCAATCGTTGCAGCCCTGATGGCTGTTCCTTCGTTCGCTCAGTATTCGAGCGGCGGTTTTGAACTCGACAAGGAGAGTCTGTATTACGGTATCCGTTTTGGTGGAACGCTCGCTTCTGTCGGTGGTGATGTCTCTGTAGGAACAAAGGTTGGTCTTACATTGGCTGGTGTCATCGGTCTGCGCGTTTCAAGTACTGCTCCTGTCTTCCTGGAGTCTGGTCTCTATTATACACAGCGTGGTGCCAAGGAGGGTAATATCACGATTACGCATGACAACCTTGAGATTCCCGTTCTGGTGAAGTATGGTTTTAAGGCTACCGATGAGATTGCCCTGTTGCCGTTCTTCGGACCTTATTTCGCCTATGCTGTAAGCTCTGAGTATAAGTACAAGGGTGAGACGGCGCCTACGGACCAGTTCCGCCCGAACCGCAACAACATGGGCTTCAAGTTGGGTTGTGGTGCTGAGTTTAACAAGATCTATGCTGAAGTCGGTTACCAGTTTGGTGTGACCAACTTCATGGACAGTGATGACTTCACTGCTCACAACAATGCATTCTTCCTGAACCTCGGTCTGAACTTCTAAACAACATAAATCCCTGCTCAGCCGAGCGGGGATTTTTTATTACTTACGGTTCGCACAACGCTGTGCAGACCTTATCTTGGAACGTCCTTCCGCTGGCGTTGCGAAGTACGCCTTGATTAATGATGGCGAAGGCCAGACGATGACCGTTGGCGGCGGTGCAGTAGCCTGCGAGCGACGAGATGCCCGTCAGCGTACCCGTCTTCGCCCGCACATTACCATTGGTAAAAGCTCCCTTCATGCGTTTTTCCAACGTGCCATCGACACCCGCGATGGGCAGGGCGGGATAAAGCATGCCATAAACATTCTGGTTGTGATAGGCAAAACGCAGCAGACCCACCAGCAGCTCTGCAGAAATATAGTTATAGAGCGACAGTCCGCTACCATCAGCAAACTTATAATCGCCAGGATTCAGACCGATACGCGTAATGAGTTTATTGATCCACTGACGGGCGTGAGTGGCAGTGGCATTCTTCACGCCCCCTGAGGCTGCTATCTGATAGAGCACCGATTCGGCATAGAGATTGTCGCTCTCCTTGAGCATACGCATCAGCACCTGATCCAAGGAGTGGAAACGTGAGCAGAGGTGAATCAGGGGGCGGTTCTTCGTCTTATTATTGGCAATCGCCTCCTCGTTGTCCACCACTGCAATGCCCCCGTCGCGCAGTTCCTGACGGAAACGCTCCATAAACATGTCTTTCTTTCCGATGAGCAGCGGGGTGAGCGAGGAATTGTCGTCATCCCAGCACCAGCCTTCGCCCAGACGGGTATCATCCTTCATCGACGTGTCGGCAATCAGTCGTCCGCAGATGGTGTCGATGCCCAATTTCTGAAGACTCTCCACAAAGGCGCGCATATCATCGTTGTTGAACCGGGGATCCATGCCGCCCACGCAGTAGAGGTCACCTCGGAGAATGTTATGGTCGATGGTACCTGTATAGAAAAGCTGCGTGCGGAACTGGTAGCCGCCACCCAGTTTGTCGATGGCAGTGATGGCGGTCACGAGCTTCATGGTCGAGGCAGGACGCATGGTCTGTTTCTCTCCCTGGCAATAGATGGCGGAGTCGGCCGTCAGGTCGTAGACCATCAGTCCCAGCTGTGTCTTCTTCAGCAACGGCTCTTTCATGAGACGGTCCAGACGTGCCGTGACATTCTCCGGCCATTTCAGCGTGCTGTCGATGGCGATGGTATCGATAACAGCCGTATCGGCGATGGTATATTCCACGGGCGCAGATATCTGTCCCCATGATCCAGCCGTCAGGCTCAAAATAGCAATGATAAGCAGTATTTTCTTCATATCAGCCACAAAGGTAGTAAATTTTTCACTGTTCACTATTCACTATTCACTTTTTTTTTCTATCTTTGCAGCAGATTATTGATTTTGCTTATGTTATACAAGTATGACTTTCTGATTATCGGTGCAGGCGTGGCAGGTATGAGCTATGCCCTGAAGGTGGCACGTGCCAAGAAAGGCAAGGTGTGTATGATCTGTAAGACCTCGCTCGACGAGGCGAACACAAGCTTTGCACAAGGCGGTGTGGCCAGTGTGACAAACATGAAGGTGGACACCTTCGACAAACATATCGCCGATACCATCATTGCAGGTGACTATATCTCCGACCGCAAGGCCGTGGAACAGGTGGTGCGCCAGGCACCCGCACAGATCCAGGAACTGGTGCAGTGGGGTGTCAACTTCGACAAGAAGGATGACGGCACTTTCGACCTGCATCGTGAGGGCGGACATTCGGAGTTCCGCATTCTCCACCATGCCGATGATACAGGTGCCGAAATCCAGCGCGGATTGATGGAGGCAGTGCGTAACTGTCCTGACATCGATGTAAAGGAGAACCACTTTGCTGTGGAGATTATCACCCAGCACCACCTTGGTGTGCGCGTCACGCGTCGTTCGCCCAATATCCAGTGCTATGGTGCCTACGTGCTGAACCCCAAGACGCAGAAGGTGGATACCTATCTAAGTAAGATCACCGTCATGTGTACGGGTGGCTGCGGTGCCGTTTATCTCACCACCTCGAACCCCGTCATCGCCACGGGCGACGGTATTGCGATGGTCTATCGTGCCAAGGGTACGGTGGCCGACATGGAGTTCGTGCAGTTCCACCCCACAGTGCTGCATAATCCGAAAGAAACGCATCCTGCCTACCTCATTACCGAGGCCATGCGTGGCTATGGCGGTATTCTGAAACTGCCTAATGGTGAGGAGTTTATGCAGAAGTACGACGAACGCCTCTCGTTGGCCCCTCGTGACATCGTGGCGCGTGCCATCGATAAGGAGATGAAGATTCATGGTATCGACCACGTCTGTCTCGACGTCACCCATAAAGACCCGGAGGAGACGCGTCATCACTTCCCCAATATCTACCAGAAGTGCCTCTCTATCGGTATCGATATCACCACCGATTATATTCCCGTGCGTCCTGCGGCCCACTATATGTGCGGTGGTATCAAGGTCGATATCAACGGCCAGAGCAGCATCGAGCGTCTCTACGCCCTTGGCGAATGCTCCTGCACAGGCTTGCATGGTGGTAACCGTCTGGCGTCGAACTCACTTATCGAGGCGGTGGTCTATGCCGATGCCGCAGCGAAGGACTCACTGGCACATGTCGACCTCTATGATTACAACGAGAAGGTGCCGAAGTGGAACGATGAGGGTACGATGACCAACGAAGAGAAGGTGCTGATAACCCAGAGTGTTAAGGAGGTGAATCAGATCATGTCGAACTATGTGGGTATCGTACGTTCTGATTTAAGATTACACCGTGCCTGGGACCGTCTCGACATGCTCTACGAGGAGACCGAACGACTCTTCAAGCGTGTCAAGGCTTCGAAGGATATCTGTGAACTGCGAAACATGATCAACGTGGGCTACCTCATTACCCGTTGGGCCCTCGAGCGCAAGGAGTGTCGCGGCCTTCACTACACCATCGACTACCCCGTCCACGCCTACGACAAGAAATAAATAAAAAATCCCCACTCAGCCGAGCGGGGATTCTTCTTTAGAAGAATTTCACGACATCACCAAATGGTTTGTGGCGAGCCACCCTTTTTGCCTCCACATTTAAGATTGTTTATGTCTTTTGGTCTTCATCCGTTCGGCCAGCGACCTATGGTTCCGGGCTTTGCCGGTCAGCGTGTGATGTTCGATTTCGACCTAGCAAGGCCTTAGGCAGGAAGTGAATGAATACACAGTAGGGCCCTACTGTGTATTACCTCTCCCTCCCTTTGATTCTTGACTTTACAGTGCGGAGGGAGGCGGGTTTCACATCGAGGATTTGGGCGATAGTATTGTCGTCGTAGTTCAGGTCGTCCTGAAGGATCAGAAAGACGTACTGTGCTGGCGTAAGCAGATTGTATGTATGCTCCCACTCCTGCCATCGCTTCGGGCGCAGTTGGGCGAAATAGTCTATCAGGCACTGCCGTTCCTCAGCCGTCATGTCGGCAACCGGCTCCTTACGCTGCAACTTCACAAATTGCCGCGTACCCGTCAGCAGTTTGTTGGCGATGCGCTGACGACTGTCCTCTATTTGCTTCTTCAGGTCGGCGATGGTCTGTTCACTGGCCTCGCCGCTCTGTTGCAACCGCTCTATCTCCGCCTGGTTCTCAGTAATTCGCCTGGCATTCTCGTCGAGTCTGAAGCCCAACTGATGCACCCTCCTCCTTTGGTGCCACCAGATGCCAACAACAAGCACAACAAATACCACCGCGATAACTGCACCCGTTTTTATCATCCTCTGCTGCGACCTCTTCTCCCATCGTTCCTCGTCAAACTTCCTTTGCCAGTCGGCAATCTCCAAACTATGATTGGCTTTCATAACCGAGTCGGTGAATGCATCCTGTTGCCGCTTCATGTCCAAAGCCGCACTCATATCGCCAGTCTTTTCATAGAGCCTGGATAATACCTCCATCGAATGGCTGCGCACCAACGGATCCTTTTCTGTCAGACATTTCTTCGCTTCCTCGATGGCCTCTTGATAATGTCCTTGTGCTTCCAGGAGACGAGCCATAGTCTCATACCCCTTAAAATTACTGGCAGCCTTATCGTTCCTCCATTTCTCCAAATACTTCCTGGCATTTTCTGCATCCCCCCGTTCCTCATACATTGCTGCAATATTTTGATAGATGTCAGCCCGCAAGATACTGTCGGCCAGGTCGATATAATCTATGCTCCTGAAAATATAGGCATAAGCACTGTCATTCTGATCTATATAGGCATAAGCCGATGCACAGAAATGGAGACCTCGTAACGTCATGACGCTGTCGTTCATTTTGCGACTGCTCTCTAAATACTTCTGCGAGTATTCCAGAATAAGCAGATGGTTGAAGCAATTGTAATTGGCATAGGCCAGATTATCATACACCATGTTCTTCAGCAGTTCGTCATTCGCATCCTCAGCAATCGTCTCAGCCACCTTATAATCCTTAATCGCATCAAATGTCCTGCCAAGTAAATGCCTTCTGATGCCGCCCCTGTAATAGTAGGCCCTGCCCCGATGCCAGGCATCCCCATGCTTGTCGTAGTAGTCCACGCAGGTCGTTATGAGCGAATCGCCGTCAGCCTGATGCAGCACAATATAATCCGTCATGATCTTCAGTAGGCGGTATTCCATCTTGTCAGCCCCGGAGAGTGATGCTGTATCCACCCGACTTATCAGCGCGAGTGCAGAGTCCGGGCGTTGATGGACGATGCCTGCCGCCTCCTTCAGTAAAGGATGCCGCGTCTCACTGCACCCTGCTATCATAGCGATGACTACCAGTATCCAAGCGATATTCTTCATGCTCTTTTCGTTTTGCATGCAAAGGTAAGCATTATCTTTGTAACAAAACCGACCGATTGGTATTTTTAAAGAATAATTCAAAGTTTTTAAGCATAATGATGCTTATATAAAATAAATAATGTACCTTTGCAGGCAGAAAGCCAGAGATTATGAGAAAGAGCCATAAAGAGGAACTGTTTAGTGCTGCGTTTCGCCTGTTCATCCTTCACGGATATGACGGGGTCAGCTTTAGCGACATAGAGAAGGCCACGGGTATGAGTCGGGGAGCCATCTTCCACTATGTCGATACCAAACAAGACCTGTTCCGGCAAGTTGTTGAGATGTTTGTCATCGACAAGCAGAGTATTGACATGAAGATTAGGTATGGTAAGGATACATCGCTTCGTGACTTTATTGGCGCCTATGCCCAAGGCGTTAAGCGGACTATGAAGGAAGTGAGACAGATCATTGGCGAAGATGTATCAATGGCTGCTGGTAGTCGGGCATATCTGAACATCATCCAGCAAGTGGCAACGCTCGTTCCAGATCTTTTTAAGCTTTACCAACAGTGTATGGATAGAGAGCAACAGGTGTGGCAACAGGTCATTACCCGCGCCATTGAACGTAAAGAGATTCAGCCTGAAATAGATGTCGAACTATTGGCCCAGACATTTATAGCCCTTTTCTATGGTCGAGCCTATAGGGATTCACTTTCCAATGGCCTCGATGCCGACCTCCTGAAGCGCCAGATGCTGCAGCTTTATGAAGTCATCGCCCTCAAATAGGTGTTACAATTTGGCACTTTATTCTTAGTAAATTTTTGGTTACATTGTTCATTATCAGCATTTTAAGTATAAAAATGCTGTAACACCCCCTTTTGCGGTTTTTCCGCATTTTCTTTGTGCGTACCAAATAATAGACATAACTTTGCAAAGACAAAACGAAATGAACATGAACAAGCAAACCATCATCACCATCCTGCTCGCCCTCGTAGCTATACTGACGGTGCTGCCGTTAGAGACGAGAGCTCAGACCGTGGCCGACTCCCTACGTGCCGACAGTATCTACAAGTCAATGGAACTGCAAGGCGTTGAGGTCGTTAAGCAGAAGTCGCTTGTCAAGTCAGACATAGACAAGATCACTTACGACATCGAGAACGACCCCGATTCGAAGTCGAACACTGTGATTGAGATGCTGCGTAAGATACCAATGGTAACGGTGGATGGCGAAGACAACATTCAGGTAAATGGCTCCAGTTCTTTCAAGATCTATGTGAACAACAAGCCCAACCAGATGATGTCGAATAATCCCAAGGAAGTGCTGAAAAGTATGCCCGCCACCAGCATCAAAAAGATAGAGGTCATCACTAATCCTGGTCCGAAGTATGATGCTGAGGGCGTAGGCGGTATTCTGAATATCATCACGCATGGACAGCATATCGAAGGTTATACGGCCACTTTCAGCGGTAATGTCAGCAACCGAGGAGCAGGCGGTAGCACCTACGCCACCATCAAAAGCGGTAGACTGATGATGAGCGGACGCTATAATTATAGATACAACAACTCGCCCCGAAGCTACTCAGGCAGTAGCCGTAAGACCATCGGCAATATTACCGTTTCTTCCTCGGACCTCGAAAGTGAAAGTTCGTCCAAAGGACACGGGTACTCTCAGTTTGGTTCCTTTGAGGCCAGTTACGAGATTGATACCCTCCGTCTGCTCACCGCTTCGTTCGACCTCTATGGTGGGGGTAACAAAACCAACGGTGACGGCACCACAATAGCCACCTCTCCCCTGACGCAGACACCGCTTTACAGATATACCACCGACCGCCATTCCAAAAATAACTATGGTTACATCGATGGTGGTATCGACTATCAGCGCAGTTTCTCTGTGCCTGAGCGCCTGCTGACATTTTCGTATAAGATTGAGCATGAGCCTGACAAGAGCGAGTCCCACACAGATTACCTTGATATGCAGGCCGCCGATGGTTGGGAGAACTTCCTGCAGCGCCTGAAGAATCAGTATAACGACGGCAGCGAGCGTACGATGGAGCATACCTTCCAAATAGACTATACCACGCCATTTGCAAAGATTCATACCTTGGAAACAGGTTTGAAGTACATCCTGCGCAACAACTCCTCGGAGAATGACCGCTATGAGGAAGATATCTTCGACCAAGACCATTCGTCACACTATAAGCATTGTAACAACATCTTCGCCGCCTATTTGGGCTATGGGTTGAAACTGAAAAAGCTGTCAGGCCGTCTGGGGCTGCGATATGAGCATACCTTGCAGGATGTAGAGTACAAACTGGGACGTGGCGATGACTTCAAGAAGCACTTCAACGACTTCGTACCCTCTGCCAGCATCGGCTACAAACTGACGCAGACCTCCAATCTGCGATTGGGCTATGACATGCGCATCTACCGTCCAGGCATCTGGTATCTCAACCCATATCTCGACGACTCCACGCCCACCAATATCTATCAGGGTAATTCCCATCTTGACAGTGAGAAAAGTCACTCGCTCAACCTCAGTTACAGTAACTTTACGCCGAAGTTCAATATCAACCTTGCACTGCGCTACAGCTTCACCAACAACAGCATCGAAGACGTCGTGAGGATGATGCCCGACACACAGATCCCTGGACTGAAGAATCCGACAGGAAAGGATGTGCTCTACACCACCTATGAAAATATCGGGCGCAGGCAGGGCATCAATCTGAATACATACATCAACTGGAACGCCACCAAGAACACCCGTATCTATGTCAATGGACGACTATCCTATATAGATGTGGATGACGGCGGCACCCTCTCCAATCACGGTTGGAACCTCTTTATGTATGGTGGTGCGCAGCAGACGCTTCCCAAGGACTGGCAACTCTCCCTTAACTTCTATGGTATAACACCAAGCGTCAACCTGCAAGGACGCGGCAGCAGTTATAGCGATTACAGCGTGAGCATCCAGAAGTCGTGGCTGAAAAAACGCCTCAACCTGACGCTTTCAGCCTCGAACTTCCTGAAGAAATACAAGCAATACAACTACACTACGAAGGATACCTTCTTCCATGCAGACAGTTGGTCGAAGTATGTTGACCAATCCTTCTCCCTCAGCATCAGTTATCGCATCGGAGAACTGAGTGCCAGCGTGAAGAAAGCCGAGCGTAGCATCAGCAACGATGATGTGAAAGGTGGCGGTAGTGGCGGAAGTAGCGGAAGTTCCGAATAAGAATTCATAGATAATCCATCATCGTCAATATGAACAAGAAAACCATCATCACCATCCTGCTCGCCCTCGCCGCAACGACGGGGCAGGCACAGACCAAAAAGACTGCAATAGTCAAAGGTTATTCACCCGCGTTAGAAGACAGCACGGTAGTAAACATTTATGTCGACAATGTGAGTGTGGCATCAGACACCGTCTTTGGTGGACGCTTCACGCTTACTGTCCCCGTGGAGAAACTCACTGAAAGCCGTTTGTTCCTCATGGGCAAAGGCTGTCCCAACTACTTGTCAACGCTTTTTCTAAGTCCTGGTGTAACAGTAAGTCTGACGGGCACGGACTGCCTCCATCCTTTATGGAAAGTGGACAGCCCCGTGCCGGAACAGCAGACCATCAACAGGATTATGGAACATAACAGCGAGGCCATCAGAGAATACCTGTTGATTGAATTGGATGACGCTTCCTGGAACAAGATGCTGCCTGTCCATATGAAAATCCTCAAACAGACAATGGACATTCTGCCGTCGTTGCCCGTAGATGCCGCATCGCTGACTAAGTTGGAGGGAGTGGCACATACGGCAAAGAACATGAAAGACTTTCCCTATATGCAACAGCTCAAAGAGTTGGAAGCATCAACAGCGGCACGTGCTCCGAAAGGGTTTGAGAAGGAACTGGCTATGATACACGCACTCGTCTATCCTTCACATGTCCAGCAGGTGGGAGAAGAATTTGTTGATGCCGAACTCTTCGATATGCAAGGCAACACACATCGTCTTTCTGAGGCTTTTGCGGATGGTCGCCATGTACTGCTCGACTTCTGGAGCCTTGGCTGTGGCCCGTGCCGTATGGCGGAACCGGAAATGCGAGAGGTCTATGAACGGATGAAAGACAGACTGGAAATCATAGGCATCAACCGCGATAATCCTTCAACATGGCAAGAGAACGACTGGAGCAGAAAGATTGTCTGGCCTAACTGGAACGACGGAAAAATGGGTAAGGGAGGTGTTGAAAACCTCTATTGTGACGAGGACGCCATACCATACTATGTGCTTCTGTCGCCTGACGGTCGTATCCTTTGGAAGAATGTAGGTTACGGCATAGGCTGGTTCTTAGGAATGGCCGAGGCCATCAGTGGCCCCAAGCAGGACAAC
>CADAAR010000016.1 GCA_902785945.1 uncultured Prevotellaceae bacterium
TGCAGCGGGGTCCCACCTCTTCCCATTCCGAACAGAGAAGTTAAGCCCGCCTGCGCCGATGGTACTGCAATGCAATGCGGGAGAGTAGGAGGCCGCCATTTTTTTCAAGAAAGGCCCTGAGGACACAATGTCTTCGGGGTTTTTTCGTTAATATAGTGTATAAACCAAAACCGCAAAAGAAAATGAAAAAACTATTTTTACTCAGTTTCGGCCTTATGATGGCTGTAACCATCTTCGCACAGAGCATCAAAGTAACGCCTGCGCTTAAGAAAGGCATGAACAAAACGTACACTAACACAACTGCCATTACAACGATGGACCAGACGGTCAATATCACGAGTGAGCAGCACATCTCTATCACAAAAGAGACCCCTCAGGGCTATGAGATGATGATGGAGAGCACCAACTTCTCAAGTGATGTGAAAGATGATAATTTGGCCACTCGTCTCCTCACCATCGGTACGGAAATCATGAAAGACACCAAGGTTTTGGTCAGTCTCGACAAGGACGGTAAGTTGCTGGATATTATTAATTATGAGGAAGTTAAGACAAAGTGCCTTGCCTCTGGCGAGCGAATGGTCGATGAGCTGTTGAAGGCTGCTCCTGAGATCTCCCAGGTGTTGTCGAAGGAGGCCATCGTTGAGCAGGTGGCAGCCACTCTGACACGGGAGAATCTTATTAATTCGCTGACAGGAAGTTCCAATCCCTTGGCTCTCTTCGGACGCACAATTGTCAATGGCATGCAGGATAAATACAACAACAGCATGGTCGACCTGAAGCGTACCTGGCTTGTCAACGGGAAGAAGATCTTTGCTTCCGCAAAGTCTGACATGAGTAAAGAGGAACTGAAGGCCTATGTCCTTAGTCAGGTAGAGAAACTTGCTCCGCAGCAGGCTGATATGATCAAGGAGAATATCGACATGGTACTCAGCAGCGGTCTGGTTAAGATCGAGGTCACCGAGAATGCCAACTATGAGCTCACTGACGACCTCTGGGTCAAATCCATGGAAACGACACTTGAGAACGAAATGATGGGGCAGAAGAGCAGCACTCGAACTAAGATCCAGCTAAAATAAATGCTTAAGGCCTTATTTTGCAATAACCGTCACTTATTCAGCAATAAGTGACGGTTATTGCATATAAGAATCGTCTGTAAAATTAATTTGTTTATCTCCCAAATACCTCTGTTTTGGCTTTGCCTAGGAAACACGTGCCTGCAGGCTAGGAAATTTTTGTTGCCTGGCTAGGTCGCAAATTTCATTTTTTTCTTTGAAAAGGAAAAGGTAAAGTTTTTTATGTGTCATTGCAATGAATTGTGATACAGAATACAGAATACAGTTTTTATAACGTGTCCCCTTTACCTCTTGCCAACCTGCCTAAACGATTTTATATAATATATATATTATATAAAATATAATTATATTATAATATAGTATTATTATTCTCATCTGCCAGCATGTACCCCCTCGCGAAAAAATAACTGTATTCTGTATTCTGTATCAAAATAAACCTTTCCAATTATGTCCACTATCATAAATATTAGGAAATTCCCCATAAACGAATAGGGATTTCCTATTTGCAGCTTGAAAAAAATATCCTATCTTTGCACCATCAAAAGTCATTTTAAATGTATACGATTATGAAACAGACAGCATTTTTATTCAGGTCACTTCTGTTGGTGACAATGATGGGATGGACGTTGATGAGCCAAGCCCAGAGATATGAGATCGATCACGGTCGGGTGGTTTTCTGCGACGAAGTTATGATGCAGGTTGATACCCAGAGTTTTGTTGATTTAGGTTGCGGCTATGCAAAAGACAAGATGAATGTGTATCTGAATGGTCGTGTCCTGGAGAATGTCGATCCGTCGACGTTCCGTCTGAAAGAGCGTTCTGCCTCGCGTCATTTCAGGCACGGGGAGATGGAAGAGCCGATGTCAGCGCACAGAGGTTATTTCAAAACCAACTTCAATGTCTACTACGGTGATAAGAAGATAGACGCGATGGCCTCCTCATTTGTGGATCTGGGCGGTGGCTATGCCAAGGACTCCTTCAACGTCTACTATTTCGGTGAAAAGTTAAAAGGATGTATGGCGTCTAATTTCAAGATATTGGAAGGCGGCTATGCCAAGGATTCCTTCAACGTCTACTATCGTGGGAATAAGGTGGAAGGAGCCGTTGCCTCTTCGTTCAAATATACGGGAAATGGTTATGGTCAGGACAATTCCAATGCTTATTACAGGGGGAAGAAATTGAAGTGACCAGCCTCTACGAATTCTGTATAAACGCGCTTAGACCTCGCATCCCTGCGAGGTCTTAGTGTTTTCTAACATTATTAACTAGCATATAAACCAAACTAAAAGCATTATGACATCGAGTAAAATTTGGAAACCACAAAAAGCTATGTAGATAGAAGAAAAAATGATAAATATTTGGCGGTTTCATAAAAAATAGCTATCTTTGCCATCGAAATGATAGCATAATGCCGTCATGTTGATAAAAATATAAGAAGTTATGGCACAATCGGCAGTTACGGTCAGAATAGACTCTGACTTGAAAATGCAGTTCGACGCACTCTGCGAGCAGTTTGGCATGAGTGCCAATACGGCGTTCAACATCTTCGTGAAAGCGGTGATAAGAAGTCGTAGTATTCCCTTTGCCATCAAGGGTTCGCCAAGTGCGCTGGACTTGTTTATGCAACAAAGGAGCGCTGCGGAGTTGAGTAAAGAGCCGGAACTCTCGTTGGATGAAATCAACGAGGAGATTCGCGCTGCAAGGGAAGATATGCGCAAAAAGAAGAGTGCGAAAGTATGATTTACGCAGTTATTGACACCAATGTGCTGGTGTCGGCCCTTATCACTCATAATTCGTTGTCGTCAACGGCAAAGGTTGTGAGGCTGTTGTTTGATGGTGAGTTTACGCCTTTGTATGAAAGCAGCGAAAAAATAATAAAAACAAAGCTTATGGAAGGATATGTTCAGAAGTTATCAGGAGGGAAACTTAAACGGTATGTGCAGTTCTTGGAGATCAGTGAGGAACCGGAGTTGGTGGCGCAGTATCGAAAGTGGCATTCTGAGGAATACAGTTGGAAGGAGGTGCGCGACGGTATCAGGGAGGTGGGTATTCTGGAAATGGAGATCTACATACTGGGTAGCAAACTGGTGATGATCGTCGATACACCTGCGGATTTCGAATGGGAGAAGGCGATGGCCCGTTTGGCTACGCTGCCAAGACAGGCAGAGTGGGAGGCCTTCGTGTCGAAGTTCCAAGGCTGCTCTGCTGAGGCTCGAAGTGACGAGAAGTGGCAGCCTATGGAACGGATGTTTTGGCTATATGAATAATTAAAACTGTATACTTATGGATTGGTTACACATTATCGCAGTAGTCGCCCTGATCGTTATCGGTGTGGTGATCTACATGAATAAGAGGTCTAACTGAGTCCCTTCATACTCAGCGAGATACGGTTACGACGACGGTCGACCTCAATGACACGAACGCGGATGTGCTGATGGAGCTTGACGACGTCAGTGGGATGGGCGATGCGACGATTGGCCATCTGTGAGATATGTACCAGACCGTCCTGATGAACACCAATGTCGACGAAGGCACCAAAGTTGGTGATATTGGTGACGATGCCTGGCAGTTCCATTCCTTCGATGAGGTCGTCGACGGTGTTGACACGTGAGTCGAACTCAAATTCTTCGATCTGTTCGCGAGGGTCGCGACCAGGTTTTTCCAGTTCTTTGAGAATATCGGTGAGGGTAGGGATGCCAACCTCGCCAGTCACGTAACGCTTAATGTCGATGGCCTCGCGCTTCTCCTTATTATTAATAAGGTCTGAGACGGTGCAGTTCTGATCCTTGGCCATCTGCTCAACGATGTCGTAACTTTCAGGATGGACTGCGGAGTTGTCGAGTGGATTCTTGGCGCCAGGGATACGGAGGAAACCTGCACATTGCTGGAAGGCAGCAGGACCGAGACGAGGCACTTTTTTCAGTTGAGCACGGGAGGTGAAGGCACCATTCTCCTTACGATAATCAACGATATTCTTGGCGAGGGTGGGACCCAGACCGCTGACGTACATCAGCAGATGTTGCGAGGCGGTGTTGAGATTGACGCCCACGTTGTTGACACAGCTCTCGACGGTCTGGTCGAGGGAGTTTTTGAGTTTGGTCTGATCGACATCGTGCTGATACTGTCCAACGCCAATGCTCTTGGGGTCGATCTTGACGAGTTCTGCGAGGGGATCCATCAGGCGACGGCCTATGGAAACGGCGCCACGAACGGTGACGTCTTCATCGGGGAATTCGTCACGGGCGATCTTAGAGGCGGAATAGACGGAAGCACCATCCTCGGAGACGGTGAAAACTTGAGGCATTTCTCCTTCGTGGCGCGAGGGAGAGACGTCATAACGGCCTGCAAGGACATCGCGGATGAAATCGTTGGTTTCGCGACTGGCGGTGCCGTTGCCGATGGAGATGGCTTCAATCTGGTATTTCTTTAGCATCTTCTGGATGGCCATAGCCGATTCCATGCGTTTGTTAACGGGTGGATGCGGGAAGATGGCCTCGTGGTGGAGCAGGTTGCCCTGAGCGTCGAGGCAGACGACCTTACAGCCCGTGCGGAAACCAGGGTCGATGCCCATCACACGTTTCTGGCCTAACGGCGCGCCCAACAGCAGCTGGCGGAGGTTCTCGGCAAAGACACGGATGGCCTCTTCGTCGGCCTTCTCCTTGCTGAGGGCAGCATATTCGGTTTCGATGGAGGGCTTGAGCAGGCGTTTGTAACCATCCTCGACGGCTTCGGCCACTAACTTGCCACAAGGCGTATTGCCATAAACGTAATGGCGCTGGAGACGTTCGATGCACTCGTCATCATCGGGGGAAATGCTGATGCGCAGGATGCCTTCGCTCTCGCCTCGCCGCATGGCTAAAAGACGGTGGGAAGAACAGCGCTTGAGCGGCTCCTCCCAATCGAAGTAATCGCTGTATTTTGCGGCTTCGTCGGTATCGGCCTTCGCTTTGACAACCTTCGAGGTGATGAAAGCCTGACGACGGAAAGCACCTCGGAGCTGTTGTCGGCTGCGCTCATCCTCGCTGACCATCTCGGCGATGATGTCCTGAGCGCCCTTAATGGCATCGGAGGGGGTGGTGATAACATCACCAGATACAAAACGGGAGGCAGCGCGTTCGGGGTCGCGCTCACGTTGGAGCAGGAGGATTTTGGCGAGAGGCTCCAGGCCTTGCTCGCGGGCTACCTGGGCTCTGGTGCGACGTTTGGGCTTGTAGGGGAGATAGATATCTTCGAGTTCGGTGGCATCCCAACAGTCGGTGATGCGCTTTTCCAGTTCCGGGGTCATCTTGTCCAAATCGCTGATGGTCTTGATAACGGTCTCCTTACGCTTCTGGATTTCCTTGAACCGTTCGTATTGGGTGCTGATGGCAGCAATCTGTACCTCGTCGAGGCCACCTGTGCGTTCCTTGCGATAGCGGGAGATAAAGGGAATGGTGCAGCCCTCGTCGAGCAGCGCCAGGGTGTTGTCGACAGCCCGCTCCTGAAGGTTTAGTTGCTGGGCAATCAGTCGTGCGAAGATGTTCTTTTCCATACAATTCGTTAATTTATGCTGCAAAAATACGAATAATCCGTGAGAAATGTGTACTTTTGCACCCTGAAATTGAAAAATAATGAGAAATAAGATATTATTAGTTGTGGTGATGTTGTTGTCGGCACACACCTCTGTCCAAGCTGAGGATAATCCCAATGCACGTCAGGCAAGACGGATCTTCAATCAGGCTTATCAGCAGGTGTTTGGTGAACAGGGTGCGACGCTGCGTTACGACGTGAACATTATAGGTATCTACAAGACTTACGGTACCATCTGGTATAAAGGTAAGAAGAGTAAGTTTGTGGATGCTAAGATGAACTCTTGGAATGACGGTGAGACCGTGTATACCATCAAGAAGAAAAAGAAAGAGGTGGAGATTCACAGTGCGAAGAACAACAAGTCGGACAAGTATTCGAGCAAGTTTAAGTTTGAGCCTGAGAATTTCGACTATAGCATCGCCAATGATGAAAGGGGGCTGATGCTGACGTTGAAAGCCAAGAAAGGGGTGAAGGGAATCAAGGAGATACATGCGCTGGTGAAGCGTCAGAGCTATGAGCCGATCAGCCTGCGTATAAAAATCGCCTTTATCTGGACCACTATCAACATCTCTAATTTCAAGTCGGGTGGTATTACTGACGAGATGCTGCGGTTTCCTGCTGAGAAATATAAAGACTATAAGTTTGTAGACAAACGATGATATCGGTAGAAGGACTGAAAGTGGAGTTCGGGGTGAAGCCCCTGTTCGTGGATGCGAGCTTTGTCATCAACGATCGCGACCGTATTGCCCTGGTGGGAAAGAACGGTGCAGGCAAGTCGACAATGCTGAAAATACTCTGTGGACAGCAAAGGCCCACAGCAGGTAATGTGAGCGTGCCTACAGACTGCAGGATTGGCTATCTGCCTCAGGTGATGATCCTGCAGGACGATACGACGGTGCGTGAAGAGGCTCAGAAGGCCTTTGCCGACATTACCCAGTTGAAAGCGCGCATCGATAAGATGAACCAGGAACTGGCTGAGCGTACGGACTATGAGAGCGAGAGCTATCTGGCACTGATTGAGAAATACACCACTGAGCACGAACGCTATATGATGTTAGGGGCCGAGAACTATGAGGCAGAGATAGAACGGACGCTGATGGGACTAGGCTTCCTGCGGACGGACTTTGAACGGCCTACTTCGGAGTTTTCTGGTGGTTGGCGAATGCGTATTGAACTGGCGAAGATTCTGCTGCAGAAGCCCGATGTGCTGTTGCTTGACGAGCCTACCAACCATCTGGATATTGAGAGTATTCAATGGCTGGAACAGTTCCTTGCGCAATCGTCGAGTGCCGTTGTTCTGGTGAGCCACGACAGGGCCTTTATCAATAATGTGTCGAACCGTACGCTGGAGATATCCTGTGGGCGGGTGGTCGACTATAAAGTGAAGTATAATGAGTACGTTGTTCTGCGTAAAGAACGACGTGAACAGCAGTTAAGGGCTTACGAGAACCAACAGAAGGAAGTGGCTGAGATGAAGGACTTTATCGAGCGTTTCAGATATAAGGCTACGAAGGCTGTTCAGGTGCAGCAGAAAATTAAACAACTGGAGAAAATCGTACCCATCGAGATTGATGAGGTGGACAATTCTGCGATGCATCTGAAGTTCCCGCCCAGCCTTAGAAGTGGTGATTATCCGGTGATCTGCGACGAGGTACGTAAGGACTATGGTGCCCATACCGTGTTCGACCATGTGACGCTGACCATCAAGCGAGGCGAGAAGGTGGCTTTTGTGGGTAAGAACGGTGAGGGAAAGTCGACGCTGGTGAAGTGTATCATGGGTGAGATTCCTTATACTGGTGAGCTGAAAATCGGGCATAATATCCAGATTGGCTATTTTGCCCAGAATCAGGCGCAGTTGTTGGACGAGAACCTGACGGTCTTCCAAACCATTGATAATGTGGCGAAGGGCGACATCCGATTGCGAATCAACGATATTCTCGGTGCTTTTATGTTCGGTGGCGAGGAAAGCGATAAGAAGGTGAAAGTGCTCAGTGGCGGAGAGAGAAGCCGTTTGGCGATGATCCGTCTGTTGCTGGAGCCTGTGAACCTGCTGATTCTCGACGAGCCGACGAACCATCTTGACATGCCTTCGAAGGACGTGCTGAAAGAGGCTATTAAGGCTTTTGACGGTACGGCCATCATCGTGAGCCACGACCGAGAGTTCCTGGATGGACTGGTGACGAAGGTCTATGAGTTTGGTGGCGGTAGGGTGAGGGAGCACCTTGGCGGTATTTATGACTTCCTGAGAAGTAAAAAAATATCAGAGCTGAATGAGTTGGGACAGACGGATAAGAATGTCCAACAAGAAAAGAGCCTGTCTGTTAGTCAGTCGGCTGCGTCTAATAAGAATAGTTCTGATTCTAAACCTGTTGCTTCGCAGGAAGCTTTGTCGAAGGCCCTTGATTATGCGGAGCGTAAGGAGCAGCAGAAACGTATCAAACGGATAGAGAAGGCTGTAAAAGAATCTGAATCGAAAATTGAAAAGATGGAGACGCGTTTAAAAGAACTTGACGAGTTGTTGATGCAGCCAGAGAACGCTTCGGACATGACACTCGTGATGGAATATACCTCAACGAAGAAATGTCTTGACGAAGAAATGGACCGTTGGGAGAAATTAAACGAAGAATTAGCCCAGTAAAAGGCGGCCTAAAGGCCGTTATTATATAAATTTACCGTCGTAAATGTAAATTTACGGCGGATTTTTTTGTTTAATTCAAAAAATTTATTAACTTTGCGCCTAACTTATGTAAATAACATGTTATGATGAACGAAGATATTACCCTAAACCCAACCAACGGTGCCAGTGGTATGCAAGAGATGCAACATGAAGAACTGACAAGGGAAAGAACCTCGTCGGGTAACTATCAGCAGCAGATGCATGCCCATAGTGCGCAAGGCATACAGTGTCCTTACTGTGGTACTGTGAATGAACCGGAAGCCATGTTCTGTGCTTCGTGTGGAAAACCAATCGGTGTGACCAGTTGTCCGAATTGTGGTGCGGAGATCGACCCTGATGCCGATTTCTGCGAGGTGTGTCACCATTATATCCGCAAAGATATCTGTTCATTCTGTGGTGCCCACCTCACGGGAAAAGAGGCTTTTTGTCCTGAGTGCGGTAATCCCAGGGGTGGTATCGTATGTCCGACGTGTCATACGCTCAACGACTTCTCTTTCTGCAAACAGTGCGGCACGCCCTTGACAGATGAAGCCCGACAGCTGCTGGCAGAGTTGCAACTGACGCCGGAATATAAGGAGATGGAGGCACTCGCCAAGGAACTTCAGCAGATGGAGATGACCATTCCCTTGTCGACGGAGCGTGACAAGGTTCGTGACCAGTTGAGCAGAAAACTGCGTGAGCGCGTTCTGACGCTGTTGGCTCAGGACCGTGGCATTGCCCAACCGGAGATTAAAGAGCTGGAGCCTTCTGTGGAAAAACAGGATTTGGAAGCTCAGAAAGAAGCACGCCTGAAGCGTCTGAATGAAATATTAGAGCAGATGGCGCAGAAACCAGAGCCTCAGCCTGCCAAAGTCCGCAATTATGCGATGGCTTGTAAACCACAGGGTGTCCGCCTTGCTTGGGAGTGCAATTTCAAGCATGCCCTGCATTCCAGTCCTTGTGGTTGTGCCAAACCGCAACTGGGCGGAAAATGGATTATTTTGGGAAAGAATTCACGAAAAGAAATTAAAGACGATAAATAATGGAAAATCCGGATGTTGAGAAGACAATGCATGTAGAGCCTGCTGCAGGTGATATGACTGTGCGCCCGGCATCAATGGACCAGATGGATCCTTCTGGCTCTATGGATATGACAATGCGTTCAACGACCAATCCTGTGCAAGATGATACGGACATGCAAGATGTCGCTGGAGATTATTTTGTGCTGAAAGGTGTTAAGTACAAAAATAAGCAGTGCCTCAGTGAGAACTCTGGCGAGGCTCAGGTCTATCTTGTGGAGCGGGACGGCGAGGAATATGTCTTGAAGATTTATTATCCTACGTTCAATGTCAACAAGAAGATGTTGCAGGCCATTTACAATTTCAAGTTTGAGATGATTGTGTCGCTCATCGACTACGGAAAGGTGTATGTCGATGGTAAGAGCCGCAACTATGAGTTGATGGAATATCTGCGAGGCGGTTCTATGGTTGACTATCACTTGAATGGTGACATTGACAAATTCCGTCGTATCGCCTTGCAGGCTGCGGCTGCCTTGGCCTATTGCCACAGTAATAATATCCTTCATAAGGATGTGAAACCGAGTAACCTGTTCTTCCGTGATAAGGAACATACGGAAGTGGTGCTTGGTGATTTCGGTATCTCCAGTATGTTGGAGAATGACGGAAAACTGCACCAGACGACACAGGCAAGAACACCCATCTATGCAGCACCGGAGATGTATTCGGATGTGATTGACGGTGTGGTGGAGGTAACGCCTGCTGCTGATTTCTACTCTCTGGGTATCACGCTGATGTATATCTGGCTCGGTGGAAACCCGATGAGCAGCAATGAGCGTGTGATGATGCGCCAGAAGAGCGAAGGCCGCCTGCCCCGTATGAATGAGTTGCCCGAACGGGTAAGGATGATTGTGCAGGGTATGACCGTTGTCAATCCGTTGAACCGTTGGGGATATGACCAGGTGGAGAAATGGTTTGAGGGTGAGAGTCCGAGTGTGGATCTGAGCTCACCATTCCTGAAATATAAGAGCTTTATCGTTGATCCGGATAGGAATCTGGTGGCCGACAACATCCATGAGTTGGTACCCATGTTAATAGAAAACGAGAAACTGGCTATTGGCTATCTGTATAATGGTCGTATCAGTTCTTGGCTGGAACAGTGTGGCAATGACAAATTGAGTACGATTGTCAAGGATATCGTGGTCAACAAGTATCCTGTGGATCAGCATGCCGGACTGATGGCAGCTGTTTATATGATGGAGCCTACCTATCCCTATAAGGACATTAAGGGTAACTTGTGCGACGATGTGCACAGTGTGGCCATCTCTTTGCTGAGTTATATAAAGGAATACGGCATGTTGCTGGTTAATCCTAACGACACGCTGTATCAATATCTGGAGTCGCATACAAAATGCAACATCGACCGTTTGCGCTCGTACTTCAGCCAGTCGGAGAAGTTTGATGCGAAGGTGGCCGTGATGCGACTGGTCTTCGAGATTGATCCGGAAATACCTCTGCTCAGTCGCTTCCCCTCCTCAACGTTGAAAGATATCGTCAAAACCTTTGGTAAGGAACAGTTGAACGAGGATGAATGGCATTGTCTGACAGATGGCAGATTGTTGTCGTGGATGTATAGTCATGAAGACAAGATGGCTTGCGAGAGTCTGCGTATCCTGACCAGGAATCAGCCATACTCGGAAGCTTTGGCATATAAGGTTCTTTATAATCTGGATCGTAATGCTGCCTATGACCTGCGTAATGCCAACACGCCTCAGAAGGTGGGTGAGATGTTGAATGAGCGGTTGAAGAACCTTGAACATGCGGATGAAGACGAGTTTAAGAAACAGATGGCCGATATCATTGACCTGAACGGTCGTTTCTCATATTTCGCCCAGATGCATGGATGGTCGGAAGTACTGAATGAGGCCAACCGTTGTTTTGATTTCAACAGTGAAGAGAACAAAGAACGGTTGGGTGCCTATGATGCGAAAACGGCCGTTTATCGCTTCTGCAAGATCTTAGGCGTGACACCGGCTTATGTTCTGTCTGATGGTACAGAACTGACTGACGGTCGTAATCTCCATTCACACGACTATGCCCAGATTAGGAATGAAATGCGTAACGGTTCCTTTACGCAGTGGCTCTCGGTATTCTACCACGAAGACCCGTTTGCAGACTTCACGGAGGAATATGCTTATGAGCATACCTTGGAGGAGTGGTTGAATGCGATAGGTAAGATTGACAGTCACCAGACTTATTATAAGCGTTTTGTTGATGCCCGTGAAGAGACTTCTAATAGAATCCATAATGTTAGAAGTGGTTGGGAACGTGCAAAAGGTAAGGAGAAGGTATGGCGTATGGTATTCTACGGCCTGTCTGGCTTGTGGATCCTGCTGATGCTGTTTATCGGCGTCAAGGACCGTACTTTCCTTTTGGGACACTCCTTTATTTCCATTGGTCTGCCGTTGGGTGGTATGACAGGTATCATCGTTGCTACGAGGGCTTACTTCAGGGGATATGATTTCTTCTTCTCCTTCCTGTGGGGACTGGCTGGAGCCTTCTCGGCTTTTATACCTATTATTATTTTAAAATATATGGACCAGTCGCATCCCAGTCTGTTTAATCTGACAGTCATCGCGATATCATTGGTTTATATGCTCATTTGTCATCTGACGGACTTCCGTGGTGACCAGAAAGCTGATAACAGGCTGATTTCAGAGGTGCTTGATAACGATATTAAGTCAACCTTGCTGGAACCTCTTTACTATACCTTCAAGACCAAGTCGTATAAGTTCAAGGGGTCGAAGTTTGGGTTGCTTGACGACGTGACCGATCAGGTACGTTCTATCAGTGGTGAGAGTGTGCTTCACTATGTGTTGTGGAGTGTTTTGGCACTCATCTTCGTACTTGACTTTATCATTTATAGTCCAAGTTTGCTGAATGTCAGCAATCCTGATATTGATAACTTCAGCTTCAGACCTTCAGAAATGATGCAGAAAATCGAAAAAGATGTAGAATAATGATATGTGAACATTGCCATAAGGAAAACAGGAGCGTAGCCAAGTTCTGTAAATGGTGCGGACAGCCCATGATCAGTCAGAACCTGCTCGACAAGTTGGTTGGTCTTGATAATGTCAAGCAACAACTGAAGATGATTGTCGACACCTATGCTTTCTTGCGGTCACGAAAGGACATTGCTCAAGTTCGTATTTCCGTGAATGCCATCATCATTGGTGAGACAGGAACCGGTAAGACGGCCCTCGCAGAGATTCTCCGTGACTATTTCTATCAGAACAAGATTATCGACAAGCCCAAACTGACGATGGTAGATGCCGTCGACTATCAGCGCTTTGTCGACAAGTGGGAAGAGAACATCAAGAAGGCAAAGAATGGTATCCTGTTCTTTGACAATGTCCAGAAACTGCTGCCTGACAAGTATTCCAATCAGGTGAATCCTTTGGATAAGCTCTTTGTCGAGATGGACAAATGGGAAGACAATCCTGTGGTTATCATCTCAGGTCTTCCCAAGGGTCTGGATGACTTCCTGGAGAGCAATCCGGCTGTAGCCAACCGTTTCAAGTACACGTTCCGTCTTCCGACACCAAACTATAATGAGTTGACGGATATCTGTAAGCTGAGTCTGAAGACGCGTTATGGCATTGCTGATTTCACACCAGAGGCTGACGATCAGTTGAAGCGTTATTTCAAGTATCAGATTAAGATTAAGGACGAGACCTTTGGTAATGCTCACCTGGCCATGAAGACGGCTGAAGATATCTTTACGCAGTTTATCAGTCGTGGTGCGCAGGCAACCATTGTTGAGAAGAGTGACATTAAGGGCTATGTACCGGAAGAGCGCTCTGTAGAGGATATCCTGAAAGACCTCGACCAGTATATTGGTATGGATGAGGTGAAATCTGCCGTACGTGAGATTGCCTATGCTGTGAAGAACAGTGTGGAGCGTGCCGAACGTGGCTTGGGCGAGCAGGAGAAGATGTCGATGCATATTATCCTGACAGGTAATCCAGGAACAGGTAAGACTACCATAGCCCGTAAGTTGGGTGAGATCTTAGCTGCTATCGGCTATCTTGACAGTGGACATGTGGTGGAGGTTGACCGTGCCAAGATGGTGAGCCCGTATCAGGGCGAGACCCCGAAGGTGGTAGACCGTTTGTGCGACAAGGCGATGGGAGGTATTCTCTTTGTGGATGAGGCTTATACCTTAGCACCTGTCAGTCAGGCGGGTGACCGTGATAATCAGGGCGCACAAGCTTTGGAGAAGTTGATGAAACGTATGGAGGACGACCGTGGTAAATTTGTCGTCATTGCTGCTGGTTATAGAACGGAGATGGACAATCTCTTCCGTATCAACCCAGGTTTCCGTAGCCGTTTCAATTATTTCCTGAATATCGAAGACTACACGCCCGAACAGCTTTACGAGATTATGCTGGTCTTCGCCAAAGAGAAGAAGTATCTGTTCTCTGAGCAGGCTGAGGCTTTGACGAAGAAGATGATCACGGAGATGTATAACTCTCGTGACAAGGACTTTGCCAATGGTCGTACGATGCGTTCGCTGTTTGACCAGATCTGCAAGAAACAGGCACAACGTCTGCAGGGTGAGAGCATCTCTTCGATGAGTAATGAGGAGTTGATGACGATTGAGGATCAGGATATCCCGTACGAGGCTCCACAGGCAGTAGACTATACAGAGTGTCTGAAGAAGCTCGATGGTCTTGTGGGATTAGGTGGTGTGAAGAAAGAAATCTCCAATCTGGCTGCCTATCTCAATCTGCAGATCAAACGTGGCGAAACCAATACCTTCCAAGGTAAGCATTATGTGTTTACAGGTAATCCTGGTACAGGTAAGACCACAGTGGCACGTATCATGGCTGACGTGTTCAAGACCTTGGGAATCGTATCCCGTGGTCAGTTGGTAGAAGCAGACCGTGCGAAGTTAGTGGCCGGCTATTCTGGTCAGACAGCCATCAAGACCAATCAGCTGGTTGATCAGGCTATGGGTGGTGTGCTGTTTATCGATGAGGCTTATACGTTGAAGTCGAATGATGGAGACTCCTTCGGTGCGGAAGCCATTGATACGCTGTTGAAGCGTTTGGAGGATGACCGTGGTAAGTTTATCTGTATCGTGGCTGGTTATACCGACCAGATGCATGACTTTATTGATACCAATCCAGGACTGAAGAGCCGATTTACTCAGACCATTCATTTTGATGACTACACGCCTGACGAGTTGACTCAGATCTTCATCAATTTGGCGAAGGGTAAGAACTTTACGATCGATGAGGATACCGAGGCGGCTATCCACCGTGAGTTTGAACAACTCTATCTGCGTCGCGATAAGAACTTCGGTAATGCCCGTGAGGCCCGTCGTATCTTCGACGGTGCAGTAGAGCGTCAGAGTCAGCGACTGGTGAAGTTGATGAGCGATCCAGGCTTCCAGGAAGAAGATATGTATAAGCTGACGAAGGAAGATCTGCCGATGGCTCAGAGCGATTCTGCCCGTCCGTTGGAGGAGGTTCTCAACGAACTGGATGAATTCATCGGCATGCGTACTGTCAAGAACTCTATCCGTCGTCTTGCCGTCCAGAGCATGTTTATGAAACAGCGTGCTGCGATGGGTGCTGGAAAGGTGCAGCAGATGGCCATGAACTTTATTCTGACGGGTAATCCTGGAACAGGTAAAACCTCTATTGCCCGTAAGATGGGTGAGGTGCTTCAGGCTATGGAGATTCTTCCTACGGCCCGTGTTATAGAGGCCAGTCGTGCCACATTAGTCGGCAAGTACATGGGTGAGACGCCGAAGATTGTGAATAACATGTGTGACAAGGCGATGGGTGGTATCCTGTTCATCGATGAGGCTTATACACTTAGCGATGGTGGTGATCAGTATGGTAAGGAAGCCATTGACACCCTGATGAAACGCATGGAGGATGATCGTGGCAAGTTTGTTGTGATAGCTGCCGGTTATAAGGATAAGATGGAAGAGTTCCTGATGATGAATCCTGGATTGGCTAGCCGTTTCACTCACAAGCTCCATATTGATGATTACAACGAAGACGAGTTGTTGGCCATCTTCAAGCATATGGCTCAGAAGGATCAATATAATCTGTCGCCGACAGCAGAGTTCAAGGCTTTGGATACCATTTATAAGATGGTGCTTAACAAGGACGAGTCATGGGGTAATGCCCGTGAGATGCGTAACCTGCTCGATGCGACGATCCAGAAACTCTCACTCCGAGTTTCACAGATGCCACCAGAGGAGGTGACAAAGGAAACATATCAGTTGATATTACCAGAAGATTTATAATTAGACGATTATGATTATTTGCCCGACTTGCAAAGAAGAGATAGATAACGATTCCCATTTCTGTGATCAGTGTGGACAGGCATTGCTGTTTTGTGATCGTTGTGGAAATGTAGGTGTTGGACGTCGTTGTACCCGATGTGGCGGCCTGATGGTCGCTCCGAGTAGCAATCCTGCCGAAGGTGTTCCTGGAATGTCGGAAAGCCTGAAGATGGAGATGGCTACTTCTGGAAGCATGAGAGGAAATCATCAACAGGATGGAAATGGTATCCCTGTGCTGACGTTGGCAAACGACAGTCTGAATATCAGAATCGTAGGTATTAACGGCGCCATTATCGGTCGTCGTACAGGTCCTTATTCACATTTCTTTGATAAGTATCCGTATGTGTCAGGAACCCATGCACAGTTGAAATATTCAGTCAGTACAGGCTGGTGTGTTGTTGACAAACATTCATCCAATGGTACGAAGTTGAATCAGCGCAGCCTTCAGCCTGATGTTGATATGTCGCTTAGTAATGGTGACGTGCTGACGATTGCTAATATTAATTTGCAAGTGATTGTAAGATAAGTCAGAGATGATGAACTTGTGTGTGACTGCTGCTAGCAGAATCGGCTGCGTCAGGAAAAACAACGAAGACATGATACTGGTTGGTAGTTCATTTATTCGTAATGATACCTATTATACGAAGATTGAACTTGATCCGGAAAAACGTATGATGCTTGCTGTAGCCGACGGTATGGGAGGGCATAACAGTGGTGAAGTGGCCAGTAGTGACACCTTACATAATCTCCATTTTTTCTTTAATGATATTCCTGCAGGCTTAACAGCTGGAGAGTTTAATGAGATGATGGTGGTGTGGCTGGAGTCTATCAATAATATCGTTGATTCCAAGGGACGCGTTGATGAACGGTTTAAGGGCATGGGTACCACTTTGGTGGGAATCGCATATTATGCTGGTGATTTCTTCTCCATGAATTGTGGTGACAGCCGTTTGTATCGTCTGCGTAATGGCTCTCTCCAACAACTGACTACAGATCACTCGCTAAATAATATGTTGGGTTCATCGAAGCATTGTAGTATTATTACGAATTGCATAGGTGGAGGCAACAAGAATTCATATATGGATATTGTGAAGATGACCGATGACATCCAGCCTTCAGATATCTATCTGCTCTGTAGTGACGGATTGAGTGATATGTTGACTGATCAGCAGATAGAGATTTTGTTGAAGTCGGGGGGCGATGCAGATGCCCTTTGCCAGGCTGCTATTGAAGCCGGTGGCTTTGATAATGTGTCGGCTTGTGTGATAGAAGTAAAAAGTGAATAGTTAAAAGTAAACAGTAAACATGCCATTAAGATTACCCGATAGATTGCCTGCTATTGACCTGCTGAAGCAGGAAAACATATTTGTGATGGATGATACCCGTGCCCATTCGCAGGATATCCGTCCGTTGCGGATTGTAATTCTGAATCTGATGCCGTTGAAGATTACTACCGAAACGGATTTGATTCGTCTTCTCTCCAACACTCCTCTACAGTTGGAGATTAGTTTTATGAAACTGAAGAGTCATACGCCAAAGAATACCCCGATAGAACACATGATGATGTTTTATCGTGACTTTGCTGAGATGCGTCAGGAGAAATTCGACGGAATGATTATCACAGGTGCACCTGTGGAACAGTTGGACTTTGAGGATGTGAGCTACTGGGACGAGATTACAGAGATCTTCGCTTGGGCTCGTACTCATGTGACGAGTACATTATATATCTGTTGGGCTGCTCAAGCGGGACTTTATTATCATTACGGCATTCCCAAGTATCCGTTACCGATGAAAATGTTTGGCATCTTCTCGCAAAAGCCGTTAGATCCTCAGTTACCCATCTTCCGTGGCTTTGACGATGAGTTTATGATGCCTCATAGCCGCCATACTGAGATACGCCGTGAGGATATACTTGCTAACCCCGATTTGCGTCTGATTGCTGAGTCGGACGAATGTGGCGTCAGTGTAGTCATGGCGCGTGAAGGACGTGAATTCTTTATCACAGGTCATTTGGAGTATGCACCCAATACGCTCGACAATGAGTACAAACGGGATAAGGATATCCGTAAGGATGTGGCACCTCCACAGAATTACTATCGGAACAATAATCCGGCTAATCCACCTGTGGTTACGTGGCGTTCTCATGCTAATCTCTTTTATACCAACTGGGTCAACTATTACGTCTATCAGGAGACACCATATAACATTGAAGATATCAAGTAATTGAGAGCGTTAGAACTACTTGCCCCTGCCAAGAATCTTGAATATGGTATAGCGGCCATCGACCATGGCGCTGATGCCGTTTATATCGGTGCCTCGCGCTTTGGCGCCCGTGCTGCTGTGGGCAATAGTGTTGCAGATATCCGGAAACTATGCGACTATGCACATCCTTTTGGTGTGAAAGTCTACGTCACGGTGAATACCATCGTTTATGATGATGAATTGGAGGCAACCCGACAGTTGCTCGCAGAATTGTCTGAGGCAGGGGCCGATGCTATTCTGATTCAGGATATGGCAGTACTTGAAATGATGAAGGACTTGCCCATGGCAGCGCACGCCTCCACGCAGACTGATAACCGTTCAGTAGAGAAGGTTCAGTGGTTGCGTGATCTGTGCTTTTCCCGTGTGGTGTTGGCTCGTGAACTCTCGTTGGATGAGATAAAGGAAATTCATCTTCAGGTACCAGATGTCGAACTCGAAGTCTTTGTTCATGGCGCTCTTTGTGTCAGTTATTCCGGCATCTGTTATGCATCTCAGTATTGTTTTAACCGTAGTGCCAATCGTGGGGAATGTGCGCAGTTCTGTCGTATGAAATTTTCGCTTGAGGACGCAAAGGGTAGGGAAGTGGTAAACGATCGCTACCTGTTGTCACTGAAAGATATGAACCGTATTGATCACTTGGATGAATTGGTGGAGGCGGGGGTTACGTCGCTGAAGATAGAAGGCCGTTTGAAGGATCTCTCCTATGTGAAGAATGTGACAGCGGCTTATAGTCAGCGCCTGAATGAGTTGATCCGTCGTCATCCTGACCTTTACTGTCGCAGCTCCTTAGGAGAGTGTCGGTATACTTTTACCCCAGATCTTAACAGGACCTTTAATCGTGGTTATACGACCTACTTCCTGCATGGACGTAAGCCGGACATCGCATCCTGGGATACTCCTAAGGCGATGGGTGCTTTTGTCGGCACTGTGAAGGAGATCCGCCACGATAGCTTTAATGTTGCGGGCGTGGCGAGCTTTTCTAATGGTGATGGACTTTGTTTCTTTGACGACAATCGGGAATTAGTTGGATTCCGTGCTAACAAAGTGGTGGGCAATCGTATCTTCCCATATCGCATGCCTAACGGTCTAAAATCTGGTGTACGACTATACCGCAATAATGATCAGGAGTTTGACCGTCTGATGTCGAAGACGAGCGCTGAGCGCAAGATTACTATTCGTCTGTCGTTTCGAGCTGTAGAGAAAGGCTTCGAGCTTAGTGCAACTTCTGGGATTCTTGTGTCCGTGAATTGTGAGCACCAGGTGGCCCAGCGTCCACAGCGTGAGAATATCATCCGCCAACTGACAAAACTTGGTGATACGATTTTTACCTGTTCAGAGGTGGATATTTCTGATGATTTCAATTTCTTTATTCCGAATAGTGTATTGTCGGAGATGCGACGGGAACTTGTTGCAAAGATGATGGGTGCAAGGAATCGTAGAGAGAGTTCGGTAGACAGGATTATGCAATCGTCTTCCAAGATACCTACCTACGCCTATTCTTATCTATACAATATTTCCAACCGCCTTTCGAAAAGGTTCTATGATAAAAAGGAACTATCGGCTTTCGAGCTGAAAGGTGGGACAGGTCCAATCATGCAGTGTCGTCATTGCATCCGTTACACTTTAGGAGCTTGTGTCAAGCACGGTGGTGAACGCCCTTCATGGCAGGAGCCACTCTCTCTCGTTTTAGGCGACGGCCGACGTTTCCGTCTTGAGTTTGATTGTCAGCACTGTCAAATGAACGTTTATGCGTCGTAACCTTTTCTCTCTCCTCTGCACCTTTCTTTTGGTGTCCTGCTATAATCAAGGGCCAATTACACCTGATGCATGGAATCTTACTGAGCAGCAATTAGATTCTATTTCCTTCTATACTACCCACCACTATTCTCAAGGCTACAATTTTGTTGTCAGCAAAGACTCGCTTGTGATTCTTGAGCAACAAAATGAGATGATGCCAGTACCTGATATCCTTACTTCGGAGATTACAGCGGGCGACGAGACCATGCCAATGCTGTCGTTGGTGGATTCAATCACGCTCCGTCATCATGAACATTTGGTGGTAGCTGATATTCGCACTGTGCCTACAGACTCCATAGACAGTGTTTGGGTGAAAGTGGCTCGAGACCAACTTACTTTTGGTTGGGTGCGGGAAATGGACCTTCTGGCGGCAGTATCGCCAGATGATCCTATCAGTCAGTTTATCGACTTCTTCTCGAATACCCACCTGTTGTTCTTCCTTGCCTTCTGTGCGCTTGTTGGTGGTGCTTATGGTGTGCGTCATCTGTTGCGCAAAGGTGCGAAGATCGTTCATTTCAACGATATACCCTCATTCTATCCTACGTTGCTTTGTCTGTTGGTGGCAGCTTCTGCTGTACTCTATAGTAGTATCCAACTCTTTGCACCTGAGATGTGGCGACATTTTTATTATCATCCGTCGCTTAATCCATATGCATTGCCTTGGCACCTTGGCTTGTTTATTGTCTTCGTCTGGGCTTTGCTCATCGTGGCTATTGCCACAGTCGATGATATCCGTCATCATCTGACACTGGGAGAGACAATTCTTTATCTTGGTGGACTGGCAGCTGTGTGTGCAGTGGATTACGTCGTTTTCAGTGTTACCACCTTATATTATATAGGTTATCCCTTGCTGATAGCTTACATCGTTTTCGCCATCTATCGTCTTTCTCTGCAAAAATCCCTATAAATAAGGATTGTATGGTTCGCTGAAAAGCCGTACCTTTGCACCCGAAAATTAAGCGATAGAAAAAGAATGAAGAAATCACTGTTTGTGCTTATGGCACTTGGTTGTCAGATATCTGTTGTGGCAACCCCTCTTACTGACCTCTCTGATGAGGCTCTTTCAGATACTAGTAAAGTTGTTGATTTAGATGAAGTGGTTGTCGTGGCGCAGCCGAAGGAACAAGTCCGGTTGCGCCTGCAGCCTGTCAGCAGTAATGTTTTTGGTAGTGAGCAACTACAGCAGCTCAATGTCCGCGATCTGAGTCAGCTATCTCAATATGTACCATCTTTTGTGATGCCGAGTTACGGCTCGCGCCTTACTTCCTCGATGTACGTCCGTGGTATCGGTTCGCGTGTCAACAGTCCGGCTGTGGGTGTCTATTACGATAACATCCCCCTGATGTCGAAGGCGGCATTTAACAACCATTTTTATATGCTCGACCGCGTGGATATCTTGCGTGGTCCGCAAGGATCACTCTACGGACAGAACACCGAAGGTGGCCTCGTACGAATCTATTCGAAGGATCCGACAAAGTATCAGGGCACCGACATCCGTTTGGGCCTTGCCACAGGTCTATGGCGTAATGTCGAGGTGGCCCATCATCATCGCCCTTCTGACCAGCTCGCCTTCACCGTTGCCGGATTCTATAGTGGCCTGAAGGGATTCATCAATAACCAATGCTTCGACGAGAAGAACGATCGTAGTCTTGAGGCTGGTGGAAAGGCCCGACTTATCTGGCAGCCGACAGCGAAACTGAAGCTCGACTGGACGGCCGATTACCAATGGGTCTCGCAGAACGGTTTCGGCTATGGTGAGTTCCATCCTTTCGAAAACGAAGACCCTGCTGACGAGCATGTGCAGGATCCTGCGACAACCGTGATGAACGGCTACCGCCGTAACATGTTTACCACCGGCCTTACGCTGAGCGCTGACTTGGGTAATCTGCTCTTTACTTCGACTACGAGCTACCAGTTCCTACAGGACCGTATGCTTATGGACCAGGACTATATGACGCCTGACTACCTGCAGCTCGAGCAGCGTCAGAAGATGAATGCCCTCACGCAGGAGTTCGTTGTCCGCTCGCATGACCGCAACCGTTGGCAGCATGCTACAGGTTTCTTTGGTTCCTATCAGTGGTTGCGCACCGATGCCCCTGTTTACTTTGGTGAGGCCATTACCGGCCCCATAGGCAATGCCATCACCAATGCCATGACAGGTGCCATGCGTCAGTCGATGTATCCCCGTATGTATCAGCAGATGCTTGAGCAGATGATGGCTGCGGGTATGCCTGAGGCTGTGGCTGCTAAACAAGCTGAGGCTGCTGCCAACAAGGCTGTAGAGACTGCCATCAGCGGCGTATCGATGGAGGCTGAGATGGCCGTACCAGAGTCGTTCCGTACGCCTGCGATGAACCTCGCCCTTTTCCATGAGTCGAACCTCTTGCTCACCGACCGCCTCAAGCTCACCCTCGGCCTGCGCTTGAACCTCGACCGCGTGAAGATTGAGTACGACGCCCTTGCCTATATGAACATGACGGGCGGCACGGCCGAGCGCCAGGCCACCTATCATCTGACCTCGCATGTCACCGATTCGCGTTCGAAGACCTATACTCAGCTCCTACCGAAAGTTGGACTTACCTATAATCTTGGCGAGAATCTGGGTAATGTCTACGCCCTTGTATCAAAAGGCTATCGTGCAGGCGGCTACAACATTCAGATGTTCAGCGATGTGCTCCAGACTGAGCTTAATGCCCATCAGCAGGATGCCATGCGTGGTGACTATGATGTAGAACATACAGCACAAGACTACGATAATATTGAGCAGACCATCAGCTACAAGCCTGAGGAGTCGTGGAATTACGAGGTGGGAGCCCATATGAACCTCTTCGGAGGCAGTACCCACCTCGATCTCGCTCTCTACTACATGCAAATCCGTAACCAGCAACTCTCTATCATGGAGCCCAACAGCAATTACGGTCGTATGATGGTGAATGCAGGTAAGAGTCACTCCTGTGGTATTGAAGCCTCCCTTCGTGGACGACTCTTGGACAATGCTCTTGACTGGGGTCTGACCTACGGTTTCACCAATGCCAAGTTCGACGAATACCTTGTTGCGAAGAATTATAATATTGGTTCTTCGCTTGGAACAGAGGCCTTTGACAACGTTGATCTTAAATACGATGATAACTACGTCCCCTTCGTTCCCCAGCACACGCTGAGTGCGATGGCCGACTATCACATTGGAAAACTGACCATTGGCGCCAATGTTTCGGGCCAGGGCAAGACCTGGTGGAACGAGGCCAATACCTTTGCACAGAAATTCTACGCCGTGCTCGGCGCCCATGCTGATTATGATTTCGGGTCCGTCGTTGTCTCGCTTTGGGGTCGCAACCTAACTAATTCCCGCTACAAAACCTTTGCCATTCAGAGCTCTGCCGCCGACGGCACCCGTTTTTTTGCCCAACGCGCCAATCCTATTCAGTTCGGACTTGACGTGAATATTCACTTCTAAGATCTTAGACGAGCATCAGGTTGCTGATCACCATGTCGCTCACGAAGAGTGCGTTGCGTGTAAGGGCTAGATGCTCGTCTTTTATTGTTAGTAGTCCTGCATCGATGTAGCGTTGAGCAGCCTTGAGGCAGTAGTTGCGGTGATATGGAGAAAAACGGCTGAGGTCGAGACCGTCGCGGGTGCGGAGAGCGGTCGTCAGCAAGTCGTTGTAAGCCGTGTCGCCTTCAATGAGTTCCGATTCAAAGAGCCTCTCACCGTGCTCCATGCCCTCGATATAACGGTATATGTCGCTGATGTTCCATGAGCGGGTGTGACCATCGAAGGAGTGGGCGGCGGCACCAAGGCCGATGTAAGGAGTATAGTTCCAATATCCGGAGTTGTGACGGGAACGGAAACCAGGGCGAGCGAAGTTTGAGATCTCGTAATGTTCGAAACCTGCTGTTTCCAACCGATCGACGAGCGTGTAATACATTTTGCGTTCCGTCTCCTCGTCAGGTCCTTTTATGTTCATTCGATGGAGTGGGGTGCCTTCCTCGATAGAGAGACAGTAGGCAGAGAGATGTTCCACGTTTAAAGAAAGGGCGGCTTGAATATCATCCTTCCATTCGGCTAATGTCTCACCAGGAAAGCCGTACATTAAATCAACGCTGATATTTTGGATGCCAACCTGGCGCAGACGGCTGACGGCTTCGCTGACCTGTTGCGATGTATGGCGGCGGTGTAACCAATGCAGTCGTGCGTCATTGAATGTCTGAGCTCCCATAGATACGCGGTTTACAGGGAGCTGCTGTAGTGTAGTAGCAAACTCCACCGATACGTCGTCGGGATTCACCTCGATGGTGATTTCGGCATCCGTCGACACCTTATTATATTTATATATAGCATCGAAGAGTTGTTGCAACTGTGGAACGGTCAGCTGTGAGGGCGTTCCTCCTCCGAGGTAGATAGAACTCACAGAGGACAGACCTGTCCTCATGAGTTCCTTGCACACCGCATCGACATATCGCTGACGGAGGTCGAGTGAGGTGGTCGAATAAAATGCACAATAGATGCATCTGCTCGCACAAAATGGAATATGTATGTAGATTCCTGCCATTTCGAGCACAAAAATACTAATTAATTTTAATAATTAGAAGATTTCTTTGGTGATTTCTGAAAAAATGTCTAATTTAGCTGCCCGAAATTAATTTTTGACTTAAAACCAAACAATAATGAAGATTTATCAGACAAACGAAATCAAAAACATTGCACTCATTGGCAGTGCGGGTAGCGGCAAGACTACTCTTGCCGAAAGTATGGTCTACGAAGCCGGCATCATTAAGCGCCGCGGTACCGTAGAGGGTAAGAACACCATGAGCGACTATTTCCCTGTAGAGCAGGAATACGGCTACTCGGTGTTCTCAACTGTTTTTCATGTGGAGTGGAATAACAAGAAGCTGAACATTATTGACTGTCCGGGTTCTGACGACTTCGTTGGCGGTTCTATCACCGCTATGAACGTCACCGACCAGGCAGTGATCCTCGTTAATGGCCAGTATGGTCCTGAGGTAGGCACAATGAATGCTTTCCGCAACACAGAGAAACTGAAGAAGCCCGTGATTTTCCTGGTGAACCAGTTGGATCGTGACAATTGTGACTTCGATCAGATCCTGAATCAGCTGAAGGATGTGTATGGTCCGAATTGCGTGCCTGTACAGTATCCTATCGCTACAGGTCCTGGCTTCAACAGCGTCATCGACGTGCTGCTGATGAAGAAATATTCATGGAAACCCGAGGGCGGTGCTCCCATCATTGAAGACATTCCTGCCGATCAGTTGGAGAAAGCCAAGGAGTGGAAGGCTGCTTTGGTAGAGGCTGCTGCTGCTGGTGACGACACGCTGATGGAGAAGTTCTTCGAGAGTGAGGACCTGACAGAGGACGAGATGCGTGAGGGTATCCGTAAGGGTCTCGTTACACGTTCTATCTTCCCCGTATTCTGCGTCTGCGCAGGTCGTGATATGGGCGTTCGTCGTCTGATGGAGTTCCTCGGCAACGTGGTTCCTTTCGTTAGCGAGATGCCTGTCATCAAGAATGCTGCTGGTAAGGAAGTGCCTGCAGATGCTTCTGCTCCCACATCACTTTATTTCTTCAAGACAGGTGTTGAGCCCCATATCGGTGAGGTTCAGTACTTCAAGGTGATGAGTGGTGTCGTGAAGAGCGGTGATGACCTGACGAACGCTGATCGTGGCTCTAAGGAGCGTATGGGAACCCTGTATGCTTGTGCAGGTGCCAATCGTATTCAGGTTGATGAGTTGCGTGCTGGTGATATTGGTTGTACTGTGAAGCTGAAGGACGTTAAGACCGGCAACACGCTGAACGGTAAGGACGTCGACAATAAGTTCGACTTCATCAAGTATCCTAACTCGAAGTTCTCTCGTGCCATCAAGGCTGTTAACGAGTCTGAGACCGAGAAGATGATGGCAGCTCTGGCTAAGATGCGTCAGGAAGATCCCACATGGGTGGTTGAGCAGTCGAAGGAGTTGCGCCAGATTATTGTACACGGACAGGGTGAGTTCCATCTGCGTACCTTGAAGTGGCGCATGGAGAACAATGAAAAGATCCAGATTGAATATCAGGAGCCTAAGATTCCTTATCGTGAGACCATTACGAAGATGGCTCGTGCCGACTATCGTCATAAGAAACAGTCGGGTGGTGCTGGTCAGTTTGGTGAAGTTCACCTGATTGTAGAACCTTATTCTGAGGGCATGCCTGATCCGACATCGTTCACCATCAATGGACAGGAGTTCAAGATGAACATCAAGTCAAAGGAAGAGAAGGATCTGGAGTGGGGCGGTAAGCTCGTCTTCATCAACTCTGTGGTTGGTGGTGCTATCGATATGCGCTTTATGCCTGCTATTCTGAAGGGTGTAATGGAGCGTATGGAACAGGGCCCATTGACAGGTTCATATGCCCGTGACGTTCGTGTGATTGTTTACGATGGTAAGATGCACCCAGTAGATTCTAACGAATTGTCATTCATGTTGGCTGCACGTAATGCTTTCTCTGCAGCCTTTAAGGAGGCTGGTCCTAAGGTACTTGAGCCTATTTACGACCTCGAGGTACTCGTTCCTGCCGACTACATGGGTGATGTGATGTCTGACCTGCAGGGCCGTCGTGCTATCATTATGGGTATGGACTCTGAGGCCGGTTATCAGAAGCTGACTGCAAAGATTCCTTTGAAGGAGTTGGCCAGCTACTCTATCGCACTCAGTTCTCTGACTGGTGGCCGTGCTTCGTTCACAACCAGTTTCTCAAGCTACGAGCTCGTGCCGAACGATATCCAGCAGGCTCTGATCAAGCAGCATGAGGAGGAGATGAAGGACGAAGAGTAATCTCTCATCATATTATACAAAAGAGAGGCTCCGCATGTGCGAAGCCTCTTTTTTAATGGTGGATGAACTTAACTTCGGAATTGAGACCGCTAGGTACTGGTTCCCATTTGTCGTAAGTGGTTTTCTTATAGTTGATATCCACTACGTTGATTTCCTCCATCTTGCGCCAGGAGATTCCTCTACGGTCTAGGTCTGCAATACGGTTGGCAGGCAGATTGGTCACCTCGATGCGCAACTCATTGATGCCTACTTTCAAAGCCTGCTGACAATCGAGCACAAAAGGAACACTCCATGCACAGCCAATGAATTGGCCATTGATATAGACACGGGCAGACTCGCGTACATCACCAAGGTCAATCATCCAGGTACCTTTCGGGTCATCCTTCTTTGTCAGTTTGAACTTGGTCGTATAGATACCAGTTCCCATAGTGACTTTTGCAGAGTCATCATCAAGTGTTTCCCAAGTCTGGAGCTTGTTGAGGGTGAAGGTTTTATTTACCTTAGGTGCCTCTTCGGTAAAGCTGAGGGTCCATGGACCGCGGAGGGAGATGTCGTTAGTCTTGCTAGAAATGCTGGATAGTCTAGATGGTTTGGAAAGACTAGATTGGCTAAAACTATTTTCTGTGTAAGTCTGAAGAATCATTGACTCTCCACTGCGCAGACAGATATCAATGCTGTCGCCGCTAATGGTGGCAGGTGTAATGTCACCATTGAGAGGATTGAACCATACGGCATCCTTGAAACCGATGGCCAAAGGTAGACGGTCGTCAATATCGTTAGGTGACAGATTGGCAATGAAGTAATGATAGCCTGTCGGATTCTTCCGTCGGATGGCCTTTAGTCCGCATTCCAGCTTCATAGCCTCTGGCTTAGCTGCAGAAGCGAGGTCGCTGGCTTGCGTACCATATATAATATGAGCGCCCTGGGATTTCAACTGCTCGATGTGCTGCTTAACGTTTTCAGGCATCATCTTACATTCCGGAATGACGAGTGCCTTATATCGTGTGCCGGCTGTTGTTTGCAGCATACCGTCTTTGTAAGTTGTAGAAAGCAGCAGACGATCGGAGATATAATCGCTGTCGAAACCTGCATGGTCGATGGCTAGGATGCTCTTGATGAAGTCGGGTGCCAGACTGCCCATCGCATGTATACTGAACTGCATGAGCAGTTTCTTGGTGTTTTTCTGCCACATGTCGCGCACAGGCAGATAGACGATAAAATCGTTATCGGGTTGTCCCCATTGCAGAAAACTTTGGCAGCGTTCCACATACTGCATAAAGTAGGGAGCATCGCGCCAGATGCTGTTGGTGGGCGACATATCGATAGAGGCATAGAACTTCCATCCTGGCCACGGGTCATCTTTCGGCGAATAGCAAGTTCCGTGGAAGAACATATGATTTACGCCAGCACAGAACATCAGGTCGATATCAGGCTTTAACTGTGAGAGACTCGTGCGGAAATGCTCTGTCAACCAAGTGAAAGTTTCACTCGAGGTATAAGGCTTTCCACAGATATGCGCAGCTGATGGCGCATATTTCAGCATCGAAAAGTCAGAGTCATTCTTACGTGTCTTGCCAGGATCGGTGCGAAGCCCCTTGATGCCTAGCTCTGACAAGCCGAAACCCTCAATTTCAGGAATATCTACAGCAGCGTAACAATCGATAAGGTTGGCTGGTGAACCATGCGCCTGATTGCGGGTGATGGCACCATGCTTGTGAGCCCAGGCTGTCCATTGATTTGTGAAATTCTCGAGCAACAGGTCGCCTAGTGTTTCACGATAATCGCTGACGATTTTGGCGTCACCTTCCTGCAATAGTATGAAATAATCTTGCAACTTATAGCCGCGTCGTTTTTCAAATTCTTTTAATAAGGTGGGTGTCCAGGTCGCATCAGCCACTTCGTAGCTGTCGTTGAAAAAGGTATGAGGGTAGGGCGTATGGGTCCTCTCAAAAACTTCTTCGATATGGGCCAGATAATTGGCAACAGCCTGACGATCAAAGTGATCTATAACCAAACCTTCTCCCCCAGGAGCGGCACGTTTCACTTTCATCACACCATAGCGGACATAGACGGCAACTACCTGCCATTGGGCGCTTTCGAGTTCTTTCAGCCTAAGTTTCAAGACCTTTTTCATGGTCTTGTATTTCTTGCTTTCAGCGGCCTTCATCTGCGACTTCAGCATATCTTCTGGTGACCAAGTGAGTAGTCCGTCTTTGACATATGCGGTGACGTCGTAAGGTTGTCCTTGCCAATAGGCCATAACCTTGTCGAGCTTACTGTATTTCTCGTCTTTGTCAGCCACTTTCAGAGACAGATCGCTCACACTTTTGCCTGTGAAACTGGCATTTACAAAGATGGCTTTGCTGGCACTTTCCTCTAGCGGCACCCAAGGACCTCCGAAAGGCCAGCCTGTACCTGTGGCCATATCTATCTCAACGCCATTGGTGCGACCCTGTTCCTGTGTGAAGCGTAGCATCTCCATCCATTGGTCGCTGAGATAAGGGATGTTATTGGCCTGATTACCTTGTACGCCATAGATAGGCGTAATCTCCAAGGCACCGATACCATGCTTTGCATATTCATGCATGGTCCAGCTCAGATTCTCTTTGTCAACAGCAGAGCCTAACCACCACCAACGTGCACCAGCCTTAGCTTCTTGTCGCATTTCTGGCCACTGCTGAGCTGTGGCTCCCACAGTCAGAGTGGCCAGAATGGTTATTGTCAAGATTCTCTTTCTCATCAGCTTAGAAGAAAATAGATGAGAGGATATATGCAACAATGGTAGAGGTGAATACACAAATCAAACCTGGCATCATGAACGAGTGGTTCAACAGATACTTACCGATCACCGTTGTGCCTGAACGGTCGAAGTTTACTGTGGCGATATCTGAAGGATAGTTCGGGATGAAGAAATAACCGTAAACCGAAGGCAATACACCCAACAGCACTGGTCCTGCGATGCCCAGCGAATAAGCTAATGGCAACATCGAAACGACCACTGCACCCTGCGAGTTGATGAGTACGGAAACCATGAAGAATACGAGTGCGATGCTCCATGGATAGTCTTTCACAATGCCTTCAAGCATGGCCTGAATCTCAGGCATGTAATTCGAGAAATAGGTGTCAGCCATCCAAGCGATGCCATAAATGGCAACGACGGCTACCATGCCCGACTGCCACACAGGTCCTGCAACGGCCTTTTTCGGTTGGGCCTTGCAGAAGAGAATCATCAATGCTGCTGCGGCAATCATCACAATCTGGATGACGAGGTTCATCTTCAGGGGTTTACCGTCCCAAGAGGGCAGGGCTTTCTGGAAGATAGCAAAGAACACAATGATAGCGAGAGCACCGAGAAATACGAATACGGCATTTTTGGCTGATTGTGGAATCTTCTTGTCGAGTGTCGTGGCTCCTGAGCCGTAGATATACTCACGCTGTACGGGGTCAGCAATCTTCTTCTGGAATTCCGGATCCTTATCGAGATCGAGACCGCGGTGATAAGAAGCGGCAGCCGCTGCCATCAGTCCACACAGGCAAGCGGGAATCGAAACCATAAGCACCCCTGGGATCGAGATGTCGAAGCCGTTCTCGTTGGAGATGGTGACAAAGGCCACAACGGCAGCTGCAATAGGCGAGCAGGTGATACCTACCTGTGAAGCAATTGAAGCTACACCGCAGGGTCGTTCAGGTCTGATGCCTTTCTTTAAAGCAATGTCGCAAATAATTGGCATTAAGGTGTATACAACGTGTCCTGTTCCGACTAAAACGGTCAGGAAGAAGGTTGTTAATGGTGCCAGGAATGTGATGCGATCCGGATGTTTACGCAGCATCTTTTCTGCAATCTGGATGAGCCAATCCATACCTCCTGAGGCCTGCATGATGCCAGCGCAGGTTACGGCTGCGATAATGATGTATATTACATCTGTCGGAGGCGTTCCGGGTTTGAGACTAAAACAAAACACGAGGATGGCTAGACCAATACCGGAAATGGCACCAAGGGCAAGTGAACCATAGCGTGAACCTACCCACAATGCTCCTAAGACAATGAGGAGTTGAATAATCATTAATACCATAATAAATACTGTTTTTAATTATTGTTTTTGATTTATTTGCTGCAAAGATAAGAAATATTTCTGAATTAAAGCACATTTTGGGGTAGAAATCTTAAAATTATTTATTTCCTTTGTCGGCTCGAATATTTTTAGTACCTTTGCGCCCTAAATAAGAAAGAGTCTTTTTTTAGAGTTTATAGTTTAGAGTTTATAGTTAATAAAGATATGGCTAAGAGATTCGCCGAACATAGCGGCTTGAACCTGACTAAGGTAAACGACGACATCCTTGAGATGTGGCGTGAAAAGAATGTGTTCTGGCGCTCAGTCAATGAGCGTGAGGGCTGTCCACAGTTTGTTTTCTTTGAGGGACCTCCCTCTGCTAATGGTCATCCAGGTATTCACCACGTATTGGCACGTACCATTAAAGATACCTTCAACCGTTATAAGACCATGAAGGGGTATCAGGTGAAGCGTAAGGCAGGCTGGGATACCCACGGACTACCTGTAGAATTAGGTGTGGAGAAGGAATTGGGCATTACCAAGGCTGACATTGACAATAAGGATTCTGAGAAGTACATCTCAACAGAGGACTATAATAAGAAATGTCGCGAGAACGTGATGATGTTCACACAGGAATGGCGTGACCTGACGGAGAAAATGGGCTACTTCGTAGACCTCGACAATCCATATATCACATACGACAACAAGTATATCGAGACGCTGTGGTGGTTGCTGCAGCAGTTCTATAAGAAGGGATTGCTCTATAAGGGTTATACCATCCAGCCGTATTCTCCAGCCGCTGGTACAGGTCTGAGCTCACATGAGTTGAACCAGCCTGGCTGCTATCGTGATGTGAAGGATACCACCGTTACAGCCCTCTTTAAGGCTCTCAATCCGAAGGAAGAGTGGACAAAGTGGGGTACACCATATTTCGTTGCTTGGACAACTACCCCTTGGACATTGCCTTCAAACACAGCACTTTGTGTCGGTCCGAAGATCGACTATGTGGCTGTAGAGACCTATAACGCCTACAACGGTGAGAAGATCACGATCATTTTGGCTGAGAGTCGTCTGAATGCTTATCTCGCACCTGAAGGCAACATGACCGATGGTGAGGAAATGCCTGAATACAACAAGGGTGAGAAGTTTGTACCTTACCGTATCGTAGGTCGCTATACAGGCGAAGAGTTGGTTGGCATGAAGTATCAGCAGTTGATGCCTTGGGTAAAGCCTTCGGCTAAGCTCGATCAGAATGCTGCAGACTACGTGAAAGCCTATGCATCAGCCCATCCTGAGAAGGTGTTCACTGGTGAGAATGGCAAGGATCGGTTTGTGGAGATGGAGAGCGAGGCTTTCCGCGTCATCCCTGGTGATTATGTGACCACTGAGGATGGAGCCGGTATCGTACATATCGCACCTACTTTTGGTGCCGACGATGCTAAGGTGGCTAAAGATGCTCACATCCCGAGCCTTTTCCTTATAAATAAGAAAGGTGAGACCCGTCCGATGGTCGACCTGCAGGGTAAGTACTATGTGATGGACGAACTCGACAATAACTTCATCGAGAAATGTGTGAACAAAGAGGGCTATGGCCATCATGCAGGCGACTACGTGAAGAACGCCTATGCTCCGGAGTTCAATAAGGACGGCAAATATGATGAGCAGGCAGCTGCTAAGGCCGAAGACCTGAACATCGTGATCTGTATGGAGATGAAGCAGGAGGGTACGGCGCTGAAGATCGAGAAGCATGTACACAACTATCCCCACTGCTGGCGAACAGACAAGCCTGTGCTCTATTATCCGCTCGACAGCTGGTTCATCAGAAGCACAGCCAAGAAGGACCGTATGTTTGAACTCAATAAGACCATCAACTGGCAGCCTGAGTCAACAGGTACTGGCCGCTTCGGTAATTGGCTGGAGAACCTGAACGACTGGAACCTTTCTCGTAGCCGTTTCTGGGGTACACCACTGCCTATCTGGCGCGATGAGGATGGCAAGGAAATCTGCATCGGTTCTGTAGAGGAACTTTACAATGAGATCGAGAAGGCTGTCAAGGCTGGCTTTATGAAGAGCAATCCGCTGAAGGACAATGGCTTCGTGCCCGGAGATATGTCGAAGGAAAATTACGACAAAATAGACCTCCATCGTCCGTATGTTGACAATATCATCCTCGTTAGCGAGAGTGGCAAACCCATGAAGCGTGAGAGCGACCTCATTGACGTTTGGTTCGACTCTGGCTCAATGCCTTATGCTCAGGTTCACTATCCCTTTGAGAACAAAGATCTGATTGACAAGGGCATTGCTTTCCCCTGCGACTTTATCAATGAAGGTGTCGACCAGACGCGTGGTTGGTTCTTTACACTGCATGCCATAGCTACGATGATCTTTGACTCTGTGGCCTTTAAGAATGTTATTTCTTCTGGTCTCGTACTCGACGCCAAGGGTAATAAGATGTCGAAGCATGTGGGCAATGTGGTTAATCCCTTTGATATGATTGACAAGTATGGTTCTGATGCCGTACGTCTTTATATGATGACCAATTCCGAGCCTTGGGATAACCTGAAGTTCGATCCAGAGGGTGTGGATGAGGTACGCCGTAAGTTCTTCGGCACCTTATATAATACCTATAGTTTCTTTGCTCTGTATGCGAATGTCGATGGTTGGACTCCAGATTATCCGGGTACTCCGGAAATTTCAGCACGCCCTGAAATCGACCGTTGGATTCTCTCTTGTCTGAATACCCTCATCAAGGGTGTGGAGGCAGAGCTCGACGGCTATGATCCCACGCGTGCTGGTCGTCTGATTGATGCTTTCGTGAATGATGACCTTTCTAACTGGTACGTTCGTTTGAACCGTAAGCGTTTCTGGGGTAAGGAGATGAGCGAGGATAAGCTCTCTGCTTATCAGACGCTTTATACCTGTCTGATGACGGTTGCCAAGTTGTTGGCTCCATTTGCACCTTTCTATGCAGACCAGTTGTATAAGGACTTGGGTGGTGAGCTCGACTCTGTACACCTCGATAAGTTCCCCGTGGCTGACGAATCTCAGATTAACAAAGATCTCGAGGCCCGCATGCAGATGGCACAGAAGATTACCTCGATGGTACTCGCCCTGCGCCGCAAGGTGAACATCAAGGTGCGTCAGCCGCTGCAGACCATCATGATTCCTGCTGTCGACGCTGAGCAGAAGAAGCACATCGAGGCAGTAAAGAACCTGATCATGAACGAGGTGAACGTCAAGGAGCTTCGTTTTGTAGAGGGTGCTGGTGTGCTCGTTAAGAAAGTGAAGTGTAACTTCCGTACAATGGGTAAGAAGTTCGGTAAGCTTATGAAGGGTGTGGCAGCCGCTATGGACCAGCTCTCACAGGAGCAGATTGCTGAACTCGAGCAGCAGGGCACCATCGCCATCGAGGTCGAAGGTCAGCAGCTGACCGTCGAGGCTGTCGATGTGGAAATCATCTCTGAGGATATCCCTGGCTGGCTCGTAGCTAACGAGGGTAACCTGACAGTAGCCCTTGAAGTGGAGCTTACCGACGAACTGAAGAACGAGGGTATGGCCCGTGAGCTTATCAACCGCATCCAGAACATCCGTAAGGAGAGTGGTCTGGAGATTACTGATCGCATTGTGGTGACCTTAGCTCCGAATGCCGAAGTGGAGAAGAGTCTCGAGAGTTTCGCAGACTATATCAAGACCCAAGTGCTGGCCGACGATATCAAGGTGGCAACCAACGATGGTCAGGAGGTGGATTTCGACGATTTTAAACTCAACATTAAAGTAGATAAAAACTAGTATTAATAGCTAAATCTGAACAAACATGGCAGAAAAGACACGTTACAGTGACGAAGAGCTCGAGGAGTTCCGTCAGATAATCAATGAGAAAATGGCATTGGCGAAGCGCGACTACGACCAGATGATGAAAGTGCTCATGAACGAGGACTCCAACGATGTCGACGATACATCTCCTACTTACAAAGCATTGGAGGAGGGTAGCGTCACCCAGTCTAAGGAGGAACTCATCTCTATGGCCGCTCGTCAGCAGAAGTTCATTCAGGGACTGAAGGCAGCATTGGTGCGCATTGAGAATAAGACCTATGGCATCGACCGTATCACGGGTGAGCTGATTCCTAAGGAGCGCCTTCGCGCCGTACCTCATGCTACGCTGAGCGTTCAGTCGAAGATGAACCAAAAGAAAGGTTAAGTGAACGCTTTCAGAAAGATATTTACTAACGGGAGACTGGCGACCTTGATCATTGTCGCCATTCTCCTGATCGACCAAGCCATCAAGATCTGGGTGAAGACCTCGATGACGCTCCATGAGAGCATTCACATCACCGACTGGTTCTATATCTGTTTTATTGAGAATAATGGCATGGCCTTTGGCATGCAGTTGGGCAGCAAGATTGTTTTGTCGCTCTTCCGTGTCGCTGCCATTTCCCTGCTGGGCTATTATATTTGGCTCGAGGTAGGCAGAAAGGCTAGGATAGGCTATCTCATTTGTCTGGCAATGATTCTCGCAGGAGCAGCAGGCAATCTGATTGACTGTATGTTCTACGGTCTTATTTTCAATAATTCGTCAGAGTTCTATCAGTCCTACTTTGTGCCGTTTGGTACGGGCTATGCTCCATTCTTAATGGGTAAGGTGGTCGATATGTTTTATTTCCCGTTAATTGAAACCGAATGGCCCATGTGGATGCCTTTCGTTGGTGGTGAGCATTTTGTGTTCTTCAGTCCGGTCTTCAACTTTGCCGACGCCTCAATCAGTGTGGGCGTAGTGGTACTCTTATTATTTTATCGTAAGGAAATCAGTCAGATCTCTTTCAAAAAGAAAGCTCCCGAAGAAGAGCCCGTTCCCGAAGTATGAATCTGCGACGTCGTCATATTCTGTTTGTATTCCTTTTGGTGCTGTTGTCCGCATGTACGCCAAAAGTGCCGGGGGAGTATATCCAACCTGGCGATATGGAAGACATTCTTTACGATTATTTCGTGTCGCAGGGTATGGCAAGGGAAGAAGATGATGGTGGTCGTGTTATGGACTACCGACGCGAGCTCTACTTCGATGCAGTTTTGAAAAAATACGATGTGACGCGGGCAGAGTTCGACTCGTCGCTTGTTTATTACTACACGCGTGCCGACCGTTTCGTGAAGATCTGGAAGAATGTACAGGACCGTTTGGGTGAAGCAGCCATTGATTATGGCGCTTCTGCAGGTGAGGTGGAGACCTTCACAGCCCGTTCGCTGACAGGCGATACGGCCAATATTTGGAACGGTGTTTTCTCACAGGCGCTCGTTCCCTATGCTCCTTATAACCGCCTGCAGTATTCCATACAGGCCGATACCGCTTTCCGCAAGGGCGATAGTTTCATGCTTACCTGGTATAGTAATTTCCTCTACCAGAGCGGTTCAAAGGATGCTGTGGCTTATATGGCTATCCGCTATAAGAATGATAGCATTGCCTCTCAGACCGTTCATTTCTCTACTGATGGCTTCTCACAGTTGCGTATGGATGGCTGCGATGAGCCCGTCAAGGAAGTCAAAGGTTTTGTTTATCTGGGTCAGGGTTACGAATCTACGTCGGCCATGCGAATGCTTATCCTCAGCAACATCCAACTGATCCGCTTCCACAAGAAGGCAGATGTGGTCAAGGAACCGGAGCCAATGAAGTCGGAGGCCGATTCCCTCTCACAGGTGCCCGACTCTTTACGTCCTCGTCATCATCGACTGGGCGAACGACCGAATAATATTCAACCAATAACTCGATAGCGCTATGAATGTAAAATTCCGTTTATCTTTAATGAACTTCCTGGAGTTCGCAGTGTGGGGCGCCTACCTCACATGTATGGGTAATTACCTGGGAATCGCTGGTCTCGGCGATAAGATTTCCTGGTTTTATGCCATCCAGGGTATCGTAAGTATCTTTATGCCCACGCTCATGGGTATTGTCGCTGACAAGTATATCCAACCGCAGCGATTGCTCGGCCTCTGTCATTTGGTGGCAGGTGCTTTCATGATCGGCTGCTGGTGGCTGGGTTATCAGGCAGGTTTCGGACAGGAACTGGCTGATAAGTCGCTTTTCATTGTCCTCTACACCTTGAGTGTGGCTTTCTTCATGCCCACCATTGCCCTTGCCAACACGGCAGCCTTCAGCATTCTGAAGAAGAACGGTATGGATACGGTGAAGGACTTCCCGCCCATCCGTGTGTTAGGCACCGTTGGTTTTATTGCCACCATGTGGTTTGTCAACTGTGCATTTATCGACGATAGTGGTTTCGGCTTCACACTTGCCGAGAATTCACATAAGTTCCAGTATACATACATGCAGTTCTTTGTGTCGGGTTTGTTGAGCATTGTGCTCTTTGCTTATTGCTTTACCTTACCCGAGTGCAGGCTGGAGAAGAAGGATGGCAAGGTTTCGCTGGCCGAAACACTTGGCCTCAATGCCTTCAAGCTGTTCAAGCGTCGTCAGATGGCGCTGTTCTTTATCTTCTCGGCATTGTTGGGTATGTGTCTGCAGGTCACCAACGGCTTTGCCGGTCCATTCCTAACCAGTTTCAAAGGCACGCCGGAGTTTGCAGACACGTTCGCTGCTAATAATGCCACCATGCTGACTTCTCTTTCTCAGATCAGTGAGGCATTGTGTATTCTGATGATTCCTTTCTTCCTGAAGCGTTTTGGTATCAAGGTGGTTATGCTCATGTCGCTCTTCGCCTGGGTGTTCCGCTTTGGCTTCTTCGGTATTGGCGATCCTGCCATGCCGGGCGTGCTGTTCTTCGTACTGTCGTGCGTCGTCTATGGTGTCGCTTTCGACTTCTTCAATGTGTCGGGCGGTATCTTTGTCGATCAGGAGTGCGAACCCAGTATCAAAGCGTCGGCTCAGGGCTTATTCATGATGATGACCAATGGTTTGGGTGCCACCATCGGAACCTTGGCAGCAGGTGAGATTGTGAATGCATATTGCCATTGGGAAGGTGGTTACCTGGTTGGCGACTGGACCACATGCTGGTTTATCTTCGCTGGTTTTGCACTGGTAATAGGCATCACCTTCGCCCTGGTTTTCAAGCCGGAGAAGAAACCCATAGAGACAATCACCCATTAATAGCGGCTTACGATAGCGCATGAAAGAAACAAGATTCTTCTATGTCCCCGATGCTGATCAGCAACAAGAGCTTCCTGCTCAGGAGGCGATGCATGCCATGCGTGTGCTTCGTCTGAAGAGTGGCGATGAGATGTTCCTCATGGATGGCGTGGGCAACTATTATCGTGCCCAAGTCACGATTGCTGCCACACATAACTGCTACTACGACATTGTAGAGCGTCTGCCTCAGACGCCTCAATGGCAAGGACATATTCATCTGGCTATAGCTCCCACGAAGATGCTCGACCGCATTGAGTGGATGGTTGAGAAGGCTACGGAGGTGGGCGTCGATGAGATTTCTTTCTTCCACAGTCAATTCTCAGAGCGGAAACTGCTGAAGACCGCTCGTATGGAGAAGATTGCCATCTCTGCCATGAAGCAGAGTCATAAGGCGTGGAAGCCTGTCATCCGTGAGATGATTTCTTTCAAGGAGTTTATAGCCATGCCCGTTGAGGGTCACAAGTATATTGCCCATTGCTATGAGGAAATTCCCCGTACCAGTCTCTTTGCTGAGCTGCAGCAGACTGAGCCTGCCGATGCCGTCACTGTGCTGATTGGTCCTGAGGGCGATTTTTCCATCGATGAGGTCAAGAAGGCTGTCAATGCAGGCTACCGGTCGGTACATTTGGGCAACAGTCGCCTTCGTACTGAGACCGCAGGCCTGATGGCCGTAACAATGATGCAACTTTCAAAACAATAAATTATGACTGACGAGAAAATCATGTCAACCATCAAACCCGATGGTGAGTATTGGCAACCGGAATTAGAGACCATGCCAAGAGAGCAACTCCAGCAGTTGCAAGTTAAGAAACTCAAGGAAACCATCAAAGTCTGTCTGAATTCGCCTTTCTACAAGAAGCGTTTGGGCGATCTGGGCATTACCCCCGATTCCATCAACAGTCTTGATGACCTCCGTAAGATTCCCTTCACCACGAAGCAAGATCTGCGCGACAACTATCCTTTCGGCCTCGTAGGTGCCAATATGGACGATGCTGTCCGTATCCACTCTACCAGTGGTACCACAGGCAACCCCTGTGTAGTGGTCTATTCCGAGCACGATATCTGTTCCTGGGCTAATATGATTGCCCGTAACCTTTATATGGTAGGCTGTCGTAAGAGCGATGTGTTCCAGAACTCCAGCGGCTATGGTATGTTTACTGGTGGTCTGGGCTTCCAGTATGGTGCTGAGTGGCTGGGGGCCATGACCGTGCCCGCTGCAGCTGGTAACTCCAAGCGTCAGATCAAGTTTATCAAAGACTTTGGTACGACCTGTCTCCACGCTATTCCCTCTTACGCCATCCGTCTTGCAGAAGTCTTCAAGGAGGAGGGTGTCGATCCCGCCTCTACAAAGCTCCGTACCCTCTGCATCGGTGCTGAGCCCCATACTGAGGAGCAGCGTCGTCGTATCGAGCGCATGTTGGGTGTGAAAGCCTACAACTCGTTTGGTATGACTGAGATGAATGGTCCTGGTGTGGCCTTTGAGTGTAAGTATCAGGAAGGTATGCACCTCTGGGAGGATAACTATATCGTGGAGATTGTCGATCCCGATACCCTCGAGCCTGTGCCCGATGGTGAGATGGGCGAGATGGTGCTTACCACCCTCGACCGCACCATGATGCCTATATTAAGGTATCGCACGCGCGACCTTACCCGCATCCTGCCTGGTGAATGTAAGTGCGGACGTACCCACCGTCGTATCGACCGTATCAAGGGCCGTACCGACGATATGTTCATCATCAAGGGTGTCAATGTGTTCCCGATGCAGGTAGAGAAGATTCTCGTGCAGTATCCTGGCCTGGGCAGCAACTATCTGATCACCCTTGATACTGTCGATGACAATGATATCATGACCGTAGAGGTGGAACTCGATGGTCTGGAGACCGACATCTATCCTGAGATGCAGAAGATGACTAAGGACATCCAGCGTGCCTTGAAGGATGAGATCCTCCTGACGCCTCAGGTGAAGCTCGTCAAGAAGGGCTCTCTGCCTCAGAGCGAAGGAAAGGCCGTACGTGTGCATGATCTGCGTCATAACAAGGATTAACCGCATGCGTCGTCATTGGCTTTTTACAGGACTGTTGCTCTTGGCGTCGCTGACCGTGAGGGCAGGGGAGTTGAAGATACAGGATGTCTTCAAGCAGATGCCCAATAGTGTGCTGCCTACGCTTTCAGAAAATAACCGCCTTGACATGCTCGACTTCATGGATTCGAAGATGAAGGCCGAGGTTACCAACCGTTTGGGAGGCAAGAGCGAGATGACGGTGCTCACCGACACCACGTTGACCATCCGTATGAGCGAGGCCCTACAGGTGGAGATGTTGTTGCTCAAGCCTGAGGATGCTGCTGGTGCTGACAGCCAGGTCATCTGTCTGATTGAGACCTTCGGACGCGACTCCCTCAGTCTCGATAGCCAAGTGCGTTTCTTCACTCCTTCGTGGGAAAGGCTGAATGAACCGCCCCAGTTGTCTGTGTCAGATCAGAACACTATTTCGTCCAAAAAAGTGCAAACGATTCTTAAAAGGGATGAAGAAATTCTAAAAAAGAATTAAAATCCTTCAAAAAGCACACGGCAAATGTCGAACGTTCTTTAGATTTTTCGTACATTTGCCGTGTGTTTTTCATGGTATTAGATTATTAAGGTTAAAAGAGAATAGGCTATCGTGAGATAACCTATTTTCAACTCCGACGAACAACTTTTTTTAGTAGTCGGAGATGAAAAGGGAGCTTGGGAAAGTTCCCTTTTCTGTTTGTATGTCGCCTTAATAGCTGCGGGCTATGATCACGCGGGCCTTCGAAGGCTTGCCGCTTACCATATCCACGCCAGGTGTCTGTTCCACACCAAAAGGCACGCAGCGGATCGTGGCCTGTGTCTCTTCCTTGATCTTTGCCTCGGTCTCGGCAGTGCCGTCCCAGTGGCAGAGGAAGAATCCACCGTCCTTCACCTTCTCCTTGAACTCCTCGTAGTTGTCGCACTCGTAGATATGGGCATCGCGATAGGCCTTTGCCTTCTCGAAGATGTTCTTCTGGATATCTTCCAGCAGTTGCTCTACGTAGTCAACGATACCCTCCAGCGGACGTGTCTCCTTCTCGAGCGTGTCGCGGCGCATCACCTCGATAGTGCCGTTCTCCAAGTCGCGGGCACCAAGTACAAGACGTACGGGCACACCCTTCAGCTCATAATCGGCAAACTTAAAGCCCGGACGCTTGTTGTCGGCATCATCGAACTTCACAGAAATGCCTTTCGCGCGAAGCTTTTCCATCATGGGCAATACCTCCTTGTTCACCTGCTCCATCTGTTCGGGCTTGGTGGCAATGGGGATAATTACAACCTGAATGGGCGCCAGCTTCGGAGGCAGTACCAGTCCGTTGTCGTCAGAGTGCGTCATGATCAGCGCGCCGATCAGTCGGGTAGAGACGCCCCAAGAGGTTGCCCATACATATTCTGGCTTGTTCTCCTTATTCAGATAGGTCACGTCGAAGGCCTTGGCGAAGTTCTGTCCGAGGAAGTGCGACGTACCGCTCTGCAGAGCCTTACCGTCTTGCATCATCGCCTCGATGGTATAAGTGTCGAGGGCACCTGCGAAACGCTCGGTCTCGCTCTTTACACCCTGAACCACAGGCACTGCCATCCACTCTTCAGCGAACTTGGCATACACTTTCAGCATCTTCTGAGCTTCCTCCTCAGCCTCTTCGCGGGTGGCGTGAGCCGTATGTCCCTCCTGCCAGAGGAACTCCGAGGTGCGCAGGAACGGACGCGTGCGCATCTCCCAGCGCATCACGTTACACCACTGGTTGCACATCAGGGGCAGGTCGCGCCACGACTGAATCCAGTTCTTATACGTATTCCAGATAATGGTCTCTGAGGTGGGACGGATAATCAGCTCCTCTTCCAACTTAGCAGCGGGGTCTACCTCCACACCGCTCTTGTCCTCCTTGGCGCGCAGACGGTAGTGGGTCACCACCGCACACTCCTTGGCGAAGCCTTCCACGTGCTCAGCCTCCTTCGAGAGGAATGACTTGGGAATCAGCAGGGGGAAGTAGGCGTTCTGTGCACCCGTCTCCTTGAACATCTTGTCCAGCTGCTGCTGCATCTTCTCCCAAATAGCATAGCCATAGGGCTTGATGACCATACATCCGCGCACGGCAGACTGTTCTGCCATATCGGCCTTGACCACCAGATCGTTAAACCACTGGCTGTAATTATCAGCCCTTTTCGTTAAATCTTTTAATTCTTTTGCCATTGTTTTTATTGCTGTTTTACTAATTTGGGCACAAAAGTACTAAAAAAAGTTGGAAAAATGCACCATTTACGAATAAAAGAATTATCTTTGCAACATAAAAGTGACTAAAACTTTAATTTATTCATTAAAAATAGTAAGTATTATGAAGAGTTTTAAGACGATTGCCGTTTCAATGTGTGCTGTCCTTGTGATGGCTGGTTGTAACAACATGCAGAAAGGTGCTGCTATCGGTGCAGGTGGCGGTGCTGTGCTCGGTGCTATTGTTGGTAAGATCGCTGGTAACACCGCTATTGGCGCTGCCGTAGGTGGAGCCGTTGGTGCTGGCGCCGGTGCTATCATTGGTAAGAAGATGGATAAGGCTAAGGCTGAGGCCGAGGCTGTAAAGAATGCTCAGGTTGAGTCGGTTACTGATGCCAACGGTTTGCAGGCTGTCAAGGTAACTTTCGACTCTGGTATCCTCTTCACCACAGGTAGCTCTACGCTGAGCTCTACTGCTAAGACCTCTCTGAGTCAGTTCTCTAACGTGCTGAAGAACAATGCTGATTGCGACGTGGCCGTTCAGGGTTACACCGACAATGCAGGTTGGAAGAACAGCACCCGCGAGCAGAGCATTCAGAAGAACCTGAACCTCTCTCAGCAGCGTGCACAGGCCGTGACCAACTATCTGCTCTCACTCGGTGTCAACAATAGTCAGATCCGCAGCACCATGGGTTATGGTGAGGACAACCCCGTTGCCGACAACTCTACCGCAGCAGGTAAGGCACAGAACCGTCGTGTTGAGGTATACATGTATGCTTCACAGGCCATGATCCAGGCAGCTGAGCAGCAGGCTAACTAAGCCGCCTTAGATGCATAAGATCATTAAAAAGCTACGCGTCACCATACGCTTGATACTGGCGGCCTTCTTCGGCTCCACTATTTTGGCGGTGGTGGCGCTTCGCTTTCTACCCGTCTACTTCACGCCGCTGATGTTCATCCGCTTGGCGCAGCAGGCAGGCGAGGGCAGGGAACTGAGGTTGAGTCATCACTGGGTGCCGCTCAATGACATCTCTCCTTATATGCCTGTGGCCGTCATTGCTAGCGAAGATGCCAACTTCATGAGTCATCACGGTTTCGACTACAAGGCCATCGAGCATGCTGCCAAGCGCAACAAGCAGCACCCGGAGCGTCGTAAGCTCGGTGCCTCGACCATCTCGCAGCAAACGGCTAAGAACGTGTTTCTCTGGCCGGGTCGCAGTTGGATGCGTAAGGGTTTCGAGGTCTATTTCACCACGCTCATCGAACTGCTTTGGTCAAAGGAGCGCATTATGGAAGTGTATCTCAATTCGATAGAGATGGGCGATGGCATTTATGGGGCTTCGGCCGTGGCGGAAGAACATTTCGGTATCCGGGCTAAGGATCTCAGTCGCAGCCAGTGTGCTTTGATTGCTGCCACGTTGCCTAATCCGCGCCAGTTCTCCAGCAAGCATCCCTCGGCCTACATGCAGAAGCGCCAGGCACGTATATTAAAGGAAATGAAATATGTCAAATCATGGAAGAGTCAGGATTGAACAGATACCTCGATGAAATTGGTCGTGAGTCATTACTCACAGCCGACGAGGAGCGCGATCTCGCTTTAAAGATCCAGCAGGGCGACAGCAAGGCCCTGAACAGGTTGGTCGAAGCCAACCTCCGTTTTGTGGTTTCCATCGCCAACCAGTACAAGGGCAAGGGCCTTCAGATGGACGACCTGGTTAGCGAGGGTAACATCGGTCTGATGAAAGCTGCCACGCGCTTCGATCCCGACCGCGGCACCCGCTTCGTCAACTTCGCCGTTGTCCACATCCGCCAACAGATTGAGAAGGCCATTGCCCAGCAGACCGACCCTCCCAAGGGAAAAGCTTCGAGTCGCAATAGTGGCGATCTGCCTTTGAAGGCCACATCCGTCGATGCGCCGCTGGGCCATCGCAGCAATATGAGCCTTCTCTCTGTCCTTGTCAATCAGGATGCCCCCTTGGCCGATGAGCGCGTTCACTCCGAAGCCATCGAAGAAGCCATTGAGTTTGCCCTCGGCTCGCTCGACGAACGCGAGAGTAGGGTGGTAAACGCCTTCTTCGGCATCAATCAGGAGCATGAGACGATGGCTGAGATTGCTGAAGACATGGAGCTGAAGCGCGAGCGCATCCGCCAGATTCGCGACAAAGCCGTCCGCAAACTCCGTAAAGCTTACAAATCCCGTCTTCGCGAACTGAAAAAATAAAGGAAGCCCTGCTCGACTGAGCGGGGCTTCCTTTTTATTTCGTAATTGTCAGTACACCGGCAGAAAGGGCGGGCACGTCGAGAATGACGTCGCAGCTGTCGGTCTTCGGGATGGCCGTTTGAAGGGCAACGGCCTGTTTGTTCTCCATGCTGTTAGCCACGGTGAGCGAGCCCGGCGCATAATACTCGAAGGTGGTCTTTGACACACCTGTCCAGTCGCCTTTAATGCGCAGTGTGGCAGCCGTTTCAGTGGGATTCACCACCTTTACAATCACATCGGCACCGTTTTCCGACATTGTGGTGCTCACGCTCAAATCGCCCGTCTCTCCGCTATAGGCCAGACGGTACTTGGAGAAATGGTCGTACCAAAGCTCCGTCACCTGACAGTTGGGCGCCTTGAACAAATCCTTATAGTCGAAGTTGATAAAGGCATTGTTCCAGTCGGGTGCATCGGTACGACGGATAAAGAGCGCAGCAGCACCCATGGCCACCACGTCACGCGCCTCACACATGTTAAGGAATCCACCGGCAAAGAGGCCCGTGCGCCAGTCGATGCTGTTCAGGTTCCACTCCGAAATAAACAGCTTGATGTTCGGATTCGGACCCTCGGCAATCATCTGTGCATAACGGTCGTACTGTTGGCCTAAACGCACCGGACCTGTGGCATAACCGCCTTGCTGCTCGTAGTGGTGCAAGCTCAGGTAGTCGAAATACCGGCCGCTGCGCTTGATAAAGTCTTCATCTTCGCGGAAGCCGCCGCAGGCAATAATCTTGATTGATGGGTCAATCTTTCGCATGGCGGTGCTGAAGTCGCGCACGCACTTCTCATAGCGCTCAATACCCATCTCCCACATCTCGTTGTCAATTTCCCAATATTTCACGTTGTAGGGCTCCGGATGTCCGTTGGCAGCACGCTTCGCGCCCCATTCGTCGGTGGCAGGAGCGTTGCAGTAGCGCAGCCAGTTGACGGCATCTTGCAGAATCTGGTCGTATTCCTCAGCAGGACGCTCAAACTTCACACTCACCACGATAATCGGTTCAGAATTCACCTCCCTACAGAAACGGATAAACTCGTCGGTGCCGAAGCAGTTCTGGTCGTAGTCCATCCACATCCAGTGGGCCCAGCGCTCGCGGTTCTCCTGCGGGCCGATGCCCCACTTCCAGTCGTACTGTGCCACATAGCCGCCGCCCGGCCAGCGCAGACAGGTGGGATGTAGCTCCTTCACAGCCTGGATAATATCGGGACGGAACCCGCCCAGATTGAGACCGGTCTGTGTGGTCATCGTGGCCATATCCACCTGCACCGTACCGTTTTTCACGGCAATGGCGAAGTCGCCGTCGCAGCTGGTTTGGGGCTTGAGCGTAAACTCGTATTTCTTCCAGTCTTTGCCGACCTTACCCAGCGACTCAAGTGCTACAAACTTTCCTTCTGCATTACGCAGACCCACCATTAGTTCGCCCTTACCTTTCGCATAGATCGAGCCCACGTATTTTTCGCCGTCGATAATGTTCTGCGGACCTTGGAAAATGCCGGCCATTGCCTTTCCTGCTGTCATCTCCTGCGAATAACGCATGTTCACGGCATCATCCTTCACTAGACGGTATTTGCCTCCCTCGCCGAATGCTGTCCATTGCTGGGCGATGGCGGGAATCTTCACGTCGCCGGGCGTGCCCTCAAAGAGCACAGAACCATCGGCAGCCGTCAGACGGATATTGCGATAAGTGGCCTCGGTGTAATTCACCCAGAACGTCACGAAATTACGCTCGGCTTGTTCCAGACCGTCGTAGGTCAGCACCTGCTTTTCGTCCCAATACACCGTCACCTTGCTGCCGCGACTTTCAATGCGCAGCTTGTGCCATTGCTGACTCTCATTCACCTGCTCTTTGGTGGCGGGCGATGATGCCAATGGCACCAGTGTTGTCATACGTCTGCCCGGGCGGCCGCCAAAGCCTTGCATCTCGCGCACTTCCGACTGGCAGATGCTGAAGTCGGCTGTGGCGCTCTGTTGTTGAAGTCGGGCGCGGGCCGCTGCCTCGTTGGCAGCGTCAATCTGCGCCTGTGTCTGTGCTGGTGTAAATGTGCGACTCTCGTAGTAGGGGTCGTGTATACGAATATAATAAGGTGTGCCGTCGGCTTTGTTGCGGAAGGCGAAACGAATGTCCATCAGTCCACCGCTCCAACTGCGTCGTGCCAGTTTGTAGGCACGCCAGTTTACGTCCATCGTCAGGTCGAAGTCGCAGGTCGCGATGCTGTCAATCTTCAGCGGCTGCTCGTAGCGGGTGGGGGAGTGCAGCACATGGTTGTCGTCCATAAACCAACCGTCGAAATAGCCGTCTCTCGGGTGAATGCCGGGATACTGCTCTGGCTCGAACGAACGTTCCTGTATCAGTTCCTGCCACACGCCGTTGTTGGCCGAGAAATAAATGTGCTCGAAGAGCTGTCCGTAGAGCATCTCGTCGATGATGCCCGAGGGTTGTTTGCTCTCTACAGTAATCTCGTAGTTGTTTTGCGCCTGAGCAGTCATTCCTGCTATCGCGAGGGCTAATAATAAGATTCTTTTCATAATGGTCGTTTAGTTTCATTAATCGTTGGCAAAGATAATCATTTCCTGCCAATTTTGCAAATAATTCGCGATTAATTCAAAAACGAAATGCTGAAATAATTGCCTAAAGATTTGGAAATATTAGAAAAACTTCCTATCTTTGTACCCGAATACTACGAAGCACCGATAACCGGGCTTTAAATTTAATAACTCAAAAAACAATTTTGAACTATGAAACAGAAATTATGCCCAAAATGTAAGTTTTCGAACGAAAAGCTTGCAAGTGTCGAACTTTTTAGCTACTTTTGCCGATGAGTACGAGACGTGAACGGGCAAAAAGCCCGAAAGTTCTTTCGAGAACAGTAGAAAACAAGCCCGTCATGATCAATACGTGGCTGGAGAATCTGGGAAAATATCTTCTTGATATCTCCAAGTACGTGGTAACGGGTGTCGTGATAGCATCTCTATTCAAGGATGTAGAAGACAAGTCTGCGATCTATCTTATAGGTACAAGCGTTGCGGTGGCTACATTGATTGTTGGATTAGTATTAACAAACAAAAAGAAAAAGAAGGAGGAATAAAATATGGGAATGTATATTGTATTCTTGGTATACGGTGTGCCATGCATCTTGTTTTTGTTGTTTTGCCTGACGCCGCGTGGTAAAAGATGGCTGCAACAACATAATATGCTATAAACTCAAGCGGACTCATGCAGGGAGTTCCCGTGAGTTCTCAGATATTCATCAAGCTCTGTTGCTTTCACGGCAGCGGGGCTTTTCTTTTTTGTTCGTTCTGTTTAGAATTGTTTCATCGATGTCAGACACCTTGTTAGTACGGCGTTTTTCTGAATAATCAAACTATTCTCATTCTTTTTTAGAAATTTAATTGGGTTTTTCTTTTGAGTATCAAAATCTTTTCTTGTTAGATGGTGCCTGTCCCTCCAATCCATTTGCTTACTATCAATGAGTTTCCTTAGATGAATATCCCTCTTTATCTCCATTCTATTTACTTTTTTTGCGTAAATACGCTATTTTCGTTTGCAAATATACGATAATCTTTTAGAAGCTCCAAGTAATTTGGCAACTTTTTTTTGCGTTTCTTCGCTCTCTGCCGTCGCTGGGACAGGTACTTGGGTATGACGGCTGCTATGACTCAGGTACCTGTCCCCACGGCTACCAAGGCCAACGTGTCATCAGAATCGGAATTTCGCGTCTGTCCATTCATCGACGATCACGTCGGGCAGAAGAAGCTTTCGGTATTGTGAGAGCAGTTCGTTGACGGTGGGCTGGAGCTGGCGGAGCTGCTCGCTGTCACACCTGCTTACACACTGGCAGATCTCGTAGAACGTCTCTATCAGTTTCTTGGCAGCGGGCGACAGGCAGGTGTGACTGCGGGCATAGAGATCGCCCACGTGGTTTCCCCAGACGAAATGGAATTTCATCGTGTCGAAATTTAAGGACGAGGGCATCACGGGAAGTGGCGCGCCGGCTCTGCGCACGACGTCAATCAGCTTGTTGCTTGGGGTGGGGTCCATCGGTACGGCGGTATAGACTGCCAGCAGGTGGAGCCGCTGGATGGAGTCGTAAAGGGCCACGTCCACCTTCGTCTTCATCATCTTCACCTGGCTCTTGCCGAGCTTTGGCATCATGTCGTAACACTTCAGCAGCACCAAGGCCGTATCTTGCACGTCGTAGGTGAGGGCAACGGGACCGTCGAGGCTCGAACTGATCATGATCAGGTGGTCGTGCTCAGGATAGAGATCCAGCATTTCGGACCTTTTCTCATAGTACTCCTCCTTAACCTTATGATAGATTTTCTGAGCTTTCTCATTCTTGGAAAAAGAAGGCAACTGGGGCTCATAATATTCCGTATACCACCGCTTACCCTCGAGGAATCCCTCGTAGCGGAAGGTCTCGGTCATTTCTTTGATGTACTCCACGCCATCACGGTAATCCAGCATGGTGACTGCCTCCAGACGGTTGGTCGTCTTGCTCACGTTTGTCTGGGCTAGGGCATGGCTGGCAATGAACGCCAGCACGATAATGGTAAAACGCCTGTTCATAGATCTCGTTGGTTGAATGAGTGATTCGTTAATTGTGTCGCAAATATAGTGATTTTATCCCATAGCAGCAAACAAAATCGACAAACCACAAATGTTAATCGCCTGAGCGCTTCTTTTGTTACTAGGTTCAAAAAATCCCTCGCCTGTGGCGAGGGCACTGAAAAAGCCCTCCATTTGAAGAGGCAACCTTGATTATTCATTAAAAGCAGATTGCATATAACCGTTAGGTGCGGTTTTGCGATCTGCTTTTCATTTATCCATTATAGGGGCACTTAAGCAGGCAGTAAAACGTAATCCCAAACGATTTGAGGGAGAAGAGTTTATGTTCCAGCTCACAAAAGAAGAATGGGAAATGTTTACAAAAGCAAGTCCGTTGCCTATAAACGAAGACAATAATACATCTTCATTTACAGACAATTACAACTTGCGGTCACAAATTGTGACCTCAAGATTTTCTGACAAATGGGGCGGCAATAGACGTCCACCTTATGCTTTCTCAGAAATCGGTGTTGCTATGCTCAGCAGCGTACTGAAATCAGAAGTTGCCATACAGGCGAACCGTAAGATCATGAAAGCTTTTGTAGCTTATCGTCATCTGGCCGAATTGCCCCTCGCTGCGACCTATCTCGATTTGAGGAAACAAATAGAAGGTCTTAGGCAGGAAGTAAACGACATCCTTGCAGACCAGAATGACATAAACGAGAGTACCCGTGCGCAGCTCGATGCCATTAGCACCGCATTAGCGGAACTGCAAGCCAAGAATCCCGAAGAAGATAAACCACGTCGTCCTATCGGATTTATACAACCTGATAACGACGAGAATTAGTTTATGATCCTGTGGGGTCGGTTCTTCTGATCATTTTCAGGAGCCCGTCATTTTGATTATGATTCATTACTGTCTTAATTCTCATATTATTTGCCTTGATAAGTGATCAGTAGAACCGACCCCATGATCCGACATCCCTCCGATCTCCGGCGATACGTTTGGCCATCGTCTCGTCGAGACCATAAAGGTCGGAAAAGGCTGCCACCACACTTTGGCAGCAGCCATATCCGGCCATGAAATTATCGACAGCACGGTCCACACGTT
>CADAAR010000017.1 GCA_902785945.1 uncultured Prevotellaceae bacterium
GGTTATATAAAGGCTATAAACCCTCATGTAACCGTTAGCGGAACTAATAAGTTCATTGCCAATGGCTTGCCAGAATGGTATTTGGGATGGACTGTTGATGGTTATGATGAATTTGCAGTTTCTGCATCACTTGTACGTTTAAGTAAGTTTGGAATTATTGAATTGATGTATGATAGAACTATATCAGGAGAGGATTATTCAGGATTACAGCAAACACCATTTATAAAGAAGATGCTTGATGGGCACCAATTTGTGCATCCAAATAAGACGTTATGCATCACAGCTACGAACAGTGTCGTATTTGTGAATGAATATGGTAAGCAGTTTAGGGAGGCGTGTAGATAGGTAGTATGACGCAGGATGAGAAGTGTCAAGCTAAGTATGATGAGGTGGTTGAGTTCATAAAGACGAACAAGAGGAAGCCGTCGAAGGAGAAACGTGGGTGTTGAAAATGTACTAACTATAGATGAAACGTGTATATTTAGATTGGGGTGTTGTAAGCTACTTAAAAAAGGATAAGTATGCTAAATTAAGAAATCTGCTTGTCTTGAATAAGGACAGGCTGTTCTTAATTTATTCTTCTGCTCATTTTGAAGATCTTATGAGGAGTAAAGGTGCCCCACAATTTAATAATGATATTCAAACATTGTCAGATCTTGTGGATGATCATCTGTTGGATTTTAACAAGAATGTGGTCTGGCCATATCGTGCTACTCCAGAAGATTTCTGTCATAATTATGTTGATAATTCTTCAAAGCTTTCACAAGATGTTGACTCGTTTCTTTCTGCAATTGAAGCTGCTTCGATGCCTGGAGATAACACCATTGATCAGATTAAGGCTAATATGAATGTTGTTTTCCCTATTCCTCAGGAATTCCGCACTAATGAGCTTTTCATGAGAATGTTACCAGGTCTCCCAGAATCTCCAACTGTTAGGGATGTTATAGAGTCTGTTCGTCAATTTCTGTGTGATATGATGATGAATGGCGGTTCTTATAAAAACTATAGAAAGTCTATTCATGAAAATGGATTTAAGTTGGAAGCGAATGCGGGTAATTGGAAAGATGAAGAGGCGACAGATAAAATCTCATTATTCCTGAAATCAAAGGGCATAAGTATGTCTTTTAATGATTATGTAAAGATGAGCTTTCATGGTAAGAAAATTACAGACCACGAGTTCTTTACAGCGGCCTACTGTATCTTGGATATGCTGGGATTTCATTCTGATAAACTTCCTAAAGCGAGTAATACGGTACGAAATGTTACAACCGATGCAAAACATGCGTATTTTGCAGGGTATTGTGATTGGTTTGTTACAGCGGACACGCGACTGTATCATAAAGCGAAAGCACTTTATAGTAATTTTAGAGTTTCTACGAGCGTTTTGTCTCCTGAGGAGGCTATGTCGGCAATTGAAGAGGAAATTCGTCCTTTCAATCAGAATTATATCAGAACTTTTATAGAAGATGAATTGAAAGGTGAACATGTTGTGGAACATCATAGAAAAGAAAATGATATGGATTCTGATTATGTTGTATACAAATTCTCGAATCGATTCTTAGGGATCTTTACTCATGGGATTCATTATCATAATTCTGATGGTTCGAATTTGATTCAATTTAAGTTGGCTTTTGATAATTATTCCCGATTCCTTTTCTATGATGAGGTGGCAATAATTATTGATACTATAACAGATTATTTTGGGTTACAAGGTATATCTGACTATGATTCATTGCGTAAGAAATTCATAGAAGGAAATACAGACGTTACGATTAGTTGGCGTTTTGAAAACGGCTTTGTATGTGTTAAGAATGATGAGGAACGACAACGGCCAGAGTTGTACTTTATGATAAAATAACCTATCACTCGGGCCAGGCCCAGCGATAGATTTTTGGGGAAAAATTTGGTGGTTACGGGGAAAATGATTAATTTTGCAGCTGTTATCAGTAATTCTAAGAAACTATGACAAGACAACTCAGACAACAAAGTGCTACTGGCATCCATCATGTGATGCTTCGGGGAATCAACCGTCAGACGATATTTGAAGACGATGATGACTTCTGTAAATTCGTGTTTATTCTCAAGGACATGGTCCAGCCTCACGATCAGCTCAGGCGGCCGTTGCCCTCTCGTTGTGCAATCTATTCTTACTGCTTGATGCCCAACCATGTTCATCTGCTGATTCAGGAGAAGGCTGACGGGCTGGCTGCTGTCGTGAGGGATATCGCGTCTCGGTTTGCGAGGTATTACAATGACAAGTATGGACATTTCGGGCACCTTTTTCAGGATCGGTACAAGAGTGAGCCGGTAAACGATGCAGGGTATTTTCTGGTGCTTATCAGGTATATTCATCAGAATCCGATTGCCGGCGGGTTGTGTGACGACGTGGAATCGTATACGTGGAGCAGTTGGCAGGAGTTTACAGGGGACAAGAGGAGTGTGTCTTCGATTTGCGCTGTTGGGGCGGTCCTGAAGAAATTCCCGTTGGAGGACTTGCGCGAACAGGTGAACACGCCGTTGTCGAAGGCTCTGAAGGTGATGGATTACGATACCCGGAGTGGGACTATTTCCGACGAGGAGGTGAGGGCTTTTTTCTTGTCGAATTATGGGTTGAACCGTGCTGCGGACCTCGCTTTGTATGAGAAGTCTCGGCGAAATGAAATCCTTAAAGCAGCCAAGGATTTTGGGGCAAGTATCCGCCAGTTGTCGCGGCTTACGTCGTTGGGATACTCTATCGTACAAAATGCTTGAAACCTATCGCTGGGGCCAGGCCCGGGTGATAGGTCCCTTCCAAAAACCTATCACCCGGGCCTGGCCCCAGCGATAGGTTGAACTGATGGAATTGTGCGAAAAGTATAGGAGAGTGAATCAGTATCAGTAGTTTTTTTAGGAAAAGTTTCGTTATATCAGAAAAAAGTTGTACCTTTGCATCGAAATGGCTGTTTCGGAAATGGCCGTTGCGGAAATTGAGATACAATCATTCAAAGGTTTAAAATATGAGATTCTACGACAGAGAACAGGAAATAGCCTTCCTAAGGGAGATTCGGGATACAGCTGAGAAGGTGGCCCGCTTTACGGTGGTGACCGGCAGGAGACGTATCGGCAAGACAACGTTGATAAGGGAGGCATACAAGGATGAACCCTTTGTATACTTCTTTGTGGCCAGGAAGGCGGAATCGGACTTGTGCGAGGTATATCTGGAAGAGATCAGTGAGAAGTTGGGCATCCCCACATTGGGCAGCAGCAGGCACTTCAGCGAGATATTCCGATACCTGATGCAACTGTCGCAGACGAAGAGCTTTACGCTGGTGATTGACGAGTTCCAGGATTTCTTCAGGGTGAACAAGGCCGTTTACAGTGAGATGCAGGACATCTGGGACGAGTATGAGAATACGTCAAAGATTAATCTGGTGGTGTGCGGCAGTATCTACTCGCTGATGCAGAAGATATTCAAGCACAAGAAGGAGCCTCTGTACGGAAGGCATACCGCAGAGTTGAGGGTGAAGCCTTTCAAACCCTCGGTACTGAAGCAGATAATGGCAGATGCTAAGCCTGACTATAGTAAGGAGGACTTGCTGGCGCTGTTCACCTTTACGGGAGGTGTGGCTAAGTATGTGGGTCTGTTGGTAGATGGAGGCGCAGTTGACAAGGATGCCATGATTCGGTATATCATCAGCCCCAATTCGACCTTTCTGAACGAGGGAAAGAACAATCTGATAGAGGAGTTCGGTAAGGACTACGGTATCTATTTCTCCATCCTCTCGTGCATTGCCAGAGGCAAAAATACCCGCAACGAGATAGAGGATGTGATTGGCAAAGAGGTGGGGGGATACCTGACCAACCTGGCTGAGGAGTATGAGTTGATAAGCAAGCGGCAGCCCCTGTTTGAGAAGAGTGCGAATAAGAATGTCCGCTATGAGTTGAACGATGTGTTTTACAGTTTCTGGTTCCGGTTTGTCTTTAAATACAGCTATATTATTGAGATTGAGAACTATGCGAAGCTGCAGGAGATCATCGAGCGCGACTATAGCACATTCAGCGGACTGATGCTGGAACGTTATTTCCACCGTATGGCGATGGAATCTGGCGAGTTCACACGTATTGGCCGCTGGTGGGATAGAAAGGGCGAAAATGAGATAGACATGATAGCCGAGGACGAGTTGGGCCACAGCGTGACGTTCTACGAGATTAAACGTCAGGCGGATGAAATCAGTACTGGTGTGCTGAAGCAGCGGGCAGAGGTGATGCTACAGGCAACGCGTGAGTTTAAGAAATATGATATCTCGTACAAGGGACTGTCGATGGAGAATATGTAAAACCTATCACTGGGGCCTGGCCCGGTGATAGGTTTTTTGAGAGGGACTAGTAGTCGGAGTGTGGGGGTTGGAGATCGGCGTAGGCTTGAGAGGCGGGGAAACATGGACAGTCCTTGGCGACGTGGGGGAGCTCATTGTGGCCGAGGATGCGGGCGTCAGGATAATCATAAGTTAGATCCTTCAGCAGCTCATAGAGAGAGTGCTTCTGGGCCACAGTACGGGTGTCGTCAGCATGGCCGTTCTCGTCCAAGCCACCTTCGTAGACAATGCCGAGGGAACAGTGGTTGTAGTGACGGGCATGAACGCCCTGGACATTCTCCGGTAGGAGCGGAATGACATCGCCGTTGAGACGGACGTAGTAGTGGTAGCTGCACTGGCCGTATTTGGCTTCGCCGCAGGCAATCAGGTTTTCAACGCTGAAGGGGCGGTTGCATTTGGTGGCGGTGCAGTGAATGACTAGCATTGATACCTTTTGAAGGGATTTCATTATTCTTATAAGAATTTAGTTTGAGAACTAGAATAGTGTTGGGGCGCAACTCTGTACAGCTATTGTGCCCAAGACTGAGGTTGTCACGGTTGCCATGAATTTTAGCACCTTAACAATGGTGGTCCAATTAATTTTTATCATTCTTTCAATCTTTATTAAAGTTAAAATTAGATAGAAGAGGGGGAGAAGGAAGAGTGCAGGCAGCATTCAAGGTTGTGATATGGATGGTGTTTCTGTGCTGGGACAGACTGGATAGCCTTTGCTACACCCAGGACACATCTTCCCTCTTCCATGACTTACGTCGAAATCGCTCACGCTCAACAGATTTCAAGTGAACTTGGTCTGTTTTCGCTTAATCGCGATTTTCTTCCATCATACATCAGTCCTGGTCGAGGCCGTCGCCGCTGTCGCCACCGTCGGGAGTGCCTTTGGTGAAGGTCTTGGAAGAGACTGAGGACGAAACCTCATTCAGGATGGCAATGGCACGGATCGTGGCGGTGTCGGTCAGGGTGAAGGGCTCAGAGTACTCGGGGCTCTCGGCTGAAGGTGTCGAGCCATCGATGGTGTAGTGGATGGATGCGCCCTGAGGACCTTGGATCGTCACGGTGGTGGACTCCTCAAAGGGGGTAGTGCCTGAGATCTCGGGAGCGGTTACAGGTTCAGGGTTAGAGTTGCTGCCCTGATTACCGCTCTGCGAGCCTCCCTGTTCGCCAGAGGTGCCACTCTGAGAACCGTTAGAGTTGCCTGAACCGCCCGCGTTGGTGCTGTCGCCGTTAGATGATTCGGGTTCGACATTCATGGCGTTGTCGTGGGTCTCCTCGAAGACGACGTCCTTCAGCATCGTGATGGCGTTGACGTACTTCTGCTTGACAGAGCCATCGTCCATCTTCTGCTGACCAACAACGACGCGAGTGGTCTCGGGCTGGAAGAGGACACGACGGGTGGTGATGGTTTGGGCACCGCAGTCCTCGAGTTTCATGACACCGATAGAGCTGAAACCTACCTTGAAGATGCCAATGCCGTCGAGCTTGATCTTCTGGCCGAGTTCGAAGAAGTGCTTGAAGGCTTCGCCGAGCTCCTGGAGGACGGCCTTGATGTCGGACTTCTTCACCGAGGCCTGGCGCTGGATGAAGTCGGAGAGTTCCTCAGTGCCGATGAAGTGGTTGTCGTAGACAGCCGTGGCGAAGTACTTGCCGTAAGCGGGGCTCTGGCTGTTTTTGTTTTGGGATTTAATAAATTTTTGAGACATAGTTTAAAAAGTAAAAAGGTAAAAAAGTAAGAAAGTAAAACAGGCTTGCGGAGAGACGCTCTTAACGAACTATCCGGATAGTTTCGACGTGTCGTTCAGATTGTCTGCATGGGGGGGGGGTAAGAGATAATCCCTTCATGTCGTTCAGACGGTCTGAGTGACTCGTTCAGAAGGTCTCAATGAAGCAAAATTTCCCGGGGCGCGCATGGATCGCTTTCCACTTGCAAAGGTACTATATCACTGGGGCCAGGCCCCGCTGATAGGTCCCATCTATCACCCGGGCTTGGCCCCAGTGATAGATTTTTGCATCTTTAACGAGGAAAACGGTAAGCATTCGATAAAGTAACTATATGATATTCTATCACCAGGGCCAGTGATAGGTTTCTGACGATATTATGGCTGAAAAACATGAATAGTATAATTAATGCTAAAAATTTGATTGAGTATTTGGAATTTTACCAAAATAGTTGTATTTTTGTGCCCAAATTGTAAGTTTCTTACGAAAACGAGATAAAAAATAGGCAAATCTATGATTAGGGAGTTCTGGGCTGAGAATTATAAATCGATCCGCGACAAGCAGGTCTTGAATTTTGAATGCAAGGGTAATGATGATTCCATCGTGGCTGTTGATATGGGGAATGGTACATGGCTGAATAAACTTGGAATTATCTATGGCGCAAACGCGTCGGGGAAATCAAATATTCTGTATGCGTTGCAAAATGTGTTTGATATCCTTTTCGCCTCTCATACAAAAAAGGATGAACTTGTGGATGGAGAGGGGCCTTTTGCATTGCGTAAGGAGGATGCGACAACGCTGTTCGTGTCGTTTTATGCCAATCGGATTAGATACGATTATCAGGTGAAGTACTATCCGAGCTACATTGTTAGCGAGGAACTGTATTATTATCCGAACAATTCGAAGGCATTGTTCTATGAAAGGAGATATACATCGCAGGACACGCAAGCTATCATTAGATTTGGAAACAGCTTAAGGTTGCAGACGAAGACAATTGATGCAATTACTCAGGCTACTTTAAATAATCATTCGGTACTTTCGACCTTTAATAAGGTGGCCTTAGGTGATGATGCCAGGCCTATAGCAGTTTTATATAACTGGATTAAAACTTATGTCCATGAGGTGAATGGAGACTATGTGGGAGAGTTTGCTAGCCAGATGGGAAAGGTCTATAAGGACGAGAAGAGAAAGAAATTTTACTTGCAGTTGCTGAAAAAGGCAGATTTTAACATCTTGGATTTTGACTATAGAATTGAGGAAATTTCATTGCGAGAGAATGGTAACATGAGCATTAAACATGAAGATGTGAGATTCTTGAATGCATCGGATGAAGGTACATTCTACCTGAATGATAGCAGCCAGTCGAAGGGCACAAAGAGATTCCTAATGATCTTGGATTTCCTATATGATATGGTGACTGGAAACCATGTGTATATGATGGATGAACTGGATGTAGAGTTGCATTATGATTTGCTGCTTTATTTCCTGAATGTATTCTTGTATAACTCGGATGAATCGCAGCTGATCTTTACATCGCAGGAAATTTTGCTGCTGAAAGAGGAACTTCTGAATGAAAACAGGAATCTTGTGTGGTTTGCAGAGAAATCGATTAACACAGCTGCATCAAAGTTTACTCGTGCCGATCAGTTCGGGCTCCATAAGAACTTGTCTCTTTTCCGTTCGTATAAGATCGGAAAACTTGGCGCAGTTCCTTCGCTAGGCTCTTTTCTAGTGGATTTGAATGAAGAGGAGGACGACTGATGGAAAAAGTGAAGCAGACAACTTTGATACTTGGAGAGGGAATAACGGAGTTCTTTTTCCTTGATTCGTTGAAGGATGAATATAGGGAGTTGAGACAGGTGAAGCCTAGCTGCCCGAGGAACTCCAGCCTGGAAGATTTGGAGGCTGAGATAGAGAAAGCTATCAGGGACTATAACAGAGTGTTTTGTATCATTGATATGGACAATAAACACGAGGGAAAGGACCGGCAGAAATATCTGGCGCTGAAAAAGAAATATCATAAGCAGGTTTTTAAGGACGATAAGAAAGGAATAGATTGTTATTTGCAGTTTTTTGAGACAGATAGATGTACGGAACTGTTCTTTTTGTACTATTTCAAGTATACGACCAAGAAGTTTGACTCGTATGATGCTGTGGAGAAGGAGTTGAAAGGATTCTGTGAATACGAGAAACGAATCAAGTTTTTTAGAAGCCATCCACTGCACCCGTATTTCAAGAAAAAAGGTGGAAGCCTTGAAAAGGCTATAAAGCATGCACTTAAGTCAAAAGTGTATAGGACAACTACAGATTCGGATTGTTCTTTCTCTGAGTTGGGAGAGATGTTAAATTTGTTGTTGGGGAAAAAAGATGTATGATGGCGGATGGATGATGTGTTTGAGTTGTGGTTAAAACGCGAATATGGGATAGTGAAGTAAAATGAAAGCCAGCCGGGGGGCTGGCTTTCGTCGTTTTAGCGGTTCTCGGGCTGGAGAGAGGCATACTCGGTGGCACATGAGAAGCAAGGACAGTCCTTGGCGACCCAGGGCAGGTCGCGGTGACCGAGGATGACGGCATCGGGATAGTCGACCTTCAGGCTGCGAAGCAGGTTGAGGAGGATGTGTATCACTGGGGCCTGGCCCCGCTGATAGGTCCCATCTATCACCCGGGCTTGGCCCCAGTGATAGATTTTTGCATCTTTAACGAGGAAAACGAACAATAATTAAAAAAGAATTCGTAAATTTGCACGCAGAATAATAATACAGTAGCGTATGACCGAAATGCTTAAACGATATCGTTTGACCTCCAACGAGGAGCCTACTGACGAAATGCTGCATGCCCTGATGGAGGATGTGGCCCAGGCTGCACGCGAGTCGAGCGCCAAGGCAGAAGCAGAGAAAAAGCGCAGACTTCAGGCTGTAGCCAAGGAAATTGAAGAGTGGAAACGGACACACCGATGGTCAGTTGTTTAAGCAATACACCGACGACATCCCCGAGTGGGCAAAGACGCTGGTAAAGTAACTATATGATATTCTATCACTGGCCCCAGTGACTTTGGAAGGAGTTGCAGGGTGGATTTTATTATGGTGATAAAAAGGGACAAATTGTCTCTTTGACTTCAAATTCCATCGAAAATGAGGCTTATTACAACTTTTTTTATAGAATAATTTGGAAAAAATCTCAAAAAGGTGTAAATTTGCAGCGTCAAAAATCTCAAAAAGGTGTATAATATGGTAGAGAAAAAATCTCAAAAAGGTGCAAACGACATCGTGATGAAGCGGAAAATATATCAGCAACTCCTTGACTGGAAGGAGAAAAGAAATGGTGAGGTGGCACTACTCGTAGAGGGAGCACGACGTATCGGAAAGAGTTATATCGTAGAGGAATTCGGCAAGAATGAGTACGAGTCATATATCCTTATTGACTTCAACAAGGCTCCCGAGATGGTAAGAGAATGGTTCGACCTCTATCTGGAAGACCTTGACACGCTGTTCCTCTATCTGAGCCAGCACTACAAAGTGAGGCTCCATGAACGCAAGTCGCTCATTATCCTCGACGAGATACAGTTGTGTCCCAGGGCGAGAGCTGCCATTAAGTTCCTGGTGGCTGATGGCCGATATGACTATATAGAGACAGGATCGCTGGTAAGCATCAAGAAGAATATGCAAGGCATTGTGCTCCCTTCAGAAGAACGGCCTATTCAGATGTATCCGATGGACTTTGAAGAGTTCCTTTGGGCTAAAGGTAACGACATGCTAATGGACTTGATAAGGAAAATGTATGCTGAACGGAAGCCGATGGGGCAGGCCTTCCATCGTCAGGCTATGGATGCTTTCCGTCTCTATATGATAGTGGGAGGAATGCCGCAGGCCGTCAAGAAGTATATTGAGACCAAGGACTTTGATGCCGTAGATGCTGCTAAGCGCGATGTGCTGACCATCTATCGTAACGACATCTTCAATTATGCTGGTGATATTGCCGACAAAGTGGTATCTATCTTTGACCAGATTCCTCCTCAGCTCTCCAAACACGAAAAGAAATTCCGGCTGTCTGCCCTGAAGCCAGGTGCGAAATATCGCGATTGGGACGATGCCTTCTTCTGGCTGAAAGACGCAAGAGTTGTCAACATCTCCTACAATTCTACAGAGCCGAACATTGGACTGAAGATGAATGAAGACCGCACTACTTTAAAGTGCTACATGAACGATACGGGCTTATTGATCAGTCACACTTTCGACGAAAAGGGCATTGTCTCGTCTGAGATATACCAGAAATTGCTCTTTGGAAAGCTGGAAGTGAACGAAGGAATGCTCATTGAGAATATCGTGGCCCAGATGCTTACAGCCAGCGGCAACAATCTCTTCTTTTATAGCAAGTCATCAGAGGAAGCCGAGGAACGTATGGAAATCGACTTTCTGCTCCAGAAGGACAAAGTGACCAGCCGCCACAATATCCGTCCTTTAGAGGTCAAGAGCGGTAAGAACTACACGCTTTCCTCTCTGACGAAGTGTATGAAGAAGTTTGGAGAATACATGACCACTCCCACTGTGCTTCATGCAGCCGACTATAAGGTAGAGAATGGCGTAACGTACCTCCCGCTTTATATGACACCGCTATTGTAATATGGCAACTGCCGCAGGGATTTTACATACGTGGATGATATTGTGGAGGGCGTTTATCGTGTGATGCAGAAGGCTCCGGAGAAGAGAAATGGCGAGGATGGACTTCCCATTCCTCCGTATGCGGTATATAATATAGGTGGTGGTCAGCCTGAGAACTTGCTGGACTTCGTGCAGATTTTGCAGGAGGAACTCCTTCGTGCTGGTGTCTTGCCTCCCGACTACGACTTTGAAGCCCACAAGCAACTCGTTCCTATGCAACCTGGTGATGTGCCAACAACCTATGCCGACGCCACCGCCCTCGAGCGTGACTTCGGCTTCACGCCGAAAATCACCCTCCGCGAAGGCCTCCGTAAATTCGCGGAATGGTACGCTTCGTATTATATATCAAAGATCTAATCTCAAACCTATCACTGGGGCCTGGCCCCAGTGATAGGTTTTGGGTGTTTTGTTTAATGGATTAAATAAAAATGCTTGAAAATTTGCAAGTTCATTAAATAATTTGTATCTTTGCCCCCGAAATTTCATCATTGTAGCTCATGGATAAGCAGATATTGAAACAGATCCTTCGGGATAACCAGCAAGAGGTGGAACGCTATGTTGTGGAGCCTCGTGAAATGGTACTAAACGATTTCCCGTGTGATTCGCGCTTTCGATGAATACCTGAGATATGGTGGTCTGCCTGCTGCAGCACTCCTGCCCGCTAAGCGAAACTACTTGAGCAGCGTGTATCAGAAGATATACATGGGTGACATCATCGCCCGTAACAAGATTACCAATGTGGCAGGCATCCGTGTGTTGGTGCGCAAGATGGCTGAGAGCGTTTGTCGCCCCATCTCCTACAACCGCATCAACAATCTCCTGTCGAGTGTTGGAGGAAAACTCAGTCTTGCCACCACCATCAAGTATGTGGAGTATTGTGAGGAGGCATGGCTGCTGCTGCGACTCAGGAACTATGCATCGACGCTGGCTGACAAGGAAAGTAACTGTAAGTACTACTTCATCGACACGGGTATACTTGGTTTGTTTCTGATCGATAAGGACGCGATGCTGTTGGAGAACCTAGTGGCTATTCAGCTGTTCCGTATCTATGGCCACGATATTGACAATGGACGCGTGTTCTTCTACAATGACGGCTGCGAGGTGGATTTTTATATCCCAGATGACGAGTTTGCTATCCAGGTGAGTTATTCGCTGCGTGATGAGGAAACCCGAAAGCGCGAAACGGAGGCCCTGCAGAAGTTGCCAAACCGTCTGCCTTGCAGAAGAAGACTGATTCTGACCTACGATGAAGAGGAAACCATCAGCGACAAGCATGGCACCATCGAGGTGATGCCGGTATGGAAATGGATAAATCGGTGAACTTTTAATAAATAATAAATAATAAATAATAACTGATGAACTTATGCACAAATTTTGTAATTTTGTGGCATGGAATTTTATCCGTTATTATTTGAACCGAATCTGAAGACGGTGGTGTGGGGCGGAGAGCAGCTCCGACGCTACAAGGGACTTGCGGCGAGTGACGAACCTATCGGTGAGAGCTGGGAGGTGAGTGCTGTGCCTTCGGCTGTGAGCGTGATTGCGAATGGCGCCTGGAAAGGAAGTGACCTGGTATCGGTGATCGACGCGTTTCCGGAGGAGATCCTGGGGAAGGCGGTCAACGAGAAGTATCAGGGACAGTTGCCGCTGCTGGTGAAGTTTATCGATGCGAAGAAGGATCTGAGTATCCAGGTGCACCCGAACGATGAGATGGCATTGCGCGAACATGGGAAGATGGGTAAGTCGGAGATGTGGTATATCATCAAGGCTGAGCCGGGTGCCCACCTCTATGCGGGCTTCAAGCAGGAGATTACACCCAGTGAGTATCAGAAGCGGATTGAGGACGGCAGTATCACGGAGGTGTTGGCCGATCATACGGTGAAGGCGGGGGATGTGTTCTACCTGCCTGCAGGACGTGTGCATGCCATCTGTGGCGGGATTATGCTGGCAGAGGTGCAACAGTCGTCGGACGTGACGTACCGAATTTTTGACTATAACCGTCCGGACCTGGATGGGAAGCCGCGCGAACTGCATACGGCGTTGGCCTCACAGGCACTCGACTATCACGTGGAGGCGAACTATCGTACAGAATACGTGGACTCAGAGAACAGGGCGGTGCAGATTATCGACACACCGTATTTCGGTGTCCGCGTGATGGAGATTGTGGAACGGTCGTTCCACCGCGATTTGAGGAAATATGACAGTTTTGTGATCTCAATGTGTATTGAGGGCGATTGTGAGATCAGGGTGAGGAGCACCGGGGATGTGGTGCTCCTGAAACAGGGATGGAGCATGCTGGTGCCTGCTGCCATCGCTGATTATGACGTGGTGCCGCTAACGAGCAGGTCGCGTTTGTTGGATGCGTTTATCGACAACCGTGCAGATAGTCTTGGTAAACGGGTCAATAAGTTCCTTCACGAACGCTGGCGGTAATACAAATGTCTTGTTGGAAATAAAAACCCCACCCTTGTGTTAGAGGGTGGGGGTGGGGCGATTATCGCCCTATATAGAAAGGTTAACTCGGTCAAGTAAGTGGTTGAAGACTGCAAAGATATGAAAAATATTTTATTATTGCAAGGAATTTGTGATTTATTTGCGTTAAAAAATGTTTATAATATTATCGTATTTAAAATTATGCTAACATATTGTAAATAAATATGTTATTAAATTTTTATTTTTTAATTTTGTATATTTTGGCTCATAAATTATTGTGTGTTCACGTGATATTTAAACTTTACACATTTTAGTGTTAAAAACGATAAATTGTTTGGTAGTTTGGAAAATAATGCGTACCTTTGCCGCAGTGATGTTAATCAGAAGTCGAACTATTAAAGACTCAAACAATGAAACATTTAAATTTTGCAGCCAGTTATGGCATCGCCCTCTTAGTGGGCACAGTAGTAACCCTCAGCAGCTGTTCTGAGGAAGTGATGAACCCTGAAAACGAGCCAGTTTACGCGTCAGTAAACGTGAAGGTCAACGAGTTTTCTGTATCGATGGAGGATTTCCCAAGTACCCGAGCGGCAGAAAGTCCTGCGGACTACACTGCAGTTGGTGCGATCACGTTGGCTTTCTATGACGCGAATGGGGTAGAAGTAGAGAAAACGACGCAGTATAGGAGCGAACTCAGTGATGTTACGACCTTTGGCCAGTTCTCGTTTACATTGCCAATAGGTAATTATACCTTAGTCGCCCTCGCGTATAAGTATCTTGATGGCGATGTGTTCACGCTGACCAGTCCGACGTCAGCCGTCTATACGTCTGAGACGCCTCGCGAGACCTTCTGCGCCACGCAGGCTGTCACTATCACAAGTGCTGCTGCGCTGGACCTATCCCTCACGCTTTACCACGTCAACACGTGGTTGGCAGTGAAGTCGACTGATAAATGTCCTGTGGGAGCGGCCAAGGTCAGAACTACCTATTCTGCTGCCAGTAAGGGCTTTAATCCCACGACAGGTCTTGCTACGGATAACAATGGTTTTTCGGTAGAGAATGCCATCGCGGAATCTGTGGGAAGTACTATTAATATTAATAGCTGTGCTTTCCTGTCATCGGATGAGCAGGCGATGAACATTACGCTCCAAGTGTTGGATGACGATGACAACGTGCTTATTGCCAAATCCGTTGAGAATGTGCCGCTGAAACGTAATCGTGTGACAATCCTTAAAGGTCAGCTCTTTACGCCGTCTTCGGCTTCTGCCGCTTCTTTCACGCTCGAAACTAGTCGTATCCAATTTATTACGGTTGAATTCTGAGAAAACGATAAAAAATATTTTGCGTTTTATTTTATTTGAATATGTCGTTATTTTGTCGATTTAATTTTGGTAAGTGAGAAAAATGTAGTACCTTTGCAGTCAAATTCAGAAATAGAGTAATGACCATTTTATGAAAAATCCATTTAAGAAGCTGATAGATTGGTACTTTAGCAAGAGGGCGTTGCCTTATTGGGGCATCCTGTTGTTGGATTTCCTCTTTTTGATGATTGGAGGTATTTTAACCTATTGGATCTTTATTTATCGCAAGAGGGTGACATTCGACCAGTCGTTGCTGTTGCAGACACTTTTTGTGTATGCCTTACCGAGTCTTATTGGCGCTAGGATGTTTCATACCTATTCGGGCATTATCCGTTTTTCTTCGTTTGTCGACCTGGCCAGAGTGTTCTATGCGAGTCTCTTGTCATTGGTCATAGCCTATCCCTTGCACTTCATGATACGTAGTACGTCGGAGGGATGGTTCTATAACCTCCACTTCCGACATATTTGCCTGATGTATCTGATAGGTACGCTCCTGATGTGGCTGATGCGTGTCTTGGTAAAGACGCTTTTTGAGGTGACGACCGTTGATATCCGGGCGCAAAGAGTGTTTGTATATGGGGCAATGGACGGGTGTATCGGACTGGCGAAGAATATCCGTTCACAAACACCCAGACGTTTTGTGGTGAAGGGCTTTATCTCTGATGAGGCGAGCTATAAGCATAACATTGTCATGGGCGAGAAAGTGTATACGCCAGAGGATGATTTCTCGGAGATTATAGAAAAGAACAAGATTGATGCCATTTTGGTTGCACCGCAGAGTATCAATGAATTCCGAGACCAGCAGGATCTGCAGGATAAGTTGATTGATGCCGGTGTGAAGATCTATATGTCACAGAATGCCAAAGAGGTGAATGTGAAGGATGGTGAGCTGCAAGAGGAAATCCAGATGAAGGAGGTGAGTGTCGAGGATCTGCTGCCCCGTGATGAGATCAAGGTTGACATGAAATCGATGGGCGAACTGTTGAATGGTCAGCGTGTGTTGATTACTGGTGCGGCAGGTAGTATCGGCAGTGAACTGGTCAGACAGATTGCGACTTACCAGCCAGCAGCCATGATGCTGATAGACCAGGCTGAGACACCTGAGCACGACATCCGTTTGATGATGGCCAGAGAGTTTCCGAATGTTCCGGCAGAAACCGTGGTAACCAGCATCTGTAAGAAAGAAAGAATGGAAAAGGTGTTTGCTGCGTTCCAACCAGATTACGTGTTCCATGCGGCTGCTTATAAACATGTACCGATGATGGAGGATAATCCTTCGGAGGCTGTGCAGAACAATATCTTTGGTACGAAGGTTATCGCAGATCTGGCTGATAAGTATGGGGTGAAGAAGTTTGTGATGGTGTCTACCGACAAGGCCGTGAATCCCACAAACGTGATGGGCTGTTCGAAGCGTATCTGTGAGATTTATGTGCAGTCGTTGAATAAAAACAGTAAGACGCAGTTCGTGACGACGCGTTTTGGAAATGTCTTAGGATCAAATGGTTCTGTGATTCCCTTGTTTAATGAGCAGATTAAACATGGCGGACCTGTGACTGTGACAGACAAACGTATCGTTCGTTATTTCATGTTGATTCCTGAGGCCTGTAAACTGGTGTTGGAAGCCGGCACCAAGGGCCATGGTGGCGAAATATTTGTCTTTGATATGGGTCAGCCGGTGAAGATTGCTGATCTGGCAGAAAGAATGATCAGACTGTCGGGGGCGAAGAACGTGAAGATTGAATACACCGGACTCCGTGAGGGCGAGAAACTCTATGAGGAAGTGCTGAATGCCAAGGAGAATACCAAGCCTACCTTCCATAAGAAGATCCGCATTGCCGAGGTACGGGAATATGACTTTAACCAGGTGTCAAAGGATGTGGATGAGCTGATTGAGCTTTCAGCACACTATGACGATATGGCAACGGTGAAGAAGATGAAGGAAATCGTGCCGGAATATAAGTCGAACAATTCCAAGTACGAAGAGCTCGATAAGTAAGAAGGAAGAGGGAAGATGGAAGAGGGAAGAGGTGCCTCCTCAATTTAGCAACCGGCTAAATTGAGGAGGTATTTTCCGTAGTCATTTTTTGCCATCGGCTTGGCGATTTCAGCGAGCTGGGAGGCAGTGATCCAGCCCTGTTTGAAGGCGATCTCTTCGAGACAGGCAACCTTTAAGCCCTGACGCTTCTCGATGACCTCGATGAAGGTAGACGCCTCAGAGAGGGAGTCGTGGGTACCGGTGTCAAGCCAGGCAAAGCCACGCTGCAGGGTCTGTACCTTGAGCTTCTGTTGGGCGAGGTACTCCTGGTTGACGGTGGTGATTTCCAGTTCTCCACGGGCAGAGGGTTTGATGTGCTTGGCAATCTCCACCACACTGTTGGGATAGAAATAGAGGCCCACCACGGCGTAGTTGGATTTGGGTTGGGCAGGCTTCTCCTCGATGCTCAGGCAGTTGCCCTCGCTGTCGAACTCTGCCACACCATAGCGCTCGGGGTCGTTGACATAATAGCCAAAGACCGTGGCCAGTCCGTCGTGCTCAGCATTCTGTACGCTCTGCTTGAGCAGGCCGCTGAAGCCCGAGCCATAGAAGATGTTATCGCCCAGTACCAGACAGGCACAGTCGTCGCCAATAAACTCCTCACCGATGATGAAAGCCTGAGCCAGTCCGTCGGGAGAGGGTTGTTCGGCATATTCGAAGCGTACGCCCAGGTCGGAGCCATCGCCCAGGAGGCGCTTGAAGCCCGGGAGGTCGTACGGGGTCGAGATGATCAGTATCTCACGAATCCCTGCCAGCATGAGGGCTGAGATGGGATAATAAATCATCGGTTTGTCGAAAATGGGGATGAGCTGTTTGCTGATGCCCTTGGTGATGGGGTAGAGGCGCGTGCCGCTGCCTCCGGCTAAAACTATTCCTTTCATAACTTCACTTCGTTTGTTATGCATCATCGGCTGCACCTCAGCAATTCAAACGCGTTTGATTGCATTCGGTTTGCACAATAATTCATATTTTTCTGGCAAAGGTACGAAAAATTGTTGATAATTGAAATTTTTTTTGTACTTTTGCAGGCGAATTTACTATATTTAAGAAAATTATGAGTTTTTGGAATAAAATTTTTGGAAAGAAAGAGGAAGAGACACGTATTGGCGGTATGGAGGACTTCATGACGCTGATTCGTGTGTATTTCCAGGCCTCGATGGCAGCAGACCTCGGCATTACCAGTCTCGCAGCCCTGCCCGACTTGCGCGTGTTTAAGTCGACGCTGAAGGTGGCCACGGTCAATAATAAATTAGGTGTGGGTGAACGTAGTCGTTGTAAGAACATGCTTAAGCAGATGTATGGCATGGACGACGATTTCTTTAAAGAGATCGACACGAGTCTCAGGAAGCGTTGTAAGAAGGTACAGGACGCCCAGACGTATCTGTTCCAGTTTCAGGGCTTTACCCAGGAGTTGATGATGTTGACGGGTAACCTGATGAAGTTCAAGCTGCGTCTGCCGGGCTTCATGAAGAAGATGCTGTACACGATGACGGAGAAGACCGTGAACGATATCTTCAACAAGAACGACTATACGGATGCTGGTGTGATGAAGTCGGTGGTGGCTGTTCGTCAGTATGCGCAGCGACTCGGGTTCTCGCAGCAGTGGATCACGAACTTCGTCTACAAGGTCGTGATGCTGGCGAAGAAAGAACCGAGGAAGAGTGAAGAGTGAAGAGTGAAGAGTGAAGAATGAATAGTGAAGAGTGAAAAAAACTTAAAAGATTTATTCAACGCTATTCTTTAACAGGAATTTTACATATCTTTGTGCATCAAATTGTTATGTCATGGATTCGAATGAGAAAGTGATCGCCAATTTCGAGACCCGCGTCAGGCAACTCATCCTCCGCTTTCAGGACCTGAAAAAGGAGAATCAGGAGTTGTATGCGATGGTGGAGAAATCAGAGCAGGAGGTGAAAGACCTGCAGGCAAAGCTGACGCAGAAGGACAATGACTATAACGCCCTGAAAATGGCCAAGATGATGACCATCACCGACGGAGACCTGGAGGCTGCCAAGGCCAGGGTCCAGAAGATGATCAGGGAGGTGAACAAGTGCATCACCCTCATTAGTGATGAGAAATTGACAATGGATAATTGACAATTAATCGATTGAAGGAGTGGACAAAGAGAAACTACATATAAGGCTGCACGTTTATGACGAGGAGGTAGAGGTGACCATAGATCGCGATGAAGAGGTCTATTATCGCGCTGCCGCCAAACTCATTACCGACCGCTATAACAGATATGCGCAGGCCTATAAGGGAAGGAAGGGAGATCATACCATCTCGCTGATGACCCTTATAGATATAGCATTGATGTATGAGCGTCAGAAGGGTCAGAACGACACAGCCCCTTACGATACGATTCTCAGTAAGTTGACTTCCGAAATCGATGAAGCACTAAAGTAGTGAAGAGTGAAGAGTGAAGAGTGAAGAATTGAGGAACGTATCATTATTTTAACATAGATTTTTTTATGGATTTATTTTTCGTACTTTTGATTGCCGCAGGCGCCCTCGTACTCGGAGGTGTCGGCGGATATCTCATCTTCCGCTATGTCATCAAGGGGAAGTATAAGGAAATGATTGATGCTGCCAATAAAGAGGCAGAGGTCGTCAAGGAAAAGAAACTGCTGGAAGTAAAGGAGAAGTTCCTTAACAAGAAGGCAGAACTGGAAAAGGAAGTGCAGCAGCGCAACCAGCACATCCAGCAGAGTGAGAACAAACTGAAGCAGCGCGAGCTCTCGCTGAACCAGCGTCAGGAGGAGTTAGGTCGCAGGAAGAACGAACTCGACAACCTGCAGCAGCGCGTCGACAACGAGAAGAAGCTCCTAAGTGTCAAGGCTGAGGAGTTGGAAAAGATGCAGATGCAAGAGCGTGAGAAACTCGAGGAGCTGTCTGGACTGAGTGCTGAGGAGGCTAAGACACGTCTGGTAGAGGCCATGAAAGACGAGGCCAAGACAGCCGCTGCCTCTTACATCAACGAGATTATGGACGAAGCGAAGCTCAATGCCAACGCCCAGGCCAAGAAGATTGTCATCCAGACCATCCAACGCGTAGCCACTGAGACAGCCGTCGAAAACTCCGTCTCAGTCTTCCACATCGACAACGACGAGGTCAAGGGCCGTATCATCGGTCGTGAGGGTCGTAACATCCGTGCCCTCGAGGCAGCTGCTGGTGTGGAGATTGTGGTGGATGACACCCCCGAGGCCATCGTCATCTCAGGCTTCGATCCCGTACGTCGTGAGACCTGTCGCCTGGCTCTCCACCAGCTCGTCAGCGATGGACGTATCCATCCCGCACGTATCGAGGAAGTGGTCGCCAAGGTCAAGAAACAGCTCGACAACGAGATCATTGAGACTGGTAAGCGCACAGCCATCGACCTGGGTATCCATGGCCTGCACCCCGAACTCATCCGTATCATCGGTAAGATGAAATATCGTTCTTCTTATGGTCAGAACCTGTTGCAGCATGCCCGTGAGACAGCTAATCTCTGTGCCATCATGGCCGCAGAACTGGGTCTGAACCCGAAGAAGGCCAAGCGTGCAGGACTGTTGCACGATATCGGTAAGGTGCCTGATGAGGAGAGTGAGATGCCACACGCCCTCTATGGTGCGAAAATTGCCGAGCTCTATAAGGAGAAGCCTGATATCTGCAATGCTATCGGTGCCCATCACGACGAGATGGAGATGCAGACACTGTTGGCTCCGATCGTTCAGGTGTGTGATGCTATCTCCGGTGCCCGTCCTGGTGCGCGTCGTGAGATTGTAGAGGCGTATATCAAGCGTCTGAACGACCTCGAGGCGATTGCCATGAGTTATCCTGGTGTAACGAAGACCTACGCCATCCAGGCGGGTCGTGAGTTGCGTGTCATCGTGGGTGCTGATAAGATGAGCGATGCTGAGACCGAGGCACTGTCGGGCGAGATCGCTACGAAGATACAGAATGAAATGACGTATCCGGGTCAAGTCAAGATCACGGTGATTAGAGAAACGCGATCTGTTGCTTATGCAAAGTAAAATAAAGCTTCGCTGCAAAAAGGCCCGCCAACTGGCGGGCCTTTTTGCAGCGGGGATTTAAATAGTGTTGATATCAACATAGCCGTGGGTGACGGCGTAGATGGTCAGGGCGGAGACGCTCTTAAGACCGAGCTTATCCATGATGTTTTTGCGATGGGTGATGACGGTGGAGAGACCGATGTTGAGTTTATCGGCAATCTCCTTGTTGATAAAGCCCTGGACTATGAGCGACATGACTTCGATCTCTCGGTCGGAGAGGATCTTTTGTTGGAGGGCCTTGGGCATCGGCGGGAGGTTCTGACCATGACCATGGGCGTGTTGTTCGAGCATCAGGAGCGAACGGACCAGTTCTGACTCGGGAACGTTGATACAAAGGCTATGAAATTCGGATAATTGTGACATCGTGTCGAGGGAAAGGGTGAGCACAATCGTCTTCTTGCGTTGCGCAAGGAAGAAGGGTTTGTTTTCCAGGACCACGTTCATCGACACGAAATAATGGAAGTATTGTTCGGGGTGGTTGACCTCGAGTTCTGTGAACGACCCAAACGTGTCGACCGTCATAATCGGCATCACTGTCTGGAGAATCGATTTTAACCCCAACACCGAGAGGGTGTTGGGGTCAATAATCGCTATTTTTGGTCTATGACTATTCACTATTCACTTTTCACTATTCACTCCTATGATAGGAATCCGAGGAGGGCACCGGCAGCGACAGCGGAGCCGATGACACCAGCGACGTTCGGACCCATGGCATGCATGAGCAGGAAGTTATGGCGGTCGTACTCCAGACCGAGGTTGTTACTGATACGTGCAGCCATCGGAACAGCAGACACACCGGCATTACCGATGAGCGGGTTGAGTTTTTTACCCTCTGGCAGGAACAGGTTCATGAGCTTCACGAAGCAGACACCCGAGGCAGTGGCAATCATAAAGGCCATGGCACCCAGGGCGAAGATCTTGATGGTGTTGAAGGTCAGGAACTCACTGGCCTGTGTAGAGCATCCCACGGTGAGACCCAGGAGCATTACCACGATATCGTTCAGGGCCGCACCAGCCGTTTTTGCCAGACGGGTGGTCTTGCCACTCTCCTTCAGCAGGTTGCCGAAGAACAGCATACCCAGCAAGGGCAGACCCGACGGTACGATGAATGTGGTGAGCAACAGTCCGATGATGGGGAAGAGGATGCGCTCTGTCTGTGACACCTCACGACCCGGTTTCATCTTGATGACACGCTCCTTATCGGTGGTGAGCAGACGCATGATAAATGGCTGGATGACCGGTACCAGGGCCATGTAGCTATACGCACAGACTGCGATGGCACCCATGAGGTTGGGTGAGAGCTTCGAGCTCAGGAAGATGGCTGTAGGACCATCAGCACCACCGATGATGGCGATACCAGCGGCCTGAGACGGTTCGAAGCCCATGGCCAGTGCCACCATATAAGCACCAAAGATACCGAACTGTGCGGCTGCGCCGATGAGCATCAGCTTCGGATTCGCCAGAAGGGCGGTGAAGTCTGTCATGGCACCGATGCCCAGGAAGATGAGCGGGGGATACCAGCCCTGTCGCACACCCTGATAGAAGATGTTCAGTACTGAGTTGTCTTCGTAGAGTCCTATCTCCAGTCCGGCATCAGCGCGGAAGGGGATATTACCGAGGATGATACCCAGTCCGATGGGTACGAGCAACAGTGGTTCGAAGTCCTTCTTGATGGCGAGCCAGATGAAGAAGGCACCCACTGCTATCATGATGAGGTTGCCCACGGTGGCATTGGCAAATGCCGTGTACGTGAGGAACTCATGGAAGTTCTGTATGATGAATTGTCCTAAATCCATTTTAATTTACCATTTGACGATTTACAATTTACAATTTAATTAACCATTTGACGATTTACAATTTACCATTTGTTTTTCAATTGTACATTTCTTAAATTGTACATCAATTGTAAATGGTACATTGTTAAATTGTACATTAGCCGATGGTCATGAGGACGGCACCTTCCATGACGGACTCGCCTTGTTTGACGGTGATGGAGGTGACGGTGCCCTCGTATTCCGACTCGATGTTGTTCTGCATCTTCATGGCCTCGAGTACCATGACGACATCGCCTACCTTGACGGCATCACCCACATTGACCTTGAGTTCGGTGATGGTACCAGGCAGTGGGGCCTTGACAGGCGAACCTGTACCAGCTGCCATGGGCTTGTCGGCTGCAGGTGCTGCAGCAGGAACCACAGCAGGACGGGCCACGGGCTTGGGTGCCTCGATATGTACCTTCTTCAGCGTGCTGGTGGGGTTGATGGGCTGTTTCAGTTCTACATCGAACCGGATGCCGTTGACATTCACCTTGGCAACGTTGCCCTCTACTTCTTCGATCTCTACGTCGTAATCGACGCCTTGTACTTTATATTGATACTTATTCATGAGATTTACAATTTTACAATTTACAAATTACAATTGATTTACAATTTGACAATTTACAATTTGACAATTTACTTTAAGGCGGGGCCGGTGGGGATATGGGGGGCGTTGTGAGAGGTAGGGATGACCGGTGTTGAGAAATGGGTCATCTGACTGCCTTCGTCTGTCCAGTCGGTATCCTTCGACTTGATGGTGATGATACCCGACTCCACATCGTGCACATCGTCCTGGTACTGTTTGAGTGCCATGGAGATGACGGCGATATAAACCTCCTTGTCCTTACCCCTCGTTTTCAGACCATCCTGCAGGATGTTACCCGTGGCATGTGCCAGGTCGTGGGTGACCTCAACCGTCTTTGTGATGGGTTTGATGGGTTGGGTGTTGACCACCTTCTTCGCGGTGTCGAGATGACGCATGATGGCACCAAAGATCCAGAAGAACACGAAGAGAATGGCCAGGCAGAAGAACACGATGCCCATGGCGAGCAGCGTGATACCAAAGCCATGCGGATCCTCGCGCTTCAAGTAGGCATCTTTGGTCTCGTCGGTCTGGATGAAGTTCTCGATACCCGGGGTAACGTTCTCAGCCGACTTGACCGACCACTTGTTGCCATGACGGGCAAAACTCTGGTCTGCTGCCAGGGCTGGTACCGTGACAGAGTCGATCAGTTCGGTGGCATTACCATTGTAGAAGCCAATCCAGAATGGTTCCGAGACAGGCACTTTGAGAGAGAGGTGCAACTTGCCCTGGGCGGGGTTGGAGTTGCAGAAGAATAACAGATGCTGTCGACCGCCTATCTGCGTACGACTGTCACCGCTGGGGATGACGCTCATGCGCTTGATGCGTTCTGGCACGCTCATGTTGGGATCGAGTACCTTCCGGTCGGTGGTGAAGTACATCCCTCGGATGTTGTAGGTCGTGAAGGAGGTGTTCTCCAACTCAATCCACGCTTCGCGCTGACCGAACTCATCCAGAATGCTCGTGGTGTTGTTGGTGAGCACCTCGTTGAGTCGGATGTTCTTAGCGCCCTGGCCGAACATCGAGGCGGTGGTGACCAGCATTAATCCACTGAGGAGGAATTTACAATTTGACAATTTACAATTTACCATTTATTGTTGAATTTAACAATTTACAATTTTAATGATTATCAGTCGTCATTCTTGTTTTTGTCGTGACAATAGATTTTACGATGATACTTAATAGTTCGCTACATTCCTGCGATAAGGGCTCCATACGACTGATAGGTAGCATTTGACATCTCATAATCATGTCAATCCAGTGTTTAGTCTCATCAAGCTCTTCTTCAACCATTTTCAATTTGTTGATAAAATCTTTATCTGATTTTGCGATACATGCCGCTCGATAGTTGGCAGAAGGGGAAGTACCAGAACGGACAACCTGTCTAGCAATGGCTAATCCTGCCACAGAATTAGGCATGGAATCAACCATCTTCACAATCCTGACTGCGAAAGTGGTTAGTCTTTCTTGTAAATCCCATTTGTCCATTATTGTCTTAAATATCTAAATTCATAAATTGTCTAATCAATTGTAAATTGTACATTGTCAAATTGTACATTACATTAGCCGCAGAAGAAGAGCACGATGATCTGGGCGGTGAAGATACGGAGGAACATCGAGAGCGGGTAGACCGTAGAATAGCCCAGGGCCGGCGCCTCCTTCGAGCAGATGCTGTTGGCATAGGCCAGGGCAGGGGGATCGGTGTACGTACCCGCAATCATACCTGCGATGGTAAAGTAATTGAACTTATAGCGCAGGCGTGCGATGGGTCCGATGATGAGAATCGGGATGATCGTGATGAGGAAGCCTGTGAGGACATAGAGCAGTCCGTCGCCCTCGATCACGGTCTCGAAGAACCCTGCGCCCGCCTTGATACCCACGGAGGCCAGGAAGAGCACGAGACCAATCTCTCGCAGCATCATATTAGCCGAGGTCGTGGTATAGGTGACGAGGTGGATCTTATAACCATAGCGTCCGATGAGGATGGCGATGATCAGCGGACCACCGGCGAGACCCAGTTTCACGGGTACTGGCATGCCAGGAATGGCCAACGGGAACATACCGAAGATCAGTCCGATGAAGATACCCACGAAGATAGTGGCAATATTGGGTGCCTCCAAACGACGGAGGGAGTTACCCATCTGATTGGCAACACGGTCGACCGCATCCTCCGGACCCACCACCATGATCTTATCGCCCACCTGCAAGGGGAGGTCGGCAGAGGCAAAGAGGTCCATGCCATGACGGGTGACACGGGTGACATTCACACCGTGGACACTCGAGAAATGCATCGACGCCAGTGTCTTACCGTTGATCTTCGGGTTGGTGACGAGAATACGTTTGCAGGCCAGGGGCTGATCCTGTTGCTCGAAGTCGATGTCGAGTTTCGGACCTATGAAGGCCGTGATGGCCTCCTGGTCGGCCTCTGCACAGACGATGAGCATCTGGTCGCCCTCGTGGAAGATGGTATCGCGGTTGGGGATGCACAGCTCACCCTGGTGGACGAGACGGGACACCACGAAGTCGCGGTTGAGGAAGTCGTGTACCTGCAACAGCGTCTTGCCCTCGAGGTACTTATTCGTCACCTCCAGGTGCATCTTAAAGGGCTTTTTGTTTGTATTGGTCTCTTCGAGCGCCTTCAGACGGTATTCCTCCTTCTCGAGCTTGATCTTGCACGCGTACCTTATTAATACGATAGCACCGATGATGCCCAGCACACCAAGGGGATAGGCACAGGCATAGGCCGAGGCAATCTGAGGCCCCCCATTGGGGAATACCGTGTTGAGCGCCTCATTCGCCGCACCAAGACCCGGAGTGTTGGTCACTGCACCATAGAGCGTACCCACCATCATAGGCAGGTTCGTGGGGTTGCTGCTGTCGAAGAAGATGTAATAACAGGCAAACATCACGAGGATGTTGAGCAGGATGGCAGAGGCTGCCAGTCCGTTGAGCTTGATGCCCTGTGTACCGAAACTCTCAAAGAAACCAGGACCCACCTGAAGACCGATCATGAATACGAAGAGGATCAGTCCGAAGTCCTGTATGAAGGTAAGGATATCTGTCGGGGCGGTGAAGCCGATATGTCCGGCCACGATACCTGCGAAGAGCACGAAGGTGACACCCAAGGAGATGCCGAAGATCTTGATCTTGCCCAGATAGACACCGATAGCGATGACAATGGCATAGAGTAGCGTGATATGCGCCACTGAGTCAGTCGTCGTAAAAAGGTCTTTTAACCATTGAAATGATTCCATAACAATACTGTCTTCTCTAAATCGCCTGCAAAATTAATCAAAAATTGCGCAATATGTGCTTTTTTGTGCACTTAATTTTGAATAAATACCGATTTTTTATTTCTTTCACAATTCATTTGGCCATTTTGCATAAAAAGTTTGTATCTTTGCAGTCTGTTAAGTGTAACTTAAAACGAGAAACTTATATAACTTATATAATAATTAAATTATGGCAAACAAAGAAAAACTCTTTACCGAGTTTACCGCGCCCACCACTCAGGAGTGGTTGGACAAGATTGAGGTCGACCTGAAGGGAGCCGACTTCCAGAAACGCTTGGTATGGAGAACCAATGAAGGTTTTAATGTACAGCCCTTCTATCGCCGTGAAGACCTGGCGAACCTGAAAACACCCGACGCACTGCCCGGCGAATTCCCGTTTGTGCGTGGTAACCAGAAGGACTCGAATGTGTGGTATGTTCGTCAGGACATCGAAGTGAGCGATGCCAAGGCTGCCAATGCAAAGGCGTTGGACATCCTGAACAAAGGTATCGACTCGCTGGGCTTTAAGATTCCCGGTAAGCTGGTGTCGGCTGAGACTATCGAGACGCTGCTTGAGGGTATCTACTGCGATTGTATCGAAGTGAACTTCGCTACCTGTCCGAAGCACGCGCTCGAACTGGCTGAGATCCTCGTGGCCTTCTTCGCCAAGAAGGGCTATGACAAGGAGAAGGTGGTGGGCTCTATCGCCTTTGACCCGTTGAAGGCCATGGTGATGAAGGGCAAGGATACCACCTCACTGCTTGAGACGGCTCCGAAGCTCATCGAGGTGTTGAAAGACTATCCCCAGTTCCGTTGTATCGCTGTGAGTTCTGACGCCCTGAACAATGCCGGTGCGTATATCGTACAGGAGTTGGGTTATGCCCTGGCTTGGGGTAATGAGTATCTGCAGCAGTTGACCGATGCCGGTGTTGATGTAGACCTGGCTGCAAAGAACATCAAGTTTGACATGGGCGTGAGCGAGAACTATTTCATGGAGATCGCGAAGTTCCGTGCTGCCAGACTGTTGTGGGCCCAGATTGTGAAGCAGTACGAGCCCAAGTGCGACTGTGCCTGTAAGATGATCATCAATGCCACGACCTCGACCTATAATCAGACCCTGTTTGATTCGTATGTGAACCTGTTGCGTTCGCAGACCGAGGCCATGAGTGCTGCCCTGGGTAGTGTGCACTCGATGGTGGTGACCCCGTTTGATGCCCCCTATGAGGCATCGACAGATTTCTCAGAGCGTATCGCCCGTAACCAGCAGCTGATTATCAAGGAAGAGAGTCATTTCGACCGTATCGTTGACCCAGGTGCAGGTTCATACTATATCGAGCATCTGACCGATGCACTGGCTCAGGAGGCCTGGAAGATCTTCCTGAAGGTAGAAGAGGAGGGTGGTTTCCTCGCCGCTGTAAAGGCTGGAACGATTCAGGATGATATCAATGCAACGAACGTGAAGCGTCATGGCGATGCTGCGAAGCGTAAGGAGTTCCTGCTGGGTACGAACCAGTTCCCGAACTTCACAGAGAAGAGCGAGGGTAAGAAGGCGGTTCATGCTTGCTGCTGTGGTCAAAACCACGAGGATTGTGAGCGTCCCTTCAAGGCCATCGAGAGCACCCGTCTGGCTGCAGACTTCGAGGATCTGCGCATTCATACCGAGGAGACGAAGGTGCCTACTGCCTTTATGCTGACTATCGGAAACCTGGCTATGCGTCAGGCCCGTGCACAGTTCTCTTGTAACTTCCTGGCCTGCGCTGGTTATAAGGTGATTGACAACCTCGGCTTCAAGACCGTTGAGGAGGGTGTGGATGCTGCGCTGGAGGCTAAGGCCGACATCGTGGTGATCTGCTCTTCAGACGATGAGTATGCTGAGTATGCCATTCCCGCCTTCCAGTATCTGAACGGTCGTGCGATGTTCGTCGTGGCTGGTGCACCTGCCTGCATGGAAGACCTGAAGGCCGCTGGTATCGAGAACTACATTCACGTGAAGTGTAACGTGCTCGAGACTTTGAAAGACTATAATCAGAAACTTGGTATTTAAAGAATAGGAGACTTGAATTATGCGCAAACAATTTAAAGATATTGATATCTATGCAGGCATCAAGGCTCAAGATGGTGCCAAGTGGATTAAAGACAATGGTATTGTAGAAAACTGGAAGACCCCTGAGCATATCGAGGTGCGTCCGGTGTATACGAAAGAAGACCTCGAAGGGATGGAACACCTCGACTTCACAGCTGGTATTCCGCCTTATCTGCGTGGTCCGTATTCAATGATGTATCCGTTCCGTCCGTGGACCATCCGTCAGTATGCCGGTTTCTCAACGGCTGAGGAATCGAATGCTTTCTATCGCAGAAATCTGGCTTCTGGTCAGAAGGGTCTGTCGGTGGCCTTCGACCTGCCTACACACCGTGGTTACGACCCTGACAATGCCCGTGTCGTAGGTGATGTGGGTAAGGCTGGTGTATCGATCTGTAACGAGGAGAACATGAAGGTGCTGTTCTCGGGCATCCCCTTGAACAAGATGTCTGTGTCGATGACCATGAACGGTGCAGTGCTGCCTATCCTGGCCTTCTACATCGTAGCAGGTCTGGAGCAGGGGGCCCAACTCGAGGAGATGGCAGGAACCATCCAGAACGATATCCTGAAGGAGTTTATGGTGCGTAACACCTATATCTATCCCCCTGCTTTCTCAATGAAGATCATCGCTGATATCTTCGAGTATACCTCACAGAAGATGCCGAAGTTCAATAGCATCTCTATCTCGGGTTACCATATGCAGGAGGCTGGCGCTACCGCTGACATCGAGTTGGCTTACACCCTGGCTGACGGTATGGACTACCTGCGTACTGGTGTGAATGCTGGTATCGATGTCGATGCTTTCGCACCCCGTCTGAGCTTCTTCTGGGCTATCGGTATGAACCACTTCATGGAGATTGCCAAGATGCGTGCCGGTCGACTGCTGTGGGCAAAGATCGTGAAGAGCTTCGGTGCCAAGAACCCGAAGTCACTGGCGCTGCGTACCCACTCGCAGACCTCTGGTTGGTCACTGACAGAGCAGGATCCGTTTAATAACGTCGGTCGTACCTGTATCGAGGCTATGGCAGCTGTGCTGGGACATACCCAGTCGTTGCATACCAACGCCCTCGACGAGGCCATCGCGCTGCCTACCGACTTCTCAGCCCGTATCGCCCGTAACACCCAGATCTATATCCAGAACGAAACGAAGGTCTGTAAGCAGATCGACCCATGGGCAGGTAGCTACTACGTAGAGACCCTGACCAACGAGCTGGTGCACAAGGCTTGGGAGCATATCCAGGAGATTGAGAAGCTGGGTGGTATGGCCAAGGCTATTGAGACCGGTCTGCCGAAGATGCGTATCGAAGAGGCTGCCGCCCGTACACAGGCCCGTATCGACTCTGGTACCCAGACGATTGTCGGTATCAACAAGTACCGTCTGGAGCACGAGGATCCCATTGATATTCTTGAGGTGGACAATACCGCTGTGCGTAAGCAGCAGGAGGAGAGTCTGGCTCAGGTACGTGGCTCACGCGATGAGGCCGCTTGTCAGGCCGCTTTGAAGGCAATCACAGACTGTGTGCGTGACTTCAAGGAAGGCAAGAAGAGCGAGAACAACCTGCTGGATCTGGCTGTGAAGGCCGCTCAGCTGCGTTGTACCCTTGGTGAGATTTCAGATGCCTGCGAAGAGATCGTAGGTCGTTATAAAGCAGTAATCAGAACAATTTCAGGCGTGTATAGTTCAGAATCAAAGAACGACAAAGACTTCGAGGAGGCCAAGCGTCTTACCGACGAGTTTGCTCAGAAGGAGGGTCGTCGTCCACGTATCTTCGTTGCCAAGATGGGTCAGGACGGTCACGACCGTGGTGCGAAAGTAGTGGCAACAGGTTATGCCGACTGTGGTTTCGACGTGGATATGGGACCCTTGTTCCAGACCCCGGAAGAGGCTGCGCGTCAGGCTGTGGAGAACGATGTGCACATCGTTGGTGCCTCGTCACTGGCCGCTGGTCATAAGACGTTGATTCCGCAGCTTATCGAGGAGTTGAAGAAACTGGGTCGTGAGGATATCATGGTCACCGCTGGTGGTGTGATTCCCGCACAGGATTACGACTTCCTGTATAAGGCTGGTGTCGCCTGTATCTTCGGTCCTGGTACGCCGATTCCGTATTCGGCGATCCAAATGATGAAGATATTGTTAGACAAATAAAAAAGCCCCGCTCACGCGGGGTTTTTTATTGAAGGAAAGTATTATCCCCGCCTGGCGGCGGGGATAATATGCCTGCAAAGAGCGGGGTTTTTTAATTCGTGAAATTCGTTTTAATTCGTTGTTTTAAAATCAAAGCGTGTCGCTCTCGTTGATTTTGTAGGCCTTGTTGTCTTCCTTGAGGTAGATCTGCAGGTCACTGAAATAGCCGGTCTCCTGAATCTTCTGGAGGTTGATCTGCGCATCCTCTTCGAGGAAGTACTCCTTGGCACTGGCCAGGTGGTTGGTAAACTCGAGCTTCTTCTTCTCGGTGTCAAGCACTGAGATCCACTCGTCCTTTGTACGGTCTCCGATAACAAATTTCTTACTCATAGCTGTTTATATTAATGATTTGTTTTATCTTATCGACGGTGCAAAGGTACGAAAAATCCCAGTAGACTGTGATGCCTACTGGGACATTTTTATACGTAAACGTTTGTATAAGTTTACTCTCCCTTGATGGCTGCTACACCGGGGAGCACCTTACCTTCGATGGCCTCGAGGAGAGCACCACCACCAGTAGAGATGTAAGATACCTGGTCGGCCAGACCGAACTTGTTGACACAAGCGACAGAGTCACCACCACCGATGAGTGAGAAAGCACCCTCAGCGGTAGCCTTGGCAATAGCGTCGCCAATGGCACGTGAACCAGCGGTGAAGGCATCGCACTCGAAGACACCGGCAGGACCGTTCCACAGGATGGTCTTAGCGCCCTTGATAGCCTCGGCAAATGCCTTCTGGCTCTCAGGACCAGCGTCAACACCCTCGAAACCAGCGGGTACCTTATTGGCAGGGCAGGTGATGATCTCAGCACCGGGCTTCACGGTCATGGTGTCGAAGTCGAGACCATTGGTAGCGTTACAGTCAGAACCGAGCACGAGCTCTACGCCATTCTTCTTGGCCAGTTCCTCAACGCCCAGAGCAACATCGAGCTTGTCGAGCTCTACGATAGAATCACCAATCTCACCATTGTGAGCCTTAGCGAAGGTATAGGTCATACCACCACAGAGGATGAGCTTATCAACCTTGCCGAGGAGGTTCTCGATGATACCAATCTTAGAAGACACCTTAGAACCACCCATGATGGCCACGAACGGACGCTTGATGTTGCTGAGCACATTGTCGACAGCCTGCACCTCTTTCTCCATGAGCAGACCCAGCATCTTGTTGTTGGCATCGAAATAGTCGGCGATGACAGCAGTAGAAGCGTGCTTGCGGTGAGCAGTACCGAAGGCATCCATCACGTAGCAGTCAGCATAAGAAGCGAGTGTCTTAGCAAACTCCTTCTGGCTGGCCTTCATGGCCTTCTTAGCCTCGTCGTAGGCAGGATCAGCCTTGTCGATACCAACGGGCTTACCTTCCTCCTCAGGATAGAAACGCAGGTTCTCGAGCAGGAGTGCCTCACCCATCTTCAGAGCCTTGGCAGCATCAGCAGCCTTAGCGCAGTCGGGTGCGAAAGCAACGGGCACACCGAGGGCCTTCTCTACGGCCTCACGGATCTGACCCAGTGACTTCTTCATGTCGACCTTACCTTTGGGCTTACCCATGTGTGACATGATGATCGTTGCACCACCGTCAGCGAGGATCTTCTTCAGTGTGGGGAGGGCACCGCGAATACGGGTGTCGTCAGTGATCTTACCATTCTCATCGAGGGGTACGTTGAAGTCTACACGTACGATTGCCTTCTTACCGGCAAAATTGAATTCGTTGATAGTCATAGAATTTACAATTTTACAATTTACAATTTTACAATTTATTTTGAAATTTACTTATTGACCAATTTAAAGCGAGTGCAAAGGTACTATAAAATAGTGAATAGTGAATGGTGAATAGTGAATATTTAAGTCTTTTTAGCCAAAGAGGGCCCTAAGGGCTTCCTCGACCTTACGGACAGGGTGGAGGGAGATGTGGTATTTCTTGCTGTCGAGACCTATGAGGTTGTACTTGGGGATGATCATGTCGGTGAAGCCCAGTTTCTCGGCCTCTGCAATGCGTTGTTCGATGCGGTTCACCGGACGCACCTCACCAGAGAGGCCCACTTCACCCGCCATGCACCAGCCAGACTCTATGGGCGTGTCGACATTCGAGGACAGGACTGCTGCGATGACAGAGAGGTCCATGGCGAGGTCGGTTACCCGGAGACCTCCGGCGATATTGATGAACACATCTTTCTGCATGAGTTTGAAGCCCACACGTTTTTCGAGGACTGCGAGGAGCATGTTCAGACGGCGCTGGTCGAAGCCAGTGGCAGAGCGTTGGGGGGTGCCATAGGCAGCAGAAGAGACGAGTGCCTGTGTCTCGACAAGGAACGGTCGTACGCCCTCGATGGCAGAGGAGATGGCAATGCCAGAGAGGCCGTCGTGGTCTTGTGTGAGGAGCAGTTCTGAAGGGTTGGAGACCTGTCGGAGTCCGTTTTGCTGCATCTCATAAATGCCTAGTTCCGAGGTACTTCCGAATCGATTCTTCATGCTTCGCAGGATGCGGTACATATAGTGCTGGTCACCCTCAAACTGGATGACGGTATCGACGATATGTTCGAGGATTTTCGGACCTGCCAGCGTGCCCTCCTTGGTGATATGTCCGATGAGAATGACAGGGACGCCACTGGTCTTTGCAAAGCGGAGGAGGGAAGAGGCACACTCACGGACTTGAGCGATGGAGCCTGCGGACGACTCGACATCCTCGGTCATGATGGTCTGGATGGAGTCGACGACCACGAGCTCGGGTTGTTCGGCCTTGATATGGTCGAAGATGGCCTCAAGGGAGTTCTCGCAAAGGATGAGAAAATTCTCATTTTCCCCTCCCAGACGGTTGGCACGCATTTTGAGCTGGTGGGCACTCTCCTCACCACTGACATAGAGGATTTTCTTTTCCGGGAGACGGAGCATGGTCTGGAGGGTGAGGGTAGACTTGCCGATGCCCGGTTCACCACCTAAGAGGACGATGCTGCCCGGTACCAGTCCACCACCGAGGACACGGTTGAGCTCCTCGTCGTGCATGTCGATGCGGCGGTCATCGTGATTGGAGATGTCGCGTAACTTCAGTACCTTGTTCGTACGAAGGGCATGACCCGCAGAGGCGGCTGCCGTCGTAGCAGCCTTCTGTTTGGTGTCACCCGCTACACGGATTTCCTTGAATGTGTTCCACTGTCCACAAGCAGGACATTTGCCTATCCACTTTGGCGACTCCTGGCCGCAGTTGGAGCATACATATGCGATTTTGTCTTTTGCCATAACAGGTGCAAAGATACAAAAAATAATAAATAATAAACCATAAACCGACATGAAATTAGAATTTTTTCGTACCTTTGCATGCGTTATGAAGAAATTATTGTGGATAATAGCGATGATATGTCTCGTGGCAGGCTGCGGCGAGAGCTACGAGGAGACCAAGCGCATCACCAGGGCACAGCGTCTGAAGGCGATGAGAGAGGACTCTGCCGCCCTGAAAGTGGCGGTATTGCCCACGCTCGACTGTCTGCCCATCTTCCTGGCCAAGGACCACCAGCTATTTGATACCGCTGTGGATATCCGTCTGAAGCAGTTTACCGCCCAGATGGACATCGACACCGCCCTTGCCAACCACAGGGTAGAGGTAGGCGTGTCGGACCTGGTTCGCATCGAACGACTGAAGAAACAGGGCGACAGTCTGCGGTATCTGACCTCTACGAATGCCTATTGGCAGTTGGTGACCAACCGTGGTGCCCGTATCCTGGAACTGAAGAATCTGGATGATAAGATGTTGGCCATGACCCGCTATTCGGTGACAGATATGATTGGTGACCTGGCTGTGGACAGTGCCAAGCTGAAGCCAGAGCGTGTGTTCCGTATTCAGGTCAACGATGTGCATGTGCGTCTGAAGATGTTGGAGAACAATGAGATGGACGCCCTTATCCTGACAGAACCCCAGGCGGCTGTGGCCAGAAAGCTGAAGCATAAGGTGCTGTTGGATACCCGGAAACTGGATATGCAGATGGGTGTCATCGTATCGCAGTGGAAAGGGATGGACGGGGAAGCCCGAGCCAAGCAGCTGAGAGCCTTTACACGTGGCTATAACAAGGCCTGTGACTCCATCAATCACTATGGGTTGGCCAACTATGCCTCGCTGATAGAGAAATACTGTCATGTCAAGCGTGATGCGTTGGCACAGATCAGCAAGGACCTGACGTTCCATCGCATCGCCCTGCCCAGGGAAGAAGACGTGGCAAAGGCCAAGGCCTGGTTATCGAAGAAATAGGTATGACAGACAATCGTGCACTGGATGCTGTATATAAGTGGTTGCTGAAGCGTAACCTCAGTGAGGCGCTGACAGCGATGGAGAGCTATCTCTCCTCCTATTCGGGTACGAATGATGTAGACCGTCTGTATGCCATCAAGGCCGACTTCCAGTTGATGTCGGACTACTGGAAACGAGGGTTTAAGGATCCACAGCTGCCCCAACTCTATGACAGTCTGCTGCGTCGGTTATATGTGTTGTATGCCGATGCTGCCATGACCTATCAGATCAAACATTCCGCCTATCAGTCGAACATCAATGCCCGCTTGAGTTTTGCCTCTCGTGACTGGTCTGTACAGGCCCTGAAAGAGGCACTGGAGGAGTTTGTCACCTCCGGGGCGATGATTGCCCTCGAACCCGAACATACACGCGCAGAGAAGAAAAGAGAACTGCACAGGAAGCATCAGCAGCTGATGGCCGACTGGTTTGATCGTCTCTGGCTCTCTGCTATCTGGAGCGAAGGACAGGCCTCTGCCATGGAGGAGATTCTTCTGTCGCCTACCATCGATGTCAACGATCAACAGGTGTTGACCAGCGCCATCATGCTGGCCACCCTCAACCACTTCGACATTGCGAAGTTCAAGGTGTTGATGGCGGTGTATCGTCAGGCCACAGACATGGCTGTGCGCCAACGGGCCCTGGTAGGGTGGGTGCTGGCGTTGCACGATGATATCTACCTTTATCTTTATGGCGACGAAAGGAAAGCCCTGGAGGAGCTATTAGAAGATAAGACCGTGTGTCAGGAACTGGTACAGTTGCAGCACCAGATCATTCTGTGTATCAATGCCGAGAAAGACAACCAGACCATTCAGAAAGAGATCATGCCCGACCTGTTGCATAACAATGGCTTCCGGATGACACGCAATGGCATTGAGGAGGTGGAGGACCATTCGTTGGATGATATCCTGCACCCTGATGAGGAAGAGCGACGGATGGAACAGGTGGAAGAGAGTTTCCAGCGGATGCAGGAGATGCAGAAGCAAGGGTCGGACATTTATTTCGGCGGTTTCTCGCAGATGAAACGGTTCCCGTTCTTCCAGGAGATCAGCAACTGGTTTGTGCCCTTCTATATCGACCATCCGGGCATTGCAGAGGTGGCAGAGAAGTTCCAGAAGAACGCCTTCCTGCAGAGTCTGATGAAGGCTGGCCCCTTCTGTCATAGTGATAAGTATTCGTTTGTGCTGGCTTTCAATCAGGTGATGAACCATATCCCGAAGAACCTGTGGGAGATGATGGAACGCGGTGAGGCTGGGGTGACAGAGGTGCTGAAGGAAGAGAGTAGGAGTGCCGCCTATATCCGACGTACCTATCTACAGGATCTGTACCGTTTCTTCCGATTGTATCCCTATCGCAGTGAGTTCTTCAATCCCTTCGAGCACTACCAGTATCTCTTCCTGGCCAGACGCGTGTTCTCACGAACCCACGTCGAGGCCTACTTCAATGATGTGGCAGCCTTCCTTATCAAACAGAAACGGATGCAGGAAGCTGGCAGGGTGCTTGACAACTGCGGCGAGGCCCGTTGTGACTTCCGTCATTATATGATGTGCGGCTATCTGGGACAGCATCGCTACTATGATTTCGGGACAAGAAAAAGTGCCTTGTACTGCTATCAGAAGGCACTGGAACTGGAACCAGAGAACGAGAAAGCCCAGCAGGGTCATGCCCGTGCGCTCTTCGACCAGGAACGCTATGAGGAGGCACTGGCCGCCTATGACCAGTTGCTGAGTAAGAACCCCGCCCAGAAACACTATCTGCTGAATCGCGCTGTCTGTCTGACGAACCTCCGTCGTTATGCCGATGCCCTGAAAGACCTGTACCGTCTGAATTTCGAGCAATCAGATGATAGCCAGGTCAACCGGGTACTGGCATGGACCCTGACCTGTGATGAGAAATACGAGCAGGCAGAGAAGATCTACAGTCAGTTGTTGACGGATCAGACCCAGCCTGAAGACCTGTTGAACTACGGCTATTGCCTGTGGTTAGGCGGACATGTGGATGAGGCGGCAGACTGTTTCCACCGTTATCTGAAGGAGACAGAACAGAAGAAGATCTTTATTATCGAGAATGAGTTGGCACTCCTACGGGAGAGAGGCATCACTGAACCTGAGATGCAGATGATGCTCTATATTCTCTGAATCTTGCTTTTCCTTTTTCGTAGAGCCAGATGCCCAGGATGGGCAGGCCTACACCAGCGAGGGTATAGAGTACCCAGAACCAGTCGTCCTGAGAATGCTCGTGGATGACCATGTGACAGCCTATCTGTCGGGGGTCGAGACCATAGTACCAGATCTTCAGCAGACTGACGGTCTTGTAGGAGATGATATGGAAGATGAAGACATAGAGCGTATGGTCGCCTGTATAGACCAGGAACTGCTTGAGCTTGTTCTGGTGTTCATCGAGCCAGCTGCTGAGGTTATAGGTCATCAGGAAGCCCAGGATGGCAGGGAGGGGGAGTGAGAGGAACTGTTGGAAGGAGGAACGCCAGTTCATGTTGGCCGTGAGGTACTTCGAGAAGAGGAAGACGATGACGGCAAAGAACAGTGACGACCAGAGCCTGAGCATTTTCTGTGACATAAACTGTCGGTAGGCCGTCGCATACTGTCGGAAGATAAAGCCGACACCAAAGAAGAAACAGCCCATCATCTCACGGTAGCCACCTTGTACGAGGTTGATCACCTTCAGACCTTCCCAGGTCTTCCAGGCGCAGAGGAGGAGCATGAGGAGGCAGACCAGATAGGGTGCTGAGGTTGCAGCCTTGGTGGGCAGCAACCTCAGTACCACCTTATATATAATAAGGTATAAGATGCTGGCGACGAGGAGGCCCCGGAAGAACCAGAAAGCGCCACAGAGGAAGGCATCGTATCCGCCCATGGCGGTGAAGATGTTCCAGATGTTCTGTTGCATCTGGTGCCAGGTCCAGGGATGGAGTACGCCTCCCTGTTCATTACCATAGACCTCGTTGAGGATGCCAATGCGGAACATCGTGTTGTGGAGGATCAGGAAGAACAGTGCCCACTTGACGAACGGCCAGTAGAGTCCTTTTATCCTTTTCTTGACAAAGGTGGCTTCATCCTGGAGATATTTCAAGGAGAAGAAATAGCCGGCCGTGATGAAGAACAGGGGCATGTGGAACTCGAAGATGAACTTACAGAGCCAGCCAGGTGCCTCTGCATGTGCCACAACCATCAGAATGATGGCGATGCCTTTCGCTATCGAAATCGTCGTATCGCGGGTTACAGCCATGGTTGTAGTAATGAACCAAACCAGCCACGGAACTTCTGCCAGCCAGTACGGAAGCGGTTCCATTCTTCTTCGGTCAGGACGACACTCTTCTGTTTGTCGCGGTCGAACATATCGTCGAGCTCCTTGGTTGTCTCACGGTTGATGATCAGTGCGTTCTCCTCGAAGTCGAAGCGCAGGCTACGGGCATCGAGGTTTGTGCTGCCAACAGTACAGAAACGACCGTCGACCATCATGATCTTTGAGTGGTGGAAGCCTGGCTGATAGAGCCAGACCGTCGCCCCCCGTTTCATGAGTTTGTGGGCATTGCGGTAGACCACATCCGGGGTGAGGGGAATATCGCTTTTGGCAGAGACCATGATCTCCATCTTTACCCCTCGTTTGATGGCCCGTTTCAGTGCCTTGCTGATAGAAGGGATGAGGGTGAGGTAGGGGTTGATGATACGGATGGAGTCCTGGGCATCGTCGATGGCCTGGATATAAAGCCGACGCATGATCTTGTTGGTAACATGCGGTTCGCGGTTGACAATACCCACCATCTTATTGCCAGAGGGCTTGCCACGGTAATACTTTGCATCGGAGAGATCCTCCTTCGTGGCCCTCTTCCAGATGCGGGCGAAGATGGTCTGCAGGTCGTTGACCACAGGTCCTTCTATCCTACAGTGCATGTCGCGCCATTCGCCCACCTGTTCGGTGCCCACGATGTAATAGTCGGCCACATTCATACCACCTGTATAGGCAATCTCACCGTCGATGACCACAATCTTACGATGGTCGCGCGGCCAGATATGGTTGACCCATGGGAAACGGATGGGATCGTACTCCACAATATTGATGCTGTCGGCCCAGAGTTTCTGCAGATGATGTTTCTTGAGCGGTTGGTTGTTGGAGTCATTACCAAAGCCATCGAACATGGCCCGGATCTCCACCCCTTCCTTTCGTTTCTCCCTGAGAATATCGAAGAGCAGCGAGGCAATGGAGTCGTTGCGGAAGTTAAAGTATTCGAGGTGCACACTGCTCTTGGCCTGTCGGATGGCCTCGAACATGTCAGCAAACTTGTCCTTACCCGACATGAGCAGTTTCACCTGGTTGCCCTGGGTGAAACGGACACCCTCAGCCTCCATCTGATGCACGATGAGTGAGTCGCTCGTTTGTGCTGACGCAGTGAATAGTGCGCTCGAGCTCTGCTCGCTTGCTACCGCAGGGACGCAAGAACAGTGAATAGTGAATAGTAGTGGCAGTGCAAACTGCCACCACTTATTATTCACAATTTTCATTCTAAAGTTTCTCAATTTTTATTTTCTGTGTTTCAGTCGGTATTCCAACGGCGTCATGCCAAACTTCTCCCTGAAGATGGTGATGAAGTTCTCTGCGGTCATGAAACCAACGTTCGTGGCCAGCTCACTCATATTGATGTTGGTGCGCTTCAACAGGATGCAGGCATGTTTCAGACGCATGTCACGAATCAGTTCGGCAGGCGTCTTACCCGTCAGACTACGGACACGGTGGAAGAACGGTACACGTCCCATACCCATGGCAGTGGCCATCTCCTCGAGACTGATCTGACCACGACTCATGTTCTGCATCACATACTGTTCGATGTTCTTCATGAGCTGCTGGTCCATCATGTCGAGCATAGAGTAGTCGGACAAGGTTGCCTCTTCCTCCGCCAGCATCTGTGATTCCGTGATAGCCGGGGCATTCTGGATGGCGGGTTTTACAATCTTTGTGTCGACCATGTTGATGGGATCGTTCTCATCCGTTATGCCGCCACCTTCAGCCAGAGCTGTGGCAGTGTCGGTATCGTCGTAAGACTCTGTGGCGGTGGTCATACTGGAGTTCTGGTTCTCCAACATACGGGTCTCTGCACCTTCAATGAGGTTGCTGTCCATCTCGATAGGACCAAGGCCGAGCACCTTGTTGAAGCGCATGACAGCCTCCTGCAGGTTGAAGGGCTTGGCCAGATAGTCATCAGCAGAGAGTGTGATGTTCTGGTTACGCATGTCGATCGGGGTAAGCGGCTTGTCGGTGAGCAGGATGAACTTCACCTTCTGTGAGGTGGGGCTCATCTTCAGCTGGTTACACAGCTCACTACCGGTCATGCCTTCCATGTTCTGCTTACAGATGACCAGGTCAGGATGGAGCTCCTCGATGTCGGTAGCTGCCTTGATGATATCATTGTAAGCATGGAAGTTATAGACGTACTTAAGACGGGCCATGGCGAACTTGATGAAGTCTTCGTTGTCGTCGACCATGAAGACCGAGAACTTCATGGTTGGCGTGTCGAGGGCAGCCCTTGAGCGTGTCTGCTCGGAGGTCAGTGTCTCGCTGGGGACATCAGGCAGGGCTATCTCACCCTTGGCATTAAGTTCCAGACGATCGTGGACAGCGACCTTTGCCTTCTCCTCAGGATGTTCGAGTTCTGTCTGCATGTCGCTCACACGGGTGATGATCTGCAGCATCTGAGAATGGAGGGCATTGAGTTGCTCACGCTCCTCGAGGTCTTTCTCCTTCTCAGAGAGGTTACCAATGATAGAGGTCATACGGGCCATGGGCTGACGCAGGTCATCGCTGGCGGCCTTGATGGCTTCACGCTGCAGCTTCAGTTCGGTGATGACCGCTCTCTTACGGTCTCTGATGGCCTTGAGCTGTTTGATACCGATACGCCAGAAGTAGATGGCTACGAGGAGGATGATGGCATAGGCCAGCAGCATCCACCATGACAACAGCCAGTGGCTGGCTACAGAGATGGACAAGGTACGCTCCTGATTGCTGACGGCACCATCGGTGCTGACGGCCTTGACATGCAGGGTGTACTTACCGCTGGGGAGATCGTGGAAGGTCACACCATGGGTAAGGGAGTTTCCGTTCTTCCAGTCATCGTCGAGACCTTCCATCCAGTACATGAACATCAGTCGTTCGCTTTGGTTGTAGTTACCAGCGGCAAACTTGATAGTGATCGTGTTCTGGTTGTGGTTCAGATCCAGCTTCGACGATTCATTGAGTGCCTGTGGCAGCAGCACCTTCCCGTCGTATTCATGTCCTGTAAGAATCTCTTCTTCGCCCAGGAACAGCTGTGTCAGCATTACTTTGGGCAGAGCGTCGTTGTCAGACCCACCATTCTTACGCATCCAGTTCACACCAAAGAGACCGCCGAACACCACATTACCGTCGTTACGTGTGATGATGGCACCTGGGTTAAACTCGTTGCTCTGCAGACCGTCGGCTGTGGTGTAATTGTAGAGACCGTAGACAAACCTACCGTCTTCATGACTGCGGTTGACCACAATACGCGTCACACCACTGCTGGTGGTGATCCACATATTATGCTTCATGTCTTCTGCAATACCACAGATGTTATTGTTACAAAGACCTTGCTTCTCGGTGATATAGTCGAGATTGTCGTTGTTCAGGTCGTTGTTGGAGTTCAGCACGTTCAGACCTTCACGTGTACCTACCCAGATTAATCCGCGCGAGTCTTTGTAGATCTGGGTGATGAAGTTGTTGGTGAACACCTTCGTGTGTGCGACATTACCTGTGAGCACTCGTTTCTCAGTGTTCGACAGGTTCAGGATGACCAGTCCTTCTGACGTACCGATATAGAGGTTGTTCTTCTTACTATCCTTATTATAATGGAGGGCTGTAACGGTGTTGGTGTTCAGCTTACCATTCTCACGGGTGTAGGAAGAGAAGGAGTTCATGCGGGGGTTGTACACCTGCAGACCACCGTTGGTGGCAATCCACAGATTACCGATCTTATCCGTGCAAAGGGCATTGATATGATCGTCGATCAGCGTCTTCATGCTGTCCTTGGCAAGGGAGTAGATGGTGGCATTGCCATTCTGGATACGGGTCAGTCCGTTACGCTTCGAGCCAACCCAGAGACTGCCATCAGGGGTGAAGGCCATGGCAGAGACCTTACGGCTGGCCAGAGGGCCATTGTAGTCGACGACGCCATTGTCGCTGGTACCGTACCAGATCTTACCACTGTCGGCCTGTGCGATGGCTGTGATATCGCCATTGAGGAGAGAGGCAAAGCGATAGATGTACTGACCAGAGTAGGCGATGCCCGACTTCTCCGTACCAATCCAGAGCAGGCCGGTATCATCGACATAGAGACTCTGTATGCTCACGGTCTCGTGACGTATCTGACGGTCGTTCATGTTGATGGGTTGTACAGGCTCCACCTCATGGGTGTTGATGTCATAGCGCAGCAGTCCCATCTGATCCGATCCGATCCAGATGTTTCCATTGCGGTCGCCTGCCATGCCATTGATATTACGGTCGATACCCACGTTTGTCAGTCCCAGTTGCTCACTGATGGAGGTGTCCCAGATGTCAGCACTCTTGTTATATCTGAACAGAGTGCCCTGACCGTAGAGCCAGATATTATCCATCTGGTCGGCAAAGGCACGCAGGGTCTTCGAACGGCGCAGCTTCTGGTTGGCAATCTCATTGGTGCCCCAGACAGTGTGCTGCTGGTGCATCACGTCGCAGCAGAAGATTCTTCCGTCGTCGTAGACGATAAGCGCACCATCCTTACACTCGCTGATAGAGCAGACGGCACCTTGTGGTATGCCATGTGAATCGTCGGTATAGCCGAACTCATAGAGCAGTTGCTGCTGCATGTTGTAACACACCACGCCTTTGTTGGGGATGGCACCCCACAGGTTCTTGTGGCGGTCGACATAGACGATGCTGGGGATGGTCTCGATACCCATACGGGCAAAGACCTGCTTCATGTCGCGCTCAAAGCTCTCTGTCTGTGGATGATAGACACAGTAGCCGGCTGCTGTCTCTACCAACAGGTTGCCGTCGAGGGTCTCCTGCACAGAGTTGATGTAACTGTTAGGCAGCGAGGAGCCATCTTGTGAGTCACTCTGGAAGTTCTTGAAGACATAGCCGTCGAAACGGTAGAGTCCTGCAGGTGTTCCAAACCACACATAACCGCGCGAGTCTTTCATGATGCAGTTGATCTGACTGCTCGTCAGACCGTCGCGTGCGTCGAGTGTCTTAAACAGATAGTCTGCCACCATTGCCATCGGCAAGGTGAGCAGCAACACGATGATTAGTTTCTTTATAGTTTTCATAATGCCTTATTTTCTTTTTATATCATACACGAATAGTGGTCTACAACGCCCAACAGATGTTGCTCGTCGTCGGTCACCAAAACGGAATGTATCTTATATCTGTTCATAATCTGCTGAATCTCTGAGATCTTTGTCTCCGGTCTGACGGTCTTAGGGGTGCGTGTCATGATGTCACTCACCGTATGATCGAAGAACTGTGCCTGCCATTTCTCTGTGGCACGACGGATGTCACCGTCAGTAATCAGTCCTGCGATCTTACCGTCTACCTCGGCCACACCCAGCCCCAGCTTACCCTTGCTCACCAGGATGATGGCTTCGCCAAGGTGCATCTCAGGAGGCAGCACAGGCAGGTCGTCGCTGCGCATCACATCCTGGGCGGTGGTCAACAGTCGCTTACCCAGTTCTCCACCAGGATGGAACTGTGCGAAGTCGCGAGGCTGGAAGTTACGTTTCTCTATCAGAGCCACTGCCAGGGCGTCGCCCATGGCCAGTTGTGCCATCGTGGAACTGGTGGGGGCCAGGTTCAGCGGACAGGCTTCTTTCTCCACGCTCACGTTCAGGTGACAGGTGGAGTATTTGGCGAGCAGCGAGGCAGGATTGCCACTCATGCCGATAATCGGTATCTTCATGTGTAGCACCATCGGGATAAAACGCAGGAGCTCGTCGGTCTGTCCGGAGTTGCTGATGGCTAGCACCACATCGTCTTGTGCCATCACACCCAAGTCGCCATGAAACACGTCGAGGGGGTTGATGAAGAAAGAGGGGGTGCCAGTACTCGACAGCGTGGCAGCAATCTTCGCACCGATATGTCCGCTTTTGCCGACACCTGTCACGATGATCTTGCCTTTACAGTGATAGATAAGGTCGACGGCCATGTCGAACGACTCGTCCAGCTGAGGTATCAGTCCCAGAACGGCCTCTGCCTCATCTTTTATACATTGTATGGCGTATGCTCTTGAATCTTTCATCACTTCATCAGTTCTACTATCAGTTGTTCCAGTTTGTCGAGCTCCAGCATGTTGGCGGCATCACTCAGTCCCTCGTCGGGGGTGGGGTGTACCTCAAAGAAATAGCCGGTGGCACCAAAGGCCTTGGCAGCCATCGCCATCTGTGGCACGAAACGCCGGTCGCCGCCTGTCTTACCATCACTGCCGCCAGGACGCTGCACGCTATGGGTACAGTCCATGACCACCGTCGGTACGATATCGAGCATGTCGGGGATATTCCGGAAATCCACCACGAGGTTGTTGTAGCCCATCATATTACCACGTTCTGTCAACCATACCTCCTTGGCCCCTGCATCGCGCGCTTTCTCAACAGGGTAGCGCATGTCACGGCCACTGAGGAACTGGGCCTTCTTGATGTTGACGATACGTCCTGTCTGCGCTGCCGCCACCAACAGGTCGGTCTGACGACAGAGGAAGGCCGGTATCTGCAGAACGTCGCAGACCTCTCCCACGGGCTTAGCCTGCCAGGCCTCGTGGATGTCTGTCAGAATCTGGAGTCCAAAATTTGTTTTGATGTCAGCTAACATCTGTAATCCGCGTTCCAAACCTGGACCACGGAACGAGCGTATCGACGTGCGATTGGCCTTGTCGAATGACGCCTTGAAGATGATGTCTGTCCCGTGTTTTCCGTTGATTTCCACCAACTTGCGCGCAACAGTGTTCAGCAATTCAGCTGATTCTATCACGCAGGGACCTGCAATAAATATCGCCTTCTGACTCATATTTGCTTTGCAAAAATACGCATTTTATCTCAATCTGCCAAATTTTTTTAAACATTTCCTTGCAGCGGGAGCAAATTCTTGCGTCCCTTCGGTAGCAAGCGACCAAGGTCGAGCGCTTCACTCTTCACTCTTCACTATTCACTAATCAAGTGTACGTCTCTTTGTGGGAACGGAATCTGTATGTCATGGTCTTTGAGCGTGTCGTAGACACATTTCAGTACATCGCTGATGACATACGATTTCTTCGGGGCTTCAGCCCACACGAACAATTTGAAGTTGACGCTGGAATCAGCCATCTCCGACACCACACTCTTAACGGGCTTCTTCGGATCCATCCATTGGTGATGGAGGTTGTTGACGGCCCCCTCTACGATGGTGGCCACCTGTTTGAGGTTTGAACCGTAGGCCACGCCAAAGGGAACGACTGCCAGCACGTAACCATGGTTGCGTGTCAGATTCTTGTAGTTGTTCTTAAACAGCTGTGCGTTCTGGAAGGTGATGACCTCGCCATAGAGCGATTCTATTATGGTCGAGGTATAGCTGATGCTCGTCACCTTACCCATGGTACCATTGATCTCTATCCAGTCGCCCGCCTTGATACGGCCTGCCATGAGCGAGGCACCATAGTAGATGTTCTCGATGATATCCTTCGATGCAAAACCGATACCAGTTGATAGACCGCCTGAGATGGCCAACAGCCATGCCACGCTGATGTCGAGATAGGCCAGGACTGACAGCAGCCAGATGCCCCAGATGATGAGTTGGACGACATTCTTACCCATCACCGACCTGCTCTCTGCCGTCGAGGGGTCTTTGGTCTCGAAGTGCAGGCGCATCAGACTGAGGATGGTCTTGGAGATCCATGAGAACAGGAACCAGGAGCTGATGACGACCGCCAGTTTGACGATGCTCACCTTGAGGTTCTCCTGGTCGATGAACTTATAGTTGAAGATGCCCCAACACATGTCACTGAGGTTGAACACATCCGCTGCCCAGTAGATGCTGATCATTACTGAACAGACGATGAGTGCCGGCAGCACCACCTTATGCGTAAACGTGTAGAGCCAGGTCTGGGTGATGGGCCTCTTCGAGAACTGGTGTTTCTCCTCGTACATCTTCAGGTAGTCGGAGATGCAGGTGATGGTCAGGATGCAGGTCAGCTGCATGATCCACCAGATGAGCAGTTGTACGGCCAGGAGCGTGTAGCCCGCCCAGGAACAGCATGCCGAGGCAATGAACACTGCCATCGAGATGTACGTATAGAACATGTCGGAGCGCGGGATGTTCCTGTTGTAACGTCGGATGCCCCACCATTGCCACAGCAGACAGGCTATCAGCACTGGCGGGAAGATGAGGCTGACCAGTTCGCTGGGGATGAGGACGATACGGAAGGTGATGACCACAAAGCCTATCAGCAGCAGTGGCGCATAGATCTTGAAGGCGTTTTTGATCTGACTGGCATTGACACGCAGCAACAGCGATATCAGGATGACCGCCAGCAGCCAGAGGTATTCCACCAACAGTCCCGAGGCCATGATCACGAAGTTCTGATGACTGTTGTATTGTATCAGTCCCATCAAGATAGCCAGGGTGATGGTAGTGGTAGCCCACATGATCGACGACCGTTTCTTCAGGAATTCCACGGTGTGGAACCTCTTGGGCATGAACTTGAACACAAGCAGGTTGAGACCGATGGCCACGAGGGCATAGAAAGCGATGGCCACGAAGAGACCGAATATCCAGTAGAGGTTCCAGTCGGAGTGTTTGGTGGCTTCGTCGGTGGTATATTTCTTTGTCACCACCTCCTTCATGTTCTGCCATTTCTCCTTGATGTTACGCAGAATATCCAGATAGGTGTCGCCACCATTCACGAAGATGCTCGTCTGAATGTCGTAATAGCGCTTCTGGGCGTAGTCGTTCATGTGTTTCAGACGCTGCTCCGTCATGTTGTAATACCTGATGTGGTCCTCCATCTGCTGCGAGTCTTCCTCCATGGTCCGTTTGATCACGGTGGCCAGGGTCAGACACACGCTGCGGTCTGTTCTTGCCTGTTCGCCCATGATATTCGTGGGCATGGCCTGCAGACTATTGATAAGACTATCGTAACGGGCTATCTCGCCACTGGTATTACTGATAAACTCACGGAAGGGCAGTTGTTGGCGCTGGAAACGCTGGTATTGTTCCGTAGCCTGGTGACAGGCGTAGGTCAGGTCGAACAGATATTCCTGTTGCTGGGAATAGAGCATCAGGGCGTTCTGGTTCGACTGTTTCATGGTCTCTCGCAGATTCCGGAACACCTCCTGACTCTGTCGTCGCTGCTCCGTACGTTGGTCGCTGAGTTCCTGATAGTGCTTGACCAGTTCTGCGCGCAGTATGACCAGTGTCGAGTCGAGGTTCTTCTCTTTCAGCACGGCCCCGGCCTCACTGGTCATGCCCATGATGAGGGCTAATATGATGATGAGTTTCTTCATTGTCTTGTTATTTTAGTGCGCAAAGTTAGTAAAAAAGCTAAAGAATAAATAAAAAAATAGCTGTTGATGGCTTAGATTAACATTTTTTTTATACTTTTGCAGCATGATATTAATTGCAGATAGTGGTAGTACTAAGACCGACTGGGCCTTGCAGTCGGCTTCGGGTTCGTGGGAGCGTTTCCACACACAAGGCATCAATCCCTTCCATCAGGACCGGGCTGTCATTGCCGGGATTCTGCGTCAGGAACTCCTGCCGAAACTGAATCCAGACGAGGTGTCGTATGTTTATTTTTATGGTAGTGGTGTTCGTCCAGAGTTGGAATCTGTCATAACGACTCTCTTACAAGAGGCGTTTCCTCAGGCTGGTCAGGTCGAAGCACATAGTGATTTGTTGGGTGCGGCACGTGGGCTCTGTGGTCATAACTATGGCATTGCCAGTATTTTAGGAACGGGCGCTAATTCTTGCCTTTATAGTGGAAAGGCCATCATTCAGAATACACCCGCCTTGGGCTATATCCTCGGCGATGAGGGTAGTGGAGGGGTGCTTGGAAAGCATTTTCTGCATGAGTTGTATAAAGGTGTTTTGTCGGATAATATTCGAAAAGAGTTTGAACGTGAGTATGGCCTGAATATGGCCGATATCATCCAACGTGTCTATCGTGAACCGATGCCCAATCGCTTCCTGGCCTCGCTCGCCCCGTTCATCCATCGCCACCTGTCCGACGAGGCCGTGAAGCAGATCGTGGTCAACAATTTCCGCGATTTCTTCCGATACAACATCCGTCCCTATGGTCTGACTGCCATGCCCGTCTCGTGTGTAGGCAGCATCGCCTGGCATTTTCGCGACCAGCTGGCAGAGGCTGCCGAGGCAGAGGGTTTCCGCCTCGGCAAGATCCTCCAGTCGCCCATCGAGGGTTTGATAGAATATCATAATTTGTAATGTAATATTGTAATATTGTAATGTTTTTCATATTTTCTTGAACTTTGCCTTCTTGCCTCTTCCGGTTTTCTTGATCAGCTTGTCCTCACACCAGCGCCAAATCTGCACGCGCGTCTTGTTCTCATCGTTATCCATCTTGCTGAAGATCAGATCCCAGTCGAATTCCGTAGGCAACGCTTCCAGGAGCCTTCTCGACTTCGAGTTATAGCCGATCCTGTTGGCCTGTTCCTGCACATCTCATGGAATCCCTTCACCACACCCAGACACTATATCCGAATAGGATATTATTCATAACAGTTTATGTAATAACTTAGGAGATAACAGAACTAATGTAGCTACCGAAAACGGCATCCTGACGCAAAAGCAAGTGCGTAACCTCATCGAAGGTCTCTGCAAAACGCCACTGATTGCTTCACATGGTAATTCTATAAACTCGTTGAACAAGGGAAGTTGCCGACCTCACGGTTATTGGAAGCAACGGGCCAGCAGGCCTATTACCGCCATGTGGGCGGGATAGTAATAG